>JAGALA010000049.1 GCA_017625935.1 Clostridia bacterium
AAAATATCAAGGAAACAATTGAGCAGCTTGATGAATTAATTGAGAATAAAAAATATTATGAAATCAAGTCGCTTCTTAAAGACTTCGAGCCTGCTGACCTGTCGCTCATTTTGGAGGAATTTCCAAGCAAGATTGGCACGCTCTTTAGACTCTTACCAAAGGACTTAGCGGCAGAATGCTTTGTCGAAATGGAAACTGATTATCAAGAGGCGCTTCTCTCCTCGTTTACCGATAACGAGCTTAAAGAGGTTATCAAGGAGCTATATATTGACGATACCGTTGATATTATCGAGGAGATGCCTGCAAACGTTGTTAAGCGTATCTTAAAAAATGCAGATTCCGAAACACGAAAAACCATAAACGAAATATTAAAATATCCCGATGACTCAGCGGGAAGCATTATGACAACGGAATACGTCAGTCTTAATGAGGATATCACGGTTGAGGACGCATTAAAGCGTATCAGACGTACAGGCGTTGACAAGGAAACGATTTACACCTGCTACGTTACTCGTCCTGACAGAACCTTGCTTGGCTACGTTACCGCAAAAACACTTCTCTTGTCCGATGATGAAATGATTATTGCCGATATTATGGACACAAACGTGATTTTTGTCAATACTGACGAGGACAAAGAGGTTGTTGCCAAGGAAATGAGTAAATATGACCTGCTTGCCTTGCCTGTCGTTGACCGCGAAAAACGCTTAGTCGGCATTATCACAGTCGATGACGCTATCGACGTTATCGAGGAGGAGGCAACCGAGGATATCGAAAAAATGGCGGCTATGATTCCGTCAGATAAGCCATACCTTGCCACCTCTCCATTTGAAATTTGGCGCAAAAGAATCCCGTGGCTTGTTTTGCTTATGCTCTCTGCCACCTTTACGAGCTTGGTTATCACATCTTTTGAAGATAAGCTTGTTTCAACGGCTATGGGCACGGTATTAATTGCCTTTATCCCGATGATAATGGGTACGGGCGGTAATGCCGGCGGACAAACCTCGGTTACAATAATACGTGGTCTTGCACTTGAAGAAATCAAAATGAGAGATATTTTTAAGATTTTGTTCAAGGAGCTTCGCGTTTCACTTCTATGCGGTATCACATTGTCGATTGCAACCTTTGCTAAGATGCTTTTGATCGACTGGCTTATCTTGAAAAACATAACCGGTGCATTTCCCGAGGCAGCGCTTGTTTGCTTCGTGGTTAGCTTAACCTTGCTTGTTACAATTATCGCTTCAAAGCTTGTTGGCTGTATATTGCCTGTTCTTGCAAAGCGCCTTGGCTTTGACCCTGCGGTTATGGCGAGCCCGTTTATTACTACCATTGTTGACGTGTTGTCGCTTCTAATCTACTTTGGTATCGCCTTTGCAATATTAAAATGAACAAAAGACCGTTTCATTACGGTCTTTTTTGCATAATATGGTAAAAAGGAGATGATTAAATGTGTATAGCATCTGTAAAATCAATGACGTACGCGCTTAAAGCAAAGCGCGCGCTTGCATCGTACTATATAAATTCCGAGGTAGTAAAGCTTGATTCAAGCGCGACAAAAAGCGGCTGTGCATACGGTGTAAAATTCGACTGCATCAACCTATATGCAGCCGAAAACGCCTTAAAAAGCCATAATATCAAGTATTCACAAATATTAACGAGTTGACTATGATATATTTAGATAATGCTGCAACAACCTTCCCAAAACCGCTTTGTGTAACTGACGAAATATCAAGGTGCATAAAAAAATACTGCGGCAACCCCGGCAGAAGCTCGCATCAGCTGTCGGTAAAAAGTGCGGAAAAGATTTATGAAGCACGAAGTATGCTTGCAAAAATGTTTGACGGCGATGAAGAAAACGTAGTTTTCACCTTAAATACTACGTATGCCTTGAATATAGCCATAAAATCGCTCATTAAATATTCAACTCACGTATTAATCAGTGATATGGAGCATAACTCCGTTTTTCGCCCTATTTACAGATTGAGTAAGGAAAAGCTTTGCACCTTTGATATTTTTTCGACGGGTGGCACAGATGAAGAAATAATCAATAACATTATTTCTAAAATTAAGCCTAACACCTCAATGCTTGTAGCAACACATCAGTCAAACGTGGGTGTCAGAAAATTGCCAATTGAAAAAATCGGACAGCTGTGCAAGGAGCGCGGTATTAAATTTATAGTAGACGGCGCGCAAAGCGCGGGAGTACACCCAATAAAGCTTAAAAGTATGAATATAGATGCGCTTTGTATTCCCGCGCACAAGGGGCTATACGGTCCTCAAGGTGTTGGCGCTGTTATATTCAACACAGACAAATTCGAGCGCTCTGTGATTGAGGGCGGCACAGGTGTTAATTCTCTCGAGGAAAATATGCCCGATTTTTTGCCCGAGCTTTTCGAGGCGGGTACTTTGCCGACACCTGCAATTGCAGGCTTTTGTGAAGCCTTAAAATGGCTAATTTCACTTGATATAAGCAAAATCAGAGCCCACGAGGAGGATTTATATAACCTTACAAGCTCACTTTTCAAGGAAAACAAGAAAATAATTCCTTATTATATGAATGATTACTCGGGCAATACGCTTCTTTTTAATATAAAAAATATTCCCTCAAGCACGGTTGGTGAGTATTTAAATAAAAAGGGCATTTGTGTCCGTAGCGGCTTTCATTGCTCACCGCTTGCACATAGGCTATTAAATACCGGGGACGGCGGTGCTGTGCGGGTCAGCTTTGGTATTTATAACTCACGCAGCGACGTTTATCAGCTAATGGACGCATTAAACGAGCTAAGCGTAAAAAAATAAGGAAATCTCACAATGAGGTTTCCTTATTTTTTATTAATTTAATTATCAATATGATTAAAAACATCAAAAGTGCGCCAAGTGGTGCACCGAGTGTATCAATCACTACGTCAAGTAACATCGGTGCGCGTCCGGGTGACAGCGCTTGAAAGACAAACTCATCTATAATTGCATAAGTTGAAGCAAAGCCAACTGATATAAGGTACACAAATCCGCACTTTAGCTTGATTGAAACGTTAAAAGCATTATAAGAAGTGAAGCCAAGGAGCGCATATATAGTAAAATGTGCCATTTTTCTTATAATTAAATGAATCACGTCAAGTGCTTCGGGCGATAGCCTGTCGTAAAACGGAATTAATTTAAGAAGCGCCTCGCTCGTCGATGACGAGTCACTTGAATTTTGCAAGGAGAACCTTGCAATCACTGCCATTGTAGCAAAAACGGCAAGCCAAGAAAAAACAGTAATAATAATTTTAGATGATTTATTCACCGAGTAAGCTCTCCAATCTTAGCGGATCTGCGCTCTTGAAAAATGCAGTACCAAGCACGAAAATATTTGCACCGCTTTCGTTAGCAATTTTAATCGTTTCGCTATTTATGCCGCCGTCAACCTGTATATCAACGCAAAGCGATTTATTTTCAATTTCTTTCTTTATAGCACTAACCTTTTCCATCATATCATACATAAAGCTCTGGCCTCCAAAGCCCGGCTCGACTGTCATAACAAGAACCATATCGATAAGCTCTAAATATGGGAAAATTGATTCCGCCTTGGTTGCAGGCTTTAATGAAATACCGACCTTTTTGCCATTTTTGCGAATTTTCTCAATTGAAGACAAAATTCTATTATTATCAAGGGCTTCAATATGAAAAGTGATAATATCAGCGCCGCACTTAATAAAATCATCAATATACTTGTCAGGATTTATAATCATAGCATGAACGTCTAAAACCAAATCCGTCACGCCTCTAACGGCGGAAATTATAGGCATACCAAAGCTAATATTTGGTACAAAAGAGCCGTCCATAACGTCAATATGAACGTATTTTGCGCCACTTGCCTCGATTTTTTTGATTTCCTCGCCCAATTCAAGCATATTTGCGGCAAGAATTGACGGTGCCAATGTTTTCATATGTAATCTCCTTTGATTTTGTGTCAAAAATTGTAAATTTGTGTAATATAATAAAAGAAAACAAATGGAAATGCGTGAGAATGGAAGAAAAATCAATTGACGTGTAAGATATAAAATCTCACGCCTTTTCCATTATTAATGCAACCGCATGTGCGCTAATTCCTTCTTTTCTGCCTGTAAAGCCAAGCTTTTCCTCGGTTGTAGCCTTTACGTTGACAGCTGATGTTGGAATTTCAAGCACCTTTGCTATATTTTCTCTCATTTTTTCAATGTGAGGAGCCATTTTCGGTGCTTGGGCAACTATAGTCGAGTCGATATTTCCTACTACATATCCGTTTGAAAGCAATAAATCCTTAACCCTTGATAGCAAGATCATACTGTCAATATTTTCATAAGCCATATCTGTATCAGGAAAATGATAGCCAATATCACCAAGCGATGCTGCACCTAAAAGTGAGTCGGCTATTGCGTGAGCCAAAACGTCACCGTCAGAGTGAGCGAGCAGCTTTTTTTCGTGCGGAATTTTAACTCCGCCAATTATAATGTATTCACCGTCGCAAAAGCGGTGAACGTCGTATCCGTGACCTATTCTTATCATTTGTCACCTCTTGCTTTTATTATAGCCTCTGCAAGTAAAATATCTTCCTTGTAGGTGATTTTTATATTCTCCCTGCCCGTTTCAACAAGCTTAACCTTTTGTCCGTACGCCTCAGCGAGCATACAGTCATCAGTTGCACCGATTCCCTTTTCCTTGGCGTTTTCGATGCAGTTTCTGTATAATTGATGCTCGAATACCTGCGGCGTTTGTACAGTCCACATATTTTCGCGACTGACTGTTCTTGAAATATTTTTGTCGTCATCGACTATTTTAACTGTATCAGTTACCTTATTCGCCGACGATGCTGCGCCGTTTGAACGCGCCTCGGAAATAACCGCTTCAATAATTTCGGGGGTAACCAAGCACCTTGCACCGTCGTGAATAGCAACGAGCTTTGATTTTTCGGAAATATGCTTAAAGCCGCGCATAGCTGAAATTTGTCTTGTATCGCCGCCAACAACAATACAGGATATTTTTTTATATACAGAATTGCATATTAATTTATTATAGTCGTCTGTTTCTTCCTTTTTTACAACCAAAACGATTTCTTTAATTGATGGCGATTCCTCAAAAGCTTCGATAGTTCTTGCAATAACCGCCTTGCCTAAAACCGACGCCATTTGCTTACTGCTTCTGCCGCCTGAAAATCTTGTTGATTCTCCTGCGCAGAGTAAAATTGCAGATGTGTCAGCATTGTGAGATAAATTAAATTTTTCCGAGAGTTGAGAAAATATGTTTTTCATAAAGCCCTCCATTCCTTATTTTATTATAGCATATATATAAGTAAAAATAAACACAAAAATAAAAAAGACCCTTAAATAGGTCTAAACAGTAAAAAATTCGTGCTTCGGTGAAGAAATTACTTTCTTCACCGAATAATAAAACGAATAAAACACCGGAAGCAAATCAATACTGTTCTTGCAACCATCTTAACATCTCATCAAGTTCCTTTGAAGTGAGTGAGTTTTTTCCATATACCAAATCCATCATTTTAACAAATGAACCGGCATGGTACCTTTGTAAAAAATCCAATGTGATACCTCTTATGTATAGCTCCCTTTGAGCATCAACATAATAATATCTTTCTTTTCCCTTCTTTTCAGAATGAATAAATCCTCTTTCTTCTAATCTTGAAAGAAATGAAATCAAAGTAGGTGCCTTCCACCCTTTTTGCTTTCCGACATTTTCCATAAGATAAGCTGTGTTCACCGGGGACACCTTGCAGTCCCAGAGTGCGACCATCACATCGAACTCCGCTTCCGGCAACTTTCTTATATTGTCCATGTCGATATTCCCTTTCGTTTTAGTGACGCTTCTATATTATACACTTGTCTAATATGTTTGTCAACAGAATTTGACAAAATTTTTATAAAAAAGCACCGATTTTTTCGGTGCTTTCGAAATTTCTATTGATATTTAGCAAAAATTGACTTCTCAATATCCTTCGGAGTCCTTATTTCGACAATCTCCTCGTCATTAAATCTAACGCCAAAGGTACGCTCAACTTCCATAATAATATTAAGAACGCACAATGAATCAATATCGAAGTCAAGAATATTAGTATCTTCTTCTATCAATGCGGGATCAACCTTTGCATATGACGCAATTGTATCAATAATCTTATCTATCATTTGAAAACCTCCTTTTGCCGTTTTTATCATTATATACTTTTTTCGTCATTATTTCAATATTTTTGGCGAAAAATGTTGACTTTTCTTATAAAAAACCATATAATTCATTTGAAATGAGGTGAAATTTTGAATTTAGATGACTTAAGATACTCAAACACACTTTATACATTCCGTGCTGTTTGCGAAAATCCCAAAACTGTCGACGAAATTGCAAGTGAGTTAAAAATGACACCTCTGACGGTTAGCAAAATTATATATAAGCTATACTCTGACAAGCTCGTTGATAAATACAAGAAAACGAATGAAAAACGTTGCGGACGACCGAATGATTATTATGCTCCCGGTAACTATTACTACTCTGTGCTTATGCTATGTGAAAACGGCGTCTTCTACGTTTACTACATTTCGCCAAACGGCTTGGTAACACCTCAAACAGGGCTGACTACGAAGCTGATTAAGGGCGATGAAACAATTATGGCAAATGAAATACGCGGTCTTATTGGCAGTAAAAATCCGCGCTCGCTTGGAATATACTTATTAAGTGACGATCAAACTTGCTTCGGCGAGGTTAAATTTGTAACCAAATGCGACCTTAACGAGCTTTTTGCCGAAGCATATCGCGACGACGAAAAGGTTATATTTATTGAGCACGATAACGCAAAAATCCTAATTAACCACTCAAAGCCGAGAATTGTAGATATCTCCTTCTCTGAGCTTAAAAGCATTTTAGATATCGATGAGTATTGCGATTACAGAGGCGAAAGCTTAAAGGATTTAGCAATAGATGCTATGAAAAAGCTAACCTTGAAGCTTTTAGAGAAAAAGATTTAATTAAAATAGATGCACCTCAAGGTCAAATCCTTAAGGTGCATTTTTTATATATCGAATGATAGTTGATTAGATTTCGACATCTCATCGAAAACGTGATTACGCTCAAGCAGATCCATAACAGCCTTTGAAAGACGCGTTTTTTGTTGGAAATCCTCGACGGAATAAACGTCACCGCTTAAGCGCGCTTCGGCAATTTTTATCGATGCGTTATCACCTATACCTGCAATCGATGAGAACGGAAGGCGAATTTTGCCGTTTTCGGGCAAGAACTTCGATGAATCCGATTTTAAGAAGCTAACAGGCAAAAACTCAATTCCTCTTGCCAAGCATTCATACGCAATTTGGAGCGCAACAACGGTTTCCTTTTCCTTCTGTGTTGCTTCGTTGCCCTTTGCCTCGATTTCCTCAATTCTGTCAAGAATACCGCCAAGTCCGTTTTCAACCATTGAGGATTCAAAGCCGCCGGGTGCTACGCTTAAATATGCTGCATAGAATTGCATCGGCATATGAACCTTATACCAAGCCAAGCGAATAGCCGAGATAACGTATGCCGCCGCGTGAGCCTTCGGGAACATATATTTAATCTTTTTACAAGATGAAATATACCAATCGGGAATGTTGTTGTCCCTCATTGTTTGCTCGTATTCAGCGGTCAAACCACGTCCCTTACGCACGTCCTCCATTATCTTAAACGCGGTGCCCTTTTCAAGCCCGTTATATATAAGATAAAGCATAATACTGTCACGTGTACCAACAACCTCGGAAATTGTGCAGGTGCCGTTTTTAATAAGCTCCTGCGCGTTGCCGAGCCATACGTCCGTTCCGTGTGACAGACCCGAAATTTGTAGCAAGTCCGAGAAATTCTTCGGCTTTGCGTCCATAAGCATCTGCTGAACGAATTTTGTACCAAACTCGGGCAAGCCGTAGGTACCAACCGAGCATTTAAGTCCTTTTAACAAATC
This sequence comes from Clostridia bacterium, assembly GCA_017625935.1. GTDB lineage: Bacteria > Bacillota > Clostridia > Oscillospirales > CAG-272 > RGIG2000. The sequence goes on from JAGALA010000049.1 coordinate 7,949, forward strand.
CTCGCCACCGAGGGGCTTAGTAGATAAAAACAGCTCGTAAACCTCAGGGTCGTTCATAGGAACGTCCAAAACGGATGTGTTTGTAAACTGCTCTATCATCTTGTATTTGGTCGGAATATCGTGTCCAAGCTCGTCAAGCTTTAAAAGCGTGTCGTGAAGATATTCAAAAGTAAAGTGTGTCGTTACTATATCGGAGTGAACGTCATCAGCAGGGTGCTGAACGGGGCAAAAGTCGTAAATTTCATATTCCTTAGGAACAACAACTATGCCGCCCGGGTGCTGTCCTGTAGTCCTCTTTACGCCTGTACAAAGTTCAACAAGACGACCAAGCTCTGCTTTATTTACACTTAACTGATGCTCGTCCATATATTTAGCAACGTAGCCATATGAGGTTTTCGGTGCAATACCGCTTATCGTTCCTGCTCTGAACACGTTTTCAGCGCCGAACAAATCCTCGGTATATTTATGTACCTTACCCTGAACGTCACCCGAGAAGTTGAGGTCTATATCCGGTGATTTATCGCCCTTAAAGCCAAGGAAGGTCTCAAACGGAATATCGTGTCCGTCCTGAAGAAGCTTTTCGCCACAGTGAGGACAGTTTTTATCGGGCAAGTCAAAGCCCGAGCCGATACTACCGTCGGTTACAAACTCGCTATAACGGCAATTTGGGCAGCGATAGTGAGGTTGAAGCGGATTAACCTCGGAAATACCCGCCATTGTAGCAACAAATGACGACCCAACCGAGCCACGCGAGCCAACCAAATAGCCAAGACTCTCGCTATAATATACAAGCTTTTGAGCAATCATATAAAGCACCGCAAAGCCGTTTTGAATAATTGAGGTGAGCTCCTTTTCAAGGCGGCTTGACACTACCTCGGGAATAACGCCCTCAAACTCATACATATTTTTTGCGCGCTCCCAGCACATATTCGTTAAATCCTCCTCGGCGCCCTCCATTTTGGGAGTGAACGTGCCCTTGGGGAACGGACGAATATTATCATAGTCGATCATATCGGCAATCTTATTTGTGTTGGTAACAACAACCTCATATGCCTTTTCCTTGCCGAGATACTCAAACTCCTCAAGCATTTCCTCGGTTGTACGGAAATAAATACCCGTGTCGTTGTCGGCATCCTTGAATTTTTGACCCGAAAGCAAAATTTTTCTTGTGATTTCGTCCTCTTTATTCATAAAGTGGGCGTCACAGGTAGCCACAACGGGCTTGCCGAGCTTTTCGCCAAGCTGAACGATACGGCGGTTGAAGTTTTTGAGGTCCTCAATTCCAGACGCGCGTCCCTCGGCGATTAAAAACTTGTTATTACAAAGCGGTTGAATTTCCAAATAATCGTAAAAGTTAGCGATTTCTTCAATATCGTCGTCGCTTCTGTTATCAACGATCGCTTGGAACAGCTCGCCTGCCTCGCAAGCCGAGCCGATTATAAGACCTTCTCTGTGCGTAACAAGGTTTGACTTCGGTATGCGCGGATGTCTTTTGTAATACTTTAAAAAGCCATCGGAAACGAGCTTATATAGGTTTTTTAGACCTGTTTTATTCTTTACCAAAATAATTTGGTGATTAGACGGCAGTGAAAGTGGGTCTGCATTTTTGTTCATTAGGTGGTTTATCGAGCTTGTGTCATAAATTCCCTCACCGCGAAGCTTTTCAAACATACATTCGAGAATATTTGCAAGCATCTCGGCATCATCACATGCCCTATGGTGATTAAAATCACCAAGGTTAAAGTAGTCGGCAAGTGAATTTAGCTTATGCTTTTTAAGCTCGGGGTTGATAAACTTTGAAAGCGCAACCGTATCGATATACGTGCACTTAAAATCAAGCCCTAACTCGTTGCAAGCTTGACGAACAAAGCCAACGTCAAAGTTTGCATTGTGTGCAACCAATGTGCGCTCACCAACAAATTCAAGGAATTCGGGTAAAACCTCATCAATTTTGCGCGCATCCTTTACCATATCGTCGGTAATTCCCGTGAGTTCAACAATTTTTTCGGGAATAGGTCTTTCGGGGTTGACAAATGTATTATATCTGTCGATAATTTCACCGTTTTTGATAATTACCGCACCAATTTCTGTAATCTTGTCGCTTTTATTAGAAAGACCTGTTGTTTCAAGGTCGAAAACGCAAAATTCTTCGTCCAATCGCGTGATTTTTTCGCCATAAACGCTTCTTGACGAGTCGTTTACGAAGTATGCCTCCATACCGTAGATAACCTTGACGCCTGCTTTTTCTGACGCCTTCATTATCTGCTGATAGCCCTGCACGTTTCCGTGGTCAGTGATTGCGATTGCGCGGTGCCCCCACGCTTTTACGGTATCTATGAGCTCGTCCGGGTCAATTGTTGCATCCATTTGCGACATTTTTGTATGCAAGTGCAGCTCAACTCGCTTATTCTCTGCATTGTCCATACGCTTGATAAGATTAATCTTGCAAACGTCTAAGTATGATATGAAAATTTCAGAATCAAAATCATCAAGCTTTACGTTTCCACGGATTGCGTAGGCACAGCCCTTCTTAAAATAAGAAAGCTCCTCGCCCCTCTTTTCTGTCGGCACGTTAATTTTAATAAAAACCGACGAATCCTTATCTGTTATGCCAACTGAAATTACAGTCTGGCTGCCTCTTTTTATCTGCTTTTCCTCAATTGAAAAGACAGTTCCAAGCACGCAAACGTCGTGCATGCCCCCTCTTAAATTACGGATTGGAACGATGTTTTTAATTTCAAACTCGCCACCCGTTACGTATTCCTTTGATTCTATATCAAACTCTAAATAGCCACATTTTATGATATTTCCCTTATTTTCAAAGGTAACGTCCTCGGTATAGAAGGAATTTGTCTTTTTGAAGTCCTGACGGTAGCTTTTTTCTTCGTCATCCTTCTTTTCTTCCTTTGTGTTTGTATGTAGCTCCTCAAGCGCGTGCCTTAAAATGTCAAGCTTTCTCGCCTCAAACATCTCAGCATTTTGCTTAAAATCCTCGCGCTGAAAAATTTTAACACTATAATTCAGGTCAAACTCTCTTTTGATTATTTGAGCGAAAACGTCAGCAGTTGAAGCACTTGATAATAGGTCAATTCCACCTTGAATGAAGGGAATTCTAAACACAATCTCACTGTCTGAAAACTCAAGGGAATAATCGTTGAAAAAGCCCTTGGCAATCGCGCCTTGGCGATATGCCTCCTTGATTACCTCGTCAAGATAGGATTTTGAAAACAAATGAGATGGATATTTTGGAAATACGCGCATATAGTTGAGTTCATATGCTAACTTAATTTCATTTTCTAATTTATATAACGTTTCCTTTGTAACTAAATACGGAAATTCAACCGTTACCTCAATCATTCTGTTGGGTACGTCGGCTTTTGTGCTTGTAACCGTAAAGTCCATATAAGGAAGCATTTCCTGTGAAGGAGAATATTTTTTAAACCGTTCTCTTAAATTCAATTTTATACCTCCTTTATTTATAAAAACTAATTCAAACCGAGTTACCAATTTGAATTAGCCTTATTATCTTAATTATTTCTAAATCTTTCGATTTCATCAAGAATGCAAGGAATAATCTCGCTTTCCTTGATTTTTTTAATTATCTCGCCTTGTCTAAACAAAACTGCCTCGCCGTTGCCGCCTGCAATTCCGAAATCGCACTCCTTGGCTTCCCCAGGTCCGTTTACGATACAGCCCATTAGCGCGATTTTTATGTCCTTGCCGTATGTATCAATTGTCTCAATTTCTTGCTTTAAGCGCGCGGACAAGCCGATTAAGTCGATTTTCGTTCTACCACAGGTAGGACAGGACACAACCTGAATTGAGCCCTTGTTGTAAAAGCCAATAAGTGACAAAAGCTCCTTGCCTGCCTTAATTTCGTCAGCGGGATTTGCGGTGAGCGAAACTCTAATCGTATCACCTATGCCTTGGCATAAAAGTGAGCCGATGCCAACCGAGCTTTTTATAAGACCGCTATATGAATCTCCTGCCTCGGTAACACCAAGATGCAACGGATAATCGCATTTTTCGGCAATAATTTTGTTTGCGTTTATCATATTTATCGCATCGGATGACTTTACCGACACGACAGTATTTGTAAAGCCGAATTTTTCAAGCAATTCAATGTGATAAAACGCGCTCTCGGCAAGTGCCAGAGCGGTCGGCGCCTTGTATTTTTCCAAGATGTGCTTTTCAAGCGAGCCGCCGTTTACACCGATGCGAATTGGAATGCCTGCGTCAGAGCACGCGCTTGTCACTTCTCTGATTTTCCAGTCCTCGCCGATGTTTCCCGGGTTGATTCTAATCTTGTCAACACCCATTTTCACACATTCAAGCGCAATGCGATAATCAAAATGAATATCGGCGACGATAGGAATTTTCACGCCGCTTTGCTTTAAATAAGAAATAGTTTCCGCGGCTTCAAGCGTCGGCACGGTAATTCTGACAATATCGCAGCCTGCATCCACAAGCGCTTTAATTTGCGCAAGCGTTGCAATTTTATCAAGTGTGTCGGTATTTGTCATAGACTGAATGGCAATGTCGTTACTGCCGCCAATTATAACGTCTTTAATTTTGACACATCTTGTTTTTCGTCTTAAATCATTATATTTCATATCATTCCTTAAATAATGAGCATAATTACGTCCTTAATTGAAACGACAATCACAAGCAAGATAAGGAGCGCAAAGGCAGCAAGCTTTAACGTGTCCTCTATCTTTTTGGGAACTCGTTTTCTGAATATCATTTCAATTGCCGTAAATAAAAGTGTTCCGCCGTCGAGCGCGGGTATCGGAAGCAAATTAAATATGCCAAGGTTCATTGATATTACCGAAACGAAGAAGAAAAAGCTGTACGGTCCTTGCCTTGCCACGTCAACCATAGCTCCCGTTACACCAACAGGACCCGAAATTTGCTTAAATCCGAATTTTCCCGTAATCAGTCCTATTATGGAGTCCCAAATCATTTTTACAGTTGAAAGTGATGTGTGATACGTATTTTTTATTACGTTTCCGATTGTTTTTTTCTCACCGTAAACCTTAAAATTCATTTGTCCGTAAACAAATCCGTCCTTTTCCTGCGTTGGAAAAACAACATCCTCAACCAAGTGCTCCTTTCCGTCACGCAATACCATAATATCGACCGGCTTGCTTCCGTTCATCATAATTGCGTAGCTAAGCTCGTCAACGGTAGAAACCTTGGTGTTTTCGACGGAAATGATTTCGTCATTAGGCATAAGACCCTGATATGCGTCAACATCACCCTCAAAGGAAGCAATTGTTGTCGTACCAAAGTAAGGCGAGGTCACCGACAAAAAGAAAACAATAATTATAGCAACGATAATATTTACCACCGCGCCTGCGGCAACAATTATAAAGCGCTGATATGCGGGCTTTTTGTCAAAGGAATTAGGGTTGTCGCTCTCCTCGGTTTCTCCCTCCATGGCAACAAAGCCGCCAATTGGAAAGAGTCTTAACGAGTACTGCACGCCGTCCTTCAGCTTCTTTGAGAAAATTTTCGGTCCCATACCGATGGAAAACTCGTTAATTGCGACCTTGAAAATCTTAGCAAAGGTAAAATGTCCAAGCTCGTGGACTAAAATCATAACTCCAAAAACAAAAAGAGCAAGCAAAATATATAATATGACCATATAAACCTCGCGTAGGGTAAAATTAAATGCTAAAAGTTAATATTTTAACAACCTTTTATGTATTCAAGAGTTTTAATTCTCGTTTCCCTGTCTGCATTTATAATATCATCAAGCGTTGGATTTTTTATGTTTTCGTAGCCTCTAACAATATTTTCCACTACGTCAAACATTTTTGTAAATCCGATTTTGTCCTCCAAGAACATCTTAACCGCAATCTCGTCAGCGGCATTTAATACCGCAGGAATTACACCGTCCTCTTCTATTGCATAATAAGCAAGTGCCAATAGCTTAAAGGTTTTAGTGTCTGGCTGCTCGAAGGTTAACGAGCCTATTGATGCCAAATCAAGCGGTTTTGCAAGCGACGGGCATCTATTGGGGTAAGTAATAGCATATTGAATACACGTGCGCATATCAGGCGCGCCCATTTGCGCAATAACGCTATTATCATCATATTCAACTGCGGAATGCATTATACTTTGAGGGTGAACAACAACCGAAATTTGCTCGGGAGATACGCGGAAAAGACGTACTGCCTCTATAACCTCAAAGCCTTTATTCATAAGCGAGGCACTGTCAACCGTGATTTTTGCGCCCATTTTCCACGTCGGATGTGCAAGCGCATCGGAAGCGGTTATGCCTTGAAGCTCGCTAAGCTCCTTACCTCTGAACGGTCCACCCGAGGAGGTGAGCAAAATCCTTTTGATTTTATTTCCCTTGTTTCCCTGCAAGCATTGGAAAATCGCGCTATGCTCACTGTCAACAGGAACAAGCTCGGCATTGTTTTTATCTATTGCTTCCTTCAAAAATTTGTGAGCAATAACTATAGCCTCTTTATTTGACATTGCAATTCTCTTGCCGCTGTTTGCACAGGCAATTGCAGGAGCAAGACCCGAAAAGCCACTAACTGCGTTAACCGCGACGCTTGCTTGGCTTTCCATAACCGAGTCGAGCGCGCTACTCTCGCCGCCATACACCTTTATGCTTGTGTCTGCAAGCTTTTCCTTTAAGGCGTTTGCGGATGCTTCATTTGTCAAGACGCACACACTCGGATTTAAAAGTCTTGCTTGTGCCTCAATTTCCTCAACCGAGGACGAAGCCGTAAGCAAATCAACCTTCAAGCCAAGGGATGTTGCAACCTCAACGCTCTGCTTACCAACTGAGCCTGTTGAGCCAAGAATTGCAATTGATTTTTCATTCATATTCATATTAGTTAAATAATGCAAATATTGCATTTACCAAGCAAATCGTGGGTGCTGCAAGCATTGGGCTGTCAAATCTGTCAAGCACGCCGCCGTGTCCCGGGAAAACATTGCCGAAATCCTTGATTTCGTACTGTCTTTTGATGCAGGATGCAAGCAAATCTCCCGTTTGGGTAACAATTGGCAAAATAACACCAAGTACACAAATTTGCAATAGCGAAATACCGTCGTAATTAATTGGTGTAAACTTGATAATTGCCCAGTAACCGATCATAGCGATAAGGGTAAATGCCACACCGCCAATTGCACCCTCGATTGTTTTCTTAGGGCTGATTTCGGGAATGAGCTTGTGCTTGCCGAAAAATCTACCTGTGAAATATGCAAAGGTGTCGCAAATCCAAGCAGAAATAAATATGATAGGATACATATATGCGCCCTGATTCGGCACGTGCTCCGTGTATCTTACAATAACTACTGCGCTGAAGCAACCTATAACGTAAACGGAAAGCGCAAAGAACGTCAAAAGGTCACTAAGCTTATATTTATTTCTTGTGTAAGTTACGTAACACATTACGTAAACAAGCAAAACAAAGGTGCATGCCATCGCAAAAAGCATAAATACCGAGTTTGGCTTCGTTTTTCCGCTAACGAAAAATCTCAAAATCGGCAATGCAAGCGCAACCAAATAAAACGGTATCGTAAGAACAATTCTCTTTTGCATTCCCATGCATTTTGCAAGCTCATAAATACCAATTGCTGCCAAAATTCCCATAGCTATCGGGAAAATTATGTACTTTGAAAAAATACATATCGGCAAAAATATAATAAGAGCAACTATTCCGGTTATAATTCTCTTTTTCATTTCTTCTCCTTAGTTTTGTTTAAGCCACCGTATCTTCTTTCTCTTTTGTAAAAGCTCTCAATAGCCATAAGAAGATGCTTTTTATCAAAATCAGGCCACAAAACATCTGTAAAATAAAACTCTGAATAAGCAAGCTGCCACAAAAGGAAGTTAGACATTCTAACCTCGCCCGCGGTTCTCACAATCAAATCGGGGTCGGGCAAGCCGCTTGTGTATAAATTGTTTGAAATGTCATCCTCGGTGACTGATTGCTTGCCTTGTGAAATAAGACGGTTGCAGGCATTTACAATTTCGCTCCTGCCGCCGTAATTAAACGCGATATTAAGCTGATATTCCCTGTCCTTGGTTTTTTCCTCAGCATTATTCATAACCTCGACAAGCTCGCTTGAGAGGTTTGCTCTCTCTCCGATAAAGCGAATTCTGATTCTGCCATCCTCGATAACCTCCGAGGTATAATCGTGAAGGAGCTGAATGATGGAATCAACCTCACTCTTTGGTCTTGACCAATTTTCAGTAGAAAATGCGTAGGTTGTAACAGTTTTTATTCCAAGCTCGTAGCAATATTTAACAATACGCTTAAATGCGGAAGCACCATATTTATGACCGAGTGAGCGTGGAGCTAATCGCTTTTGTGCCCATCTGCCGTTGCCGTCCATAATGAAGGCAATGTGCTTTAAGCGATCATCAACCTTAGTTATCTTATTTCTTTTAGAAAGCATATCTCACCTTAAAATATTGAAATTAGGGCTATCTAATGAAAATTAGGTAGCCCTCTGTCTTGTTATATTTCCATTATTTCCTTTTCTTTTGCAGCAGTAATAACATCAATTTCCTTGATGTACTTATCTGTTAAATCCTGAACGTTCTTATCAGAAATCTTTTGCTCGTCCTCTGTCATTTCAGAATTTTTCTTCATATCCTTAGACTTATCCATAGCATCACGTCTAATGTTACGAACTGCAACCTTTGCATCCTCGCCAAGCTTGGAAACCTGCTTCTTAAGCTCTTTTCTGCGCTCCTCTGTAAGCTGTGGGAAAACAAGACGAATTACCTTACCGTCGTTGGCAGGTGTAATGCCAATATCGGAAGCCAAAATTGCCTTTTCAATTCCCTTCAAGGTTGTAGCATCCCAAGGTTGGATAACTATTGTTCTTGCATCGGGGATAGAAACAGAGCCGATTTGGTTTATAGGTGTTGGTGAGCCATAGTAATCAACGGTAACTCTTGACAAAATGTTAGGGTTAGCGCGACCTGCTCTTACTGTATCGAGCTCATTCTTATAAGCCTCGATTGACTTTTTCATTCTTGCTTCAAAATCCTTAGTATCAAGCTTCATAATTATTCTCCTTTTACAATGGTGCCCATTTCAGCACCCATTATTACCTTAAAAATATTTTCACATTCGTTAAGACCGAACACGTGAATTGAAATCTTGTTATCCATAGCAAACGAGGTTGCTGTGGAATCCATTGCTTGAAGACCTCTTGCCAAAATTTCTTTATATGTAATTTCAGAAATTTTCTCAGCGCTTGGGTCCTTTCTTGGGTCGGCAGTGTAAATTGCATCAATATTCTTTGCCATTAATACAACGTCAGCACCGATTTCAGCGGCTCTTACCACAGCGGCTGTGTCGGTAGAAACAAACGGAATACCAAGTCCGCCACCGAAAATAACAACCTTCCCGCTATTTAATGAATCTAAAGCATCGTCTCTTACAAACGGCTTTGCAAATGCTTTCATTTCAACAGACGTCATAACGTCCGTATCAATGCCTGCACGAATGAACGCTTCCTGCAAGGCAATTGCGTTAATGCAGGTGGCAATCATACCCATATGGTCTGCCTTAACCCTGTCCATATTTCCGCCGCTTCTGCCGCGCCATATGTTACCTGCGCCAACGATAATTCCGAACTGAACGCCGTTTTGCATACATTTTTTAATGACCTCGGCAATTTTTTCGATATAATCGAAATTCAAAATGCCGTCCTTGCCGCTTGAAATTGCCTCACCGGATAATTTAAGCAGCACTCTTTTATAAATCGGTTTTGTGCTATTCACAGTATATACCTCAGTATTGTATTTATATCATATATATAATACTATATTTTATTTATTTTGTAAAGAGAAAAAGCAATTTTTTACTGACAAATTTTTGATTTTTTACATAAAAAGAGGAATTCACAAGGAATTCCTCTTTCATTTCGATTAAAAATAGCTATAACAGCACGCAAATTATTTGAACTTACGCTTTCTTGCTGCTTCAGACTTCTTCTTTCTCTTTACACTTGGCTTTTCGTAGTGCTCTCTCTTACGAAGCTCTTGAAGAACTCCGGATCTTGCACATTGGCGCTTAAATCTACGAAGTGCACTGTCAAGTGATTCATTTTCTTTAACTCTGATTTCTGCCATCTATATCCCTCCCCCCGCATATGCAAAGGATTAAATTCTTATCTATTATAGTACAAACAAATCCCGTTTGTCAATAGTAATTTAGAAAAAATTTAATTATTTTACAACAATATTTACTATTTTTGCAGGAACGTAGATTTCTTTTACGATTTCCTTGTCCTTAATTGCCTCTTGTACCTTAGCTTCCGCCTTTGCTGTAAGAATTGCGTCTTCCTTGGAAATGGTCTTGGAAATATCGATTGTCGCCTTCAATTTGCCGTTAACCTGAACTGCAATCTTAACAGTATCGTCAACAGTTTTTGCTTCATCATATTCAGGCCACTTTTCAAGTGAAAGGAGTGATTTTTCGCCAAGGCTCTCCCAAAGCTCCTCTGTCAGGTGAGGCGCAAATGGGTTGAGAAGCTTAATAAGTGTAGCAAACTCATCCTTTGTGATAGAGCCGATTTCGTAAACCTCGTTAACGAATGCCATCATAGCGGCAATTGCGGTATTAAACTTCATTGAATCGATGTCAAGAGTAACCTTTTTAATAAGCTTATGGAGTGAAACCTCAAGCTTCTTGGTAATGCCCTCGCCGCTTATAATATCGGTAAGTGCCGCAACTCTTTCAAGGAAGCGCTTGCAGCCTCTTATGCTCGACGGATTCCAAGGAGCCGCCTTTTCAAAGTCACCGATAAACATTTCATAAAGACGGAGTGTATCTGCGCCAAATTCAGCGATAACATCGTCGGGGTTAATTACGTTTCCGCGTGATTTTGACATCTTTTCGCCGTTTTCACCGAGAATCATACCGTGTGCAGTTCTCTTCTTGTATGGCTCCTTACAGCCGATAACGTCAATATCGTAAAGGAACTTAGCCCAGAATCTTGAATAAAGAAGGTGAAGAGTAACGTGCTCCATACCGCCATTATACCAGTCAACAGGCATCCAGTAATCAATTGCCTCGCGCGATGCGAGCGCTTCGTTGTTATCAGGGTCGCAATAGCGCAAGAAATACCAGGATGAGCCTGCCCATTGAGGCATTGTATCCGTTTCGCGCTTTGCAGGCGCGCCGCAGTGCGGACAGGTTGTATTTACCCACTCGTCAATCTTCGAAAGCGGTGACTCGCCCGTATCCGTCGGCTCGTAGTGCTCAACCTCGGGTAAGCGAACAGGAAGCTCACTTTCGGGAACGGGAACCCAACCGCACTTATCGCACCATACCATAGGTACAGGCTCACCCCAATATCTTTGACGTGAGAACACCCAGTCACGGAGCTTGTAGTTAACCTTGGCAACATCCTTGTCGTTTTCCTCGAGCCACTTAATTATAGCCTTCTTTGCCTCAGCAACCTCAAGGCCGTTTAAGAAGTCGGAGTTGCACATAACGCCTGTTTCAACGTCGGTAAACGCTTCATTTTGAACATCGCCGCCTGCTACAACCTCAACAATCGGAAGGTTAAATACCTTCGCAAAATCCCAGTCACGCTCATCGTGTGCGGGAACTGCCATAATTGCACCCGTGCCGTATGTAGCAAGCACGTAGTCGGAAATGTAAATCGGAATTTCCTTGCCTGTTACAGGGTTGATAGCTTTAACTCCGTCAAGACAAACGCCCGTTTTGTCCTTAACGAGCTCTGTTCTTTCAAAGTCGGACTTCTTTGCTGCCTCGTCCTTATAATTTTTAATTTCGGAATAATTGTTAAGATTATTCTTCCACTTTTCAATCAATGCGTGCTCAGGTGACATAACCATATAGGTTGCACCGAAAAGTGTATCGGGGCGTGTTGTATATACGGTAACGTCGTCACCCATTGTTGTTGAGAATTGGACCTCAGCACCCTCGCTTCTACCAATCCAGTTGATTTCCTGAGTCTTAATTCTTTCAAGGAAGTCAACGTCTGCAAGGTCATCGATTAAGCGCTGTGCGTACTCTGTGATTTTAAGCATCCATTGGCTCTTTACCTTATGAACAACCTCGCTGCCGCATCTTTCACAAACGCCGTTTACAACCTCCTCGTTTGCCAAAACGCACTTACAGGACGTACAGAAGTTAACGTTCATTTCCTTCTTATATGCAAGTCCCTTTTTGTAAAGCTGCAAGAAAATCCACTGTGTCCACTTGAAGTAATTCGGATCGGTTGTGTTAATTTCTCTTGACCAATCAAAGCTATATCCAATGGACTTAAGCTGCTCCTTAAAGTGCTTAATGTTGTTTTCGGTTACTATGCTTGGATGAATGTGGTTCTTAATTGCATAGTTTTCGGTTGGCAAGCCAAACGCGTCCCAGCCCATTGGGAAAAGGACGTTATAGCCCTCCATTCTCTTTTTTCTTGAAACGATATCCATAGCTGTATATGGACGTGGGTGACCTATATGAAGACCTTGTCCTGATGGGTATGGAAATTCTATAAGTGTGTAATATTTTGGCTTGGAATAGTCATTTGAAACCTTAAACGCTTCCTTTTCATCCCAAATATCTTGCCATTTTTTGTCGATTGTGCTAAATTCGTACTTCATAATTCGTCCCCTTACTTTATAATTTCGCTGATGTCAACCTCGTCAGCATCAGCCCAAAGCTTTTCAAGCTTATAAAATTCTCTTGCTTCGTCAGAGAAAATGTGAACAATAACGTCGTGGCAGTCAACAACCTTCCACTCATTTGAATCTGTGCCCTCCAACCTAACGTATGGGAGCGCACCGACGCCAAGCTGATATTCTACCTCATCAGCAAGCGTCTTTATCTGAGTTGAGGAATTACCGGAGCATATTACAAAATAGTCGGCAATTATTGTTTTGTTGTCGATTTTAAGCGCCTTAATTCCCTTTGCCTTTTTGTTGTCTAAAATTTTAACAACCGCCGTGACAATATCGAAGGAGGTTGCATTTTCGAGCTGATTTGGCTCAATTTTGAAAATATTCTCCATATTAATTCTCCAATTTTATAGTGTTAGTTAAAAAATAATTCCTTGAGCTTATAGTATCACCGTCAATTTGCTTATTCTCATCAATTAAATTCTTTATAGTCAAATCAAAGGATAAAACCATCGTTTTTCTAAGGATTTCAAGCTTGTCATCAATTGATTTTGCACTGTTAATTCTACCGTAGAAAAACTCACGAAGATAAACGCAGTCCTCAAAGGTTCTGCCCTCTTCAATATAGTCTGCAAGATAGATTATTATCTCAAACAGCGACATTTTTGCCCTTCCCGTGGTGTGATAAAATATACCGCCGAAAACCTCGTTATCAACATATTCATCACCGAAAATATCTCTTGCGAAATAAGCGCCTGTTTTTGAATGTAAAAGCTTTGGCGCGATTGACGAAGGCACCGAAATACCAAATTTTTTGCACATTTCAAGCTGCTTCTCAGTATTAAAATCCTTAGTAATATCGTGCAAAAGACCTGCAAAATAAAGCTTGTCTGCCTTATTTGGCAAAAATATTTTTCCAAGCTCCAAGGCTTCCTTTGCAACGCCTAAGGTGTGATTATAGCGCTTTTCCTTTTGAAAAACCTTGACGGTTGCTTTTATAAATTCCCAATCATAATTCATAATTTCAGCTCTTGTATAAATTTTTTTCTTTAATATAATCGTAAACTGCTTTTGATAACAAGCCCGAAGCATTATCATTTTTGATTACCGCTTCACGGATTTCAGTTGACGACGCTTCTATGGCGTTGTTTTCAGTATAAATGATATGAGCACCGAATTTTTGTTTATAAAGCTCGCATTTTTCAGCGATTTTTTCGGTGATTTCCGTTTCACTCTCTCGCCTTGCGTAAACAATTGTCGCGTTTGCGAAAATATACTCGGGCTTATACCAACAGTCCATTGTCAAAATCATATCTGTGCCGCACAAAAAGAAAATTTCCGCGTTTTCATTTTCGCTTTTAATTTGCTTTATTGTGTCCGCAGTATAGCTACGCCCGCCGCGCTTTATTTCCAAATCGGAAACAAAAACCTTGTCGGAAAGTGGCTCAAATGCACGCCTTGACATCTCAAGCCTGTCGCACTCGTCAGTACCTGAGCTTATATTCTTGTGCGGTGGCATATAAACAGGAATTATATAGAGAACATCTATCTCCACGTGCTCCAAAAAAGCCTTGCAAGCGCTTATATGGCCAATATGCGGCGGATCAAAGGTTCCACCAAAAATTCCTATTCTCATTTTATCTTTTTCAACTCTATTTTTCTGTTTTTCTCGTTGTCAGATACTCTAAACAGCACAATTTTCGTGCCGATAACCTGAACAACCTCAGCTCCAATCTTGCTTGCAATTTCCTCGCCCGCTTCTCTTGCAGATACAGGTGAGTTTTCAAGAGCTTTAATTTTAATAAGCTCTCTTGCGTTAAGCGCGTTAAGCAGCTGATTGCAAAGCTCCTCGGTAACTCCGCCCTTTCCGATTTGGAAAATGGTATCGAGATTTACCGCAAGGCTTTTAAGGTATGAACGCTGTTTACTTGTCATTTGGTAACACCCTTTTCAATTTTTCAACTAATGCACGAAGAGCAATGGCTCTGTGACTGACCTTGTTCTTTTCGGAAAGGTCAATTTGGGCAAAGGTTTTGTCAAATTCGGGGAAATAGAAGAGTGGGTCGTAGCCAAAGCCGCCTGTGCCCTGTCTTTCTCTTAAAATTTCGCCGTGACACTCGCCCGTGACACAAAAATCGTTAGAATGGTCCGGAAAAACGCATGCAATAGCGCAAACGTATTTTGCTTTTCTGTTTTCCTCGTTTTCAAGCTTGTTAAGGAGCAAATCGTTGTTGTCCTCGTCGTCACCGCCCGAAAATCTTGCAGAATACACACCGGGTGCGCCGCCAAGGGCATCCACGCAAAGTCCCGAGTCGTCAGCTATTCCGATATAACCCATTTTCGCAGGAACAGATGCCTTGATTTTTGCGTTTTCCTCGAAGGTTTCTCCACCCTCCTCGATATCACCGAAATATCCGATATCATCAAGTGACAATACGTTTACGTCGGTTTGACATTCGGCGAAAAGAACCTTGAATTCTCTGATTTTGTTTTTATTTCTTGTTGCTAATACAATATCAATCATAATTACTCAAATAATGCGTTTATAAAGTCATCGGCGTCGAATTTTTCCATATCGTCAATTGCTTCGCCGACACCGATAAACTTAACCGGAATATCAAGCTCATTTTTGATTGAGAATACGATACCGCCCTTGGCTGTACCGTCAAGCTTTGTCAAAACAATACCTGTAATATCTGCGGCATTTTTGAATTCCTTAGCTTGATTTACTGCGTTTTGACCTGTTGTTGAGTCAAGCACCAAAAGCGTTTCACGCTTGGAGTCGGGAAGCTCACGCGTGATGACTCTGTCAATCTTAGCAAGCTCGTTCATAAGATTTTTCTTATTATGGAGTCTGCCCGCAGTATCGATAATCAAAACGTCTGCGTTTCTCTTCTTAGCGGCATTGATTGCATCAAATACAACTGCCGCAGGGTCGGAGCCCTCGGAGTGCTTTATAAGCTCAACGCCTGCGCGGTCAGTCCAAACCGCAAGCTGGTCAATCGCCGCAGCTCTGAACGTGTCAGCCGCCGCAACAACAACCTTTTTCTTTTGTCTTTTAAGTGACGCGGCAATTTTACCTATCGAGGTTGTTTTGCCAACACCGTTAACGCCGATAACAAGAATAACTGTGATGCCGTCGCCAAATACGATTTCACCGCCCTCGCCAACGATATCCTTCATAATTCTCTTGAGCGCGTCTTTAACGTCCTCGGTATCCTTGATTTTATTTGCCTTTATTTCGGCACGAAGCTGATCCAAAATCTCATCGGTTGTTTGAGCACCGACATCGGCGCAAACCAAGATTTCCTCAAGCTCCTCAAGCAAATCCTCATCAACTCGTTTAAAGCTCTTAAACAAGCTTACAAACGGTTTAAATATAGCATTTTTGGTTTTTTGAAGTCCCTTTTTTAATTTTTCAAAAAATGACACGGTATGCTCCTTTATTTTGCGTTGTTTTCTTTTAATATTCTGTCCTTACCCACGTCGTTAATGTCCATAGTGAGTACCTTTGATATACCCTTTTGCGGCATAGTAACGCCGTAAAGTCTGTCGGCAATTTCCATAGTACCGCGACGGTGAGTAATGATAATAAACTGCGTTTGATTAGAGTAACGCTTAATGTACTGACCGAATCTTGCTACGTTTACGTCGTCAAGCGCCGCCTCAATTTCGTCAAATACGCAGAATGGCGTTGGATTAACCTTCAAGATAGCGAACAAAAGCGCGATAGCAACAAATGCCTGCTCACCACCCGAAAGAAGCATCAAGCTCTTGATAACCTTACCGGGAGGCGCCGCCTTTATTTCAATACCGCAGTTAAGCACGTCGTTTTCATCGTTAAGCGAAAGCTCCGCGTGACCGCCGCCGAATAGCTCCTTGAATACCAAATTAAAGTTTTCGTTAATTGCGTTAAAGGCGGTGATGAAGTTTTTCTTCATTTCCTCTTCAAGCTCAACGATAATTTTAAGAAGGTCTTCCTTAGATTTATTGAGGTCGGTTAATTGACCGTTTAAGTAGTCGTAACGCTCCTTAACCTCCTTGTACTCCTCAATTGCGTTAGGGTTAACGTGACCGAGGTTGCGAAGCTTGTTCTTGCATTCGGTTGCGATAGCCAAAATTTCCTTGTGGTTTTCGCTTGTAACAGGGGGATAGTCGAGCGCAATCGCAGTTGAATATGTAAGTCCGTAATCGTCGAAGAGCTTTGCAGTCATCTTGTCAAAATCGGTATTTAACTGCTCAAGCTTACCCTCGCTCATTGTATAAGCACGAAGAACGTTTTCTCTCTTTGCCATAACGTCCTTGTTCTTTTGCGAGAGCTGATTCTTTTTCTTTTCAAGCTCGCTTTCCTGTGCTTGGAGGCGAATCTTTTCGTTTTCGAGATCCTCTAAGCGCTTTTCAGCTTCCTTGTAAAGCTCTCTGTTTTTGGCTGTCTTTTCGGCAGAGGAAGATACCTCCTCCTTTAGCTGAGCCATCTTATCGTTGATTGCCTTAATATCGCTAAGGATTTCTTCAAGGCGAAGCTTTGCTTCCTCTATTGCGGAAACGGAAGCCTCTACGTCCTTCTCAATTACAGCAATATTAATGGAGTTTTCATTAATTTGTGCTTGTATATTCTCGGCAAGCTCAACAAATTCATATTTTTGAACGTCAAGATCGATTCTGAGTGTAGAAATTTCCTCTATTCTTTCCTCAATCTTAACCTTTTCTTCTCTTTTTGTGATAAGCTCGCTCTTATTTCTTTCATCCTCGGAAATAAGCTTTTGAGTATCTGTGTGCAAACTGTCGATAATTTCCTTGTTAAGGTTTATTTGAGCGCAAACCGTATCGTATTCGGTTTTCTCGGCTCTATACAGCTTGTCCGTCAAATCGTACTGTTGCTTGTTACCTTGATGCTTTGATGTAAGCGCGCGGAGTTCCTCACCGAGCTTTTGTCCCTCACTTTTTACCTCGCCAAGGCGCTTTTCAAGCTCAGATTTCTGCTCCTCAGCCTTTTTAATATCGTTGCTTCTTGAAAGAACAGTTCCCTCATGCTTTACAGAACCGCCCGTGAAAGAACCGCCAACATTGATTTGCTGACCGTCCAAGGTAACGACCTTAATTCTGTAATTTTGGGATTTTGCCATTTCAGTTGCATTGTCGATATTATCAAAAATTACAGTTCTGCCA
This sequence comes from Clostridia bacterium, assembly GCA_017625935.1. Lineage (GTDB taxonomy): Bacteria > Bacillota > Clostridia > Oscillospirales > CAG-272 > RGIG2000. The sequence goes on from JAGALA010000049.1 coordinate 25,749, forward strand.
AGCAAGGAAGAAAAGATTTTTGCATACTCCGGCTTAAAGGTGATAAGCTCGTCAGCGACACCGATATAGCCCTTGTATTTCTTTGCATTAACCATTTCCTGCGTGGGATTTTGTCCGCTAACCGATGAAATTGGATAGAACGTAGCTCTACCGGCCTTCGCGTCCTTCAATGCGAAAATGCACGCCTTAGCAGTCTTTTCATTGTCAACAACAATGTGCTGAAGTCCTGCACCCAAAGCGGTTTCAATTGCGGTGATATACTTTTCAGAAACGGAAAGCAAGGTTGAAACAGGACCGTGAACTGTGCCTGCACCATTAATTTCGCCGTTATTATAGGCGTTCATAATAAAGCCAACGCTCTTTGTGTAGCCGTCAAAAAGCTCCTCCATTGCAGAAAGAACCTTGATTTTTTCCTCAAGCGCGAGAATATTGGACTTTAAGTTGTCCATTTCATCCTTAAGCTCGTTGTATCTTGCGGTTTTTTCTTCAATTTGTGCATTGAGCTCCTCTAAAAGCGCCTCAATTTCATTGAGTGAGTTTTCGTAAGAAGCCAATGTCTTAGCCAATCCGTCTGACTTTTCAGCAAGCGAATCAAGCACCTCTTGATACTTTTGAATATCGCTGTTTATTGCCTCTTTTCTTTCGTCACCCGAAAACTGTGAGCTTTCAATAACCGAGAGCTTAACGATAATTTCGTTTTTCTTTTCCTCAAGCGACTTTTGCTCGTTATACAAAGCTTCAAGCTTGTTTTCAAGCTCTGTGCGCTTTTGGTTCGCCTCGCTTAAGCTGCCTCTGTATTTTTCCTGAAGCTCGTTTGCTAGAGCCAAGCGCTGGCAAACCGCCTTGTGCTCATCCTGCTTTGCGATAATTTCCTTTTCGCAAAGCTCCTTTTTGGTGTTTGCGCGCTCCAATTCCTCAATTTGAGTGCCTGAAAATACCTTCGCGTGCTGGACGTTGTTTTCCATAACCTTGAGGTCGGTGTCGAGTCCTGAAAGAGTTTTATTACAGCTGTTGATTTCTGTATAAATCTTTTCCTTGTCGCGACGCGTTTCAAAGAGCTTATTATCAACTGCCGCCTCTTGATCCTCAATTTGCTTTATTGAGTTTTCGGTCATTTCAAGCTCGTGCGAGGAGAGCTGATAGCTCTTAGTAAGGTTTGCGATTTGCTCCTTGGTATTTTGCGAATCGTAAATCCAAAGTGAAACGTCGGCAACCTTCTTTTTTTCGTAAAGCTCGTTAAACTTCTTTGCCTTTTCCGCTTCCTTTTCAAGAGGGCCGACACGTGCGGCAAGCTCGTTGAAAATATCGAAAACTCTGTCCATATTTTCCTGAGTCTGCTTTAATTTACGCTCTGCCTCTTCTTTTTTATAGCGGTATTTGGCAATACCCGCAGCCTCTTCAAAGATATTTCTTCTGTCCTCACTCTTTTTAGAGATGATTTCAGCGATTCTACCCTGTCCGATAATGGAATAACCCTCACGGCCAACACCCGTATTCATGAAAAGCTCATAAATATCACGAAGTCTGACGGGATTTCTGTTGATTAAGTATTCACTTTCGCCTGCACGGTAGTATCTTCTTGTAACGGTGATGGTATCGTATGGGCTGTTTAAGCGTCCTTCCTCTGACGTGTTGTCAAAGGTAACGGAAACCTCGGCGTAGCTCATTGGCTTTCTGACCTCAGTATCAATGAAAATTACGTCCTCCATTTTAGAACCACGAATATTTTTTGAGGAAAGCTCACCAAGAACCCATCTCATTGCATCGGTAATATTTGATTTTCCGCTTCCGTTAGGACCAACGATAACGGTTGCACCCTCGTCAAAATACAAGGTTGTTTTGTCGGGGAACGACTTAAAGCCCTGTAATTCAAGTGATTTTAATCGCATTGAGACTCCTCCTTTTCTTTTACTTTAATTTCAAATCCATCAAGGTCGATTGATTCAATAACCTTAATGCTTTTATATTCAAACCGATTTTTAATTTCGGTTATATTTGCTTTTTTATTTCCGACAACCTGTGAGGTTTTGCCTTTTGGACAAAAAATCACAATTTCGTCAGCATTTTGAAGCCCTACTTCTTCAATTTTCTCGCAGATATAGTCAAAAAACACACGGCTTCTGACCATTTCGCCGATTGAAGCGGAATTAGGTCCTTTGTAAAACGAGCTGTCGGAATGTAGATTTTCGCTCTCGCAAAGACCGATTCGGTAGCAAAAAACATTGTTTTCAAGGAAAATCCTATATACGCTCGCGCTACGCTCAACCGCCTCGTCAATTGAAAGCGGAATGTATTCGCCATTTTTTGTGAGAGCTTCGAGCTCTGTCATCTTAAAAACAAGCGTTGGGTAAATTCTTGCGCCTATCGCACCAAGTGAGCAAATTTCCTTTGCACACAAAATTTCGTCATCAAGTGAGGCAGTCGGCAAGCCAATCATCATTTGCCCTGCAAACGGAATTTCCGCCTCATTTAAGAGCTTTGCGGCGCGTCTTGTATCGTTTGATGTGTGTCCGCGCTTAAGGTATGCAAGCACGCTATCGTTCATTGATTGAATTCCAAGCTCAACGCAAGTTATAGTGTACTTTTTTAAGATTGAAATAATTTCGTCGTTTATGTAGTCGGGACGAGTTGACATTCTTATACCCACAGCTCGTCCGCTTTTGATATAAGCTTCTGCCTTATCAAGCAGTCTTATCATTAAATCACGGTCAATTCCCGTAAACGAGCCGCCGAAAAATGCAATTTCGCATTCATCACCGTAGTTAGCGGTTGACAAAACCTCGTTTATTATCGAATCGACCTGTTCCTCATCAAATTCCTGTGTGCCCGAGATGAATCTTTGATTACAAAAGATACATTGATTTGGGCAACCGAGATGAGGAATAAAAATCGGTATATTTATATGTCTCATTTGACGTCAAACAGCTTTAATGCTTCCTTTGCCGCCATTTGCTCTGCTTCTCTTTTGGTTTTGCCCGTTCCTGTGCCAACCGTATTTGAATTTATCTTGACAACGACCTCGAAAATCTTGTTGTGGTCAGGGCCGCTTTCTCCAACGCATACGTACTGAATTCTGTCATTTCCGATAGCTTGAATAAACTGCTGTAATGAGGTTTTGTAGTCATAGTTTACGTCAGCACCGACCGTTTTAATTTCTTCCTCGATGATTGGGATCAAAAACTTAGCAACCGTTTCCTTTTTGCCGGAGTCAACGTAAATTGCCGCAAGCAAGGATTCAAACGCGTTTTCAAGTATTTTCACGTTTGTTCTGCCCGTTTGCTCCTCACCCTTGCCTAAATACAGGAAGCTGCCAAGCTCAATTTTATTTGCGAATGAGGAAAGCGACCTTGTGCAAACGAGTGATGCTCTGATTTTTGTGAGCTCACCCTCCGCTTTAGTTGCGTATTTTTCAAACAAATACTCGCTAACAACCAAGGAAAGCACGCTGTCGCCTAAAAATTCAAGGCGCTCGTTACATTCCGCGTCAATTTTGTGCGACTTTTGCTCATATGCGTAAGAAGAATGAGTAAGTGCGGTTTTTATGATATTTTTGTCCTTGAAGGTATAGCCTATTTTGCTCTCAAGCAAGCTGATTTCTAACGGATACATACTCATTTCCTCCTAAATTATTGTAAGCATTCTTCTATCTTTTCAATTACACCGAATTCGCAGTATTTCGCCGCGGCAATAATTGCATTTTTAATATCGACAGCGCCCGAGCTTCCGTGAGCCTTGATAACAGGCTTTGCTAAGCCAAGGAACGGTGCACCGCCATACTCAGACGAATCAAACATCTTGTTGAAATTTTTCAGCTCATCCTTAACCGATAAAAACGAAAGCTTCGTCAGCATATTTTTTGAATACATTTCCTCAAACGACTGATGAAGAAAGTGACCTGCACCCTCAAAAAGCTTAAGCACCACGTTACCCGTAAAGCCATCTGTTACCAAAACGTCACAAGGAGAAAACAAAAGCTGATTTGATTCAACATTGCCAACAAAATTAATTCGGTCATCTGATGACAGCAAGCGATAAGCCTCTTGAGTCACGCTCGTGCCCTTGTGCGCCTCCGTTCCGATATTTAAAAGCCCAACCCTTGGATTTGTTATGCCAAGCATAAGCTCAGCATAGTGTGAGCCGAGAATTGCCCATTGGTGCAAACATCCTCACTTACCACAGGATTTGCACCTGCGTCTAACATAAGAATGGGGGTATTAAATGGTAAAATCGTTGCAATTGCACTTCTTCTTACACCCTTGATTTTTCTGACCGTCAATGTCGAGCCTGCGTGCAAGGCGCCTGTATTGCCCGCACTCAAAAACGCGTCAGCTTCGTCCTCCTTGAGCATTTTAAGTCCAATAGCCATTGAGCTGTCGCTTTTTTCCTTTACAACCGACATTGGGTCATCCTGCATTGCTATATAACTGTCCGTGTGGAGAATATCCACATTCGGCGGCAAAGTCAATTTTGTTTTTTCCAAAACCTCTAAAATCTCTTTTTCATCGCCGATTAAGATTATATTTATATCATTTCGAGAATCTGCCGCTAATATAGAGCCCTTTACCGTTTCATACGGTGCGCGGTCTCCACCCATAGCATCAATTGCGATTTTCATTTTTGTATATCATCCTTTAATGACTTGATTTTATCAATCGCGCGCCTTGCAAGCTCCTCGTTTCTTGCTTTTTTGCCGCCCTTCACCTTATATCCAAGAGGAGCAACAATTCCGAAATTCGCATTCATAGGCTGGAAGTTGCCTGAGTAAGCACCGTTATTAACGAAATGCGAAAGCGCACCTATAACTGTCTCATCGGTGAAGTCGATAGCTTCTAATCCCCTTGCAAGTCGTGCTGCGTTAATTCCCGCAACAAAGCCCGATGAAGCGGATTCAATATATCCCTCAACACCTGTCATTTGCCCTGCAAAAAAGATTTTTGGATTTGATTTTAATGAATAATTATGTGTTAAATATCTCGGCGAGTCGATATAGGTATTTCTATGCATAACTCCATATCTTAAAAACGAAGCATTTTCAAGACCCGGAATTAAGGAAAATACTCTTTTTTGCTCCCCGAAGGTTAAATGTGTTTGGAAGCCGACAAGATTGAACATAGTGCCGTTTTCATTCTCCTTGCGAAGCTGAACAACTGCAAAATAGGTTTCCTTTGTTTCGGGATGCTCAATTCCAACAGGCTTCATAGGGCCAAACAAAAGCGTTTCATAGCCACGCTTTGCCATGACCTCAACGGGCATACAGCCCTCAAAGACGGTAAGCTTTTGCGATTCCTTGTCAAAACCGTGAAGCTCCGCTTCCTTTGCACTTATAAGTGCCTCGTAAAACACCTTGTATTCCTCTTCTGTCATTGGACAGTTGATATAATCGGCATCGCCCTTATTGTATCTTGAAGCAAAAAACGCTTTATTCATATCGATTGTTTCAAAATCGACAATAGGTGCGGCGGCATCAAAGAAATGCAAGCCGTCAAGCCCTAAATCCCCATGAATATATTTCGCCATTGCTTCTGAGGTAAGTGGACCCGTTGCAACAACGGTAATCTCGTCGGGGTTGATAGCTTCAACCTCCTCCTCGATAACCTCAATTTGGGGGTGGTTTTTTATTTTTTCGGTAATATAGTTTGAAAAAAGCTCTCTGTCAACTGCCAAAGCCGAGCCTGCGGGAACCTTCGTGTTATCCGCCGCTTCCATAATAAGAGAATCAAGCTCTCTTAATTCCGCCTTTAATACTCCTATTGCATTTGAAATATCATCGGAGCGAAGGGAATTTGAGCAAACAAGCTCCGCAAAGTTATTATTGTGGTGAGCAGGCGTGAATTTTTTCGGCTTCATTTCATAAAGCTTGACAAAAACTCCGCGCTGTGCCGCTTGATACGCAGCCTCACAGCCCGCAAGGCCTGCACCAATAACGTTAATTTTCTTAATATCGTTCATTATTCTTCTGTCTTATATCCGCACTTTTCATTTGCACAGTACGAATACGATTTATTCTTTTTCTTAATCATCATTGAAGAACAGTTTGGACACTTTTCTTCAGTTGGAATATCCCAGGTTGAAAACTTGCATTTTGGAAATGCGGAGCAGCTGTAAAACTGCTTTTTGCTCTTTGTAAACTTAGTTACAATTTCCGAGCCGCAGAACGGACAGTTTAAGTCAACCTTAGTATCCTTCGCCTTTGTAAACTTGCACTTAGGATAGTTGGAGCAAGCGTAGAAATCGCCGAACTTGCCTTGTCTTACAACCATATCAGAGCCGCAAAGCTCGCATTTGAAGTCGGCAACCTCTTCCTTTTTAACCTCGGGCTGCTTACCGTTTTCCGTAAGCGTTTTTGTGTTCTTACAGGTGGGATAGTTCGGACAAGCCGCAAACTTACCGAAGCGGCCGTTTTTAATAATCATTTTACTGCCGCAAAGCTCACAAACGATATCCGCCTCCTCAACAGGTATCTCAACTCCCTTTTTGCCAAGGTGCTCGTTTGCCTTGGTGAGCGAAACGGTAAAGTCCTTATAGAAGCTGCCAAGGACGTCCTGCATTGTAATATCGCCGTTTTCAATGGTGTCAAGATTGTTTTCCATATTAGCGGTAAACTTATAGTCAACAATGTCGGGGAAATGCTCGTTCATAACCTGTGTGGTAACCTCACCGAGCGCAGTTGGCTTTAAGAACTTGCCTTCTCTTGTTACGTATCCTCTTGATAGTATAACCGTGATAATAGGTGTATATGTGCTTGGACGGCCGATTCCCATTTCCTCAAGGAATTTAATTAGTGATGCTTCATCATAGCGAAGCGGTGGCTCTGTAAAATGCTGAGCGGATTCCAAGCTCTTTTGTACAAGCTTTTCATCCGGCAACAAGGCAGGAATCTTATTCTTTTCAAAAATTCCGCTTTCGATGTCGGCATTGTCGCCGTTTTCGAAATCACCGTAAATTGCCATATAACCGGAAAATCTGATTGTGTTTCCTGTTGTACGGAAGGTATAGGAATTATTGTCGATATCAACCACAACCGTGTCGATAATTGCAGATGCCATCTGGCTTGCAATAAATCTTTCCCAAATGAGCTTATAAAGCTTGAATTGGTCAGCGGTCAAATATTTCTTAATTTTAGCGGGCTCAAGCGCAACCTTTGACGGTCTTATTGCCTCGTGTGCATCCTGAGCATTGCTTTTAGATTTATAAATTCTCGGTGTTGACGGGTAATACTCATTTCCGAATTTATCAACAATAAAGCTCTTAGCTGCCGCCTGTGCCTCTGCCGAAATTCTAAGCGAGTCGGTACGCATATAGGTGATAAGACCCTGTGCGCCGCCGTTTTCTGCGCCTAAATTGATACCCTCATAAAGCTCTTGAGCAAGCTTCATCGTCTTTTGCGATTGGAAATTGTATTTTTTAGACGCCTCTTGCTGAAGAGTTGAGGTAATGAACGGTGGCTGAGGTGTACGGTGCTTTGATGACTTTTTAACGTCAGCAACCTTAAATTCGGTTTCCTTTATTTCAAGCAGAATTTTGTCAAGCTGCTTTTTATCGGCAATTTTTGTCTTTTTGCCCTTTTTGCCGTAGAAATGAGCAACAAGCGATTTGTTCTTTGCGGTTTTGAGGTTTGCAGTTATTGTCCAATACTCGCTTGGAACAAATTTTTTGATTTCTTCCTCTCTTTCAACAATAATCTTTGTTGCAACGGATTGCACACGTCCTGCTGAAAGACCGCTTTTGATTGTTTTCCATAAAAATGGGCTGATTTGGTAACCAACAATTCTGTCAAGGATTCTTCTTGCCTGCTGTGAGTTAACCAAATTTATATCGATATTTCTCGGATGCTTGATTGCCTCCTTAACGGCTGACTTTGTAATTTCGTTAAATGAAATTCTCTTTGCCTTCTTTGCATCGTCACCAAGAATCATAGCAAGATGCCAAGAAATTGCCTCGCCTTCTCTATCAGGGTCAGTTGCGAAGAATATTTTATCAGCGTTTTTTGCTTCCTTTTTGAGCTCCTTAATAAGGTCGCCCTTGCCTCTGATATTAATGTAGTGCGGCTCGAAGCCGTTTTCTGTATCAATGCCCAATGAGGACTTAGGTAAATCTCTTACATGTCCTATTGAAGCGATAACTTTATAATTTGATCCTAAATAACTCTTTACTGCACCGATTTTACCGGGTGATTCAAGTATTACAAGGTTGTTTGCCATATGTGTTCCTTTCTTGTTACTTCTTTATGTAGTAGCCGCCCGGTACGTTCTCAATAGCGCCTGCAAGCTGAAGCATCATTATAAGTGATGAAATCTCCTGCGCGCTTGAACCGATTTCCAATAAAGCGTCAACGGTATATAGCTTATCATATTCCATTCCGTCATAAATTATAAGTTGCTCGGGTGAAAGCGTTGATTTATCAAACGCGCTTGCCTCGGCTTCGTTTTTAGATGAATCGGAATCCTTATTTGTTTTTTCGTAAAATCCGCTTGTGTCGCTGTTTGATGCAACTCTTTTGAATTTTTCAATATTAGGCTTTTGCTTTGATGCGCTTATATCAATAATATGCGCATATTTGTCAAGAAATTGCTCAAGGACGTCAATTGCCGCGGTTGCAACTCTTGCACCCTCCATAAGAAGCCTGTTTGTGCCTAAGTTATTATGCTCACGGACAGAGCCGGGATATGCAAAAACAGTTTTTCCCTGCTTCATTGCCTTGCCTGCAGTAATTAATGCGCCGCTGTTTAGGTCGCACTCTACAACAACGGTTGCAGGCGAGAGGGCACTGATGATTCTGTTACGCACAGGAAAGTTCGGGCCGTTTGGCGGAGTGTGTGGCGGATATTCGGTGATAACCGCGCCAACGTTTATAATCTTTTGCATAAGAGCAAAATTTTCACGCGGATAGCAAACGTCAATACCGGAGCCTAAAACAGCAACCGCCGAGCCGCCTGCGTAAAGCGCGCCCTTTTGTGCGGTGCAGTCAATTCCCTTTGCCATACCGCTGACAACGACAGCGCCGCCCTTGGCAAGACCGTAGCCAAGCTCGTATGCGTTTCTTTGTCCCTCAATTGTCATTTTTCTCGTTCCGACAACGGAAATACAGAGCTCCTTTTCAAAATCAGGGAGCTTTCCGCGGCAATATAACACCGCAGGATAGTCCGGAATAAAGCGAAGCGGCGCGGGATAATCCTCATCACTTGGCGTGATAATATCTACATCGTGGTCATTGCACCACTCTAAAACCTCTTTGGCATATGAAAGATTTTTATCAAGAAGCTTGCTCTTGAACGAAGGATTTAACCAGCTAATAAGGTTAGCGTCCGCATCATCAGAATCGTAAATAGCTTCAAGTGAACCAAAATGGTTAAACAGCTTTTGATATATTGTTGTGCCCGCACCGTAGTGCAAGGAAAGCCATAACCAAAGGAGCTTTTCTCTCATAATTCCACCTCGCAATCTTATTCACTCTATTTATAATAGCATTTTGAATTCGGTTTGTCAATATTATATAATATATATTATAATTTATTTTGAAAGCTCCCACATAAAAATCGCACTTGCCATAGCCGCATTTAGTGATTCTGTGTTTTTCGCAATAGGAATAAATATCGTGTCATCAACTGCTGATAAGACATCGCGCGATAGTCCGTGCCCCTCGTTGCCAATGATAATTACATCATCGTGCGTGAGCTTTTTTTGACCGAGAATGAGTGAATTTTCGTTGAGCGCCGCGCCGTAAACGGATTTTTTGCATTTCTTTAAGACCTCAATTGAGCCGACAAAGTCCTCTACAACGTCAATCCTCAGCTTGAAAAGTGCGCCCATAGCGGCTCTGACTACCTTTTGTGAATAAAAATCCGCACAATCCTTTGAAAAAATAAGACGGTCAACACCGAATGCACACGCGTTTCTTAAAATTGTTCCAATGTTTCCCGGGTCGCGCACAGACTCAATCATTACGATTTTTTCGCCATTGTATGATTTTTCTGCTACACTCAGGCTCTTGTGCTTTTCGCTCATAAACGAGCAAACCGCCATTATGCCCTGAGGGGCATTTTCCTCGGAAATTTTTTCATAAACCTGCGGTGAGGCAACAAGAACGCTTGTTCCGTTTTTTTGGCAAGAATGTATAGCTTTCCCAAGCTCGCCATCAAGCTCAAAATTCTCACGGATTACAATGTATTTTATATCAAGCGAAAAGTCGATTGCTTCCTTTACCAGCTTGACTCCGTCGCATATGAAGAGCTTATCCTCTTGCCTATATTTTTTATTACTTAATTTGCTAATTTTTACAATTGTCGAATTTGTTCTGCTTGTTATAATTTCAGATGCGAAAATGTGATTTTTCATAATATTTTCTTCTCCTAAAAGGCTCATAAAAACCTCAAAAAATCAGTTTTTAGTGTCCCTATAAAAATGCAAAAAAACTCGGCAAAGCCGAGTTTTATTTTTTAATTAAAGAGCTGCCTTTGCCTTTTCAACAAGTGCTGCAAATGCTTCCTTATCAGAAACTGCAAGCTCAGCAAGCATCTTTCTGTTGAGGTCAATGCCTGCAAGCTTAAGACCGTGCATAAATGTTGAGTAGTTTACGCCGTTAACCTTAGCTTGTGCAGAAATTCTTGTGATCCAAAGAGAACGGAAGTCTCTCTTCTTCATCTTACGGCCTGCAAACGCATAGTTGCCGCTCTTCATAACAGCCTGCTTAGCCATCTTGAAGTGCTTGCTCTTAGCGCCCCAGTAACCCTTTGCCATCTTTAATACTTTATTTCTTCTTTTACGTGCCATCATAGCACCCTTAACTCTTGCCATCTTAAATTTCCTCCTTGTACTAACGTTTCACTCTAAATTATTTGTTGATAAGCTTCTTGATTGTAGGAGCCATGCTCTCGCTGAGGTATGAGCCTGAACGAAGATTTCTCTTACGCTTAGCTGTCTTCAAGCCGAGGTTATGACGGTGCTGTGAATGAAACATTTTTACTTTTCCGGTTCCTGTCAAAGAAAATCTCTTAGCGGATGCCTTATGTGTTTTAATTTTTCCCATGATATTCGTTTCCTTTCGTAGTAGATATATACTATCTTATTTTTTTACAGGTGAAATTGTAACAGACATTCTTCTTCCATCAAGTGAAGGAGCCTTGTCTGTGCTACCGTATTCAGCGCAAAGCTCGATAAACTTACCGATAATCTCAACGCCAACCTCGGTGTGTGCCATTTCTCTGCCCTTGAATGAGAGAACAACTCTAACCTTGTCTCCGTTTTTCAAGAAGCGGATTGCATTGTTTGCTTTTGTATTAAAATCGTGAGTATCAATTCTGCAGGAAAGCTGAACTTCCTTAACGTCAACAGTTTGCTGCTTTTTCTTTGCTTCCTTTTCTCTCTTATCTCTGTCGTAACGGAACTTACCGTAGTCCATAATACGACAAACAGGTGGGTTAGCACCGGGAGCAATAAGAACCAAATCAAGTCCTTGTGCATATGCCTTTTCCAAAGCAACATCCGAGGACATAACGCCGAGCTGTTCGCCGTTGTCGGCAACAACACGAATCTCCTTCAATCGGATATCTTCATTGATAGTCATTTCTTTTGCGTTGCTAATAACTAAGCACCTCCAATTTAACAAAAGCTTCATTAATAAATAAAAAATGTGCGAAAGAAACATAACTCCGCACAACAAAAAACTACCCTAAAGTAGTAAATTATTAACCACAAGCACCGTGTGTCCTTGGGTGAGAACGGAGTGTTCTGCTTCCTTTTTGCTCAATTATAATATCACACTTTTTCTTAGTTGTCAATAGTAATTTTGAATTTTTTGAAAATTTTTGCAAATTTCGCACCCCGCCGCAAAAAAATGCGGCGGGACACTGAATTTATTAGATATTTTGCTTGTAATTTGTCTTCAAAATATGCTTAATTAAGCGTACTGCGCAGAGCTGAGCATCCTCTCTCTTCACGTTGCCGTTTTCAAGTCCTTCGACAATTTGCTTTCTGAAGCGACCGGGCATAATAAGGTCATTGCACGCGTGTACATGCTCCTGCGGGTTTGCACATGGGTTCCAGTCGGTCATTACAATTCCCTCATAGTCCCATTCGCCTCTTAAAATTCCCATAAGGAGATCGTAGTTTGTTGAAGCAAACGTGCCGTTTACCTTATTGTAAGCGGTCATTATTGCGTGAGGTCTGCTCTCTTCAACTGCGATTTTGAAGCCCTTTAAGTAAATTTCACGCAAAGCTCTCTCGGAAACCTGTGAGTCGGAAACGCCGCGCTCATATTCAATATTGTTGCAGGCAAAGTGCTTAACCGTTGTATATTTGCCCGTTGGCTCCGCATTATCGTCGTATTGAACGCCGATTGTGATATAAGCACCAATCTTACCCGCAATTATCGGATCCTCGGAAAGATACTCAAAGTTTCTGCCGTTTAATGGATTTCTGTGAATGTTGATACCCGGGGCAAGCCAGCCCTCAATATCGGAGATTATAAGGTCATCACGCACACATTCACCAAATCTTCTTGCACTTTCAAGGTCCCAAGAATTTGCCATGCAAGTGCCCGAGGGGTAAGCAACAACCTCGCGTGAAAGCTCAGTATCCGTGTCAATAGGTGTTGTAAATATAGCAAGACGCACGCCTGCAGGGCCGTCAGCACAAGCATTTACGGGAATTGCGTATTTTTCGCTTGACCACATTTCGCCTGCCGCACCGCGCACCTTTATTGCCATGCTACCAACGTTTGCGTTGGCATTCGCACCCTCATAGATGACGCCGTTTAATATATCGGCAAGCTCCGCATCGGAAAATTGTGCAACAACGTCCTCGGCAGTTGCTTTTCCATCAACAACGTCCTTTAAGGTATAAAGCTCGTCGCTCTTTCTCTCAAGGAGCTTTACAGGCACGTTTTCAATAACACCGTGAACAACGGTTTCAACCAAATCACAGTCAAATTCAAGCACCTTAGCAGCTGCTTTTTCCGCTTCCTCGCCATCGTATGTATATGGAACAGCGCCCTTGCTTGAAAGCTCGTTAAAATCAGCCTGCTTTGTGCATCTGTTCTTTACTACGTCACAAATTACTTCCTTATTTAAGTTAATTGCGCACGCGATATTGGTGCTTCTTGACGAGTTGCCGACTCTTACGTAGTATTTGCCTGCTTCGAGAATAAAGCTTGCTCTTTCCTCGTCATATGACGCCATTTCGGTTAAATCAAAGGACAAAAGCAGCTCACAGCTCTCATTCGGAGCAAGTGTATCAGTTTTTGCGTACGTGCAAAGCTCTTGGTATGGCTTTTCAAGCTTAACAGAAGGCGCTGAAAGATAGCACTGAATGATTTCTCTGCCACTATACTTGCCAACGTTTGTCACCTTAACCGTCAAATCAATAATTTGACCGTCGATCTCGGCTTCAATAACCTCACTTGCAAACTCGGTATAGGAAAGACCGTAGCCAAACGGATATCTTGGCTCAACGCCAAAGGTGTCGAAATATCTGTAGCCAACGTAAATGCCCTCCTTATACGGCACCTCCTTGGTTGTAATTCCCTCTTTTGTTGGGTAATCCTCGTATTTATATGCCCAAGTAGTTGTGAGCTTACCATTTGGTGTAACCTTGCCCGAAAGCACGTCAGCAACTGCGTAACCAAACATCTCGCCACCCAAGGAAACGTCAACGATTGCATCAATATTCAAGCCGTCAATATCTCTTAAATCAAGCGGACCGCAGGTGTTAAGAAGCAAAATTGTTTGCTTGAAGCAGCTTGATACTGCTTTTACGAGGTTAATTTCGTCCTCGTGGAGTCTAAAGTAGCCAGCCTCGTCCTTTAAGTCAAATGCCTCACCCGAGTTTCTGCCGAGGGTAACAACCGCAACGTCGGACTTTTTAGCCGATGATTCAATCACCTCACCGTCAAGCTTGATTTCGTCCTGTCTCCAGGTCCACTCATCCCAGCTTCTGTTCATTAAGCGTTGGTCAGGCAATTTTCCAACGTAATCTGTATAAATTGCTTCAACCTCGCCATTTAACGCATAGCCCGCATCCTTTAAGCCCTCGTTGATTTGTGAAATTGTCTGCGCCATCATATCGCCCGAGCCCCAGCCAAGGCGGAAGCATCTGTATGCGCAAATACCGAAAAGCGCAATTTCCTTACTTTTATCGATAGGAAGCGCGCCGTTTTCGTTCTTCAAAAGAACAATTCCGTCAGCCGCCGCTCCCCTTGCAAAATCCATTTTTTCCTGTCTTAACATATTTTTCTCCTTAAAATTAGATGAATACCAATATAGTATAACATAAATCATTTAAATAGTCAATCAAAAAGAATAGCCTAGTGCTTGAAATTTCAACGCCTTGCATGCTTGATCAACAAGAAAATAAGTAAAGTTTTCCTTTTTTATTTTAAATGACTTTAACATTTCTTTATTTTTAGCTATCGATTTCCATAAAATCACCTTGTCATTTTCTTCAAGTTTAATTGCATATAACAAATTGGCTAAGTAAATTATTACATTTTTATATGTTAAACTATATTCCTTGTTTAACATAAATTTATTAAAATCATGTTCATCATATTTAGGTTGCAATCCTTTAATAGGCATTACTAGTAGCTGAATCGATGAAGCCATGCAATTTAAGTATATCCCCAACATGCATTGTTGCTCGTATGTCATTAAACTATAATCAAGGCCAAATGTTTTAACATTATTCACAGCCTCATTAAGTTCTTTAACACTATTCTTAATACGCAAAATTCTCTCATTAATTTCAACTATAGCCATCTCGTAAAATTTAGTATCTCGCTTTGCAATGAGTGTATATATATCTTCCAACCTCTTTTTATCCCGTGTAGATTTCCAAAGGAAGAATCCAGCTCCTAAAAGCGAAACACCGGCAATAGCCCAACCAACAGGTCCTGCTAATGCTAAAAATGCATTACCCGCAGCCATTCCGCCACCACCTGCAGCCAACGCACCACCGCCAAGCCATGCCAATGCAGCATTTGTTGCAGCTGCTCCGCTTAAAGTAGAAATAGCTGTTCCGGTTGATGCAGCTCCAAACGTAGTAGCAATACCCATAGCTGCGGTTGGTCCCATTGTTACCACCGCAACACCCACACCAACGCCAACTGCCCCAGCTCCAGCATTTTTTACAATCGAGTTTTTGTAGTCAACATCAATATTATCTACCTGTTGCTTCCATTTGGAGGATTGTGATTTTATAAACAAATATTGTTCTTTTTTCTCAGTTGGCACGTTCCTAATTTTATCAAATATAGTCTGCAATGAATCTAAGACACTGTATAATTCAAAAGCGACTTTGCCAATATCTCCTATTTTAGAGTTGACTCTAGCTATAGTTTGCTCGTTTTTTTCTTGAGCTAATTTAAGCATTGAAGGTTTACGATTAAACATATTTATTTCCCCAAAAAATATTTATCAATTTCGCTTTTATTTCTAACAATCTTTTCTTCAGAAACATTTCTTGTTTCTGCAAGTCTAACTGATTTTTCAAGCGCAAGTTGATATCTTCCTGCATTCATATCTTCGTATAGATTAATATAATCTTTGTCGTCATATACAATTGCTAATTCTTTCAATCCTTTAATATAGAGATTAACTATTGAATATTCTCGCTCCGCTATCTTTATTTCCCTTTTAACTCTGCTTATGTTGGCAGCAAGTTTCGCCTCGGAAAACAATGAAATTGTAAACCTTCCAACACCAACTATATTGAGTCTCATAAAAAATTCAACAGGGTTAAAATAACCACCGCCAGCTATAAAGCTTCTAATTACAGCATCAGCGGAGTCTATTGCAAAAAAAGTAGCGTGCGCAACAGTAAGCATTCTTTTTATGCTAGAATTGTTAAACGGTTCGCATTTTTCCCACATTGTTTTAAAAGAACGCTCATCCTTCTCAGTTGTAGAAAAGTATTTGACGAGTCTCCTAATCGAATATATCAAACGAACAATAATTTCGTTAAGAAAAACCGGAATAGCTTGAGCAGTTTGAAATCTTGAGTCGTATCCGTTTTGATACAGTTTTATTGCCATATCATTCATATACTTATCAAATTGACCCACCGGAATGTTCAACGAACGCTTAATTGCGATTATATTGTTTGTCCATGTCCACAACGGGGACGGTATTCCCATTCCACGACCCTTACTACCAGATGAGCCAGAAATGTCAGATATTAAATGTCCAAACCAATTTAAAAATGCACAAAACAGTTTGCTAGGTAAGGTTCGACCTCTCAACGAAAATGTACTATCGGCATTTTGTAACGATACTAAATCTCCGCCAGAAACAAAATGTGACGTGTTAGCAAATTGATCCACAATGGAAAAAAACAATCCTAACAAAGTTGGATTGTGAGCCAACGATTTAAAATGGTGATTAGTTGGCGTTAAGTTAAAAATAGAGCTTCCGGCATCACCCGCACCTCGCTGGTCATATGGAATTTGGAACTTGTTTTCAAGATGCCTTATAGCAGATGCTCTGCCACCATCACCATTCCAACCGCATAATCTAGCAAAATCTTTTGTTTTGTTTTCGAACCAACCGTCAGTAATATTTCCAATCAGCGTTTCACCGGGCTTTCCCAACAAAAAAATATCAAAAATTCCACAAATCGTACCAGTACTAACCGCCAATGCATAGTCGAGCTTATCGCAATTTGGTTTTATTTCGTTTATTGATTCTTTTGTTTCTTCTATCTTAATCAATTCATATTGTGCATTGTTTAAAGCCTCTTCAATGTAGGAATTAAAGTTAATTAAATTTTCTTGCACATTAATTTCATATATTATACTACTATTGTTTTTTTCCATCAGTTTCTCCATAGTAATTATTAAGCATATTTTTTAAGCAAATTATGCAATATAGCGAATCGTATATATTTTTCCTTCATTTTTCTCCTATTAGAATGCAAGATAAGTTTATTATAACAAAGATCTTTTTTAATTTCAATGAAATAAAGCAAATATAACTACAAAATCAGGGAAAATAGACAAAGCGAGTGCCTCAGCACTCGCTTAAATGTTATTTCTTTGGATAGCTGTCCTTTAGACCAACGATGCGGTTATATGTGTTAGGATATTTTGTATCCTTGCAGTAGTAGCCGTTTCTTACGAATTGGAACTTCTCGCCCGGCTTTGCATCGTCAAGGCACTTTTCAACAAGCGCACCCTCTACCCTTTGGAGAGACTCGGGATTAAGATAATCATTGTAGGTTTTGCCCTCTGGCATATCACCAAGATTGTCAATTGTAAAGAGCTTATCGTAAAGCATAAGGGTTGTCTTTTGAGCGTTTTCGCTGCTAAGCCAATGAATTGTACCCTTAATTTTACGTCCGTCAGTCGGCATACCGTTGCCTGTTTCAATGTCGGCTGTACATCTGATTTCAACGATTTCACCGTTTTCATCCTTGACAATTTCGTTGCACTTAACGATGTATGCACCCATTAGGCGAACCTCGCCGTCGGGCTTCAAGCGGAAGAACTTTGGCGGTGGAACCTCCTCAAAGTCACTCTTATCAATATAAATTTCGCGTGTGAACGCAAGATTTCTTGTGCCTGACTCGGGGTCGTTGGGATTGTTGGAAACAGGGAAATATTCAACCTTGTTTTCATCATAGTTGGTGATAACGAGCTTAATTGGATTAGCCACGCAAATTCTTCTCTGTGCGGTCATATTAAGCTCTTCTCTAATACAATGCTCCAAAAGCTCGATATCTACGATGCTGTATGCCTTTGCAACGCCTGCACGGCTGACAAAGTCGATAATTGATGCAGGGGTGTAGCCACGGCGGCGAAGTCCGCAAAGCGTCGGCATTCTCGGGTCGTCCCAGCCGTCAACCATATTGTTTTCAACAAGGTATCTTAAATATCTCTTGCTCATTACAGTATATGTGACGTTAAGACGTGCAAATTCTCTTTG
>JAGALA010000050.1 GCA_017625935.1 Clostridia bacterium
AGATCGGCTGATATTCGGTTGTGCGATCATAAGCGTTTCCGCTGCTTTATTCAGCGATCCAAGTCTTGCAACCTCGACCGCGTATTTCATATGTAGAATATTCATATACAGGTCCTCCTCTCATTGCACTGCTTACATATTTATTCTATTATATCACAAAACTGTGAATAATTCAAGGCGTTTCTTTTCTTTCACCTTGATATGCGCCAAACAAGATGGCATCGGATATTTCACCGATGCCTGATTTGCTGTTTTGTTGTTATTCTTCGTCTGTTTGAACCTCCATCGTGAGCCTTGCTCCGAGGCGGAAGGCGTATTTGAAGATGGCTGCTTCATCTCCTTTGAGTTGTTTCTGCTGTCCTCTTGCGGAATGATGTTTCCGTGCCATAGCTCTTTTAACAAAACTTCAGAACACAAGCCGAAACGGCTTGTGAAAAGGCACAGCCTTTTCTGTCGCATCACGATGCGATCTGTGTTTTGTCAGCGTCCTTGCGAAGAAATCTTTGATTTCTTAAGGCGTAGCCACCAGATAATAAACCACTCCATGGAGAAAAACGGAGTTTTTCAACCTTATTTTTCAATCGATTACAGATTTACTATTGTTTTGAATTATTTGTGGTTTTAGGGGGCCTCAAACCGAAGTATGAGGTTTGGGGTTCTCGTTTAAGATTGTGCCTTAATGTGTCAGTCCCTTTTTATATTTGAAAGTGCTTTCTTATATAAACTTTCAGAGATAATTCACCGCCAAGATAACAACGCTCGTTGCGATCATGACGATGCCAACCACGCGATTTAAGGTTTTTGCCTTTGCTTTGTTTGCTATTTTTGCGGCAATTCTCGCCCAAAGCAGTGTGAATATCACGCATAGCACAAGGCATAAAATGTCCGGAAGTCCTCCGATAACAAAATGGCTGACTCCTCCCGTAAGAGCTGTAAATGCCATAATGAACACGCTTGTGCCAACCGCCAAATGCATAGGATAGCCAAGGAAGGAGGTGAGAACGAGCAGCAGCAGCATTCCTCCGCCTGCGCCTGCAAATCCGCAAATAAAGCCAACGAAGGTGCCGCCAACAATCGCCTTAATCAATCGGCTTTTTGGAGAGCTTTTTTCCAGTTGCTCCTTCGTTTTGGTAACGGGCTTTAATAGGAAGCGCAAGCCAATGATAATGAGCGCAATCTGCATAGTACCGCTCATCGCTTGCTCGGGCAAGAAGCTTGCCACGAAGCTGCCAACCGTCGTTACAACAAGCACGCTGATAAGCAACGGCAGGCTGTTTTTTATATCTAAGTTTCCGCTTTTTTTGTAGGTGTACGCACTGACAAGGCTTGCCAAAACATCGCTTATCAGTCCTATACCAACCGCATCGTAAGCAGGTACGCCCAAAAATGTTATGAGCATGGGTCCTATCACCGCCGCGGCGCTCATGCCCGCAAAGCCCGTTCCTATACCTGCGCCCGCGCCTGCTATAAAGCATACAAGTATCTTAATTAAAATATCTTCCATAATATTAAAGTCCCTCGCTTACAATCTGAAATTGATTGGGTCAGCACTCATTTCTCTATCTCCTAAAGGGGGCTGTCGCCAATGCGGTAGCCCCCCTTTTATTTTTAGCATTATCCGTTTATTACTCCCCTGCCCTCAGCACCTTATATAGCAAGCTATAAAGCTGCATAGCTTCCTCAGGCTTTAGTCCAACGCAGCCTGCAGCCTTGGCGGGAATTTCTACGGCTTGCTCCTTGAGTGCCTCGCCGCTTTCGGTCAAAAATACACTAACGGAGCGCTCGTCGGCGGTGCTTCTTTTACGAACAGCGTAGCCCTTTGCCTCAAGGCTTTTCAAAACAGGTGTCATTGTACCTGAGTCTAAATAAAGCTTTTCGCCAAGAGCTTTTACGGTAATTTCTATATTTTCCTACATTACCATCATTGTAATATATTGGGTATATGTTAGGTCCAGCTCGTCAAGATAAGGACGGTATCCTTTAACTGCCTCTCTTGCGGCATCATATAACGGAAAGCATGTTTCCGTTTATATCAAATGAGATAGTCTCGAGTAGGTATTCTCCGTCTTATATTTGTATCGCATCAAAGGCATTTCTCAATTGCTTTCTTTAATTTCTTCATATCGGTCGGCTCAAAGCGCGCTACTATCTCTCCGCTTCTGTCAATCAAGAATTTAGTAAAATTCCATTTAACATTACCGTTTTTCTTATATTCCTTATCGTTCTTTTTAACAACACCCGAAAGAATAAGCGCCATTGGCGATTTACCAAAGCCCTCAAATCTTGTATTTTCGGTAAGCCACTTGTAAAGAGGAATTGCATTTTCGCCATTCACGTCAACCTTCGCAAGCTGTGGGAAGGTAATGCCAAAGCGACCCGTGCAGAAGGAGTGAATTTCCTCGTCACTGCCTGGGGCTTGCTCTCCAAACTGATTGCACGGGAAATCCAAAATTTCAAAGCCAAGAGGAGAAAATTCCTTATATAACCCTTGAAGCTCTTCATATTGCGAAGTAAATCCGCACCCTGTCGCGGTGTTGACAATTAAAAGCACCTTGCCCTTGTACTCGGAAAGAGAAATCTCACTGCCGTCCATTTTCTTAACCTTAAAATCGTATGCGTTCATATCGTGCCTCCATTTTTGTTTTACTCATTTTAATTGAGCTCAATTGCTTATAACATACAAATTCAGTATTTTCAATAGGGTTATTTACTATTTATTTCATATAAAATTACTTCTATACTACGTTATAAGAGTTGTGTGAATACAGTATTTTATTATATTTGACATCCAAGCACTCAAATCAAAAGCATTTTTTATTTTGCAAAAAAGCTTACTTTTAACAAATTCATGCTTGCGTGGCCTTCCATTGATATATCGAAAATAACGTCGAATTTTTCACCCTCAACGTGCGTTGGGAGAATGTGGAAGGTTTTCTCTGTTACGTCACCGTTACAGTTACTAAGCGGCACGGTGCAAGCCTTTTCCTTCACCTCTACTCCGCCTGACGTATATGCGCGGATGGTGAGCCAATGCTGAATTTTGGCTTCTCCGTTGTCGAAAATTTTCAGCTTGACAGAGGTTTCCTTCCCATTTTCAAAGAAGAAATCATTTTCATAAATTGCTTGCATCTTAAAAAGAGAAAACTCCTTGAAAATTGAATAATGAGGCAGGCTCAAAAGCTCCGTTGTGTTAAAGCTTTCGCGTCCTCTGTTACCGAATGCGCCCTTATAATAAACCTCGTCGGTATCCTTGCAATAAAAATCGTCAACCGGGAATACCTCTAAGCCATCATCCGTTATATCGTACGCATCAATATTAATCATTTTTGGAATACAGCGAATGATTTCATCCGCTAATTCCTGTGTGGAGTGAGGCAAGAAAAACGGAGTGTTCATTGTCATACCGAAATCCAAGGTATTAAGTGACGCTGTGATAATCACGTCATTAATCGGCTTTATCCATTTTTCGGGCAGAGACGAGTTTCCAAGAATAATGCCAAGCGTTGCCGCTAAGCTTCCCGCGGAGCAATCGGCATCCTCGCCACAATTAACAGCAAGTAGCATGCTCTTGCCAAAATCGCCCTCTCCGTAAAGGAGTCCCAAAATGGCAATTGCTATATTTTGCGGAGCATCAAAGCCTGCCTTGGCAGGGGTGTACTCCGTAAGAGAAATATCCTTTAATTTTGTGTGCTGGTATGAAAAAGCACCCGGCACCTCCCTAAAAACCGTGTCCCTTGCTTCCTCGTACGTTTTTCCGCTTTCGTAACAGTCAACAACAAGCGAAATTCCCGTGTAAAGTGCGCTTGTGTCGGGTATATAGCTAAGACCTATATCAATGAGCTTTTTTATATTGCTCTCGCAGAAAGCCGCGCTTTGCACTGCCGCCCAAAAGACCTCGCCATACGTGCCCTCATCTGCGTGGTCTATTGAAGAATCAAAGTATGCGTAGCGTGTTGCAAGCTCGGGATGAGCGGGGCAAAGGCACGCCCAAATTTCACTGCGAATAAACGAACCGCAGCTATCCTTGTAGGTATTGGCGTGATAGCCCGATATCGGTGTTGGGATGCCGCGCCTTAAATTTGATTTACCGACGCCGTATTCCGCCCAGCTGGGGTTGACAAAAATATTATAATACTCTGCTAAGATTTCCGAATTTACGCATCTTCCGAATCTTCTTACGGCATTCAACGAGGAAATTTGCAAATCAAGGTCGTCATTTGGCATTGGATTATTTTCAATATTCGGTTGAATAAAATATTCAATATCGAAAAATCCGTTCTTTCCTTCAAGCGGTGCGCCAAGCGTGCCGCCTACGTTTTTGCCGTTAAAGCACCCGAGTATTTTATCTCTTAAAGCTCTTTTGTTCATAGCTGCTCTCTCCTTTATACTATACCGCGCTATATTTTATTTCATTGTATCACGAAACATATGGAAAATCAAATATTATTTGATTTTTATAATTGATTTTAGTCAGCTTTAGCGGTATAATGAAGAAAAACGCTTTTGAGGTGGATTATGTTTTATACCTATTTGACAAAAAACGAGGGAAAATACGGCTTTGGCGTATGCTCTGAGCTGCTTTACAAAAAGCTGCCGCTTGGTCTTTGCTATTTTGAGGTGTTTGAAAATAAAATCGAGGCAAAGGAGCGCCAAAATTGCTTAAAAAAGCTTTCAAATGCCAAGCTTTCGTCACTTATTAAGAGTAAGACGGGCGTGGGCTTTACCTGCCATAAGGAAGGCGAAAAAACGGTCATTTCATTAAAAAACGGTATTTACAATTTAACCTCGGCGATTTTGGTTAAGGGTGAAAACATCGCTATTCACGGTGAGAAAAGCACCGTTATAGAGGGCTCGGTTAAAATTGACGGCTGGGTAGATGAGGGGGACGGAGTTTTTTCCGCGAGCACGAAGTACGAAGCCGATGCGCTTTACATTAACGGTGAAAAATATCAAATGGCGCGCTTCCCCAAATATAATCCCAATATAAAGATTTTCGGCGGCTTTTCAAGAGACGTTTTGTCGAAAGCTAAGGCAGACGGGTGGAAAAACCCAAAGGGCGCGTATATTCACGCAATGCACCTGCACAATTGGGGCGGCTTCTCCTACGAGGTGACGGGAAAGGACGAAAACGGAAACCTTAGCTACATTGGCGGCTGGCAGAATAACAGACAAATGGGTATGCACTCCGATTTTAAGTACATTGAAAACGTGCGCGAGGAGATGACAGAACCGGGAGAGTGGTATTTTGACAAGGAAAACGGACGCGTTTACGTAATCCCCAAGGACGGACACAACTTAGATGATGCTGAAATTTGCGTAAATTCAAGCTTTTTCGTGTTCAAGAGCTGCAAAAACGTAAGCTTGGAAAATATCAAATTTAGGCGCGCGAAAAGAACCTTTATGAAAACAAGTGAGCCGCTTTTAAGAAGCGACTGGACAATATATAGGGGCGGTGCGATTTACTTTACAAATTCAAGCGACTGCTCTATTTCCAAATGCTCACTTTTCGATATTGGCACAAACGGCGTTTTCGTTGACGGCAAGAACAAAAATATCACGGTTTCAAAATGCCATTTTAAGGATCTTGGCGCAAGCGGTGTTTGCTTTGTCGGCAAGCCAAGCGCGGTAAGAAGCCCACTGTTTGAGGCAACAAAGAGCCAAAGCTTTCTTGAAATTGACAAAAAAAGAGGACCAAAAAGCAATGAATACCCGAAATGCTGTACCGTTGAAGATTGCTTGATTGAGCGCGTTGGTATGACCGAAAAGCAGGCGACGGGCGTGGAAATTTCGATGTCCTACGGCATTAGTGTTATTAACACGAGCATTTACGACGCGTCCCGTGCGGGAATAAACATTTCAGAGGGTACGTTTGGCGGTCATATAATCGATGGATGTGACGTTTTTGACACGGTTAAGGAAACGGGTGACCACGGCAGCTTCAACTCCTGGGGCAGAGACAGATATTGGCATCTTTACGACCTTGACGAGAGTGAGATTTACAAATATGCCTATCTTGACTGTATTGGCAAAACGGTTATAAGAAACAGCCGCTTCCGCTGTGACAGGGGCTGGGACATTGACCTTGACGACGGCTCGTCAAATTATGAAATTTACAATAACCTATGCTTAAACGGCGGCATCAAGCTGCGTGAGGGCTTTGGCAGACACGTACATAACAACATAACGGTAAACAACTCCGTGCATTTGCACGTTTGGTATGAAAACTGCGGGGACGTGGTTGAAAACAACATTATTTTCACGGAATATCAGCCGATTTTGATGGAGCACGGCTATGGAAAGCTCATTGATTTCAACGTGTTACATTCGAAGAATACCAAGGGTATAAAAAAAGCTCCCGAGCTTGAGAAAATCACGGGTATGGACAAAAATTCCGTAAAAACGAAATGCGTTTTTAAGGATGCACGGCACGGTGATTACACGCTAATTTCTCCAAAAATTAGCGGGTTTGAAGATTTTCCACGCGAGTTTGGCGTAAGATACGAGCCGCTTAAAAAGCTGGCAAAGACTCCTGTTTTGCCGAAAATCAACCAAAGCCAAAAAAAGAGCAAGTCAAATATTATTTCGCTGTTTGATATGAAGCTTAAAAACATTGAAACCGACGGTGAAATGACGGTGTTTGCAACGGCAGGACACAACGGCGTGCTCGTTTGCGACGTTGACCAATTTGCGGGCGCATCGGCAAAGGGTATTCTGCCCTGTGACGTCATAGTTGGTATGGGCGGGAAGGAAATCAACTCTCTTTCTGACCTTGACGGAATTTCCAAGGGTGAATTCCTTTCATCCGAAATTACCGTATGGCGCGCGCCAAAGCGTATAATTTTGAAATAAATAAAAACGGTGTATCTTTTTCGGATGCACCGTTTCGTTTTTATTTATTGAAATAGTCCGCAATTTCACTCATTCTTTCTTCCTGCTTTACCGAGAAGGGGCAGCGGCTTTCACAGTGACCGCAATGCAAGCAGGAGTCGGCATTCACCGAGAGCTTGGTATAGTGGTTTGCGGCAATTTCGTCGCCTGCTAATGCAAGGTCGTAATATTTATTGACAAGCCCGATGTCAATTCCCGCAGGACAGGGCTGACAGTGGTTACAGTAAACGCACGTACCCTTTATCGTGTCGGCAGTAAAGGTGCCGATAATCGAATAGTCCCTTTCCTCGTCGGTGGCGGTTAAGAATTTTAGAAGTGTGTCAAGGTGTGCCATTGTTTGAACCCCAGGGACTGCGCACAAAACGCCCGGGCGGTCAATTGCGTATTGCAAGCATTGGTTGTGCGTAAGCGCGACACCGAACGGAGATTGCTCCGCACTTAGGAGCTGACCCGCGAAAAACGGCTTCATAACCGAGATGCCAATGCCCTCGCGCACACAACGACGGAATAGCTCAAAGCGCTCATTCACCGAGCCGATGCCGTACTCGTCACCCTTTTCAAAATCGTATGCGGGGTTTATTGAAAACATCATCATATCTACAAGCCCTGTATCAATAATGCGGTTTGATACACTCGGCGTATGTGAGGAAAAGCCGATATGGCGGACTATTCCCTTGTCTTTTAGCTCCTTTATGTAGTCAAAAACGCCGATTTCGCACAGCTTGTCAAAATCCTCGTCATCGTCAACGCAGTGAAGGAAGCCGAAATCAACGTAATCCGTGCCGAGCTCACGAAGCTCCCAAAGAAACGCCTTTTTTATGGTGTCGAAATCGCGGCACCAGCCGTACTCGCCGTTTTCGTCATACACCGCGCCAAAATGCACCTGCAAAAAGACCTTATCGCGACAATCGCGAATGGCTCTGCCGATAGGTGCATATGAAGCGCCTGCCGTGCAAAGGTCAAAAAAGTTGATGCCGTTGTCTATTGCCTTCTTTATAATTGCTTCAATCTCATCGGGTGGAGTTTTTCCAATGCCGCCCATGCCAAGACCAAGCACGCTGAATTTTTCGTTATCATTTCCGCGTGGTAATTTTCTGTACTCCATATCGCACCTCAAATATCGTTCTTAAAAGCCTTGTCTTATTTCAATATTAAAGATAAGAGGGTGACACATTAAGGCACCCTCCTTTACTTTTATTAAAGAACAAGTGACGGTGCGGAATAAATCCTTGCACCAAGCTCCTGGTTGAGCATATAGAGGCTCTTGGGGTCGGAGCCGAAAAGCTCCATTTTGGTAATGAGGTCATTGGCGTTTGTTTCCTCCTCGCCCTGCTCCTTCACAAACCAGTCAAGGAACTGCATTGTGCGGAAATCGCGCACCTCGTATGCTGCAGCATAAATATCGTTAATAAGTGAGGTTACGTACTCCTCATGCTCAAGCCCTGCCTTCAAAACGTCCATATGGCAGGTAATTTCCTTGCTTGGCTTGTCAATTGCTTCAAGGGTAACCTTTTGGTTCTCGTTTTGGAGATACTGATAGAAGAGCATTGCGTGGTCGCGCTCCTCCTGTGCTTGAATTTTGTACCAATTTGCAAAGCCGTCAAGCCCTGCATCCTCAAAATAGTTTGAAAAATCAAGATAGAGATATGCTGAGTAAAACTCCTTGTTTATTTGCTGATTTAACAGCTGACGTACCTTTTCGTTCATAATTTTCTCCTTAATCTGTATTGAAGGCATTCCTTCCTCTTTATCATAACATAATTTCCTCGAAATTTCAATAATTTTATTCCTTGTTTTTGATGTTTCGCCCTTGCAAAAGGAATATACAAAATGTTATACTAATAAAAAACGGGTAAACGGAGGGTCATATGTACAATATCATAATTATCGCGCTGCTTTCCTTGGTTTTGGTAATTTCCGCCTGCGCACTTGTTGCATCGGTTTTAGGAATTATTCTTGCGCGCAAAAGCAGCTCAAATCCATCTAAAACAGACACAGGGTCCTTAAAAAACGTGCTTGACCTAAAAATCGAGCAGGTTGAAAAATCGAATGAATACAACGCCAAGGCTATCGGTGATAAAATTGAAAAGCTTTATTCCGAGATGAGCAAGCTGAACGAGCAAAACTCAAAAAATTACGTCGATATGATCGAAAAGCTCAACAGTGCCATAGAAAAAATGAACAAGGGCACGCGTGAGGAAAACGAAAAGGCAATCGAAAACCTCAATAAGCGCTTTGATGAGTTTTCACGCACGATGCTTGAAAAATACAACGATATTGACAAAAACGTCGGCAAGGCGCTACTTGATCTGCGCCGCGAGAACAGCGAAAAGCTTGAGTCAATTCAAAAGGTGGTTGACGAAAAGCTACAAAAAACTATTGACGAGCGTTTGAAGGAATCGTTTGAAAACGTGGTTTCGCAAATCGGCAACGTCAACAAGGCAATCGGCGAGATTAAGGGTATTGCAACGGATGTCGGCTCACTCAAAAACGTGCTTACAAACGTCAAAACAAAGGGTATTGTCGGTGAGGTTATCCTCGGCGGCATTATCGGCGAAATTTTAACAAAGGAGCAATACGAAACGAACTTTGTTACCAAGGCGGGCTCACGCGATCCCGTTGAATTTGCAATAAAAATGCCATCGGGCGAGAACGATTTTGTTTACCTACCCATTGACTCGAAGTTCCCGCTTGAAACCTATTATAAGATTAAGGACGCTATCGACGCAGGCGACAAAGTAATGCTTGATACAGCACGCAAGGAGCTGCGCGCTAAGATAAAAACCTACGCAAAATCAATTGCCGACAAGTATATCAGCGTGCCTGACACAACGGATTTCGGGGTTATGTTCTTGCCTATCGAGGGACTTTATTTAGAGGTTGTCGAGTCGGGGCTTTTTGAGGAATGTCAACGCGAATATAAGATAAATATGGCAGGACCGACAACGCTTTGCGCGCTTCTTAATGCGCTAAAGCAGGGCTTTAATTCCCTTGCAATTCAGAAAAAGAGCGCGGACGTTTTCAAGCTGCTTGAGGCGGTTAAAACCGAGTTTGGCAAGTTTGCCCAGGTTCTTTCAAAAACGCGCGAGCATTTAAGAAAGGCGGACGAGGACCTTGAATCCCTTGTCAGCACAAGGACAAATAAGATAAATCAACGCCTAAAAACCGTCGGCACCCTTTCCTACGACGAAGCGGCTGAGATAATCGACGAGGAATAATTCTCCAAACGCAGAATTCAACGAAGGGTGACACATTAAGGCACAACCATAAACCACAAAAAGAGAAAAACTACCTATATACGGTATCGTTTGAAAAATAAGGTTGAAAAGCTCCGCTTTTCTTCGTTATTGTGGTTTATTATCGCCGATTTTTGCTCTACCGTA
>JAGALA010000051.1 GCA_017625935.1 Clostridia bacterium
AATATTCACATTTTTATGCTATAATATATCTACAATCCTCGGCTTGAATATTTTTATCGGAGTGTGCTTTTTGAAAAACACCAACCTTTTGGAGATTGTACTGTAAACGAGAGGTTTGCAAATACATTCTCGGCAATCCTCTCGTATTTTGAACGTCAACAATTTATGAAAGGATTTAACAATGAACAATTTGACGATACGTTTAGAAACAGAAAAAGATTACAGAGCAGTAGAAGAGCTTACTCGCGAGGCGTTTTGGAACGTCTACAAGCCGGGCGCGGACGAACATTATTTTGTCCATACGATGCGTTCGCATCCTGATTTCATCCCCGAGCTTGCGTTCGTGCTTGAGCTTGATGGCAAGATTGTTGGAAACATTATGTACACGAAGGCTTGGCTTGAGGACGAGAACGGAGAGCAAAAGGAGATACTTTCCTTCGGGCCGCTTTGCGTTGCTCCCGAATATCAAAGGCAGAAGCTCGGCAAAATGCTGATTGAGTATTCCTTTGAGGTAGCACGTAAGATGGGCTATGATGTAAACATCAATTTCGGAAATCCGGGCAACTACGTCAGCCGTGGTTTCGTAAGTTGCAAAAAGAAGAACGTCAGCTTTGTTGTAGACGGCAATTTCCCTACGGCACTTCTCGTTTGTGAGCTTGTGCCGAACGCGCTTGACGGCAGAAAGTGGATGTACATTCCATCTACCGCCGCCGACTGCTGTGAGGACATCTCTGCGGTCGAAGCATTCGACGCAACTTTTCCACATAAGGAAAAGAAGTGGATGCCGAGCCAAGAGGAATTCTATATCTATAGTCATTCTTCGGTAGTCAGATAAACGTAAAAACGCCGCTGAGGTTTCGTGAGATTCCCCAGCGGTTATTTTCTTTGCTTGTTGCGACGCAAATTTTGAGGGATGGCGGTTTGTTTCCGTCAGCCCTTCGCGTGTTATTTTCTTTCTTTTCCGTTATCTTTACCTATACCGTTTGTCAGCATATCCTTCAGTTCTGCCATAGACTTATCCTTCAAATCCTCGACTGCATAGCTTGGATGCTTCTCGGTAATCTCGGAGATTATACGGTACTTGCCGGGGGAGATGCCGTATTCATCGGCTTCGGCTCTATCCTCGGCGGTCAGTTTGGTCGTATTTACCGAGTAATTTCTATTGCCCTTGATCTTCTCGGCACGCTCGGAGAGTTTTGCAAGAAGCTTGTCGGCATTTTTGTTTTTCTCGGATACTGCGCTGATATATATTTCCGCATTACTATCAAAATAGCCGTTCTCACCATATGCGGTTATCATTTTTTCGAGTGCATCCTCGGCGGATAAGCCCTTGAGCTTGATGCCGTTCAGTGCTTTCTCGGCGTCCTCGTTAAGATATTCTACGCTGCTTACCTTGCCAAAGCGGTTCACGTTAAGCGCAACCGATGGGTTAATGTCTATATATACGGTCTGATAATTCTCGTTACCCAGACCGAGCATACCTCCAATCAGTATAAATACGAACACAAAGCATGCCGCAATCGGCATAAGTCTTTTTGCAAAGGGGGATAAACGAGGAGATCTCTTTTCTTTTTGGATAGCTATGGCTTCCATCTCTTGCTTTGCCTTAGCAAGAATTTTGTTTTTCAAATCGGCACGAGGTGTTATTTCCTCACTTTGTTTAAATAGTTTTTCAAAATCCTTATCCGTCAACTCGATCCCCTCCTTTCGTAAGCGTTTTTTACTTTCTTGATTGCGTTGTTGTATTGCCATCGTACCGTGCTTTCAAGCCCTCCCACGATCTTGGCAATATCCTTGAATTTCACATCGTTTACAGCGTGTAATATCACGATTCGGAATTCATTTTCATTCAGCACCTTTTCCGAAAGAGCGATAATTCCGCTTTCGTCGTATATTTGCGGTGCATTTTCCTCACCGAGTCCGAGAGTATTGACGGTTTCCTCATCGTCATAATCAACCGAAACAATGCGAGAGTTCTTCCGCAGCATATTGAGGCAAATGTTCTTTGCTATGGTATAAAGCCAATTAAAGCCGTTTTCGCCTCGGTATTTTTCTATATTGCGAACCACCGTCAGATAGGTTTCGGATAGCGCATCCTCACTGTCGTGGTGATTGTGCATGTATGTATAACACAAAGAGTAAAGCTGTTTTGCCGTTTCCTCGTACAACGGGTCTAAGGCAGAGCTATCGCCCTGCCTTATCTGAGTCAAATATTCATCTACTTTGTATTTTTCCTTTTCGATGATAATTGCCATTTTTAATACCCGTCGGGCTTATCCGATATTCTCCTTTGTTAGAATTTGGGGTTACTCGGTAACATCCTCTGTCTTGGGCTGCTTACCCTTGTTCTCGTTCTGACGTCTTTCAGCCTCTGCACGGTACTCCTTGCGTGCCTCCTTGGAGGACTCCTTGTAAGCATCCTTCAGTTCACTGGCTTTTGCCTTGTATTCATCGTTAATAGGCTTCAGCTCTGCTTCCTTTTCTGCAATCTGTGCCTCGATTGCAGATTTTTCCTCATCGGTCAGCTCACCTTCAAGCTGTGCTTCAAGCGCCTCAATTTCAGCGCGAAGCTCGAAGAGTCTTGCGTACTCGCCCTTCAATGCTTCAACGTCGGTGCGGTAATCAGCTTTCAGACCTGCGGCGATCTTTTCCTCGCCCTTGTTGCCCTTGAGCAATTTCATCCATCCTTTAACGCCAAGCTCAAGAACCTCAGTGTCGGTCAGCTCGGGATGAGCGTCAAGAACACGCATAACGAGCTTTACGTGTCCTGCGGAGATGCCCCATTCAGCAGCCTTGTCTGCATACTTATCAAGCGTTTCGGGAGCGATCTTACCATTGATACCCTTGTTGTTGAAGTAATCACGGATGCTCTTGTTCAGCTTTTCCTCAAGCTCGGAATCCTCACCGTTGATGGTGCTTTCTACGTCAATATATACGGTATCCTTTTCTCCGTCGGGAGTAAAGTAGCCGAGGTCATTGGCGGTTTCGGTAAAGATCGCGCCTGCTGCCTCAATGCTCTTGCCTTCGAGGTCGATGGTTGCGAGAACGACCTCACCGTCCTCATTGACAGCGTTTGCCGCCACAACCTTGCCATCCTCATCGGCAAGCAATTCGATTTCGGGGTTGATGCGAAGGCTGACGTAGGTCAGCGCTTCCTTGTCAAGTGCGGCGGTATTGCCGTCATCACCGCTTGCACAGGAAGCAAGTGCGCCGATTCCGAGAACCGCTACGAGTAACAAACTAATAATTTTTGTAAATTTCATTTTCAATACCTCCTGAAATTTGTTTTGTATATGTTATCGAGGTGTTCTCCGCGGCACTTCGGATCGCCCTCTGATACATATACACACAAAATCGACGTTTCGTTGGAGGTTTTTGAAAATTTTTTGGATTTTTTGAATTTGCCCAAATACATCTGCTAAACTCGTCAAATTCTTATTTATCTGTTTTTTCCATACCGCAGGAGTAGCAGCTGTCAGATAGCAATTCCTCGTTTTTAATACTGCTATATAATCTAAAGCCACCTGCAAAATTGTAAGCATCAAAGCCGTTTTGCATTAAAATCCGTGTTGCCAAATAGCTACGGAGTCCGCTTTGGCACATCACGTAAATCTTTTTGGTTTTATCAAGTTCGCCTATGCGCTCCCTCAAATCGTCAAGCGGAATATTGATAAAGCTGTCGGCACGGCCGCGCATATATTCAAAGGGAGTGCGAGTGTCAAGTAAAATCACGTCCCCTCTTTCACGCAAGGCGGAAATATCTTCATAATAAAACTGCTTTACCACACCGTTTTTGATGTTTTCCGAAACAAAACCTGCCATATTCACGGGGTCCTTTGCCGAGGAATACGGTGGTGCGTACGCCAAGTCCAAATCCTTAAGCTCGTAAGATCTTAAGCCTGCGCGGATAGATGTTGCAATAACGTCGATGCGCTTATCAACTCCGTCATAGCCGACAATTTGTGCGCCTAAAATCTTAAAGCTTTCCTTTTCAAAAAGCAGCTTAAGAGTCATTGCCCTCGCGCCAGGGTAATATCCTGCGTGCGAATTTTGCGTTAAAATAACCTTTTCGTATTTGTAGCCGTTTGATTTTGCTTGTTGTTCATTAATCCCCGTAGTCGCCACAGTCATATCAAAGAGCTTTATTATTGACGAGCCCTGTGAGCCATTATATTCACTTTCAAGCCCGCAAATATTGTCAGCAGCGACACGTCCCTGCTTGTTTGCGGGTCCTGCCAAGGAAATTACTGCATCCTGCTCTGTGACAAAATGCTTTACCTGTACGGCATCTCCCACCGCGTAGATATCGGGGACGGAGGTTTCCATTTTACCGTTCACCTTGATAGCACCCTTTAAGCCAAGCTCCAAGCCCGCCTTTTTCGCAAGAGTGTTTTCGGGAGTAACACCAACCGCAAGCACGACCATATCCGCGCTGATTTCTGCTCCGTTGTCAAGCTCAAGCAAGACCTTGTCACCCACAATGCTCATTTTTTCAGCACTGCTATTCAGTAGTAGCTGTACTCCGCGGTAACGAAAGCTTGCGTGGATGAACGATGATATATCGCAGTCAACCGTTGGCAAAAGATGATTTCCGCGCTGAACTATTGTTGTTTTTATTCCAAGCTCGACAAGGTTTTCCGCCATTTCAAGACCGATAAATCCACCGCCGATAATAACTGATGTCTTAGGCTGATTTTGCTCGACAAAAGCACGGATTTTCAGCGTATCCTCTACTGTTCTAAGTGTGAAGGTTCTTTCGTTTTCGGTATAGAAATCGGGCAAAAGGGGCTTCGCACCTGGGGATAAAATAAGCTTATCGTAGCTTTCCGTGAAGCGCGTTCCCGTTTTCAAATCGATCACGGAAACGGTTTTGTTTTTTGCATCAATATCGGTTACCTCGTGGTTTACCTTGGCTTTGATTCTAAAGCGTCGATAAAAGCCCTCGGGCGTTTGAAGCGTCAAGTCCGCCTCATCTTCAATCACGCCGCCGATATAATACGGCAAGCCGCAGTTTGCGTATGAAATATAACCCGAACGCTCAAAAATGATGATCTGTGCATTTTCGTCCAATCTTCTTATTCGTGCCGCGGCAGTTGCTCCGCCTGCAACCCCGCCTATTATTACAACTTTCATAAGTCCTCCTTTTAAGACGCCATCGTCTTTACAACTATATTCTAACACAACTGCAATGTCATTTCAAGTTGAATAAACACTTCTGTCTTTTGATAACCTGCAAATTTTACGACCGCTTATGAAATTTCAGTTGGGGAATTATAATTATAAGGAAGGGTTTTAGTTTTTCGGGCACGCTTGTCGCTATTGACAAATTCGCATAAAAAATGTATAATATTGAAAAAGTAAGGGAGGGCTATTATGGGAAAATATAACGTAACGGGAATGAGCTGTGCCGCTTGCTCATCACGCGTAGAAAAAGCGGTTTCGTCCCTTGACGGCGTTACCTCCTGCTCTGTCAGCCTACTCACAAATTCAATGCTTGTCGAGGGAGATATTGATTCGCAAGCGGTTATAAAAGCAGTCGAGGCGGCGGGCTACGGCGCAAGCTTGCAGGGAGAAAACGACGATATTTCCACCTCGCTTTTTAAGGATACGGAAACGCCGAAATTAAGAAAGCGGCTGATAATCTCGGTTTGCTTTTTAATCCCGCTTATGATTTTTTCAATGGGCGCACATTTTAATATTTTGCCCGCATTTATCAAGGATAAATACATCTTACTTGCCACGCTTCAGCTCGTTTTTTCAAGCGTGCTTTTGGTTGTAAATTCAAAATTCTTCAAAAACGGAGTAAAGGGTGTAATCAAGCGTTCACCAAATATGGACACGTTAGTTGCACTCGGCTCGGGAATTTCATATATTTACAGCGTTGTGTTATTCATTTTGATGTGCATAAATTTTGAAAACAAGGATTATTTGCACACGGTTTTCCACGAAAAGGGGCTATATTTTGAGTCCGCGGGTATGATTTTGGTGCTTATCACCGTTGGCAAAACGCTTGAAGCTTTTTCCAAGCGAAAAACCACAAACGCGCTTAAAAATCTTATCAAGCTTCAGCCAAGCCAAGCAATTTTGCTCACAAACGGTGAGGAAAGGGTTGTCCCGTATCAAGAAATCAAGGTTGGAGATATTTTTGTTGTCAAGGCGGGCGCCGCCGTCCCTGTTGACGGCGAAATTATCGAGGGTGAGGGCGCATTTGACGAGTCGTCACTCACGGGCGAGAGCATCCCCTCTGACAAGGGCGTGGGAGAAAAAATCTACGCATCAACCGTTAATACCTCAGGCTACGTCGTTGCAAAAGCCACTACGGTTGGTGAGGGTACTGCCCTTGGAAAAATAATAAAAACAGTGTCGGATGCGGTTGCCACAAAGGCACCGATTGCAAAAATAGCCGACACAGTGTCGGGATTTTTCGTTCCTGTCGTTATTTTAATAGCCGTTATAGCCACGGTGATTTGGCTGCTTTGCGGTGCAGAGCTCGGCTACGCGCTTGAGCGCGGAATATCGGTGCTTGTTATCAGCTGCCCGTGTGCGCTCGGTCTTGCCACCCCTGTTGCAATTATGGTTGGCAGCGGCATAGGTGCAAAAAAGGGAATTTTATTTAAGGATGCCGCAAAGCTTGAGCTGCTCGGCAAATGCGATATTATATTACTTGACAAAACAGGCACAATTACCGAGGGCAAGCCCGAGATTACCGACATTATTCCTATCGGTAGAGACAAAAACGAGCTGCTCAAATACGCCTATACGCTTGAAAAAATGAGCGAGCATCCCTTGGCGGGTGCGGTAAACCGCTACTGCGAGGAAAACGGAGTTGTCACGTTTGATTTAGAAGAGCTAAAAACAATGAGCGGCGCAGGAGTCAGCGCAAAAATCAACGGCGAGCGCGTTTATGGCGCAAGCTACAAATACACCAAGGAGCTTTTAGGTGATTTGCCCGAGCTAAACGAGCATTTCAACGCACTTTCACACGAGGGAAAAACGCCGCTGTTTTTCACAAAAAACGACACTCCCCTCGGTATAATTGCCGTTCGCGACAAAATCAAGGACGATAGTGATGAAGCAATTTCCAAGCTGAAGCAAATGGGTCTTTACACGGTAATGCTGACGGGTGACAACGAAAAAACCGCCGAGGCGGTTGGCAAGGACGTAGGCGTTGACAAAATCATCGCAGGCGTTATGCCCGACGGTAAGGCTGAAATTGTCAGCCGTATGAAAAAGCACGGCAAGGTTATTATGGTGGGTGACGGAATAAACGACTCTCCCGCGCTTGCGCTTGCCGACATTGGAATTGCAATTGGCGCAGGCACGGACGTTGCAATAGATACCGCCGATATCGTGCTTGTAAAAAGCAAGCTATCGAGTGCAGTAACAGCGGTTAAGCTAAGCCGTCAAACGCTTATAAATATTAAGGAAAACCTGTTCTGGGCATTTATTTACAACCTGATAGGTATTCCGCTTGCAAGCGGCGCATTCATTTATATTTCGGGTGGAGCGCTTACCTTAACGCCTATGTTCGGTGCGCTCGCTATGAGCTTTTCAAGCGTTTGCGTTGTATTAAACGCGCTTCGTTTGAACCTGTTTAACGAAAAGCGCGCATATAAAAGAGCTAAAAAAATCATTATAGAAAAGGAAGAAAAGAATATGGAAATCACACTTTTAGTTGAGGGAATGATGTGCCCACACTGTGAGGCGCACGTAAAAAAAGCGCTCGAAGAGCTTGACGGTGTTGAGCTTGCTATCCCCTCTCACAAGGACTCAAATGTAAAAATCACGCTTTCAAAGGATGTTGATGTTGATGTCCTCAAATCAACAATCGTGGCGCAAGGATATAGCGTGAAATAGTCAACATTTTAAGCTTCCGAGCATTCCTCGGGAGCTTTTTTATTAAAAATCCACCAATAGTAGAGAAAAACGCGTGTATTCTACCAACGCTCTGTGCGCGCGGTCAACGAAAATGTTGACAACTAATACAAACTGTGATATAATTAGCATAAGTTAGGAAAGGGGGATAAGGATATGATTATCAAGGAGTCAGCTGAAAATTATCTTGAATCTATATTGATGCTTAAAAGCAAAAACGGCTTCGTGCGCTCTATTGATATTGCAAACGACCTTTCCGTTTCAAAGCCAAGCGTTTCCGTGGCTATGAAAAACTTTCGCGAGGAGGGGTATATCACCGTTGACCCCGACGGATATATAGATCTCACCGACAAGGGGCTTGAAATTGCAAAGCGCGTTTACGAAAGGCACGAAATTATCGCCAAGGTGCTGATGTCACTTGGTGTTAGCCGCGAAACCGCGCTTGACGATAGCTGCAAAATCGAGCACGTCATCAGCGAGGAAAGCTTTTTGAAAATCAAGGACTTTCTAAATAAATCAAATAATAAGTAGCTAATGCTATAAAATACAAGAAAAGGAGTGTTTTTTATGGACGAAATTATTAAAGAAACCGCACAGGCAGAGATAGCTGAATGTGATGCTTGCTCCATTGAAGCTAAAGAGTCGTGCGTACCTTTAGAGGAAAATGAGTCACCCGTAGAACCTTGTGACTGCTGCGCTAATGAAGAGTGCGAAGCACAAGAAGAGGAAAAGCCCGGCGAAACGGTTGTTTCGGTTAAGGAGCTTTTCAAGGATTACGGCAAGCTTATGGCATTAAACGGTGTCGATTTAACGTTAACATCAGGAAAAATCGTTGGTCTTCTCGGTCCTAACGGAAGCGGCAAGACAACGCTTATAAAAATTCTTTCGGGTCTTTTGACCCCAACCTACGGTGAGGCAAAAATTTGCGGCAAGGAGATTGGCGAGGAGACAAAGGCTGTTGTTTCCTACCTGCCCGAGCGTCCGTATTTCGGCTCTTGGATGAAGGTTGAACAGTGTCTTGATTTCTTTGGCGACTTTTACGCAGATTTCGATCGCGAGCTTGCTGAAAAGATGCTTATCGACCTTGAAATCGACAAAACAAAGAAGCTCCGCACGCTCTCAAAGGGTACGCGTGAGAAGGTTCAGCTCATTTTGGTTATGTCAAGACGCGCAAAGCTTTACTTGCTTGACGAGCCTATTGCAGGCGTTGACCCCGCGGCTCGTGACTACATTCTTGAAACGATTATTTCCGCATACAACAGAGAGGCAACCGTTGTTATCTCCACGCACTTAATCTCCGATATTGAAAACGTGCTTGACGAATACATATTTATTAAGCAGGGCAACATCGTTGAACACGGATGCGCTAAGGGCTACGAGGAGAAAAACGGCGAAACGCTTGATATGCACTTTAGGGAGGTGTTTAAGTATGTTCGGTAAGTTATTTAAGCACGATATGAAATCGACAATGCGCATAGGCTTGCCGCTACTTATCGCTGCGCTTGCGCTTGTTATATTTGGAATATTCAACAGTCTTTTTGCTTCATTCACACAGGATTTATCGATGAAAATGATTGAGTGGTCGGTTGACGGCACAATCAACGAGCGCGTTGCGGTAGTGCTTACGATTTTGGTTGCACTTGCAACGATGATATCAAGCTTTTTCCAATCAATCGGCACAATGGTGCTTAGCGCAACTTACATAGCAATGGTAATTATCAACCTTGTGCGCTTCTATAAGAACCTCATCACCGACGAGGGCTACCTTATGTTTACGTTGCCCGTGCGTCCGATTGAAATTCTTTCATCAAAGGTTGTAAACGCATGCATTTGGAACTTTGCCGCATACATTATCGCAATGGGCGGCGCGCTTATCCAAACCGCACCTATGTATATTCGTACCGCCGCACTTGCCATAATTGCCAATAAGGAAATGGGCTTAGAGGTTGACCTTTGGTCTATTATCGAGCAGGTATTTGGAGTTTCGGGCATTAACCCAATGCTTCTTGCTCTTATGCTCGTGCTTGCTGTTGCGGTTTCGCTTTGTATCGTTATTGCAACGCCCGTGTTTATGTTCTTTACAATTTACCTCGGCGGCGTTGTTGCAAAGAAGCACAAGCTCCTTGCGGGTGCAGGCTTTACAATCCTTGGCTACGAGATTTACTCTATTCTCGAAACAATTATCGTTTTCTTTACAATCACCTGTGCGCTTCTTCCGATTTTCTTTATCGAAAAAGCACCGGGCGCTGAGATATTAAACTACGTATTTGTTATAATCAGCATCATTCTTGCTCTTTCCGTAGTTGTTCTCATCGCGGCTATCGCAGTATTCTTCATCTTAACCAAGTGGTTGATGACGAAAAAGCTCAATTTGCCATAACCCTAAAACAAACCAAAAAGGAGCAAGCGCTTTGCTTGCTCCTTTTCATTTAGGTAGGAGGAAACAGATTTTTGTAAAACAAAAAGGCTGGTGCCTCGCGCACCAACTCTGCACCACAAAAAAGGGCAACGTGAATGGTGTCGCAAAAAGGTATAGCTGGATTCTCGCTGACGCGAGCTTTTTGCACGTCTTATGCTCGCAAGCGACAACGACTTTGGCAAAAAGAACGAACCAGATTTTGATGCAAAGCATCAAAGGCAGTCCGAACCACTCATCCCCTCACCACAAACAAAAAACCCAATGCTTTCGCATTGGGTCGTTTGTGGTGGGGGATGCTGGATTCGGACCAGCGAAGTCGTCGACAACAGATTTACAGTCTGCCCCCTTTGGCCGCTCGGGAAATCCCCCTTATTATGGTTGCAGGACTTTGGAGCTGGTGAACGGAGTCGAACCATCAACCTGCTGATTACAAATCAGCTGCTCTGCCATTGAGCCACACCAGCATATTGTCCTGCAACGCACCTTATTGTATCATATTAAAAATGGTTTGTCAATAGGAAAATAAAATTTTTTGAATTTTTTTATTTTTGTCTTTTTTCTCTCTGCTTGAATACTTGTTTTTAGCAACTAATATTATTTATACTTTATCAATTTCATATGCATTTCGCTTAAACGAAATTTTTGACGGTTTTATGTTTCGCTCAAACGAAAAATGTGCGTGCTTTGATTGATTTTTTTGATAAAATTTCATCTTTTGGTATTCCTTTTTTGCCAAAACAGGTTCAAAAATTTTTGCCCTCTGTCGCATCTTTGGGGAGATAGTTTTTTTCTATATTTTAGCGTATAATTATATTGTAAAATTAAGCTATTTTTGTAAAAGCTTGTTTTGGAGGTAATTATATGAAAAAATTCATTTCTCTATTTTTAGTGATTTGTATGCTTGGCGGAATGACTGTTCTCTTTTCAAGCTGCAAGTCAAAAATCGACAGGGGCACGGAGGCGGCACAGCTTTTGCTTGCAAACGAGCGCCTTGACGAAAACATAACAAGCCAAAAGCTCGACCTTGGAATCGGCGCGACCGCTGCGAGAACAATTTCAAACAATACAAGAGTTGTAAAAAGCGTATCGCACGCACCGCTTGCCCGAGGCATCACTCCAATGAGCCTGTCAAGCCGCAACGCCAATGCATACACGTGGAGCGGCTTTGCCGAGAACTACTCAAGCTCAATGAGAGAGTTTTCACAGTTCATTGAATCAATCGAGTTTGAGGCAGTGAACGTTTCAGAGGACATTGCGAAAATGAAGCAAAAGGTTGGCGTCGTTGACAAATGGGTGCAGACCATATCAGGCGGAAAGCAGATGCTGCGCGTTTTTGAAAGTGCAGACGTTTTGCTCACCACCAACGACGAGAGCCTCCACGTTTACTACCGCTACACAGACGAGAGCGCGAAGAACGTGTATGAAATGTTCGCCTTTACGAGCTACGAAGACGGCACAACGGGCGATATAAGAACACTTTTTATCCCGGGTGAAAGATACGAATACGCATACACAAACTCAGGCGGCTTTGAGGATTTGTTCATTGCGGAAAACTCACGCGGCTATTGGATTGCAACTCGCTTTAGCTATAATGAAGGCGCTGATGAAGCAAGCTTCTCCTCATATGCAATAAAGGACGGCTTGGGCTTCGGCTGCTTCACAATTGTGCCGGGTGAGAACTCATCATTACCCGTAAACAATAATAAGTCGTACAAAATTTTCGACCCGTCAAATAACCGCGACCTGTTTGATATTCACGAAAGCGAGGGTTTCTACAGCTTTATGCTTCACACCTCGGCTATCGAAAGCGGACTTAATTCCATCACCGCAAACGTAACACACTTTGACGAGGAGGAGGGAATCCGTTTTTCAAACGATTTCATTTCCATAAACACCTCTCTCGGTGATTTCAGCGCAACGGAGCGTGGCAAAAATGGCGAATTTTCACTTTCCTCTATG
The DNA here is from genome assembly GCA_017625935.1 of Clostridia bacterium. Lineage (GTDB taxonomy): Bacteria > Bacillota > Clostridia > Oscillospirales > CAG-272 > RGIG2000. The sequence goes on from JAGALA010000051.1 coordinate 12,254, forward strand.
GGCGACATCCACTACGACTACGGCGATGAGGTTTACACCGCGCAGCTCAACTTTTCTTTACACTCACCCGATATTTCCATCACCGAATCGTGCTATGAGTTAGACAGCTACCTTAAATCAATAGGCATTTATACGAATTGTGATATGGACGTCGTTGCCGACTCCGTAGAGCTTGCGTCTTTACTGTCCGAAGACTTTAACGACGTTTTTGAGTGGAACGGCTACACCTTAAATTCCGTTGAAAACGTGCTTTCGGCAAGAGACGTTTTGTACGAAAGCTACAAGAGCGCACGCGCGGATTATGAGGCGGTTAAGGACTACGATACGGTTTGGTCACGCCAAAAGCTTTCAAAGAATGCGCATTTTGCGGATTTTGAGCTTGTATTGAACGGCGAAAGCGCCTTTAACGGTACGGAAATTTCAATTTCTTCAATCTCCGCGATAGCTAACGATACTGCTTTGTTTGAAGCAGGCACAGGCTACGTTTTGAAGATAGGTCTTTCGCTCCTTGACGAAAACGGCAACCCCTCAAGCGTTAATACAATTGCGCTAAGCGGCGGAAACGCGCTTCCCGTTTCATACGAGGGCGGTGCTATCACGCTTACCCAGAGCGGCACCTTTGCAGTACCAAAGAACCTTGACAGCGGCGAATACGCAGTTGTTGCTTACATTACGACAAGCGAGGACGGAATTCGCCTGAGCGAGATGAAAAAGGTTGCTATTGCAAGCATTTATGAGGGCGAAATCGAATCAAGCGCGATGTATATGGATGCGTACGGCGTGGACGGCTCGCTTGTAATCAGATACGAGATTAAAAACTCGCGCCAAATCAGCCTTGAAGCAACTAAGGAGTCATACTCTTACAGCGAAATCAAGCGCGTAATTATGCTTGAAATTCTCACCTACGGCGCGCCTTATACTGGTGCGGTGGTTGAAAGCGAAGGCGGCGAGGCGCTAAGCGAGGACTCACCGATTGGCATAGGCACTTATAGAATGATGTGCTACCTGCCGACAAGCGACGGACTTGCACAAAGCTATATTTATTTGACGATTGAATAAAACCAAAACAGGGGGTGACACATTAAGGCACAACCTTAAACGAGAACCCCAAACCTCATACTTCGGTTTGAGGACCCCTAAAACCACAAAAAGAGAAAAACTACCTATATACGGTATCGTTTGAAAAATAAGGTTGAAAAGCTACGCTTTTCTTCGTTATTGTGGTTTATTATCGCCGATTTTTGCTCTACCGTACACAAGTACACCCACGAGCGAACCCCCTAACCTCATACTTCGGTTTGGGGAACCCCTCGGCCTAAAAATCGACGATTTCTGCGACCCAAGGGCTCCCGTAAAAATCTGTTAAGATTTTTGGGAATGGGTCTTAATCTGTCAACCCCCGAGTCCTTTTTGGGCAGCTCATTAACAATAAAAAAGCAGAATTTCGTAGTGAAATTCTGCTTTTTTCGTTATTTGGATGAAACCTATTGATTTTATTGGATTCTTAATGAGCCAGCCCCTTCTTGATTTATCGATAAAAACGTGATATAATTATTTCATAAGCTCAACTTAAAGAAAGGAAGCCATATGAAAAAGCGTCTTTCTCCTAAATTTTTATTAGCGCTCACCTTATTCAGTCTTATCGGACAAATTGCGTGGGTTGTCGAAAATATGTACCTAAACGTGTTCATTTACAATATGTTCTCCGCTGATGCGGGGGCGATTTCCTTGATGGTTGGTGCAAGCGCGGTCAGTGCCGCGGTTACAACCGTCTTTATTGGCGCGCTTTCCGACAAATTAGGCAAGCGTAAGGTGTTTATGTGCGGAGGCTACATTCTTTGGGGCGTATCGATTCTCGGCTTCACGCTTCTAAGGGTTGATATTCTTAAGGCTGTTTTCCCGTTTGCAAGCGCGGCGGTGCTTGGTGTTGCATTCACTATTGCGCTTGACGTTATTATGACGTTTTTCGGCTCAAGTGCAAACGATGCCGCATTCAATGCGTGGCTGACCGACTCAACGAGTGAGGCAAGCCGCGGCACGGCAGAGGGCATTAACGCAATGATGCCGCTTGTGGCAATTTTGGCGGTGTTCGGCGGCTTTATGGCGTTTGATTTGACCTTGCCGCGTAGCTGGACGGTGATTTTCATCATAATCGGTATAGTTGTTATTTTGGTTGGCATCCTTGGCTTTTTCATCATTAAGGAGCCGAAATTGGAGCCTGCCAAGGAGGGCTATTTCAAGACTGTAATCTACGGCTTTTTGCCAAGCACAATCAAAAAAAGTCCTGCCCTGTATCTGTATCTCGGCGGTTTTATCATTTTTAATATTGCAATTCAAATCTTTATGCCGTACTTAATTATTTACTACGAGCGCTCTCTCGGAATGGAAAATTACGTTTTCATTATGGCACCTGCAATAATAATTGCATCCGTGGCAACCGTGCTCTTTGGCAAGCTTTATGACAAGCGCGGCTTTACCCTTTCCTCATCTATCTCGATAGGACTTTTAGCGCTCGGATTTCTGACATTGTTTATTTTTAAGCATACCGCTCCCGTCTTTATCGGCTCGCTCCTTATGATGTGCGGCTACCTTGCAGGCATGGCGGTATTTGGTGCAAAAATCCGTGATTTGACACCGCTCGGCAAAGCGGGAATGCTCCAGGGCGTGCGTATTTTCTCACAGGTTTTGGTCCCGGGCGTTGTCGGGCCCTACATTGGCAAGCTGGTTCTTACGGGCGCGGAGCAAATAGAAAACAGCGACGGCACGTATTCATTTTTACCGAATGAGTTTATCTTCCTTGCCGCCCTTATCACCACGGTAATTCTTGCGATATATCTAATTACGCTTTTCATAATTAAACGAAAAAAAGATATCAAAAAAGAACCTCGCTGAGGTTCTTTTTTACTATGCGCATTTTTCCTTGCCGAATATTATTCTGTCAATACCGCTGAGGGTAAATTCTTCTACGCCGTCGGTTGTTACCGCCTTGATTTTCTTGTTCTCAAATGAATAGTGTTTTTGCGCGCCGTTTTCGTAATGAACTATTACCGTATCGCTCGAATATTCATGCTTTACGTCCATATATGTGGCACCCTGTGTCGCAAAATCAAGCATCACCACCGCATAAAGCTCTCTTGCACCGAAGATACCCGAGCCTATAATTCTGTCTGCGGGGCGCAGTTTTTCAAAGAAGCGCGTTACCGCGGGATTTGGGACGCGGCTTTCCCCTTCAATATAGTCAACCAAGTCCTCTATTCTGTCAAAAACAGGGCTTCCCTCACTAACGCTTAGTGAGTCATTGTCCTCAATATATACAACACCGTTTATATAAACGCGCTCTTTCATATTTTCCTTTAAGAGCGAAATTGCGCGCCTTACCTGCTTTATCGGGGATTTGAATTGCTTCGTGTGAATTTCGCCCGTGTATGGGTCGCGCTTGTCCTTTTGAAAGCCGTCCTCGGTTTCGTAAACGTCGCCCTTCCAGCTTTTTATCTCAATTGCAAAAAGCGAGCCGCGATAAAGGAGCATACAGTCAATTTCCGCATTTCCGTTTTCATTTAATATTATTATGTTGGTTTTTACCCTCGCCTCGGGCAAAAATGAAAGCAAGTCGTTTACCGCCGCGCGTTCACCAAGTGTGCCGTGAATTTGCGCATCGTTAAGCGGTTGAATGCTTACTCTATCGTCCCTGCGTTCCCTATGCACGCGCCGCTTATATTGACGTTTTTCCCATTTTTCCTTGCATCCTTGGAAAAAAGCTTTTATTTTCTCAATAAGCCTTGAAAGCACACAACCACCCCCTTATTTAGACACGTCCCCGAGTATTTTTTTACAAAAATGTATAATTAACGCCTCGGAAAGCAGAAATCCGAGGCGTCTTTGTGTAAAAATTTATGTAGGCATTGCCCTAATTATTTTGCGTAGTCAACTACGCGGCTCTCACGAATGAGATTAACCTTAATTTGACCCGGATATTCAAGCTCGCTTTCGATTTTTTTAACGATGTCACGCGCAACGAGTGCCATTGTTTCGTCCTTAATCTGCTCAGGCTTAACCATAATTCTGATTTCTCTGCCCGCTTGAATTGCGAAGGTCTTTTCAACGCCGTTAAAGCTATTGGCAATTTCCTCAAGCTTTTGCAGACGCTTTATGTAGTTTTCAAGATTTTCACGTCTTGCGCCGGGTCTTGCCGCAGAAATTGCATCTGCCGCTTGAACTATTACAGCGATAATTGTTTGCGCCTCTACGTCACCGTGGTGCGCCTCAATTGCGTGAAGAATTTCTTTAGATTCCTTGTACTTTTTAGCCACGTCAACGCCGATTTGAACGTGTGAGCCCTCGATTTCAGCGGTGAGTGCCTTACCGATATCGTGTAAGAGTCCCGCACGCTTAGCAAGGGTAACGTCAGCGCCAAGCTCAGCCGCCATAACACCTGCAAGAGTTGAAACCTCTATCGAGTGTGTGAGCACGTTTTGACCGTAGCTTGTTCTGTATTTTAAGCGGCCAAGGAGCTTAACAAGCTCGTTATTAAGACCGTGTACGCCTGTTTCAAATGTAGCCTTTTCGCCCGCCTGCTTAATTGATGCTTCAACCTCGCGGCGTGCCTTTTCAACTGTTTCCTCAATTCTTGTCGGATGAATACGTCCGTCGGAAATGAGCTTTTCGATCGAAAGACGTGCAATTTCACGTCTGACAGGGTCAAAGCCCGAAATTGTGATAACCTCAGGGGTATCGTCGATAATAAGCTCAACGCCTGTGAGGTTTTCAATTGCGCGCACGTTACGACCCTCACGGCCGATAATTCTTCCCTTCATTTCATCGTTAGGAAGCGCAACAACCGAAATTGTTGCCTCGGACACGTGGTCAGCGGCGCATCTTGCAATTGCAAGAGAAATGATGTTCTTTGCCTTTTTGTCTGCCTCGTCCTTAAATTGCTCCTCAAGCTCAACGAGCTTTTGTGCCTGCTCGTGTCTTACCTCGCTTTCAAGCTCCTGAACAAGGGAAGCCTTCGCCTCCTCTGCCGAGTAGCCCGAAATCTTTTCAAGCAATTTAATTTGTGTTTCGTGTGATTGTGTTAATTTTTCCTTAAGCTCATCTGCTTCTTTAATCTTGCCTGCGAGTGTTTCTTCCTTTTTCTCTATGGCATCGACCTTGCGGTCAAGATTTTCTTCCTTGTTTGCTAAACGCGTTTCCTGACGGTTTAGCTCTGCGCGGCGCTCCTTAACCTCGCTCTCAAGCTCTTTTCTTGAAGCCATGATTTCTTCCTTAGCCTCAAGCAAGTATTCCTTGCGCTTGGTTTCAGCCGCTTTAATTGCATCCTCAAGCAGCTTCTTCGCCTGTGCTTCTGCTGAGCCGATCTGCTTTTCGGCTGTTGCTTTTCTGATAATAATGCCGAGAATGACACCGATTACCGCGAAAACTATAGCGCACACAAGGATAGCTCCGATGAGGACCCAATGCAACCAATCCATCTTAATTACCTCCTTATTAGATTTTCCTATGCAAAAGGCGGTGGTTAGCCAAGACCAACCAAGCCAAATTTCTACACATTATAATTTTATAATATTAGCTTGTCAATGTCAAGAGAAAAAGCAAAAATATTTGGCGCGCGCGTGAAATATTTATATTGACACGTGCATAAATTTAATTTATAATGAAAATATGGGTGCAAAAGCTATATTTGCGCCCGAAAAGGCGGTATTTTATGAAGCTACAAGAAATCAACTTCAATTTCACGGATGCAATAAACAAGGGCGCGCTCCTTTCCGTTTTGGATAAGGACGGGCGCAAAAACACGATGACCGTTTCGTGGGGTCAGGCAGGCATACTTTGGAACAAGGAAATTTGCACAGTTTACGTGCGTCCTGAGCGACACACGTTCTCTCTTTGCGAAAACGCCGAGGTATTTTCTCTTTCGTTTTTCGGTGAGGATAAAAAGGACGCGCTTTCCTTCTGCGGCACAAAAACAGGCAGGGACGTGGACAAATTTGAAGCTTGCAGCCTTTCCCATACCCTTCAAAACGGAGCGGTGGTTTTCGACGATGCGCATACGACCTTGATATTGAGAGTGCTTTACAAATCCGATATTCAGCCGGAAAAATTTCTTTCTGACACTCCATTATCGTTTTACAAAAGCAATGGCTTTCACAGAGCATATACCTGTGAGATAACAAACGTTTTACAAAAATAATAAAGGCAGGAAATTAAAATGAAGGATGCAAGATGGATCACCCACAAAGGTGCGGGCGCGAGCGATAACGCGACCTACTATTTTAAGAAAAGCTTTACGCTTGATGCAGTTTGCGATGCACTTTTTGAAATCAGCGCACAGGCAAGATACAAGCTTTTTATAAACGGTGAGTTCGTTGCGTGCGGCCCCTGCAAGGGCACACGTGAAAAAACGTACTTTGACGCGCTTGACGTAACCAAATATTTAAGAGTTGGCGAAAACGAGATTTTTTGCGAGGTTTTACAGTTAGTTTCCGACGATATGCAGGGAAAGATGTCACCTATCGAGGGCGTTATAAGAGTTGGCGCGCTCCTCCTTGCCTGCGAGCTTAACTGCGGCTCTCTCCGCCTGCAAAGCGACGAGAGCTGGCTAACTGCCAAGGCGCCCGTTACGCACGAGAACGCAAGAAGCTGTTATTCAGCATCAACACGCGAGCTTTACGATTCAACCGCCGAGGTAGTATGGGAAAGCGCAAAGGTGCAAACAGGCGTTTCAAACGCAGAGGTTGACCACTATTGGTGGGGCTCAACGAACAAGTGCTTCCTTTACGAGCGCCCAATCCCTATGCTCGATTTTTCCGACAAAACAGATATTGTTAGCTTTGACGGAGATTTCTTTGAAGCAAAATATTTAACCTTCGGCTTCCCTACCTTTAAGGCAAGCGGACACGGCAAGGTGCGCCTTTACTACTTTGAATGCTTTACCGAAATTCAAGGAAAGACAAACAACAACCGTACCGACCGTTCGCTCGATTTTACAAAGGAAATGTATGACGAAATTACGGTTAACGGCGAGTGCGAGTTTACACCGTTTTGGTTCAGATGCTTCCGCTTTATAAAGCCCGAAATTACGGGGGACGTGTCTATAAAGCTTGAAAAAATGGTCGAGGTTAACTACCCGATGTTCCCACGCACAGACTACGATTTTGGAAGAAAAGACGATAACTCGCTATGGGAAATCAGCGTGCGCACGCTTCAACGCTGCACGCACGAAACTTACGAGGATTGCCCATTCTATGAGCAGCTTCAATACTGTATGGACACGTCAACCCAAATGGTGTTCAACTATCAATTGACGGACGATGACCGCCTGGCAAGAAAGGCAATGGACGATTTTGCAGCAGCTCAGCTTGCAAACGGACTTATGCCGTCAAGAACTCCGAGCGTGGGAGACCAGCACATACCCTCCTTCCAGTTCTACTTTATCTTTATGGTTTACGCGCACTATACGCGCTTTGGTGATGTCGAGCTTGTAAGAAAGCACCTGCGCGCAATTGACGGCGTTTGCGAGTGGTTTACAAATCACATAAACGACGACGGCGTTGTCGGACAAAGCAAATATTGGAATTTTGTTGACTGGGCAACACCTTGGGGCTACGTCGAGGGCGAAAACGACGGCGGCGTTCCCGTTGGAATTCACGGCGGTGTAATTGGTCTTTACAACCCAATGATGGCGTACTTTTTACAATGCGCCGCAAAATTAAACGCGGTGTGCGGAAGATATGACGTTTGCGAGGAATATCTTGCAACAGCAGAGATATTAAAGAAAAACACGGTGAAATATTTCTGGGACAAGGAAAAGGGACTTTTTGCCGACAACCTTGACCATACAAAATATTCACAGCATATGCAATCCTGGTGCGTGCTCAGCGGTACAGCAACAGGCAGACGCGCAAAATCCATTATGAAAAATTCATTAGGACTTGAGGCGAAGGCAACCTACGCATTTGCGTACTTCTACTTCCGTGCGCTTGAAATTTGCGGTATGTACGACAAGACAAAGGAAATGATGGACTCGTATAGGGGGCTTTTGAAGCTGAACTGCACAACCGTTCCCGAAACGCCAACGTATTCACGCAGTGACTGTCACGCGTGGGGCGCGCTTGCAATTTACGAATTCAGCGCAACCGTGCTTGGCGTACGCACCTATGACGTAAACGAGAAATCCGTTGCCATCAAGCCATATATCAAAGGAAGAAATCACGCACGCGGAACAGTTTCCTCAATAGGCGGAAACATCACCGTTTCTTGGAAAAAGGCGGGGGGAGTGTTCGAGATTACCATTGAAAGCGAAAACGACAGAGTGAAAAAATACATAACCTTACCAAACGGCGAGGAATTTGTAACGAGCAAGAAAAAAGCAACCTATAAATGTAATATTAAATAAAATAAAAGAGGTAAAAATGAAAATAGCACTTATTGCACACGACAAGAAAAAATCCGATATGATAAATCTTGCCATTAAGTACAAGGATACGCTTGCACTACATACACTTTACGCAACAGGAACAACAGGCACTCTCGTTATGGGAGAAACAGGGCTTGCCATCAACCGTATGAAGAGCGGCCCTCTCGGCGGTGACCAGCAAATCGGCTCAATGGTAGCTGAGGGAAAGCTTGACCTCATCGTTTTCCTTCGTGACCCGCTAACATCACAACCGCACGAGCCTGACGTAACTGCGCTCCTTCGCCTTTGCGACGTTCAATCAATTCCGCTTGCGACGAATGTCAAGAGCGCGGAAATCATGCTCAATGCACTTTCAAAAAATGAGATATAAAAGCTTAGCCCTTGGTTTTCGCCGAGGGCTTTTCTTTTCGCGCAGCTCCTTCCACCGCTAACAAAGTCAAGCTAAATCTTTTGTTCTACCTTGCGGTCCCCCTCCCTCAATGAGGGAGGCTATGGGAGATCATGTTGAATGCTCTTGCCAAAAATGAGATATAAAAGCTTAGCCCTCGGTTATGCCGAGGGCTTTTCTTTATATTATAAAAGAAAACAGCCGCCAAATTGGCGGCTGTTTATCACGATTATTTATTATTGTTTCTGCGCTTGTTTTCGCGCCCTGCCTCCTTCGCTTGCGAGGGAGGGGGACCGCAACGCATAAACTTTGGCTACGTTTTCGTTGTATAAGCGGTGGAGGGAGAACAGCCGCCAAAATTTGGCGGCTGTTTATCACGATTATTTATTATTGTTTCTGCGCTTGTTTTCGCGCCCTGCCTCCTTCGCTTGCGAGGGAGGGGGACCGCAACGCGTAAACTTTGGCTACGTTTTCACTGTATAAGCGGTGGAGG
>JAGALA010000052.1 GCA_017625935.1 Clostridia bacterium
CTGTTCTTACTCAACCTTGGAAATTGGAGAGAACAGTAGGAGAGAACTAACGTATTAAGTTTTATTTGAACTGCGGAAAACCCTTATAAATCAAGGGATTTAAGGTGGGAGGTTCCAAAGTGACTACAAAATTTCGAGTCACGCCTCTTCAACCACTTGAGTACTTCTCCATACAGATATTAAATTTTGAAAATAAGCAAAAATCAGAGAGCGACTCGAAGAGATTTCTCGTCAAGGCTACGCCCTCCACCGTCGCATAGTCGTCTGATATCGCTTGTCCAAGTGACAAGCTCGTCACACTCCTTGCTTTGGGCGGTTTCGCTTGTTAAAAACGATTATCAATCGTTGTTTAACTGCGCTACCTCTTTCAACCACTTGAGTACTTCTCCGTGTTATGCTCATTCGCCTAAACAGTATAACACAAATAAATTGCATTTGCAAGAGTTTTTTGTTGACAATTTGATAAATTTATGTTAATATAATAGCGCAGAAAAATTAAACTGCCACCGGGTAGCATTTTTGTATATCGTTAGGTCCTTGAAGATATACGAAAGTGCTTTATTTTTTTGAAATGGAGGATGTAATGGCTAAAATAAAAAATCCGTTTGCCCAGCTGTCAATTTTTGAACGAGTGCTATATATATTTTCGGTATCGCTTGTTTTTCTGTCATTTATAATTTCGCCCGAGAAGAGCGTAATCAGCCTGCTTGCATCCTTGATTGGTGTTACCGCGCTCATCTTTATTGCAAAGGGCTACGTGATAGGACAGGTGCTTATAATAATTTTCGCACTGCTTTACGGTGTGGTTTCATTTTTGCAGGGCTACTACGGTGAGGTTTTAACCTATGTCGGAATGAGCGCACCGATGGCGGTTGTATCGATGATTTCTTGGATTAAAAATCCGTATAAGGGTACAAAAACGGTGAAAATCAACAGGCTGAGATGGTATCATATAGTTATAATGCTCGTTCTTGTCGCACTTGTTACGCTCGCGTTTTATTTTATTCTCGGCGCTCTTGGCACATCAAGCCTGCTTGTCAGCACGTTGTCGGTTGCAACCAGCTTCGCCGCGGTTTTCCTCACGTTTTTAAGAAGTCCGTATTACGCGGTTTGCTACGCCCTAAACGATATTGTTTTGATAGTCTTATGGGTTATTGCCTCAATAAACGACCCGTCGCGCATTTCAATGGTAATTTGCTTTACTGTATTCTTGATAAATGACCTTCACGGCTTTATTTCTTGGAAACGTATGGAGAAATATCAGCGCAACAACACTTAAACAAAAAGAGAACCCAAGGCAAAGCGCCGAGGGTTCTCTCTGTTTTTACTATCATATATTAAAATATGAACATATTAGCATATATTTATATTATTGCAATTCGGGTAAAAGATACTTTTTTGAGTATTCGTTGTAAAGCGTTTCAAACGAAGCACCCGAGGCTTTTATTTCACGCACTGACTCGTGAAGATTGAGGTTGTCGTTTGATGTATCGATAATGCAAGCGGCAATGTTTGAGCAGTGGTCTGCGGTTCTTTCAAGGTTAGTTAGAATATCTGACCAAATAAAGCCCGCGGAGATTGTGCAGCGTCCCTCTTGGAGCCTTAAAATATGGCGCGTACGGAGCTGCTCCTTCAAGTCATCGATAACCTGCTCAAGCGGCTCAACAGTATATGCAACGGCGAGGTCGTTTTTCTCAAACGCTTCAAGCGCCTTTGAAAGTATTTCGCTGACCGCACATTTCATTACACAAAGCTCGCGCCTTGCATCATCTGAAAATACAAGATTTTTTTCAAGCATTTCCTCACTTGATTCAATGATGTTAACCGCATGGTCGCTGATGCGCTCAAAGTCACCGATGAGCTTAAGCAGCTTCGCCGTTTCATCACCCGATCTCTCACCTATGGTGTGGCTGCTGAGCTTTACAAGATACGTTCCGATAACGTCCTCGTAGTGGTCGGTTTTGTCCTCAATTTTTCTTACCGCCTCGGCTCTCTCCCTTGAATATTCAAGGAGTGAGTCGAGTGAGCTATCAAACGCGCCGATGGCATCCTTTGCCATAGTAACGGTTGCATCGTGGCAAACGCCGAGTGCAACTACGGGTGTAGCAAGCAAGCGCTCGTCAATCACAAGCTTGCTTTGCTTTTCGCTTTCCGTCTCAGGCATAATCTTGTATGCAAGCTTTTCGAGCAAGCGAGCTGCGGGAAGCAAAATGAGTGTACCAACAATATTAAACAGCGTGTGCATAGTGGCAATGCTGAGCATTGTCGCGCCCTCGTCCATAACGGGCAAGAGCTTTAATGCGTAGATGAAAATATAGTACACGATAAGCATAATAGTTGTGCCGATTAGGTTAAAGGAAAGGTGAACCACCGCTGTGCGCTTACCGTTTTTGTTTGCTCCTGCCGAGGAAAGCACGGCGGTAATGCAGGTGCCGATGTTTTGACCCATAATAATTGGGAGTGCAACCGAGTTTGTAATTCCCGAGCCGGGAGCCGCAGCTAAGGTTTGTAAAATGCCGACCGAGGCAGAGGAGGATTGAATGATAGCGGTGAATAATGCACCTGCCGCAACCGTAGCGATGGGAGCAAATACGCCAAGTGGCGTGTCGTTTCCAAAGAAGCCGAAGACCTTTTCAACTCCGCCGACAATTGCCTTACTCTTCATCGCATCCGACATAATTGTCATACCGAACATAAGTGTGGCAAAGCCGAGCAAAATAGTGCCGATGTCCTTTTTTCTGCTTGATTTTGCAAACATATGCAGCACAAGACCGAGAAGGGCAAGGAGCGGCACGAAGGTGTCGGGCTTGAAAAACTTTAAGATAAGTCCCGCCTCGTCGGGAATTTGACCGAGGGACAAAATCCAAGAGGTGATTGTCGTGCCGACGTTTGCACCCATAATCACGTTTATTGCCTGCCTAAGCGTCATAAGACCCGAGGTAACGAAGCCGACAACCATTACGGTCGTTGCGGAAGAGGATTGAATAACGCACGTTACGGCAAGCCCCGTAAAGAAGCCTGCAAATTTGTTGGTTGTGAATTTTGCAAGAAGCGCCTGCAGCTTGTTTCCTGCGGCACGCTCAAGTGATTCACCCATTACGTTCATACCGAACATAAAGAGGCAAAGACCGCCAAGAAGCGTCAAAATCGGAAATCCAAAATCGTCCATTGCGCCCGAAAAGCTCTCACCGCCAAAAATTGTAAGCAAAAGCACGCTGACAACGGCGGCCAACGCAAGAGCACCAAGGCACGAGTATACGATAATATTCTTTTTCTTTTTAGACATAAATAGCTTCCTTTCTATGTTTTCAAACAAAATTTTATCATTAAATAGCGCGCTCTGCAATCATACAATAGTAAAGCTATTGTAAAAAGAATGTAAAGAGGTTGCCCAAGCGAGCAAAAATAAAAAGCCTTCCCCTTTGATTGGAGGGGAAGGTGTCAACGCAGTTGACGGATGAGGTATAGAAAATAAACACCTCACTACCGCCCAACGCTTGAATTCCAAAAACTCATTTTTCGTTTTCGGGAACATTTTTGAATATAACCGTAAACACAGACCCAACGTCAAGCTCGCTTTCAATTTCAAGCTGCGCGCCGTATAGCGCGCAAATGTGCTTTACAATAGCCAAGCCAAGGCCTGTGCCGCCTGTCTTTTTCGAGTGCGATTTGTCAACTCGATAGAACCGCTGACAGAGAAGCGGAATATGCTTCTTTTCAATGCCGATACCCGTGTCTTTTATACACAGGGTGGCACTTTTTTCATTTTTCGTGATTGAAACCTCGATTTTTCCACCCTGCTTATTGTAGTTAACAGCGTTTGAAAGGAGGTTCTCTACAAGCTCGAAAATCTTCTTCGGATCGGCGTAAACCGTTGCATCTCCCGAGTAGGTGAATGTGAGTGATTTTTCCTTGATTCTTTCGCTTAGCTCCTCGTAAACCTCGTCAACACAGCTTGCAAGAGAAACGGCACTTAAAGGAATCGGCGCTTCGTCGCCGCGCTCCATTTTGCTTAACAAAAGCATATCGGAAATAAGGGAGCTAAGCCGCAGGCTTTCCTTGTGAATGCGCTGAATTCGTACACGTGTCGCCTCGTTTATCTCCTCGCTTGACAAAACAAGCTCTGAAAGACCCTGCATGACGGTGATAGGAGTTTTCAGCTCGTGCGAGGCATTTGCAAAGAAATCACTCTTTTGCTTTGCTATCGCCTTTTCGTTTGTAATATCTGTAATTATAATAATTGTTGAAATTGAAAGCTCGTCACCTAAAAGCTCCTTGATAACAAAGGAAAGCTCCTTTTCTTTGTAGGCGGCTTCAAAGGAATAATCCTCATAAATGTGGCTTGAAATTTTGCTAAGCAGCGCAAGGTCGTCAACTATGGCAACGATACCCTTACCGCTGACCTCGCCGCGATAATCAAAAATTTCGCGCGTGCTTTTGTTTATAAACGCGATTTGCTTCATTTTATCAAGCGCGATAATACCCTGTGAAATATTATCAAGCACGCGGGCAAGCTTTTTGTGCTCACGCTCAATTTCGACAATGTGCGCGTGAGTGCTTTCGTTCAGCTTGTTTATTTCGCAAAGGACAGAATACAGCTCAGGCTCGTTTTTGTCTGCACGAATTGGAATGTATTTTCCCTTGTTTACACTCTTTAAGCTGCTTCCCACGCTTGTGATTTTTGTGGAAATATTAAGCGAAATAAAGTGTGAAATCACTATTGAAAGAACGAGTGAAATTAGCAGAACAAACAAAAATACGGGAAGCGTGATTATAAGATAAGATGAGAGCTGACTGCTTCTGATTGCCAAGCGCAAAATGATAGGCTCCGAGCCTTGCATTTCGACCATCATCGCATAGTACGTCATTTCGCACTTGAAGGTTTCGGAATATCGCTTTACAGTTTTTGGATTTCCCGATAATGCGTTTTGAATTTCCTCTCTGTCGAGGTGATTTTCAAGCGATGCTTGGGTGTCGCTTTCCAAAAGCACGTTACCCTGTGTGTCAAAAACGGTAATTCTGAACTCGTCATCGCCCTCGTAAACCTTGAATTTTTCAAAGTCATTTTTGTTATCGAGCAGGAGCGCGACAATCTCCGTTTCCTCAATAAGTCGCTCCTTCATAACGCTCTCGACGTTTATTTTTACCGCCAAAAAGCCGAAAACAAACATAATAAGGGAGCAGGCAAGCGCAACGGCAAAGCACCTTAAAAATATCTTTTTTCTCATTTAGCATCGTAACGGTAGCCGACACCGCGAACGGTGACAATCTTGTCCGTACCTCCTGCAAGCTTAATCTTTTCGCGTATGGACGCAATGTGCATATCGATTGTTCGTGTTTCTCCGATGAAGCTCTCGCCCCAAACCTCTCTGAAAAGCTCCTCGCGCTCGACTGTCACTCCTGCGCGCCCAATCAAAAGCTTCAAAAGCTGAAATTCCTTCATAGTGAGGTTTAGATCCTCACCCTTGTAGAAAATTTTATAAAGATTTTGGTCAACCGTAAAGGAGTCAACGTTCTGTATATAAAGTGATGCGCGCCTTAAATTAGTTTTCACTCTGGCAAGCAGCTCCATAATCGAAAAGGGCTTCGCCATATAATCGTCTGCGCCCTTGTTCAGCCCCTTGACAAAGCTGATTTCGTCGCTTTTTGCGCTTACAATTATAACGGGAACGCGCGTATCAAGCTCTCGTATTTTTGAAAGAATCGTGTATCCGTCCATATCGGGAAGCATAATATCAAGCACTATAAGGTCAGGACGCTTTTTCTCAAATTCGGCAAAAAAGGAAGTGCCGCTGTCGAAAATTTTCGTTTGATAACCGTCCTCGAAAGCCCCCTCGTAAACCTCGCAAATGCCCTCGTCGTCCTCTACAACGTAAATTATCGGCTTCATAAAACCTCCAAAGAAATTGTTTCTTACAATATTTTATCATAAAATCAAGCCAAAAACAATATAAAAAAAGCCCGACAATGCGGACTCAATGTAATTTTTGTGTAAATTTGAGAAAATTGCAACCTTCGGTTGGTGGTACTATTGGCTCCTTCCGAGAGGGAGCTGTCAGCTTGATTTCATACAACACTACGTGTTGATTCCATACCGCTTACGCGGATTCCATACAATGCTACGCATTGATTCCATACAACACTTCGTGTTGATTTTTTGTGCAAAGCACAAAAAAACCCCACCACGCCGTGTAAAGCAACCATTTGAACCTGATAGCCGTAATGCACCCAACCAAACTTGATTTTGAGCAATGAATTGTATTTGTTTCAGGCTTTTGTTATTTCTAAAACTGTTTATTGCTCAAAATTTGCGTGCAATCTATACCACAAAATAGGCAAGGGAGTTTCGACTGAAAAACGAGCAGATATATAAACATATTTCAAGCGCTTTTCTGTTGAAAATCACTGCATATTTTGCGATATAGACAGGTTTGGCTGGGTGCATTACGGCTACAGCAAGGGGTGTCCTCATAATGCTTTCACAGCTTCCAACGTCTGTGCGCTTCGTGCAGCAAGTGTCGGCAAATTAATTCAAAAAAGAACAGGCAAAATTGCCTGTTCGAGGTTTTTATTTTCCCCGCCGCGCCGTGTAAAGCAACCATTTGAACCTTGACATGCAAGGTGGTGTCCTCATAATGCTTTCACAGCTTCCAACGTCTGTGCGCTTCCGTCCGACCCTGAGGTCTCATTAAGAGGGAAGACACAGGAGGCCTGCTATCCGGCATTGGATATAAGACTCCGTTTAATAAGTGTCGCTCGAATACATCGCTTTATCACGTACGCAGCAGGTTTAATACAATACTTTGTATTGATGATATACACGCGCAAATGCGTGATTTTAGTTGAAATTTCTATTTCTTATCGTGGTCAATGGTGTTGATTCTTGAATCGAAAATGGGGAAAACGCGCTCAAGCTCCTTGTCGGTCGCAGGGATATAAATATCCTCCTTTTTGCCCGACTTGACCTTTTTAAGCACATAATATTCAGTTGGTGCAACGGCAACGTAGGTTTCGCCGTTAATTTCACATTCGTCAATAAGCTCGTAAACGCTTTCGCTTCCGTCCTCATTTTCAAACGTGAGAAAATTTTTGTCATTGTTCATAGCTTATGCACCCCTTTTCATTTCTATTCTACCATATTTAAATGAAAATGTCAAATCTAAATTATTCCTCTGTCTTATTATCGCCAAACTGTTTTACAACTATTGTTTCGCGCGTTGCAAATGCCTCGTTTACAAGTGCGTCGAAATCAAGGCGGTTTTGCTGCTCGATAACCTTTTCAAGCTCCGGGCGCGTTCTCGGATGGCGTGGGGTAAATACCGTGCAGCAGTCCTCGTATGGCAGAGTTGAGGTCTCAAACGTGCCAATTTGTCTTGCAATTTTAACAATATCCTCCTTGTCCATACCGATGAGCGGACGGAAGATTGGAATATCGGTCATTGAGTTGGTCACGTTAATTGCCTTCATCGTTTGGCTTGCCACTTGACCGAGGCTCTCGCCTGTGATTATCGCCTCGCAATCGTACTGATGCGCCAAGCGGAGCGAAATTGCCATCATATAGCGGCGGAGCATAAGCGTAAAATATTCCTCCTCGCAGTTATCGCGGAGAAGCTCTTGAATTTTTGTAAGTGAAAATACGTGCACGCGTAATCGCATTGTATATGCGGTCAGCTCCTTTGCAAGCTCTAAAACCTTTTCCTTTGCGCGCTCCGAGGTGTATGGGAAGCTCTCAAAATGGATTGCCTCAAGCTGAACTCCGCGCTTTGCCATCATATATCCTGCAACAGGTGAGTCAATTCCGCCCGAGAGGAGCAAGAGTCCGCGTCCGCTTGATCCGTAGGGAATACCGCCCGCACCCTTTTCCTGTCCTGCGTGAATGTACGCCTCATGCTCGCGAATTTCAACACGTACAACAACGTCGGGATTTTTTACATCAACCTTGATGCCGCGCACGCTTTCAAGCACCGCGCCGCCAACCTCGGCGGAAATATCGGGAGATTTAAGTGGGAATTTCTTGTCCGAGCGCTTTGATTCTGCCTTAAAGCTTTTATAGCCCTTCAGACGTGGAGCAAGGTCGTTTTTAACCACCTGTAAGATTGTTTCCATATTCTTCTCGCAAGCAAACGCGCGAGAAACGCCGACAAAGCCGAAAACGTGCTTTGCCTGGTAGAGCATCTCGTCAATATTTTCAATTGCTTCCTCATCAAGCGGCTCGATATAAACGGTGCTTTGTGAGTAAAAAACGCTGTAATTACCGACACGTCTTGCACGTTGTCTTAATTGCTTTAACATTTTGGCTTCAAAATCCGAACGGTTTGCACCCTTCAAAATTACCTCGCCGTATTTACATAAAATAACTTCCTTCATCGTGTTTGTCCCTCACCTGTAACGATGTATTTATAGGTTGTGAGCGCGTCAAGACCCATAGGTCCGCGCACGTGGAGCTTTTGCGTTGAAATGCCGATTTCCGCACCTAAGCCGAACTCGCCGCCGTCTGTAAATCTTGTCGAGGCGTTGACGTAAAGTGCGCAGGAATCGATTGATTTTGTAAAGTAGTCCGCATTTTTTTCGTCACGTGTAATGATTGCTTCGCTGTGTCCCGTTGAATATTTTCTTATGTGGGAAACCGCCTCGCAAACATCGCCAACGACCTTAACGCTTACAATATAATCGTCGTATTCGGTTGCAAAATCCTCTTCGGTTGCGGGTGAAATATCCTTCAAAATCGTACACGTGTCATCACATCCGCGAAATTCGAGCGCAAATTTTCTTGTTGCCTCATAAAATTTCGGCAAAAATTCTTGAGCCACACTTTTGTGCACCAAAATTGTTTCAATGGCATTGCAAACCGACGGACGCTGGCACTTTGCATTGATAGCAACTGAAAGCGCAACCTCCATATCTGCCGACTCGTCAACGTAAAGGTGGCAGTTGCCCGCACCCGTTTCGATAACGGGAACGGTTGAGTTTTCAACCACGTTTTTAATAAGTCCCTTGCCACCGCGAGGAATTAAAACGTCAATGAGTCCACGCATATTCATAAGCTCGTTTGCACTGTCTCTTGTTGTGTTCTCTATAAGCGAAACAGCTCTGCGGTCAAATCCGTTTGCTTCGAGCGTGTCACCGATTATTTTAACCGTTGCCTTATTTGAGTTGATAGCTTCCTTACCGCCGCGCAAAACAACCGCGTTTCCGCTTTTCAATGAAAGCGTGGCAGCATCCGGAGTTACGTTGGGTCTTGCCTCGTAAATCATACCAACCACACCAAGCGGAACTGCTTGCTTTTTTATTGATAATCCGTTGGGACGTGTCGATAATTCGCTCTTATTTAGTGGGTCTGGTAGGCTGACAATTTCCAAAATCGCATCCGCTATTGCATCAATTCTTGCTTCGTTTAGCATTAAGCGGTCAAGCATCGCATCGCTGATTGCTGCATCCTTTGCATTTTTAAGGTCTATTTTGTTTGCAAGTATAATTTCGTCCTTGCCCGCGCGTATATTTTTTGCAATGTCGGCAAGCAGCTTATTCCTTTCGTCCTCGCTTGCAAGCCCGATTTTATAGGAAGCGTCCTTTGCACCCTGGCAAAGTGCTTTAATTTCTTCGTGAAGAGTCATATTTTTCTCCTTGTGCTTCGGATGGAAAAATCACCACCCTGTGTCTGAATTTTGAGTTTAATAATAGCTTATTTCTTTGCGGCAAAATACGTGCCTGTGTGCTTGCCGTCTAAAATATCGTAAAGAATGCGCGGGTTTTCACCGTTTAATATAATCATGGGAATACCGTTTTCGGTTGCAATCTTAGCCGCGTTAATTTTTGTGAGCATGCCGCCCGTGCCTCTTTGTGTGCCTGCACCGCCTGCGCAGGAAATGATTTTATCGTCAATCTCGTCAACCCTTGAAATTAGCGTTGCATCCTTGCTTGTTCTCGGGTCGGCGGTGAAAAGACCGTCGATGTCGGAAAGGTTAATTATAATATCTGCATCGCAAGCAATAGCAACGTAGGCTGAGAGCGTGTCGTTACCGCCGAAGCGGATACCGTCACAGGAAACGGAGTCATTTTCGTTTACAATTGGAATACAGCCCATTTTAATTAAGGTATTAAACGTGTTTTTAACGAGAGAAAGACGGTGGCTGTCGTCAACAACGTCCTTTGTCATCAAAATTTGCGCAACCGTGTGAGAGTAGTTTGCGAAAAAGTTTTCGTAAATTTTCATAAGCTGGCTTTGACCAACTGCCGCGCACGCCTGCTTCTCCTCAAGCGTTTTCGGGTATTCGGGAAGTGCCAGCTTGGCGTAGCCTGCGCCAACCGCACCCGAGCTTACCACAACAACCTCGTGCCCTGCATTTTTGAAATCCGCAATCGTTTGCACCAAGACCTCAATTCTTCTGAGGTTCAAGGCTCCGTTTGGATATGTCAAGGTTGACGTACCTATTTTTATTACAATTCTTTTACAGTCCTTAATCATCATATATCTCCAAAAAAATTAAAAATTCGACTTGATAAAAGCCACGCAATATTATATAATAAAATTGTATATCTAATATTATATAACCTCAGCGCGAAAATTGCAAGAGGTTTAGAGAGGAAAAGGAATGAAACAGAAGATTTGTGTTGAAATTGCGGGCGTTAAGCTCTCCTTGCTCAGCGAAAACGGCGAGGAATATGCAGAGCGCGTTGCAAAAACCGTTGACGAGGCGGTGCGCGACGTTATGAAATCTCAAAAAAATTGCTCACTTGTTGAGGCGGCGCTCTTTTGCGCAATGAATTTTTGCTCACAGGGCAGCGATGACTCAATGAAGGTAAGAAACCTTGAAACACAGGTCGCCCTTTACCAAGCCAATCTTAACAGAATGAGAAGAGAAAACGAGGAGCTTCGCGCACGCCTAAATGAAGAATAATATTGAAATTTTAGCACCCGCGGGGGATTTTTCCGCGCTTGTCGGTGCTATATCGGCTGGATGTGATGCGGTCTATCTCGGTGCGGACGCTTTTAATGCGAGAATGCGCGCAAAAAACTTTACACTCGAAAATATTAAGGAAGCCTTTGATCTCCTTCACGCACACGGCAAGCGCGCATACGTCACCTTAAATACCGCAATTTACGAAAGGGAGCTTGACACAGCGCTTGAAAAAATTGTTCAACTCCATAACTTAGGTGCCGATGCCTTTATCGTTGCCGATTTTGGCGTGATGGCGGAAATTAAGCAAAAATACCCCGAAATAGAAGTTCACGCAAGCACGCAATCAAGCGTTCATAATCTTGACGGTGCTACCCTTCTTTCGCGCGAGCTTGGGGTTAAGCGCGTGGTGCTCGCACGTGAGCTTGACAAGAAAAACATCGCCCACGTGTCTAAAAATGCACCGTGCGAGACGGAAATTTTCGTTCACGGCGCACATTGTATGTCGCAGTCGGGACAATGCCTTTTCAGCTACGCATTAGGTGGCAGAAGCGGAAACCGCGGTGAGTGCGCTCAGCCCTGCCGCCTGCCGTACTCCTTAAACGGCAAGGGCGGATATCCGCTCAGCTTGAAGGATATGTCGCTTGCACCGAAAATAAACGAGCTTCTTTCCCTTGGTGCCTCCTCGCTTAAAATAGAGGGTAGAATGAAGGGTGAGGAATACGTTTACGGCACGGTAAGGACCTACCGACGCTTAATTGATGAAAAACGAAACGCGAATAAGACGGAAATAGCGACACTGGGTAGCCTTTTTTCGCGTCAAGGCTTTACAAGCGGATATTACGACGCAAAAATAGATTCCACAATGCTAGGCGTGCGCACGGATGACGACAAGCAAAAAACAAGTGATAACGAAACGGTTGTGCCTCCGCTTGAAAAGGCGAAAATTTCACTTTATGCGCGCCTAAAAATCTGTGAGCAAGCTTATCTTAAGGCGGAAGCAAACGGAAAAATAGCCGAGGTGTACGGAGAAACGGTTGAAAAAGCGGTAAACGCCCCAATGACAAGGGATGAAATAGTTAAGCGCCTGTCAAAGCTCGGCACAACTCCATATGAGGCACAAAAGGTTGAGGTTGACTCCGATGACGGTATTATGATAAGGGTTTCCGCCTTAAACGACCTTCGCCGCCGCGCAATTAGCGAAATTCTTACCGAAGGTAAGGCACTCGAAATACAAAAATACGAAGCGCGTTCAATAAAAAAACAAAGTGTTATGAAAACCGCGCTTTTCCTTGACGAAAAGCAAATTCCGAGTAACGTTGATTATTTTGACGTAGTATTTTTACCGCTTGAAAATTATTCGAGCAGGGCAAACGGCGTTTGGCTTCCACCCGTTATTTTTGATAGTGAGCTTGCAGGGGCTGAAGCGCTTCTTTCTCAGGCGAAAAATGACGGTGCAAAGTGGGCACTCATATCAAACGTGGGACAAATCGAGCTTGCAAAAAGATACGGCTTCAAGCTTGTTTTTGACTATCGATTTAACGTGTTTAACCGACCCTGTGTCGATTTTTTGCAAAATCAAGGTGCGGATTGTGTGATTTTATCCCCCGAGCTGTCGCTTGCCCAGCTGCGCGATTTTCCGACACTTTCGGTGATTGCCTACGGTAAGCTTCCGCTTATGACAACGCATAAGTGTATCTTAAAGGATACCTACGGATGCGATAAGTGCCAAGGGTATATGAAGGACAGACAAGGTGCGTCATTTTACGTTAAGGGAATTAAAAACGGACACAGAAACATTATTTTTAACAGCGTGCCAATCTATATGGCAGACAAGCAACAAAACATCGGCGCGCATTCCTTCCACTTTATTTTCAGTGATGAATCACGTGCAGAATGCGAAAAAATCATAGAAGCATACAAAAACAAAAATGCGCCATGTGGACAGTTTAGGCGCATAAAATAGACACAGGTAAGACAAAACGAGGTAAAAATGAAATTAGTTTTAGCATCTAAGTCACCTCGCCGCCGCGAGATTCTCTCAATGGTAACAAGTGATTTTGAGGTCAGGGTCAGCGGTGCTGAGGAAATTATTCCTGCGGGTACAAGAGCTTTTGACGTGCCTGCTTGCCTTGCAAAAATCAAGGCGGAAACGGTGGAAGCAAATGAAAACGAAATTATAATCGGTTGCGACACTGTAGTAATTCACGAGGGCAAAATCCTTGGCAAGCCAAAGGATAAAGCAGAAGCTGTCGAGATGCTCAAGTCCTTTAGCGGAAAAGAGCACTACGTAGTCAGCGGTCTTGCAATCAAGCAGGGAGAGAAAATATATACGTGCAGCGAAACCACAACGGTTAAAATGCGCGACTTAAGCGATGAGGAAATTTCTATTTACGTTGAGCGCGACAATCCCGTTGACAAGGCAGGCGCGTATGGAATTCAGGAGCTTGCAGGTGCGTTTGTCGAGGGAATAAACGGTGATTTTTATAACGTTGTGGGCTTGCCGCTTTGCAAGCTTGTTACCGTGCTCAAAAATGAGTTCGGAGTTAATCTGATCAAGTAAAAACCGAGGGGAGTGTACGATTTTGACACAAAAGGAAAAGAAAAACAAGATAGCCAAGGTCGTAAAGCTCTTAAAAAAGCAATACCCCGAGGCAATATGTTCGCTTGAATACGAGGGTGACGGCTATAAGCTGCTCGTTATGGGGCGGCTCAGCGCACAATGCACTGACGCGAGGGTAAACATCGTTTGCCGCGAGCTTTTTAAGAAATACCCAACCGCGCGCGATTTAGCAAACGGCGATATAACCGAGATCGAAAATATAATAAAGCCGTGCGGGCTTTACAAAATGAAGGCGCAAAGCATCAAGGACTCATCAAATCTTCTTCATTATAAATATAATGATGTGGTACCAAACGATATGGACACGCTCCTTACCTTCCCGGGCGTTGGGCGCAAGATTGCAAATTTGCTTCTTGGGGATCTCTATTCAATGCCCGCGATTGTTGCCGACACGCACTGTATGAGAATTGCGGGGCGGCTCGGTATGTACCCCGAGGGACAGAAAAATCCCGAAAAAACGGAAAAAATCTTGTCACGCCTAATTGAGCCAAAAGAGCAGAGCGATTTTTGCCACCGAATGGTGCTTTTCGGAAGAGAATTTTGCACCGCGAGAAGCCCAAAATGCGACACGTGTCCCATTAAAATCATTTGTAAGAATGAAATCACAGTAAAAAAGCTCGGCGTGGAACGCCTTGACGAATGCCTTGATACGGTATGGCGCGTTTTCTCCGAATTTGAGGTGCCGATTTTCTCCCAAGAGGGCGCAAAAACCTACAAGGACGGAATAGAAGCAACACGCAAAAACGGTGACATCACATTTTATGCCGCGTTGCATGGCGGCAAGGTAATAGGCGTGCTTGGTATGCGCGAAAACAACCACATCGGATATTTTTACATTGACTCAAAATATCACGGGCTTGGTATAGCCACCGACCTATTTAATTTAATGAAAAATGACACAGATGCTAAGCACATAACGGTCAACGCAATGAAATACGGCGTGCCCGTATATACCCACCTTGGCTTTGTGCCAACGGAAAATGAAAAAACAGTAAACGGCGTTACGTTTACGCCAATGGAATACAGTGAAAAATAAAAGGCGGGCGCATTAAAATCCATATAAGCATAAATGTTAAATCAATATAAAAGAAAAACAGAAATTCGCACACGCGAATTTCTGTTTTTTAATATATCAGCCCTTTTTGCTTCCGTCTGCATTGAAAAGCGGCAATTCCTCAATATAGTAAAGGTCGTCTCTGCCAATTGCATCACCCTCGGCAAGAATTGCCATTCTGCCAACGATGTTGCCGCCTGCACTGTCGATAAGTGCTTCAAGCGCGTGGAGTGATTCACCCGTGGAGATAACGTCGTCAACAACCAAAATGCGTTTTCCGCGCATAAGCTCAGCATCTGCGCCGTCAAGGTAGAGCGTTTGCTCCTTAGCGGTTGTGATTGAGCGCACCGTTGCGGAAAGCACGTTTGTCATATAAAGCTTTGGACCCTTGCGCGCAAGAATATATTTTTGATTGTTTTGCAAGCGCGCCATCTCGTGCACAAGCGGAATACCCTTTGCCTCAGCGGTAATAAGATAGTCGTATTCGGGAGCATTTTCAAGAAGCTTCTTAGCGCAAGCGGTTGTAAGCTCGGGGTCACCGAAAATAACAAAGCCTGCAATATAAAGCTCGTCGTTTACACGGCAAATTGGGAGCTGTCTTTTAAGTCCCGCAATGTTCATCTCATAATATTTCATATCGTCACCTTATTTCTTTTCAATTTTTGTCTTGCCACCCATATAAGGCTGAAGCACTTTTGGAATATTGATTGAGCCGTCAGCGTTCATGTTGTTTTCAAGGAAAGCAATGAGCATACGAGGCGGTGCTACAACTGTGTTGTTGAGCGTGTGCGCAAAGTACTTGCCGCCCTCGCCGTTAACTCTGATTCTGAGTCTGCGTGCCTGAGCATCGCCAAGGTTAGAGCAGGAGCCAACCTCGAAATATTTCTTTTGTCTTGGGCTCCACGCCTCAACGTCAATTGACTTAACCTTAAGATCTGCAAGGTCGCCCGAGCAGCATTCAAGGGTTCTTACGGGAATATCAAGGGTTCTAAAGAGGTCAACCGTGTTTTGCCAGAGCTTGTTAAACCACATCGGGCTCTCCTCGGGCTTACAAACAACGATCATTTCTTGCTTTTCAAATTGGTGGATTCTATATACGCCGCGCTCCTCAATGCCGTGCGCACCCTTTTCCTTACGGAAGCAGGGTGAGTATGAGGTTAGGGTTTGCGGAAGCTCGCTCTCGGGAATTATCGTGTCGATAAACTTACCAATCATTGAGTGCTCGCTCGTGCCGATTAAGTAAAGATCCTCGCCCTCAATCTTATACATCATAGCATCCATCTCGGCAAAGGACATAACGCCTGTTACAACCTCGCTTCTTATCATAAACGGAGGAATGCAGTAGGTAAAGCCGCGGTCGATCATAAAATCACGCGCATATGAAATGATTGAGGAATGAAGACGTGCAATATCACCCATAAGGTAATAGAAGCCGTTGCCCGCAACGCGTCTTGCACTTTCAAGGTCGAGTCCGCCAAGCGCTTCCATAATCTCCGCGTGATAAGGAATTTCAAAGTTGGGAACCGTTGGCTCACCGTACTTTTGAACCTCAACGTTTTCGGAGTCGTCCTTACCGATAGGAACGGATGGGTCAATGATGTTTGGAATAACCATCATAATATTTTTGATTTTCTCTTGGTATTCTTCTTCAAGCTTTTCAAGCTCGCTAAGGCGCAAAGCATTGGCAGTAACCTGCTTCTTTACCTCCTCAGCCTCGTCGCGCTTGCCTTGAGCCATGAGCATGCCGATTTGCTTTGAGAGCTTGTTTCTGCCGCCACGGAGTGAGTCTGCCTCGCTCTTGAACGCGCGGTAATCGGAGTCAAGCTTTATAACCTCGTCAACGAGGGGAAGCTTTGAGTCCTGAAATTTATTTTTGATGTTTTGCTTAACAACATCGGGGTTTTCACGTAAAAACTTAATATCGAGCATATTGCCTCCTATAAAATGCGCAAATTAACGCGTAATATATTAATATAATGATTATATCACTAAAAAATGGCAGTGTCAAGTAATAATTATGCTTATATTTGCATAAGGTGTACTAAAAAACCGTAAAGGAGAAAAGAATATGATAAGTGAAAAGGAAAAAATAAACGAAGCGCTAAACGGTGCACACCTAACGCTTCTTTATGACGGCGAAAATCTTGGTGAGGTGAGTGAGGAGTTTTCCTTGCCCGATTATCAAGGAGAGGTATCAAGAATTGTCTGCGTGCGTCCGCAATTTTTGCTTGAAAACAAGTATATTCACGACACAGGGTCGGGCGTTTTTGTTGATTTTGGCGGCACAGTTACGTATTCGGTAATTTATATAAGCTCAGATGGTGAGCTTTGTGCCGTACCGCTTTCAAGCTCGTATGAAAACAAAATAGCTCTTGGAGAGGCGGCAGAGCTTTGCAAGCTTTCGGTAAGATGCGAGTCAACCTCTTGTCGCGTTAGCGCGCCGCGCCGCCTGACCATAAAAACGAAGCTAAGAAGTCGCTTGCGAGCATATAAAAAGCTGAAAAATGAGCCGAAAATCTCGCCTGCCTCCTCAGCTGAGGAGCTTTTCCTCGAAAGAAATGAAAAAGCAATAGAAGCGGTTGAGATGAAGGAGATTTCATTAAAGGGCATAAAAATGAGCGAGGCGCTTGAATGTCCAAACGGTACAGTGAAGCCGATTTGGTGCGATGCCTTCGTTTCTCTCGGTGAGGTTAAGGTTGAAAACGGATACGTCAAGGTGAGTGGTGATGCAACGGTAAAATGCCTAATCACAAGCGAAACAGGCGAGGACGTGGTTGAAAAGACGATGAAAATATCCGAGCAGATAGAGGCGGACGGTGCCGAGGTCGGTGATTTTGCAAGTGTAAATCCCGTATGCACATCGCTTTCTCTTTCGAGTGAGGAAAAGGACGGCGAAACGGGGTTATATTTTGACCTCACCTGTGACCTTGTGGGTGAAGTGATAAGAAATACGGAAAGAAACGTGCTTGCCGACGCTTACTCGACCAAGCATAAATCCTTTGGTACATACAAGGAGCTTGAATATTACCGTGCTTTAGGTGCAAAAAACGCCTCGTTTACCGTTTGCGAGGAGAAAAAGAGAAGCGGACACGATGGTGAGAGCGTTGTTTTGGTAATGGGTGAGCCAATTTGGGAAAAGACCGAGGTTAAGGGGACAAAAGCATACCACCTTGGCAAATTAAACGTGAGCGTCATTATGAAAAACGAGGACGCGATTGAAAACGAAAAGTACAGCTTGGAGACCTACGAGCTTCCGATAAAATTTGAGGAGGAGCTTGGCAAGGCGGTCAAAAGTCCACTTTCAATTTGTGATTTTACACTCGGGGCGATTACGGTTAAGCAGGAAAACGAGCGCGCATTTATCACCGCCGAGGTTAACGCATCAACCTCGGTTTTCGAGAAAAATATGCAAAGTTGCCTAAGCGAGTTAACGATAAACACCGACGAGGAAATCAAAAACGAGCGATCCTGTGTACGAGTTTGCTTTCCACGCGAGGGCGAAACGCTTTGGGACGTATCAAAAAGATATAACGCCCCGCTTGCTAAGCTCGCCTCCCAAAACGAGCTTGATAAGAACGCAACCGAGCTTCCAAAATACCTAATAATTTAGAATTTAAAAAAATTGAAATTTCTAAAAAACGTGACCCTGTGTGCAAATTTTGCACACAGGGTCTTTTGAATGAATACGTTTTAACGAATCTTCGTGTGTCAAGCATGCTCTTTTTTCAAAAACAACGAAAGAACCATTTTCCTCTCCCTGCGGCGAAATTTGCAATAATTTGTAGGGGATGGCGCCTTCGACATCCCGTAAATCAACGCGTCGCGTTGTATATCATCAATGCACCGCGTTGTATATCATCACGGTTTACCGTGCATATCACCACACGTATGTGTGAATATCATCAACCGAAGGTTGTATGGAATCACGCATAGCGTGTATGAAACTGTACCGTTCGGTACCGCTTTTTTTATTTTATGATTAAATTGTAAAATAAAACTGTGAAAGGAACGAAAATGAAAGAATTTATTAAGCTGCCGCGCGAATTTTTTGAAAATGAGGAAATCTGCAAAAGTCCGGAGCATTTATACCTCTACGTGCATATTTTGTCAAGCGTTGCGTTTGAGGACGGTACGTTTTCTGTGGTTAACGGAAAAAGAGTCGAGCTTGAAAGGGGGCAAATGGTAACGAGCATAAGAAAGCTCGCAGAAAAAACGGGAATTCCCAAAAGCAGCGTATCAAGGATGCTCGCGCATTTCAAAAAATGGGACGTGATTTGGACAGACGGTGGGACGTCACAAACCATTATAGCCGTTACGTCCTTGTGCCCCCTTGGGACACGTGATGGGACAGAAGAAAGCCAAAATATGGGACAATCTTGGGACGAAGAGGCAGAAAGGAAAGGGGAAAAGAGAAAAGAAGCAAAAGAGAAAAGCTCAAAGGAAAGATTTTCAAAGAGTATAAAGAATAGTAAAAAGAAGAATGTATATGGCACCTTTGAAAACGTCAAGCTCACCGATGAGGAATATGAAAGCTTCAAGTCAAAATTTCCTGTGAATTACGAGCGGTACATAGACGATTTAAGCCATTATATTGCATCACGCGGCGATAAATATAAATCTCACTATGCAACACTGCTTACTTGGAACCGCGACAAGAGCGACGAAATGTCAAGCTTTGATACTGACGAGTTTTTCGAGGCGGCGGTAAAGCGCTCGGCGGAGCGCATCAGACAGCGCGCGAGCGAGGGGACAGAGGAAAAGCCCGATACCTTTCCCGACCTTGGGTGGTAGCTTGCGTAGCAAATCAACGCATCGCCCCATACAAATATTTACCGTTTTTCCGTAGGGGCGACCATTGGTCGTCCGCCGTGAAATAATATACACCTTGTAGGGGAGGGACTCGAGAACCCCAAAGCTCAGTTTTCGCTTTGAGGACCCCGTGGCTTGCTCCTCCCGCGTTGCTTTGTGAGTACCCGTTCCCCTCATCCACCATAAATGGTCCCCCTTCCCCACCGGGGAAGGCATTGGCAACAATTCATGGCGTTAGCCAATTTATGCGTTTGCGCAATTTATTACACGAATGTGTGCATAATAGTCATCAAAAAAATATTGCTCCCCCGAAAAAGATAGGAAAAATGCGGAAATATCTCTTGATTTTATGAGAAACAAACCTTGAAAAAGAGAAGCGAAAAAATAAGGGAATATTCATTTTTGGCTTTTGCCGATATTCAATATTTGGTCAAAACGTAGAATTTTTTGTTTATTTTCCCAACTTTTTATTGATTGGTTAACTAACAAATTTTGTTGCTTTTGCACAAAGATGTTTTACACTTGTCTATTATGAAACGAAAATCACATCTGTGTGGAAAGAGCTTTTTGGGTGTGGAAAAGTTAGTGGAAAAAGTGCAAAACTCCAACAAATCCGCGTCGGATTTCCACTTTTCCACGCTTTTGGGGTGTGGAAAAGTGGAAAATGCCCATCAATTTTACTCAAATGCCGAAAATGTGAGGTGTAGAAAAAAATAAATTTTCAATTTTCCACTTGACAAGAAATATGCAAAAAACGCGATTTTCATTCACCCACAAGTGAATATTTTTTGTCTAAATTGCACAAAGGTCGTGAAAGACAAGGCTTTGCGCCACTTTTTTGTTTAGCGCGTTAAAGCGTTAAATTGTAAGAAAGCATTATTCTAAAATCGACTATTTACCGTTTTTTGACGATAAGCGCGCTCAAATCCTTGTTTTTCACCCTCACTATGTACCATATTGCAAGCTCACATGATAAAATTACGAGCGACAAGGCGAGGGAAAGGCACATAGACGGTATCTCCGCCTGCATAAAAAGCGATTCTACGCCGCCAATTCCGAGCGCGCACCGCAAAACAATCAGGGCAAACACGATTTCTATAATTGCAAGCAGCTTGAAAATTCGCATTTCCCATTCAAGCTCGCATTTTTGGGGCTTTTCACCGTGCTTCATTTTCTCACCCCCTTAATTTCTCAAATATGAAAAGAATATCTTCAAGCTCTATTTTACACCAAGTGACCTATCCGCTTCAAGGAACAATATTTTCCATTCGATAGCGCGCAAGAGGTATGCGCTACTTGTTCATAATGTGAACGAAAGCTGAAAATCTATAATTTTTAGTAATTTCTATTGCATTTTTTGAAAAAATAATGTAATATTAAATAAATTGTGCATAATATATGAAGCGCGCTCTGTGCGCCCGTAGGCTTGTGCGCCCGACAAAATTCAAGGAGAAGCATCGTGCAAAGAAAAATCGAGCAAACGGTTTCAAAGTACCGTATGGATGAAATATACGACGGTGCGCTGCTTGGCTTCTCAGGCGGAGCTGACTCCAGCGCCTTGCTCCACTTTATGAAGGACCGCACAAAAAATCTTCTCTGTGTTCATATCAATCATATGATAAGAGGGGACGAGGCAGACAGGGACGAAGCGCACGCAAAGGGAATATGTGAGCAATACGGCGTGAAATTCCTCTCCTTTAAGCTCGATATTCCGAAAATTGCCAAGGAAACAGGCAAGGGGCTTGAGGAAGCCGCACGCGACGCACGCTACGAGGTTTTTTACAGTATTCTTGAAAATAACCCCGAATATAAATGTATCGTTACCGCACACAATTCCGACGATAATCTTGAAACGGTGGTTTTCAATCTGACGCGCGGCACAGGTCCACGCGGGCTTTGCGGCATTAGCGCCGTGCAGGGAAATATTTTCCGTCCGCTCATCGAGGTTTCAAAGGAAGAAATCCTCGCTTACTGCCAAGAAAACGAAATCCCGTACGTTTGTGACTCGACAAATGAGGATACGAAATATACAAGAAATCATATAAGGCACAAAATTATCCCCGAGCTCAAATCACTCAATCCAAGCGTGCTTAACTCAGCTATTCATTTGGGTGAAATTTTGCGTGCGGATGAAAGTTATTTTGAAAAACAGGTTGACTCCCTGATTGCAAGCGGTATAACTCGCGAAAAAATTCCGCTTGACACCTTCAACGCGCTTGACTACCCGATTGCCTCGCGCCTTATCGTTAGGCTTTTCGGCGACTCGCTTGACTTTGTTTCGCAAAAAAGCATAATTGAGCTTGCAAAAAAAGGTGAGGTCGGCTCGTATATCTGCTTGCACGATGGCAATATCTTCAAAATAGAACGCGGCTACGCGCACTTTACATGCGCCGAGGATATAAAGACGCTTTCATATGAATATGAAATAGGCGAGCTTACATATTTGCCCGAGCCCGACCTATATATATCGGTAAATAAAGAGGACGCGCCAAGCGGCTACGTCCCCAAGTATAAAATTTCACTAAACAGCGAAAAGGTGAAAAAACCGCTTACCGCGCGCTCACGCAAAAACGGAGATACGATAAAGCACGGCGGTATGACCAAAAAAATAAAAAAGCTTTTTGTGGATAAGCATATTCCGTCGCACCTGCGTGACAAAATTCCGCTTATTCTGTCAGATGGAAAAATAATTGCCGTGCCCGGCATCTGTGTTAGCGATACGCATTCGGGCAAGGACCTTATAATTACGATTTTTGAGAGGGAACAAAAATGATTAAGGACGTAAAAAGCATACTTTTGAACGAAAAGGAGCTTGATGAAATCACAAGCACCTTAGCCAAAAAAATAGAAAACGATTATCAGGACAAAAATCTGCTTCTTTTGGGAATACTAAAGGGAAGCGTGGTGTTTATGTCCGACCTAATGAAAAAAATCAACTTGCCTATGCAAATTGATTTTATGAAGGTTTCATCATACGGTGCGGGAACAAAGACAACAGGAAAGATTAACATTATGCTTGACCTCCACAGAAATGACCTTTCCAAGCTTGATATTTTGATAATTGAGGATATTATCGACAGCGGAAGAACCCTTTCGTACCTCAGTGAGTATCTCAGGCTTGCGGGCGCAAAGAGCGTAAAAACCGTAACGCTGCTTGATAAGCCGTCACGCAGAGAGGTTGAGTTCACACCCGACTATTGCGGCACCACAATCCCCGACGAGTTTGTTGTCGGCTACGGCCTTGACTACGCAGAGAACTACCGTACCCTTCCGTACGTGGCAATCTTGAAGCCAAGAGTATATAAATCCAAGTAAGGAGATAATAGATGAAGAAAAAAATAAACATTGGCGCAATAATATTTTATCTCGTTATAATTGCCGTGCTTATCGGCTCGATTATTGCAATCTTCAACGGCTACGCAAAGCCCGAGACCTGCTCCTATTACGAAATGATTGGCTATTTTGAGAGAAATGAGGTTTACGGCTACAAGTTCAACCTCAATAACAATAAAATGACTATTATAGTAAAGGATGAGGAGGGGAATGATAAGTCCCTTGTGTGCCTCTTCACGCAGGTTGAGTATCACGATTTCTTCGCTCCTAATAACGGAAACGGAGACCTTCAAAAAATAGAAAATACGTGGGAGGGCAACTCCGCTTGGAATTTAGCACCCGATGCACGTATTATAGTTCCGCCGAACAACTTTAACTGGGCAACAATTCTTTCATTCTTGCCGACGGTTCTTATGTTTGCGGGTATAATAGTTTTTGTTATTTTCATCCTTCGCCAGTCCAAAAAGGACGGTATGGGCGGCTTTGGAAAATCCAAGGCAAGAACGGTTAGCGAGGGCGACAAAAAGGTTACCTTTGCTGACGTTGCAGGCGCAGATGAGGAAAAGGAGGAGCTTGAGGAGTGCGTTGAGTACCTCAAAAATCCTTCAAAATTCACACACCTCGGCGCAAAAATCCCACACGGCGTGCTTTTAGTAGGCCCTCCCGGCACAGGTAAAACGCTTGTTGCCAAGGCTGTTGCGGGCGAGGCAGGCGTTCCCTTCTACTCAATGTCAGGCTCTGACTTTGTTGAAATGTACGTCGGTGTCGGCGCTTCCCGTGTAAGAGATCTTTTTGACAACGCAAGAAAATCACCCGCCGCAATTATATTTATAGATGAAATAGATGCAGTCGGACGTCAAAGAGGCGCAGGCCTTGGCGGCGGTCACGACGAAAGAGAGCAAACCCTTAACCAGCTTCTCGTTGAAATGGACGGCTTTGACGGACACTCGGGAATTATAGTTATGGCGGCAACCAACCGCCCCGATATTCTTGACTCCGCGCTTCTTCGTCCGGGCAGATTTGACCGCCAGGTTACAATAGGCTACCCCGACATCAAGGGCAGAGAGGCAATTTTGGAGGTTCACTCAAAGAACAAGCCGTTTGAGGAGAGCGTTGACCTTCACAAGGTTGCGCAAACAACCGTTGGCTTCACAGGTGCAGACCTTGCAAACCTGTTAAACGAAAGCGCGCTTTTGGCTGCTCGCCGCGGCAAAAGCCTTATCGGTATGGCTGAAATTGAGGACTCTATGATTAAAATTACCGTAGGTACTCAAAAGAAGGCAAGACGTATGAATGAAAAGGAAAGACGCAACACCGCTTATCACGAGGCAGGTCACGCAATTCTTTCGCACGTTTTACCGTCACAGGACCCTGTTCGCCAAATTTCAATTATCCCGAGCGGACGCGCCCTTGGCTACACCTTGACACCTCCAACTGAGGATAAGTACAGCGAGTCCAAGCAGGAAATGAAGGAAAGAATCGCTATGATGCTTGGCGGACGCGTTGCTGAGCAGATTGTCTTTGGCGACTATACGGGCGGCGCATCTAACGATATTATGCGTGCGACAGAGGTTGCAAGAAAAATGGTTACCGTTTACGGTATGAGCGAGGAGCTTGGTACGATTCACTACGGCTCATCTCATAGCCAAAGCGAGGTGTTCCTCGGCAGAGATTTCTCGCAAAACCCCGACTACTCCGATGCAACCGCTGCTAAAATTGACGCGGAAATTAAGAAAATCGTTGACGAGTCATATAATATGGCTAAGGAAATTCTTACCCAAAAGCGCGAAAAGCTTGATTTCATTACCGAATTCTTAATGCGCAACGAAATTATGGACGACGAGCAGTTTGCTCTCGCTATGCAGGACGGCGTTACGATGGAGGAAGTTGAATCCTTGATGACTGAAAAGAAAAGACGCAGCGAGGAGGAAAACAAGCGCCGCACAGAGGAGCTTCGTCGTAAAAAGGAAGAGGAGGAGGCAGAGCGCAGACGCCTAGAACGCGAGCTTGGCTTGTCCGACGACTCGCAGGAAAATGCTTCTCTTGAAGCACCCAAGGCTGACAACGAGGTTACCGTGGACGAAGAGGATTTTGCGGGCGAAAAAGCACCCGAAAACGAAGAAGCAAAAAAAGAGGATACCGACAACCAATCAAACGAAGACCTTAAGTAATCTTCTTTTTCATCTTAATTTTATAATATAAAGAGATAACAAATCGGTATTCAGCCGAAGCGTTATCTCTTTTTTTTGCTTGCTTAAGCTTATGTTTATAAAGAGCATTTATAAATAATATAGTTAATTTGCACAAAAACTATGGTATACAATTGTTCAAATAACCAAAAAGTTCACAATGACCTTGACAGTTTCGCTACAATATTATATAATAATGATGTGAAAAATTAATTTCATTAAGGAGACAATTATGAAAAAGAAATTACTTATTGCACTTGTTGTAGTTTCACTTATCGTTTGTGTTTTTGCTGCTTGCGGCAAGGAATGTGAACACAATTGGCAAGAGGGTCCAACAACTGCTACCTGCGATACTGCGGGTCAAACAACTATGACATGCTCGCTTTGCGGTGCAACCACACAAAAGACAGCGGCTGCCCTCGGTCACGAGTGGGAGTTTGTTGAAACTGTAGCGGCAACCTGTCAGGCTGGCGGCTATGACCTCTACGAATGTAAGAGAGAGGGCTGTGATGCAACCGACCATCAAAACGAAACAAAGGTTGACTTCTCACCTGCAGGACACAACTACCAACCTGAAAATGTTCCCCCAACATGTGACAAAGCAGGTTACACAGAAAACACATGTACAATCTGCGGTAACGGCGACGGTAACCGTGTTACACTTCCAAAGCTCGGTCACACCTTCCAAAGAGAAGACTTTGACGGCGAAAACGGTGTTGTTCCAACATACCCAACCTGTGAAGAAAACGGCTACATCACATACAACTGTATGGAAGAAGGCTGTGGATATAAAGAAGTAGTTACATATGAACAGCTTCTTGAAAAGGGCGAAACTGAGCTTGCAGCAATGTACGAAAAGCTCGGTCACAATTTCACAGTTCTTGAAGACTATGCAGATCCTACATGTACAGTTGCAGGTTATATGATCAACGGCTGTGCTAACGGCTGCGGCAAATCCGAAAAGGTTGCTACAGATCCTGCACTCGGTCACTCATATGAAAGAGCTGATTCAACAGAGGCAACATATACATACAAGCAAACACTTGCTCCAACCTGTATCACAGAGGGCTATGAGTGGGTTGTTTGTACTGTAGAGGACTGCGGATACTGCACAGAGGAAGCAGCTGACAAGGACGAAGAATACGTAGCTGCATACCGTCGTGCTATTGAAGCAACAGGCGTACACGTATTTGATAAGAACCCAACAGTTGTTGCTCCGCTTTGCGACGCGCAGGGCTACACAACATATAGCTGCTCAGCTGACGGTGCTTGCACAGCAACCGAAGACAGAGACTTCGTTGACGCGCTCGGTCACGAAATGGTTCTTACAGAGAGCCTTCTTACAGATGGAAAACCAACTTGTGTAACCAATGGTAACTATCCGTACAACTGCACAAGATGTGACTTTACAGATATTAACCTTAACGGTGAAGAAAATAACGGCGCAAGACATACATTTGTAGCCGGTGAATATACCTACGCTCCAACCTGTATCACACGCGGTATTTATACCTGCTCAGTATGTGATCAAGAGTTCGAGGCTTACGATGACGATACTGCTGCAATGCCACACGGCAACCACGTATTCAACGTAAAGGGCGAAACAACAGCTCCGACTTGCTCCGAATACGGCTACACAACCTACGGCTGCTCAGCTGACGGCAAGTGTGTTGCAACAGAAAAGAGAGATTACGTTGCAAGAGCAGGACATACATTCGGCGAGCCGACTGAGAACGGCACTATCGTATGTGAGGCTTGCTCCGCAACCTACATCAACGAAACTACTGTTATTAAAACGGAAGAGCATACTCTTTGCAAGCACGACAACGGTGAAACCTGCGATACCTGCGGTATTGGCGTAATCATCACAGGTACAAAGACACCTGATGCACCTGCTGAGCTTGCAGCGGGCGTTCAAAGCACCACTACATTCGACAAGGGCGCAGCTCTTATCGAGCTCAAGGGTGATGTTGGAACAACGTACACAATCGTTGTTTACGGCGCAAACGGTGAGGCAATCACATCATATGACGTTGTTGAAGACGGCACAGACATCGGTAAGATCAATGTTGTTACAAGCGCTAACGGCTCTTGCATCGTTGACATTACTGAAATCGAAGCAGAGGTTGCTTCAATCGCAATCACAGCTTCAGCTGCTGCAACAGTTTCATTCTACGTAACAGTAAAATAAAATAGGGGCTGTTGCAACAAGCACAGACCAAAAACAGACACCAATAGCTACAAAATAGTATCTAACGGTTGTTGAAAAGTCAATTGTAGAAAGCTTGCGTTTTTCGCAAGCTTTCTTTTTTATGTCTGTTTTTTATGCGCGACCTCGCACTCTACCGTACACAAGTACGCCTACGTGTACGAGTTCACGCCTTCTGCACTCGTTTCACTATCCCCTTCCTTCTTTATTTCAATAAATATTTTAGCGCTTTAAAGCAAAAAAGTAATAAATAATATTGACAATAAAAAGCGATAGGTTTATAATATATAGTATATAATTATTTTATGCCACGATGGAAAAGCCATTGTGACATATCGCAAATGGAGGTACGGGTGTGAAAACTCTTGACGAGATTAGAAAAGAAATAAGTGCAATTGACGAGAA
This sequence comes from Clostridia bacterium, assembly GCA_017625935.1. Lineage (GTDB taxonomy): Bacteria > Bacillota > Clostridia > Oscillospirales > CAG-272 > RGIG2000. The sequence goes on from JAGALA010000052.1 coordinate 27,521, forward strand.
AATGGCACAGCTTTTTGAAAAAAGGATGGAAGCTGCCGCCGAGGTTGCCGCTTATAAAAAAGAGCACGCTCTGCCTATATTTGACGGAAACAGAGAAGGCGAGCTTATAAAGAGAAACAGCCAAATTGTGGAAAATTCAGTCATTCGCGAATACTACGTTGATTTCCTTAAAAATAATATGGCTCTTTCCCGTGCTTACCAGGCAAGGCTTAACGAGGGGCTTCGCGTTGCGTACTCGGGCGTTGAGGGTGCTTTTGCCTACATCGCCGCTAAAAGATTGTATCCGGAGGCTACACTCGTTTCATATCCCGACTTTGAAAGTGCGTACCGCTCGGTTGAGAATGGCGAATGTGACGTGGCGGTTTTGCCTATCGAAAACAGCTTCGCCGGCGACGTTTCAACGGTTATGGATTTGCTCTTCTCGGGAACGCTTTACGTAAATTCCGTGCTTGACCTTGAAATCAACCATTGCCTCATCGGTGTAAAGGGCGCAACTATAAACGATGTTGAAACGGTTATGAGCCACCCTCAAGCGCTTATGCAATGCGACAAGTACATAAAGGAGCACGAATTTAAAATTGTCGGCACGCAAAACACCGCCGCATCGGCTAAGTCGGTAAAGGAGCTTGGCAAAAAGGAGTTTGCGGCAATTGCCTCGGAGGAAACGGCTGAGCTTTTCGACCTTGAAATTATCGAAAAGGGAATTAACCAAAGCCGCACCAACACAACGCGCTTTGTTGCATTCTCTCGCGCGCAAAATATGCTCGCAAGCGACGGCAAGCACCATTCAAACGAGCATTTTATGCTTGTTTTCACAGTTAAAAACGAGGCGGGTGCGCTTGCAAAAACGATTGATATTATCGGTGCGCATAGATATAATATGAGAAATCTCCGCTCACGTCCAATGAAGGAGCTTCTTTGGAGCTACTATTTCTTCGTTGAGGCGGACGGAAACATTAACACACAAAACGGCAAGGATATGCTAAGGGAGCTTTCCGCAACCTGCGATATCTGCAAGCTTGTCGGCACATACCGTTCATAACGGAAAAACACAAAAATCAGACACAGGGGAGGGGAAAAGTATGATTTTACCGCTTAATTTAGGCAAGGATAGCTACGATATTGTAATTGAGCGCACAGCGCTTGATAGAATCGGTGAATACCTGAAGCTTGACAGAAAATGCCTCATCTTAACGGATAGCGGCGTGCCAAGCAAGTATAGCGAAGCGGTTAAGCGCGCATCGCGTGACGGATATATATATACAATTCCCGAGGGTGAGGGCAGTAAATCCTTTGATAACTATAAAAGCATACTTTCCTTTATGGTGGAAAACGCCTTCACGCGCACTGACTGTGTTGTTGCAGTTGGCGGCGGCGTGTGCGGAGACCTTGGCGGCTTTGTTGCCGCAAGCTATATGCGCGGCATTGATTTTTATAATGTTCCTACCACGCTCCTCTCTCAGCTTGACTCCTCAATCGGCGGCAAGGTTGCAATTGACCTTGACGGAGTTAAAAATATCGTCGGTGCGTTTTATCAGCCGAAAAAGGTTGTCATCGACCCGAACACATTAAAAACGCTCGACCAAAGACAGAAAATGGCAGGCCTTTGCGAGGGCATTAAAATGGCTGCTTGTATGAACAGTCAGCTCTTTGAACTAATAGAAAATTCAACCGATTTAGAGAGTGACCTTGACGAAATTATCGTTGAGGGACTGAAAATCAAAAAAGCGGTTGTCGAAGAGGATCCGCACGAAAAAGGGCTTAGACGTGTCTTAAATTTCGGCCACACCATCGGCCACGCAATAGAAAGCAATGCAGGTCTTGCAGAGCTTTTGCACGGTGAGTGCGTTGCCCTCGGCTCGTTGCCAATGGCATCGGATGATGTGCGTGCGCGCCTTGAAAATGTGTATAAAAAATATAATTTACCTACAAAAATTGACACAGACAGCGACGTTCTCATGTCCTACATAAAAAGGGACAAAAAAGCAATGGGTGACTCCATAACAGTTGTTTTTGTCGAAAAAATAGGTGAATTTCAATTTATCAAAATGAAAACAGACGAAATTAAAAAATATATTGACGGAGGTATTTTGAAATGAAAAATACATTCGGAAATTCAATAGCCGTTACAATCTTCGGCGAGAGCCACGGACAAGCCATCGGCGCTGTAATTGACGGTATTTGCCCGGGCATAGAAATAAACGATGAGTTTATCTCATCTCAGCTTACAAAGCGCCGTCCGTCGGGACCCACCGATACAAAGAGGCGTGAAAAGGATGAATATAAGATTCTAAGCGGAGTCTTTGAGGGTAAAGCAACAGGCACTCCTATCGCAATTATAATCCCGAATGAGGATACAAGAAGCGGTGATTACAAAAGAGGAATTCCACGTCCCTCACACGCGGACTATACCGCAAGCGTAAAATATCACGGCTACGAGGACTACCGCGGCGGTGGACATTTCTCGGGCAGAGTAACCGCAGCCTTGGTGGCAGTCGGTGGCATTTTAATTCCCGCCTTAAACAAGCTCGGCATTAAAATCGGCACTCATATCTTGGAGTGCGCGGGCGTAAGAGATAAAGCTTTTGAAAATATAGAAAAGGAAATAGAAAAAATTAACTCAATTTCCTTCCCAACAATCTCTGACCAGGCTAAAATGCTTGATGAAATTGAAAGGGCAAGGCTCGACTCTGACAGCGTAGGCGGTATTCTTGAAAGCGCAATTATCGGTATGCCCGCAGGCGTTGGAGAGCCTTGGTTTGATAGCGTAGAGAGCATTATTTCCCACGCGCTTTTCTCGATAGGTGCAGTCAAGGGCGTTGAATTTGGCAGAGGCTTTGAGCTTGCAAGAATGAGGGGAAGCCAAGCAAACGACCCGATAGCCTATGAAAACGGAAAAATAATAACAAAAACAAACAACAACGGCGGCATAAACGGCGGCATTACAAACTCAATGCCGATAATAGTAAAGTGCGCCATAAAGCCAACGCCGTCAATAGCTTTGGAGCAAGAAAGCGTTGACCTTGAAAAAATGGAAAACACAAAGCTTGAAATCAAGGGCAGACACGACCCCGCAATTGTAAGACGCGCTTGTGTTGTGGTTGACAGCGTGCTTGCAATTTGTGTCAGCGATATGTTAGCACAGAGATACGGCACGGACGTATTCTTAAAGGGCTTTGACAAATAATTTTAACGCCGAAAAGCAGATATTTAACTCGGCAAAGGGGCAAAAACTATGAAATACGGACTGATAGGAGAGCATCTCGGACATAGCTTTTCTAAGGTGATTCACGAAAAAATAGGCGACTACGTGTACGAAATTAAGGAAATTGAGCCTGAAAACGTAGCCAAATTTATAAAGGAACGCGACTTTTTGGCAATCAACGTGACAATTCCGTATAAGGAAGTGGTCATTCCTATGCTTGACTGCATAGACGACAGTGCCAAGAAGATTGGCGCGGTTAATACGGTTGTCAATCGCGGTGGCAAGCTATACGGCTATAACACCGATTATTCGGGTATGCGCGCGCTCGTTATGCGTGTCGGCGCGGAAATTGCAGGCAAAAAGGTCTTGATTATCGGCACAGGCGGCACATCAAAGACCGCACGCGCGGTTGTTAGCGATATGGGGGCAAGGGAAATTATCTTCGTTTCAAACGTAGAGGCTCCCGGTGCATATTCTTACGATGAAATTTATAAAAATCACACGGACGTAGATGTAATTTTCAACACGTCCCCCGTCGGAATGTATCCAAAAAACGACGGCTGTCCTATCGACCTAACCAAATTTCCAAACGTAAAGGCGCTTGTCGATGTAGTTTATAACCCCATAAGAACCACGCTTGTGCAAAAGGCAAGGGAGCTTGGCATAAGTGCCGAGGGTGGCTTATATATGCTCGGCGCACAGGCGGTATATGCCTATGAGCATTTTATGGACAAAACGGTTGACAAAGCAATTTGCGACCAAATTTACAACGAAACGATAAGCGAAAAGGACAATATTGTTCTTGTCGGTATGCCTGCCTCGGGCAAAACTACTATTGGTAAAATTTTAGCAAGCAAAACAGGCAAGACCTTTATCGACACCGATGAGGAAATTGTAAAGCGCGAGGGCACGGATATTCCCACCATATTTGCAACCAAGGGGGAAGCATATTTTAGAGACCTTGAAGCAAAAATCATCGAGGACGTGTCTAAATTAAACGGCTCTGTTATCTCAACGGGCGGCGGCGCAATCTTGCGAAAAGAGAACGTAAGACGCTTGAAGCAAAACGGCACGGTATATTTCCTTGACCGCTCACTTGAGCTTTTAGTTCCCACAAAGGATAGACCTCTTTCAAGCGACCGTGCATCGATTGAAAAAAGATATAACGAGCGCTACGGTATTTACCTCGCCTCAGCCGACGTAAGAGTCAACGGCAACGGCAGTCCAAGCGAGGTTGCAGAATTAATTTTAAAGGATAGAATAAAATGAAAATTTTGGTATTGAACGGACCAAATATAAATATGCTCGGCATTCGTGAGCCGCAGTACTACGGCGCCGCCACGTACGAGGATCTAAAAAATCTCGTGCTTAAAAATGCAGGCAGCACCGAGGTTGAATTTTACCAATCGAACCACGAGGGTGATTTGGTTGATGCAATTCAAAAAGCATATTTTGATAAAATTGACGGCATTATATTTAACCCCGCCGCCTATACCCACACAAGCGTTGCTATACTTGATGCGCTTAAGGCAGTGAAAATTCCCTGCGTTGAGGTGCATATATCCAAGGTTGAGGAGCGCGATAGCTTCCGTCAGATAAGCTACGTGCGTGAAGCGTGTGTTAAAACAATAACAGGCAAGGGTCTTGACGGCTACGTAGAAGCACTTGAATTTTTGAAGGAATATATAAAATGAAAATAAAAATAAATAAGGGCATAGCCGTGGGTGAAATTAAAGCACCACCCTCGAAAAGCTACGCACACAGGCTACTTATAGGTGCTGCGCTTGCAAACGGCGAGAGCAAAATTGACGGCATTATAGATAGCGACGATATGCGTGCAACCCTTAGCTGTATTTCATCCTTAGGTGTGAAATATGAAAAAAAGGGCGAGGAGGTGTCGTTTTTCGGCGGTGAGCTTGTTAGTTCCCACCGCGTATTTTCAGCAAACGAAAGCGGCAGCACTCTTCGCTTTTTTATCCCCATTGCCTTAGCCCTTGGCGACAGCGCAACCTTTATAGGAACGGAGCGCTTAATTTCCCGCGGCATCGAGGTTTACGAGGAGATTTTTGAAAAACAGGGCATAACCGTAAAAAAGAGCAAAACAGAAATCGAACTAAACGGCAAACTAAAGGCGGACACCTTTTACGTAAGGGGTAACGTGAGCAGTCAGTTTATAAGCGGCCTTATTTTTGCATTGCCTCTTTTGGACGATGACAGCAAAATTGTGATAACGACGGAGCTTGAAAGCGAAGCCTACGTTGATATAACAATAGATGCAGTAAAGCAGCTTGGCATTGAAATTACACGCAAGGAAAACGAGATTTTTGTAAAGGGCAACCAAAAATACACCCCGAAAAATCTCAGCGTCGAGGCGGACGCGTCAAACGCCGCATTTTTGGACGCTTTTAACATTTTGGGCGGAGACGTGTCTGTTTTAGGGTTAAATGACAAGACACTTCAGCCCGATTATATCTATAAAAGCTACTTTGAAAGAATAAATGATACGGTGCCGACGCTCTCTCTTGCCTCGTGTCCCGATTTAGGGCCTATTACCTTTGCGCTTGCCGCACTCAAAAACGGAGCGCATTTTGTCGGCACGAAGCGCCTTAAAATTAAGGAAAGCGACAGAGCCACAGCAATGGCACGCGAGCTTGAAGCGCTCGGCGGAAAAGTAACGGTAAACGAAAACGACGTGACGGTTTCCAAAATTGAAAATATAAAGGAAAACCAAACACTCCTTTGCCATAACGACCACCGCATTGCAATGTCGCTTGCCTGTGTCCTTTCAACTGTCGGTGGTACGCTTGACGGGTGCGAGTGCGTAAAGAAAAGCTATCCACATTTTTTTGACGATTTAAGGCAGCTTGGAATTGACTGGGAGGAAATAATATGAAAATAATTAAGGACGTAAAGTTTTTAATAGTAGGTCTTGGACTTATAGGCGGCAGCTACGCTCAGGCGCTCACCGACCTTGGCTACGAGGTTGGCGCAATTACAAGAAGTCAGTCCTCAATTGATTACGCCAAGGAAAACGGCTTGATTTCAAGCGGTACAACCGAGGTTACAAGGGAATACGTCAGCCGCTTTGACGTTATTGTTTTCGCACTTTATCCAAATGTGCTTCTTAATTGGCTCAGCGAGTATCAAGACTATATCAAGGATGGCGCGGTTTTAACTGACGTTACAGGCGTAAAAACACCGATAGTTTATAAAATCCAGGAAATGCTTCGCCCTGAGATAGAATTTATCGGCGCGCACCCGATGGCAGGTAAGGAGGTTTACGGTGTTCAAAACGCGGATAAAACAATCTTCAGAAACGCAAACTATATCGTTACTCCAACAGATAAGAACACCCCCGAGGGAATAAACTGCTGCCGTGAGCTTGGCAAAATTCTCGGCTTCAAAACCGTATGTGAATTAAGCCCCGAGAAGCACGACGAAATGATCGGCTTTCTTTCTCAGCTCACCCACTGCATCGCAGTTTCGCTTATGACCTGTAAGGAATCACGTGAGCTTGTCAACTACACGGGTGACTCCTTCCGAGATCTGACGAGAATAGCAAAAATCAACGAAACGATGTGGACGGAGCTGTTCTTACTTAACAAGGGCGAGCTTCTTTCGCAAATGGATTTGTTTATTGACAAATTCAAGGAGCTGAAAAGCGCAATTGAGTGCGAGGACACGGAAAAAATGAAGGAAATTATGAAAACCTCAACCGAGCGCCGCGCATACTTTGACAAAAAATAAAAAGCCCACGGGCAAAATATAGAAAAGGAGAAAAAGACATGAACATGAATTTCAAACGCAAGCTACCAATCCCACAGGAAATCAAGGAAATGTATCCCGTGACGGATGAAATGTTAGCTCTTAAGGCAAAAAACGATGCGGAGATAGCAGATGTCTTTACAGGCAAAAGCGATAAGCTTGTTCTTGTCATTGGTCCTTGTTCTGCAGACCGAGAGGACTCGGTTCTTGACTACATCAGCCGTTTAAGAAACGTACAGGAAAAGGTTAAGGACAAGATAGTTATCATCCCCCGCATCTACACCAACAAGCCAAGGACAACAGGCGATGGCTACAAGGGTATGCTTCACCAGCCGAATCCACAGGAGAATCCCGATATGCTAAACGGACTTATCGCAATCCGTAAGCTCCACATCAAGGCAATCGAGGAAACGGGCTTTACCTGTGCTGACGAGATGCTTTATCCGTATAACTACAGATACCTAAACGATTTGCTTTCCTACGTTGCTATCGGCGCGCGCTCCGTTGAAAACCAGGAGCATAGATTAACCGCCAGCGGACTTGACATTCCCGTTGGTATGAAAAACCCAACGAGCGGTGATATTTCGGTTATGATGAACTCAATTACGGCAGGTCAGCATAAGCACACCTTCATTTACCGCGGCTGGGAGGTTGAAACAGCAGGCAACCCACTTACTCACGCCATTTTGAGAGGCTACGTAAACAAGCACGGTCAGTCACTTCCAAACTATCACTACGAGGATTTGGCTCATCTTGCCGAAACGTACGCAAAAACGAGCCTTGTTAACCCTGGTGTAATAGTTGACACCAACCACGCAAACTCGGGCAAGAAATATCTTGAGCAAATCAGAATTGCGAAGGAAATCCTTCACTCAACCCGACACAATGAGGACGTTAAAAAGCTTGTTAAGGGCTTAATGATCGAATCCTACATCGAGGACGGCGCACAAAAGCCAGAGGGCTGCACGTACGGTCAGTCGATAACCGACCCGTGCCTCGGCTGGGAAAAGACCGAGCGTTTAATTCTCGATATTGCCGAGCTTCGCTGAGTGAATAGTCAATAGAAGCACAAGACTTTTAAGAAAGCTGAATAAATTAAGTGCCTGCTTAAGTGGGCACTTTTTTGTTGACAAAGTATAGCATAAATGATATAATGAAATTAACAAAATTTAAGGAGAAAAGCTATGAAAAAAATTGTATCATTGGTTCTTGCCGCATTGCTTCTCGCGTTTGCGCTTTTGATGCTTCTTAACGTGTGCATTATGTCGCTTGAATGGATCAGAGTCCATATTAATCTTATCGAGGCACTCTTTGACGGACAGCTTTCATTCGTGTTCAGAAATACCTTTGCCAATGCGCGCGTACATCTTGAGGCAAGAGGCTTCGGCGCGTTTGTAAACTACGTTTACTACAATGCTGATTTGCTTATTAAGCTTGTTATTGCAGGCATTAGTGCTTGCGGCGGTGTGCTTCTCGGGCTTCCGGTCTTGAAGAAAAAGGAAAACTAAAAACAAGAGGGTGACACATTAAGGCACAACCTTAAACGAGAACCCCAAACCTCATACTTCGGTTTGAGGACCCCTTAAAGAATAAAAAGCAGAATTTCACCGTGAAATTCTGCTTTTTGTCATTATTTAGACAAAACCTATTGATTTTACCGGATTCTTAATGAGCCAGCCTCCTTTCCTTTTTGGCAAGAATTTGACTGTAAATTAATATTGATTTTATTTTGCGTGTATGCTATACTTAAAAAGTAAACCAAATAAATGCGAGGCGCATATGGAAAAGATAATTAATTATGAAAATTTAAGAAATTTTGCATACGTCAACGATAAAATCGTGGATGGCGAGATTGAGGGCATTGTGCTTGATTTCTTCGGTCTTGGCTGTCAGGCGATGTATCACGAGGAAACGGATTTCGGCAAGTACTTAGCGGAAAATAACATTCTTTTGGTCGTGCCGTACAATAACCCGTGGGCGTGGATGAATAAGCAGGCGGTTTCCTACACCGATGAGATACTTGACGTGCTTTTCGAGAGGTATTCCTTGAAGGAGAACACCCCCATCGTTTCAAGCGGCGGCAGTATGGGCGGACAAAGCGCGCTCGTTTACACAAGATATGCAAAGCGCACTCCCGTTGCGTGCATTACCAACTGTCCCGTTTGCGACCTTGTTTTCCACTTTACCGAAAGGGTGGACTTGCCAAGAACTCTGTATAGCGCGTTTTATAACGAGGATTGCACCCTTGAAGAAGCGCTGATGAGCGCATCACCCTACCATTTGGCAGGTGAAATGCCGAATATAAAATATCACCTTTTCCATTGCGACAGGGACGGCGCGGTTAACATCGATAAGCATTCACGCATCTTTGTGGAAAAAATGAAAAAGCAGGGCAGGGACATTGAATTTACCGTAGTAGAGGGCAGAGATCATTGCGATTTAACGCCCAAGGCAACCGAGAATTATCGCGCACTTTGTAGAGATGCAATTTTGAAAAAATAATAAAAACAATGGGTGGAGTGTCTGAATTTCACTCAAAAAGGAGAGAATATGAAGCAAGCTTTCAACCCATATACCCCAATAAACGAGTATGTTCCCGATGGTGAGCCGCACGTTTTCGGCGACAGAGTTTATATTTACGGCTCACACGATAAGGAGAACGGAGATACATTTTGTATGCTCGACTACGTTACCTACTCAGCACCCGTTGACAACCTAAGAGATTGGAGATATGAGGGGGTAATTTACAAGGCGAGCCAGGACCCGCTTTATCCGAAATTCAGATATATGTACGCGCCCGATGTGGTTCAGGGAAATGACGGAAAATATTACCTTTATTATTCAATGGCGGACGGATACCCAAATTGCAGCTATGTTATGAGCGTTGCCGTATCAAGCTCACCTGCGGGGCCGTTTGAGTATCTCGGCGTCGTTAAAAATCCCGACGGCACACCGCTTACGGACTATGCAATTTTTGACCCCGGGCTTATAAATGATAACGGCCATATTTATTTGTATTACGGTATGTGGTACGATTTTGATGAAAACCCGAGCATAACAAGGGAAGAAAGCGTGAAAAAGCAAATGGAGCTATACAAAAAAACGCGCGAGGAGGTTGAAACCACCCCGGGCGGAGTTCAAGGCCCCGTCGTTGTTGAGCTTGAAGGTGATATGATGACCGTTAAGCACAAGCCGTATCATATTTTTCCGCTTACATACTACGATAGCGAATTTAAGGAGCATCCCTTCTTTGAGGGCAGCTCAATCAGAAAGATTGGCGGCAAATACTATTTTGTTTACTCAACGCATAAAAACCACGAGCTTGCATACGCGGTGAGTGATTACCACGACAGAGATTTCAAATTTGGCGGCATTATAATTTCAAACGGTGATATAGGCTACAAGGGTCGTCTGCCAAAGGATCGCCTTTCAAGAACGGGCAACACCCACGGCAGTATTGAAAATATTAACGGCGAGTGGTACGTTTTCTATCACCGCCAAACAAGAAAAAATGAATTTTCGCGTCAGGCTTGCGCAGAGAAAATAGAAATTTTGAAGGACGGCTCAATTCCGCAGGTTGAAATGACCTCCTGCGGCTTAAATGGCGGACCCCTTGTCGCAAAAGGCGAGTATTCCGCGTTTATTTCCTGCAATCTCACCAACGGTAGCTTGCCGCACGGTACCTATGATTTTGAATGTCCGCATTTAACGAGTCAAGGCGAGGATCACTACGCGAGCGAGATTCACACAGGAACGCATCTCGGATTTAAGTATTTCAGCTTTGACGGTGTCAAGAAAATCGGCATAAACTACCGCGACGGAGCAAGAAAGCCAAGCGGCAAGGTTTACATCAAGCTTGATTTTGACGGCGCACCTGTTGGTGAAATTCCCGTTGGCGGAGCAGACAGTTGGACTTGGGCATACACGGATATAAACGTGAAAAACGGCACATACCCCGTATATTTTTATTACGATGGCGAGGGCATTATCGATATCAAGGATATCTCATTTGAATAATTTTTCGGCACCCTGTGTCTGAAAAACGTTAATTTGGAGGAAAGATGGCTAAGCAAGGATGGACTAAAATGTCAAAATCGCTTCTTATGAAGCTTATATACAGGGGCGTGCTTTTCATCTCGGCGCTTGTCTACTACATAGTATTCTTGGTTTTAGGCGGCAGCTACAAAAACGGAAGCATTTTGTTCGGCGATATTGACACCGTTCCCGTCTTTCTTGTTTTGATGGTTTTGATTTTCGGCTCTGAAATGGTGCTTCGCTTCTTTCCAACTAAGCACGAGCCGATAGGAAACCAAAAAATGTTCAAAGCACACTATATTCCATCGAAAAATGCAGAAAGAAAAAGTCCGCTTAAGCAAAGCCCCAAAAGAACGCTCCTCGTTTTCGGTGCTTGGGCGGCGCTTAACTCGGTATTCGGCATCTTATATTTTCTCGATATTTTAAGTGCCGACATCTTGGTTTTGATTTCACTTGCTTACAGCGTTTGCGATATAATCTGCATTATGTTCTTCTGCCCGTTCCAGGCGTGGCTGATGAAAAACAAATGCTGTGCCACCTGCCGTATCTATAACTGGGATTACCCTATGATGTTCACACCTCTTATTTTCCTTGTTTTCAATCCCGCCCCCGTGCTTCATTACGTCCTTATCGCACTTTCGGTAGCGGTGCTTTTGATTTGGGAAATTACATACGCGCGCCATCCCGAGCGCTTCACCGAAAACACAAACGAGCGCCTCGAGTGCAGAAATTGCACCGAAAAGCTTTGCAGACACAACAAATTTTATCCCTGCAAAGCAGCTCTTACACGCTTAGTTCAAGCAAAGCAAGAGGAAGCAAAGGAAGAAAAAATCAATGTATAAAGGGGCTGGCTCATTAAGAATCCAGTAAAATCAATAGGTTTCGTCTAAATAATAACAAAAAGCAGAATTTCACCGTGAAATTCTGCTTTTTATTCTTAATGAGATGCCCAAAAAGGACTCGGGGGGTTGACAGATTAAGAGCAGAAATCGTCGATTTTTAAGCGTCGGCGTACTTGTGTACGGTAGAGCAAAAATCGGCGATAATAAACCACAATAACGAAGAAAAGCGGAGCTTTTCAACCTTA
>JAGALA010000001.1 GCA_017625935.1 Clostridia bacterium
ATAAGCAACGTCAATCGACTATGCTTACGTGCGTGCCCGCAGAACACGGCTCATCACATATGAGAAAAGCACCAAGCTTTAGGCTCAGTGCTAATCATATAAAGTTGAACTAAATCTATAAGCCGTGTTCTGTATTCGACGGTCATCTATCTTTGCCTTACGTCACCGTAAGGCTCCGCAAAAATTGCGTGCCACCCATAGGGACGGCTGGCGCCTTATCGAGCAAATAAAATCCCCATATGCGGTGTTGCTTCAGGTAGGGTTTACACCTATTCTATGTTACCATAGAATATCGTGAGCTCTTACCTCGCGTTTTCATCCTTACCCTTGCGGGCGGTACTTTTCTGTTGCACTTTCCCGGGAGTCGCCTCCGACTGACGTTATCAGTTACCCTGCTCTGTGAAGCACGGACTTTCCTCACGCTAATACCTTTCGGCACAATAGCGCGCAACCGTCCAACTTAGTTCCCTTGTATTATAATTGATTTTTGCAATTTTGTCAAGAGTGAGAAAAAATTGGAACAAATATTTTTTCTGTCATATGATAAAAATATAGCTATAATCCTCAAAATAGAGACACAGGGGGTGGCAAAAATGGAAAACAACGATAAATTACCGATAAAATTTCAAATGGCGCTTGCACACAACGAGCATGCGTTTTCTGCATTTTTGAAAATGGATGAGGGCGCACAAAACGAGATAATAAAAAGCGCGCAAAAGCTTGATAGTGTGCGAGAAATAAACAAATTTGTCAATTCAATACCGCATATGTGTTGAATTTTCCCTTATTATATGTTACAATATTACAAATTAGTCGCTTTCGCGACGGAAGGGAAAAATTTATGAGTAAAAAACAAAAAACCGTAAAGGAAAAACCAACCCTCATTAAAAAGGTTGACGATTTCTTTGAAATTTCAAAACGCGGCTCTAATTTCAAAACAGAAATCATTGCCGGACTTACAACATTCTTTGCTATGGCGTACATAGTAGTAACCAACCCTAACCAAGTGGTTAGCTTTAACCACTTCCCGGGCGGAGACTTCCCGGGGCACGAGGCGGAATTCCAAATCATTTGGTACGCGGTTTACGTTGCTTCGCTTTTAGCCGCCATAATCGGCACACTCCTTTATGCCTTTTACGCGAAAATGCCGTTTGCACAGGCGTGCGGAATGGGTCTTAACTCCTTCTTCTTCGTTTCATTCATTTTGCCCGAGCTTTTAAAGACAGACGGCACGACCGATATCTCAAAGGGCTACAAGGAGGGTCTTGCTGTTATCCTTCTTTCGGGTCTGCTTTTCATGGTCCTTTCTCTTACGGGCTTAAGATCGTATATTGCCAAGGCATTGCCCGACAATTTGAAAAAGGCAATTCCTGCGGGCATCGGCTTATTTATAGCGCTTCTCGGATTTAAGAGCGCAGGTGTTATTCAAAGCAACAAGTACACGCTCGTTCAGCTCTTTGACTTCCACGGCGCGTTTGTAAACGCCGAAAGCAGCCTCGAGGGCTGGCGTGCTATCGTGCCCGTGCTTATCGCAATTCTCGGCCTTATTATAATGGGCGTGCTTACAAAATTCAAGGTAAAGGGCGCAGTTATCATTACAATTCTCGGCTCGACTGTTCTTTATTATCTTGCCACATGGCAGCTTCCAAACTTTGATATGACCAGCATAGGCTCATCATTTAAGTATTTTGCAACCGAGGGCTTATTTGGCGCATTTGACGGCTTCAAAACACTCTTTACAACAGGCGGTGTATTTACGTTTGGCACACTTTTCTCGGTAGTTGCTCTTACGATTACATTCTGTTTGGTTGATATGTTCGATACAATGGGTACGCTTTACGGCGCCGCCTCACAGGCGAATATGCTTGACAAAAACGGCGACCCTGTGAACCTAAAGCAATCAATGAACGCCGACTCAATAGCTACTCTTGCAGGCTCACTCCTCGGCACTTCAACCTGCACAACCTTCGTTGAGTCAAGCGCAGGCGTTGGTGCGGGCGGCCGTACGGGCTTCGCCTCACTTATCACATCCGCTTGCTTCTTCATTTGCCTGTTCTTAACCCCTGTTGCAACCGTAATTCCCGCTTGCGCAACCGCGCCTGCTCTTATTTACATCGGTGTTTTGATGCTCAAGGGCTTTGCAAAGGTTGATATGGAGGATATCACAAGCGCAATTCCCGCATTCCTAACGCTTATTATGATGCCCCTTACCTATTCAATCTCAAACGGCATCGCAGTTGGCGCTATCTCATACGTGCTTATCAAAATTTTCACAGGTAAGTATTGCAAGAAAGACATCACAGTAACAGTAATTGCCGTGCTTTTCGCGCTCCGCTTTGCATTTATTTCGATGTAATTATATGACAAACATAAAAAACCGCACCATGTGTGCGGTTTTTTGTTTTATTTGGGTTGCAGCTCCTTGCTTGGGAGCGCTTCATTTGCGTCTTCATTTTCTGTTTGCTTTGGAATCGGCAAATTCCATTTCAGTCCAAATGCGAGCATTCTTATTGTGATAACAATAGCCATTGTAATGATGACGCAAAGCACCTCGTTCATATGCTTATATGTCAGAATAAAGAATACCGAGGCGATAATCACGGGAATCAGATAAATGTGCTTTCTGAAAACCGCGGGGATGGTGGCTGAGCAAACGTCGCGCAAAATACCTCCGCCAACGGCTGTTATACAACCCGAGAACAGAAGAATCACAAAGCCCGTTTTACCGCTTTCTCTGGCTATTTCAAGTCCGCTTATGAGAAATGATGCCAAGCCGAGCGCATCCGTAAATTCAATCAGGAAGCTGTGCTGGTGCCTGTCAGCGAAGCGAGAAACGCGCTTGATAAAGCCAAGGTGATAGCACACTATACATACTACCGCCGACATAATCGCAATTACAATCAAGGTTTTATCAACCAGAATGCTCGGTGGAATGTTGCCGAGAACCAAATCTCTTATAACTCCGCCGCCGAAGCAGGTCAGAAGTGAAAATATAAGTGCGCCTATGACGTCTGCACGCTTATGTATAGCGTAAATCGTAGCGGAAACGGTGAAGGAAACCGCACCGACCGCTTGAATTATAACTAAAAAGATATCCAAATCATTACCCACTCTTAAAACTTATGAATTAAAATTCCGCTACGGAGCTTTGGCTCAAACCAAGTGGATTTCGGGGGCATAACGTCGCCGCTGTCGGCAACCGCCATTAAATCCTCAAGTGAGGTTGGATGCATTGATATAGCCATTTGCATATCCTCGTTACATCTTTTCACAAGATAGTCAAGACCGCGGATACCGCCTGCAAAGTCAATGCGCTTGTTCGTGCGCGGGTCGTCTATGCCCAAAATCGGCGATAAGAGATTGTTTTGCAAAATTGCGCAGTCAAGGCGCTCGCTTGCGCGCTCACTGTTACAAAGCTCGGGGTAGAACTCAAGCTTATACCACTGTGCGCCAACGTACACACCAACCTCGTGCTTCTTTTGCGGACGGTAGGGAGCGCTTCCCTCACATTTTGTGAGCTTGCCCACCTTTTCTTCGACAATTTTGAGAAAATCATCGACCCCGTATCCGTTTAAGTCCTTCAAAAGACGGTTATAGTCAAGGATTTTGAGTGTTTTTGACGGGAAGATAACGGAGAGGAAGTAGTTAAACTCCTCGTCGCCTGTGTAGCCCTTATTTGCTTCTCTGCGCTTCAAGCCAACCTTAACGGCGGAGGCGCAGCGGTGGTGTCCGTCTGCTATATAAAGTGCGTCAAGTGATTTAAATGACTCCTCAATTTTTGCGTCAATCTCGCGCGATGAGGTTTGCCAAACCGTATGGCGCACGCCGTCCTCAGAAACAAAATCGTAAATAGGCTCCTTGCTTGTTTCGCGCTCGATAATTCCGTCCAAGGTGTCGCTGCCCTTGTAGCAAAGAAAGATAGGACCTGTGTGCGCGGAGCAGGTGTCAACGTGGTTGATACGGTCAATTTCCTTGTCGGCGCGGGTAAACTCGTGCTTCTTTATCCTGTTTTCAAGATAGTCATCAACCGAGGCACAGCCAACTATACCCGTTTGAGATTGCTCGCCCATAATCTGACGGTAGAAATAGAATTTTCTTTCGTTATCGTTTATGTAAACGCCGTCCCTTTCGTAGCCGTCGAGGGTGTCCTTTGCGGTCTTATAAACGATTTCGCTATAAATATCAACGCCTTTTTCAAGATTAATTTCGGCTCTGTCAACTCTTAAAAACGAGTACGGATTGCCCGTTACCATTTCTCTTGCCTCGCTTGATGACATAACGTCATACGGAAGCGCGGCACATTTATCTACAAGCGCCTCAGTCGGGCGGAGGGCGCAGAAGGGTTTTACTTTTATCATCTTTTTTCTCCTTGTATTAAAGATTTCTATCTATATAAGTATATCACGATATTATTTACTTGTCAACAAGCTTGCGTTATCAAAAGCGCCTGTTCTTCACTTATTTTTCGAATTATATTGATTTTTTTACATTCCTTTGATATAATTATATTGTTAGTTATTCTAACAAATAATTTTATAAAGGAGTTTATTATGGGATTTTTAAGAAAGCTTTATCCGGGCGCATTCAAGCTTGAAAAGAAGGTTACAAAGCCTTTTGTTATTAAGCTTGTTGTTTTTGCAATCATCTATTTTGTTGCCTCGGTAATTATTGGAGCTCTTATGGCAACATTCGGACTTATAGGCGCAGCTTCCTCTAAAGCAGTAGTTGGCATTATTTGCTACCTCGTTATACTTCTCCTCGGTCTTGTTGACTTAGTGCTATGTGCTTACACAGCTGGCGGAGTTGTAATTTCAATCCTCAAGTTCGTTGGCGTTATCAAGGACCAAACCGCAGATGTTGAGAACACAAACCTCAACAATGCTGCAGGCAAGGTTGGCGGCGTATTTGAAAAGGTTGTTGGCGCTACCGAAAACGTAGTTAACAAGGTTGTTGACAAAGCAACTGAAAAGAAGGAAGACAAGGCTGAAAACGCTGAGGAAACCGAAAACGCTGAAGAAAACGCAGCTGAATAATTGACTACATATAAAAAACACGCGAGAAATCGCGTGTTTTTTGTTTGAAAAATTTCAATTTTCTTGTAGGGGAGGGGCTTGCTCCTCCCGCTTTGTTGGGTGCGTACCAATCGATGCGGGACGTCGAGGCGTAGCTATTCGGGACGTCGAGGACGTCGCTATTCGGGACGTCGAGGCGCCGTCCCCTACGAATAATCAACGCGTAGCGTTGTATATAACCACGCATTTGCGTGCATATCATCAACCTTAGGTTGCATTTGGTCTCATCACGCATTGTTGGGTGCGCGCCTGTTTCCCTCATCCACCATAAATGGTCCCCCTTCCCCACCGGGGAAGGCTTTAGAAATACAGGTTGCCTCCCCTACGGTTATTCTGCATTTTCCTTGTAGGGTGTATTTTTGCGTTTTAGCGACACGTCATCGCTGTTTTTATAAAAAAGAGGCTACCGCCTCCTCTGCCCGAGGGCAGAGAGCGGTAGCTTCTTTTATTTAGTTGAAGTAGTTATTAGCAAGATTTTGTGGCGGAATGATTTCCGTTTCTCCACCGTTTCCTGTTCCTGTTCCATCTCCATCTCCACCTTCAGTTCCGGGGATGCCTCCTACATCAGGAAGGTCCGGAAGTGTTGGAAGTCGATTTGAATCACATATAATATCGCCAACTTCAACTTCTTCTATTTCTATAATAGGTGAAACATACTTGTTCATCGGGTATTAACTCCTTTCGTCTCAGGTATTATTTGAAATAGTTTTTAATTGAAATAGTTGTAAGCAGCTTTACCGTACTTCATAATGAGTCCGCAAATCTTGCTTTCTGGCAACTTGTAATAAATTGCAACGAAGCAGTAGTATGCAATATTTGTGGTAACCTTTGAAATTGTGGTTCCCTCATATCTGAGTTCGCAAGTAACAACTGTATCAACGTCTGCGGCTGACAATGTATTTACCTGAACAATAACTTGCTTTGTTTCAGGATCGAATACAAGGTCTTTATTTTCGATCACGTACGTTACATACTTGCCGTCAAATGCTGTGTATGAGATAACTGCATCAAGCTTTGTTTGATCATAGTTTTCTATGTCTTCCATTCCTTTGAAATAGAGTTCCAAGAAAATTGTATGCTCAAGCGTCAATGAGATGTTATCAAAATACTTTTCAGGTTTATTGAGGACTGCTTTGCTTACATCAATTTTGTTAGTTGCGAGTGCTTTTTGTTCTTCGGTCAAGTCTCTGTTTGCAAGCTCATCTTTATCGTGATCGAAGTAGAGCTGTGCTTCAGCACCATAGTTGAGCATGTCAACCAAGAGAACCTTGAATTCTTCATTTTCTGTTGTATTAAGTGAGTACATTGCGTAATCAACGATGCTCATAGATGTCATATCACCTGTGATTTCGCCTTCTTCAGCGCCTTCTGCAGGAGCTGTGCCCTTATAGATTTGAACTTGAATGTCACAGTTCATTTCCTTAGCAGCAATGTCCTCAACAACGATAATGCTATAATTTCCGTTGGTTGCCTTGAGCCACTCGCTTTGTGCAATGTAAGATATTTCAGGTTCTGCATTACAGTTATCTGTATGAACCTTAATTACCTTAGCATAATATGTTGAATTTGCGTCGAGTTTTTCATTGAACACATAGAAGTTCATGTCAAGCGCTTTGTTTACAGTAAGTGAAATACCGTACCACATAGTGTCCTTAATTGTTTTCTTGACAACTTGAATGAGTCCGTCGCCTGCGTTTGTTGCTTCGAAATCGTTGCCGAGTTTGTCTGCAACTGAGCTATTAAGAATGAGTGTATTCTTTTCAACGTCGGTATCTACGAACAAGTTACCTTCAATTGTGCCTGCAAGTGTTACGCTTGCGCCTGTTACAGTGCTGTTCAAGCTGATTGCAGCATTGTAATTACCCTCTGCAATAACTGCGCTATCCTTGTCAACCACAACGGTTGTATCATTTGCACGAATAGCAATTACTGAGAAGCTGTTGCCCTCAACGTCATTGGAGAGTGTTGAGCCTGTAAGAACAGAGTTCTTAAACTCGAAGGATGAACCCTCTGAGCCAGGTTTAACGTAAAGTGCATTGTAGCCGTCGAGTTCTGAATCGATTGCTGTCAAGTCTGTCTTTACGAATGTGATAATAGCGTAGCCGTCTTCAGCACCGATGTTAACGTTGTTAA
This sequence comes from Clostridia bacterium, assembly GCA_017625935.1. Classification (GTDB taxonomy): domain Bacteria; phylum Bacillota; class Clostridia; order Oscillospirales; family CAG-272; genus RGIG2000. Next base: position 7,206 of record JAGALA010000001.1, read on the forward strand.
GTGTAACCTTTGTGCCGTTCTCACTACCACCGATTGTGAGTGGTTGTGGGTTTTCGTATATTGATGAATATTTGTCAGCAATAAGGTTTACATCTGTAAGAGTAAGCTCTACTGCCTTTCTTGTATCAACACAACGGTTAACCGCTTCGATAGTACCGTTTGTAATTGTAGCGTTTGCGTAAACCTCAAATGCCTTTTTAGCTGTTGAAGTTACCTTGTGGCCACCAAGATCAACAGTTACGTTTTGTTCAATCTTGATAAGCTCGTCAATAGTTACGTCTGAAAGAAGAACTATTGTGTTGCCGTCAATAGCTGCTGCTACTGCCTCAGCGAGTGTGCCATACTTAGTATCGCCGATTTGTGCTACTGCCTTAAGTGCAGGGATTGTTTCAGGAGCAACGAGGATTTCGCCGCATACTGAGCACTTCTTGCCCTCTGTTGAGCCGGCTGCATCAAATGTTGGAGCTACTGCAGGAATGATTTCCTCTGTATGACCAAGAGCGTCAACATAGTTGTCTACGTAAGTGTCGCCACATACTGAACATGTGTATGTTGTGTAACCCTTGTCTGTGCAGTTTGGAGCTGTTACTACTGCTGTGTAGCTGTGACCGAGAGCGTCAACATAGTTGTCTACATAAGTGTCGCCACATACTGAGCATGTGTATGTTGTGTAACCCTTGTCTGTGCAGTTTGGAGCTGTTACTACTGATGTGTAGCTATGTCCAAGTGCGTCAACTGTTTCCTGTGCCTTTGTGGTTGTGCCACAAACTGCGCAGTACTTGCCTTCTGTAAGGCCTGTGTTAATGCAATCAGGAGCAACTGCAGGGATGATTACCTCAACGTGTGGAAGCTTTGCGATTTCTGTTTGTTCAACAAGAACCTCGTTACATACTGAGCACTTAACGCCTGCTGTGAGACCTGTTGATGTGCAGGTTGCGTCAACTGCAGGAATTATAGCTACTGTATGTGCTTCAACAACGTAAACGTCGCCGTTCTGTGCCAAGTGTACGTTTGCTGCCAAACGGTCAGCGGAAATCTCGTCAAAGAATACACCGCCTGAAACAACGATTGTACCTTCGCCGTAGAGTGAACCGCTATGAACGTTTGCAAAGTAACCGCCCTTGATGTATACGGTTGCACCCTCGGAAGCGTCAACGTTAAAGCCGTTAAAGTTGTCCTTACCGTCGAACGTGCCGCCGTAGATTGTTGTAGTACCGTCTGCTGCCCAGATTGCGTGAGCTGTTACGCCCTCGAGTCCGTTGCATGTAAACGTACCACCGTAAATTGTCAATGTACCGTAGTTAGCAACTGTTGAGTGAACGGATGTTACGTTACCGCCCTTAATTGTTGCTGTACCGTGGTTATCAATAGCAAATGTGAAGTTAGAAATGTTATTGATTGTACCGCCGTTCATAACGAATGTAGCGCCTTCTTCAACTCTAACTGTTGTAGCATCGTATCCTGCGCCAGGAGCGTCGCCATCCTCGTTAGTTGTGTTGATTGCACCGCCATTCATTGTGAATGTAGCGCCCTCTAAGCATTGTACACCGTAGCCACCGTTAGCGTCGATAGCGTTGATTGTACCGCTTTCGAGTGTGAGGTTGCCATAGTTGTAGATGCCACGAGAATTGATTGTACCGTTACCCGTGATTACAAGAGTACCGTTATTTGTAATTGCGTAGAGATGCTTGCCTGCTGCTTCATCTGCCCAAGCAGCGTTGATTGTCTTGCCGTTCAAGTCAAGAACAATTTCAGGAGCTGCTGCTGTCGAGCTTCTTCTGAGATATGCTGCTGCAGGTGCAGGAATGATGAGAGACTCGCTAAGTGTAACGTCGTCTGTAAGAACAACTGTTACTGTTCCACTTGCGTTAGCAGCTGCATTGATTGCCTCTTGGAGTGTTAAGTAAGCTGTGTCGCCAACCATTGCTTCAACAACAACCTTTTCGCCATCAACTACAACCTCAATACCCATTTGAGCAATGTCAGGTAAGTAGATAACGTCTGTCAATGCTGAACCGTCAGTTACTGTACATTTTTCAAATGATGCTTCAACGTTTTCTTTGCCGAAGTCGATTGTCATTTCAGGATTGAACTTAGTATTTGTGATTTCAACGTCTTGATAGAATCTTAATTGGTCATAATAACCGTCAGCAAATTCGGAATCAGAGATTGTAACCTTGTTAATTGTGCTTCCGAAGCTGGTCCAACCGGTGATTACGCAGTTATTGATTACAATGTTACCGCCTGCACTACCGTCAAAGTGGATGCCGTAAACATCACCTGTGATAATGCTGTCCTTAAAGGTTACTGTGCCGCTTGTGTAGCAGTAACGGAAGCCGTTTCCACCAACTACTTTACAGCCCTCAATGAGAACGTCCTTAGCGCTGATGTAGCCTGCTGTGTTGCCACCGTTATTAACGTTCAAGTTCTTAACTGTAGCGCCGTTTGCTGTTACGTTGAGCTTGCCTGTAATGTTAACGAGGTTGTTGCCCTCTGCGTCGGTTTCACCAACGAGAACAATTGCCTTGTCAACGTTGATTGTTGTTGTGTAGTTGCCTGCGAGAACTGTTACAGTATCATTTGCCTTAGCCGCCTTGATTGCGTCAGCGATTGATGTGTAACCGATGTTGCCAATCTTAGCAACGAAAGTTACAGGAGCAAGAACAGTTTCGCTACCTACAACAACTGTGATGTCGTTGTTTTCGTCTTTGTTGTTGTCCTTCTTGTTGTTCCAGAGTGAGTTGCCTGAAACGTTACCTGCCGCGAAGCCTGTTGCGGTTGTCTTGTCATCAATTGTCAACTTGATACCTGCTGTATAGCTGGAATCCATTTCAATTGCTGCCTTACCGTCAACTGCTTGTGATGCCTTGAATTCACAGTCTTTAACTGCTACTTCATTGAATACAGTTGCGCCTTCGTGGTAGATGAGTACAGACTTACCGTCTGAATTGAATGTACATCCGTTAAATTCAACATACTTAGCGCTGTATGTCCATACGTTGTATGTATCGCCTGTTACATTGAATTCACAGTTGTTGAATATTTCGCTTGTGCCATAGAGGAATACAGTACCGTTAATTGTACAGTTGTTGTATTTCATATCGCCACAATGCTGTAAGCCATGATATGGCCAGCCATTTGCAGCCCAGTTAAATGTAACATTATTAAATGTTAAGCTTGCGTTTGTTCCGAATTGAGCTGAACCCATTTCAAATTCAACGCCGTCAACTGCGCCTGTGATTTCTACATCCTTGCCTTCTACTCCATAGAGTGAGTATTTACCTGCTGTAAGGATTGTAATCTTGTCGCCGTCAACTGCCGCCTTAAATGCGTCAGCGAGTGTTTCGTATCTTGTGCCGTTAACCTCTGCAACGTTAATTATAACAGTATTGTTATCATCAACAATTGCATCTGTGATTACGGTTGTACCGTCTGCTGTGTAGTTTGTCTTGTCAGCAGGAACGATACCCTTCGAGCAGTCAACAAATGTGTTGCCGCTTGCAATAATGGTTGCGCCCTTTGTATTGAGTGCTTCCTTATTTGCATTGCCTGTGTATGTGAATGTGTTGTCTGTAAGTGTAATCTTGTCCGCTACATCTGACTTGATCATACCGTAGCCGTCGTTACCAACTGTTACGCTTGTGCCTGTGATTGTGAAGTTACCGTCATCGAGCCAAATTGCGTATTCGTTAGTTGTGTTAGCGTTAACTGTACAATTTGTCAATGTGCAGTTGCCGCTGAGACGGATACCGTCTTCAAATACTACGTTTTCGAACGTTGTATCAATGAAGTTTTGATACATAAATTCGTTAGCTGTTGGGAGATATGCGCCCTCATCAGCGAATGTAATATTCTTAATTGTTACGCCCTTGATGTCAGATACACCGCCACCTACGATTGTAAGCTTAGCATTTTCATCTGCGCCCTCAATAACAACACTTGTTGCACCGAAGTCAACAATGCCGTGTGAGTAAGATGTTTCAAGCTCAGCCGCACCGTAGATCTTGAATGTAGCATTCAATTCTGCATATGGACGTGCTTCAATATACGCCTTAGCATCGTTAATTGCATCTGCAAGAGTTGCAAATTCCTTGCCTGCGCCAATTTCATATTCCTTGTCAAGTGCAGGAATATTAACTGTTGAAGTTACAGTTGCTGTGTCTTCCTTAGTATATGTTGCTGTTGTATCTGTAAGGTGGATACCGCCGTCACGAAGCTCGCCTGAGATTGTAACTGCTGAAGTATCTTCAATAGACAATGTTTGACCTGCTTCAATACGGATACCAGCCTTGGTAATACCTGTAAGTGTGATTTCTGAAGCACCACTTACCGTATAGTTACCGCGGAAGAATACACGACCGTCAAGGTTGTTTACGGTTACCTTAGAATTGTCAACCACAATGTCGTTGCCCGTTGATGCATTTACACAAATGATATCAAGGTCAAGAGCTGTTGTGTTGTCAACAACGATTTCGGAGCCGTTTACGATGTTGAGGTCAGAGTTGTTGCCGTCAAGACCGATGAGGTATGTACCTGTAACGCCCGTAGCAACCAACTCAACGTTGTCAAATGTAAGTGTTTGATTTGCAAACATCCAGAACACTGCTGTGCTTGGTTTTACACTTGGGTCAACTACTATAGTACCGTTCTTAAATGTAGTAGTACCGAAGTAAAGGTCATCCTCTGTGAGTGTGAGTGTATTGCCGTTTAAGTCAATTACACTTGCCTTTGTGATAGCACGCTGGCTTGTAAGAGCAGGTGTAGCGTCGCTAAGGAGAACGATTGTGTCGCCCTCAGCAGCTGCTGCAAATGCTTCTTCAAGTGTTGAGTAGCTGCTATTGCCAATCTGTGCAGCAACAAAGTAATTGTTTGTTGCGCCTGTTACTGAGCTAATAGCGTTGCCGCTTGCTGCAATGCCTGTTGGTTCAAGCACTACAGTAGTACCTCTTGTACCACCAACGAGTGCGCCGGCACTTACAGTTACGTTATTTACATTATTAAATGTTACGCCCTTAACCGTGCAGTTATTAACTGTACCGTTTGAACCGCTGTTTTGGTATTGACCAACAAGACCGCCGATTGACATAGTCTTGAGGTTGTCGTTTGCATAGTCAACAGTTGCCGTTGTTTCGATAACAACGTTTTCAACTACGCAGTTTTCAACCTTTGAGTGTTGGCTTGTGATACCAACGATACCACCAACCTTACGTGTACCGCTAATCAAGATATTCTTAACAGTATTGCCGATAAGGTGGTTGTTTTCGCCGTTGTGACCAACGATACCGCCAACGTTGTCACCTTCGTTGCTTGCGTTGTCATGCTCTGCAACGATGTAGCTTGAGTCTGTACCGTTACCGATAACTGAAGAATTAGAGATTACAGCATAACCTTGGCCGTTGATACCGCCAACCATATAGTTACCGTAAATCTTAATATCGCCTGTAACATGGCAGTTTTCGATAGTACCGGTATAACCCATACCAACAATACCGCCAACATATGAAATACCTGTTGCTGTAATATTATTTACAGTTACATTCTTAATTGTAGCACCAGTTGCCTTACCGAATAAGCCAACGTATGAGGTAGAGCCGTCACCAACAATAATGTTGCTGATCACCTTACCGTTGCCGTCAAATGTACCGCTGAATGGAGCGTCAACTGTACCGATTGGCTCCCAGTTTGCAGCTGCTCTTACAGAGTAAGTAGCTATCTCATTGAAGTCAATGTCAGCTGTGAGCTTAACGTACATGCCCTTATAGTTATTACCGCCGTTTACCTCAGCAGCAAGTGTAAAGAGATCGTCTATTGAGCCAACAATGTAAGGATCTTCCTCTGTACCTGTGCCTGCAAGAGTCTTTTCAACTACAAGACCATCAGCTGTCTTTTCAACAGTTGCATTACCGTTTATAACCTCAATTGTGCCTGTAAAGCCGCTGAGATCTGCTTTGATCACAGTAACTGCCTCTGTGCCAAGGTCTGCAACGTCAACAACGATCTTACCGCTGCCTGTGATCGCCTTAGTAGTAATTAAGCTGTTTACATTTACATTGAGAGTGCCATCAATTTTAATCCACTGCCATGAATCGAACTTAGAATCAGTTACGTTTATAGAAGCGCCTGAAGCAATAGTTACTCTACCAATCTCGTTAGCAGAATTTATATTAGCATAAGCGCCGTTCTTGATTGTTAAGCTTGCTCCGCTCCATTGAACAGTTAAAATTGCATCACGGAAATCGGGTTCAACATTGAATTCACCGTCGTTTCTGCCACCATCGATAGTGAGAGAGCCGCCACGGAAGTCTTCAATTACACCGAGGATCTTAGAGCCCGCCTCAAGTTCTGCATCGCAGTAATAGTAGAAGCAGTTTGCTTCAGCATCAGAATCAACAACAGAATTGTTTGTGAGCTTAACGTTGCCCTCAAAGAAGTATTGTTCTGTAACCTTGATGTTAACACCGTCAAATATAAAGCTTCCGTTGTTAGTACGTGCGCCGGTATAAAGTTCGTCAAAGTAGTAAACTGCGCCGCCGTTATCCTGCTTGATAGTTACGCTATCAAATGCAGTCACGTATACAAGGTCAAATGTATCAGCTGTTGAAGCATCGTTTGTACCTATAATTGTAATAACAAGGTCTGTGATGCCTGCTTCTTTTGCAGCTGTGAGAGCTTCTGCGACACTATAGTAAATCGCATCGTCAATCTTAGCAACTGCCATTACTACAACATATTCACCGTTTATGTATTCAACCTTAGAATTTTCTATTGTTGATTCAATTTCAAGTCCTGCAACACCTGAAACAGATGCATCTGCATTACCGAGCTTGATGTCACCTGCAACTGTGCCGGTTCCCTCAACTGTCAAGTCGCCATTTACAGTAAGTGCCTTACCGTCAGCAACAGTCAAGGTATAACCGTTAGTGTTGATTGTACCTGTGTGACCTGCATTGAGAAGTGTTACGTTAGAATTAACTGTGAGATCCTCTAAGAGCTCGTAGCCGTAGCCATTTGAAAGTCTTGAGAGGCTGTTAGTATAACCTGCAAGGTTGCCGTTAGCATCTACCTTCTTGAGTGCGTAGTATGCTGTACCATCAGTTGACAAAGCCTTGTCAAGGTTAGTATTTGGATAAGCCGCAGTATCGATTTGGAGAGTTCTTGTATCAAGAACCGCGCCCTCCTCAGCTGTAATGCCAAGAGGAGTTGTTACACCGCTACCCAAATCCACATCAACATAGCTTGCAGAAAGCTTGTTTACAACTTTCAAGGTTGAGCCGTTAACTGTAAGGTCTGCGTTCCAACCCTTCTTGTTGATGATAGAAACATTATCAAAAGTAATGTTTTGTGCCTTATAAATATTAGCACCCTCTGCAATGTTGTTGGAATCAAGAACAATGTCCTTAAGTGTAACGTTGTCGCAGTTTACGTTGATAAGGTGCTTACCGTTGCCGGTGCCCCAGTTTGTGCTGCTTGCATAGAGTCTGTAGCCGTTACCGTCAAGAGTTACATTCCTACCGTTTGTATAAAGTGAGAAAATAAGTCTTGTGTAAAGCTCGGCATCAGCATTCATTACAACCGTTTCGCCGTCCTGTGCTGCTCCAAGGGCGTCAAGTAGGCTGCTATAACCAACGCTGCCGATAAAAGCAACAGGTGGAGCAACAAGCGCGCCTTCCTCATTTACGAGCAAGTTCTTGCCTGTAACCTGAATAGCATCATAAACAACGTCAGTGTCGCCACCGAATACAATATAATCGGTAACAGAATCGCCAACATTCATGTTTGTTGCATCGATTGTAATCTTACCGTTTGTTCCGCAATCGAAGTCGTTAACGATAAGCTTACCAGGCATTGCAACAGACATTGTGCCTTCGTTTACCCAGTTTTGATTGCTGTCAACTAATTCAAATGTGCCGCCGGTAACATTGATAGAACCGGTGTTGCCGCCGTGGCTGCTCATAATAGGAGCCTTGACAACAAAGTTAGAGCCATTGGTAACACTAACCTCACCTGCATTTGCAAATGAACCGCCAACTGTTACGTTAGAATTGTCAAGTGTAAATACTGTTCCATCGTCCCAAAGCTCAAGATGTGAAGCAAAGCTTACAACTGAGCCTGTTGCTGTAGCTTTAACAGCAGGTGTAAGTCCATCTACTGTAGGCATATATGTCTTTAATGTTTTTGTAAAATCTACAATACTATTAGTAAAGTTAAGATTAAACTCACCTGTTGCGCCGCTATTCTTAGTTGTAGCGTCGCCAAGAACAACGTAGGCGTTTGTTACATTAAATTGTACACCGGCACCGTCGCCGTTGAAGGAAATACCAGCAACAAGCTCAAGTGAAGGAGTAATTGTTGTCTTATCAGCTGTCTTTGCATCAGCTACTGAACCGGTGATATTAAAGATGTTGCCGTAAGAAACGGTCATACGTCCGCTTGTCACCTTCAAGGATGCACCCTCACCAATAGTAATGGTATTGTTATACCAACCGGGATTGAAGGTACCAACGGTAGTTGCGCCTGCAAATGTCAAATCGCCACCTGCTTTAATTGTACCGTTAATAGTCTTGCCATTACCATTCAAGATAATGCCCGCTGGGAGAGTAACTACTGAATCAAGAGTTACATCAGCAAGAAGAACAACCTCGTCGTCTGCCTTTGCAGCTGCGATTGCTTCTTCAAGTGTTGCGTACTTAACGTCGCCAATTTGAGCAACAGCAGGAGCATTAACAGTTGCGTTAACTGTTGCTGTATCTGCCTTTGTATATGTTGCGGTTGCATCTGTAATATGGATGCCGCCGTCACGAGGCTCACCTGTGATAGTAACAGATGCGGTGTCCTCAATGGAAAGTGTTTGACCTGCTTCAATTCTAATACCAGCCTTGGTAATACCTTCAAGGACAATTTCAGATGTGCCGCTGATGGTGTAGTTACCGCGGAAGAATACTCTACCGTCAAGGTTGGTTACATTAACCTTAGAATTGTCAACCACAATGTCGTTACCTGTAGATGCGTTAACGCAAATAATGTCAAGGTCAAGCGCTGTGGTATTTTCAACAACGATTTCAGAACCGTTTACGATGTTGAGGTCAGAGTTGTTGCCGTCAAGACCGATGAGATATGTACCTGTAACGCCCGTAGCAACCAATTTAACACCGTCAAATGTGAGTGTTTGGTTTGCGAACATCCAGAACACAGCTGTGCTTGGCTTAACACTTGGATCAACTACGATAGTACCATTCTTAAATGTAGTAGTACCAAAGTAAAGGTCATCCTCAGTAAGAGTAAGAGTATAACCGCCAAGATCAATTACACTTGCCTTTGTGATAGCACGCTGGCTTGTAAGAGCAGGTGTAGCGTCGCCAAGGAGAACGATTGTATCGCCCTCAGCAGCTGCTGCAAATGCTTCTTCAAGTGTTGCGTACTCAACACCGTTAACAGAAGCAACAGGCTTTGCAGGAGTTGCAACAGTAACGCCGTCAGCCTCGAAGCCGTTCTTATCAAGAGTTACGCCCTCTGCAAGCTCAACGGTTTCAGTTGAAGCGTGAAGAAGTGTAACGGTTGAGCCGCTTTCAGCCACAGCTGCCGCTTGTGCAACTGTTGTGTAAATCTTACCGTCTACCAAAACGCCGCATGCACCGTTGTCATTCTTACAAGTAGGAGCAACGTCGCTTGTTACAGCTACTCCGTTAGGAGCGCCGTCGAGGTCAAGCTCAAATGTACCTGTGCTTGAATATGTATTGCCCTCAAGCGTTACGCTCTCGCCGTATGTAAGAACGATAGCAGGCTTGTCACTTACTGCGCTGAAGTTAGTATTCTTAACCGTTAAATCGGTTGTCTTTGCCGCGCCCTCAGCATACATCTTAATGCCGCGGTAATCAGCAAATACGCAACCATCAACAGTTGCATTTACGTCACCGTATGCCCAAAGACCGTACTTATCGTGTGAACGGTAGAATGTACATTTTGTAAATGTAACATTGCCGCTTGATGCATATGCGCCGTTTACAAACGTACAATTTGTATAATTAACGCTTACAACGTCATATACGCCGAATGCAACGTTCATAAAGCCCGCATTGTAAATATGGCCGCCTGCTGACTTGCTAAGAATCAAGTCCTCGAAAGCAACCTTTTTACCTGTTGCTGTGATATAGCCTTGAACGTCAAGGTAGATTTCAGCATCTGTGTCCTTACCAACAAAGGTAATGGAATCAAAGCTACCTGAAATCGGGCTGTTAAGAGTTACCTTATCGTAAATCTCAACAGTAACGTCACCTGTCAAAGCCTTAGCAGCTTCGAGGGCCTCTGCAAATGTTGCATAGCCAGTGCCGTTAACCATTGCCACTTGTGTTTCGTCAGTTACAGAAGCCACTTCTGTCGTTTGGCTGTCTGAACCGACAGGAGCTATTTCGTCAACTGTGTTTGCAAGTGCTTGCAATGGTACAAATGCTAGCAACATGAACACAATGAGAAATAGACCCAAGAAACGTTTTGTCTTGTTCATTTTTACTGTCCTTTCAAAACAAAAATTTAGCGTGATGAATAAATTTTTTGCCTTGTGAAATATCACACTGCCCAAATTATACACCAAAATTAGGCAAAAGTCAAGGCTACGGGTACTAATATATAATGAGCGCATTAAATTTTGTGGATGTGCACAAAAGCAACCCGAAAGAAATGTGAAAATTTCGTGAAAAATAACAACAAAATTTTTGCAATAAAATGCGATTTTTCCGTATTATACTGCAAAATTCGCCATCAAACTAATTATTTTCACCCCCACCCAACAAGCGCGTTTTTGTTGCCTTTTTCACCAATTTTCGCATTTTTCCGTTTTTTGCCAAAAATAAAAATTCACAAAAAAATTCACAATTAAAACGCGGTTTTCGAGTGGATTTTGAAAATTTCGGCGATTTTGGTCGTGTTTCGCGCGTGTGTTTGGGCGTTGGTTTGTGCAATCCTTGTAGGGGAGGGCCTCGAGAACCCCAAAGCTCAGTTTTCGCTTTGAGGACCCCGTGGCTTGCTCCTCCCGTGTTGTCGGGTGCGTACCATGAAATCGGCGGGAGACAAGCCCCCGCCCTACGGATAAATCAACGCACCGCGTTGTATATCATCAATGCAGCGCATTGAATATCATCCGTCCCCCGTCTTGGAAGATTTGAATCGATTCACGTTGCTCTGCAACAATTCATGGCGTTAGCCAATTTATGACACAAGGTGTCAATTCATGCGTTTACGCAATTCATCACACGGAGTGTGCTCATCATCAACCGCAGGTTGCATTACGAGTTCTCCTCCACCGCTTCGCGGAGCCCCCTCCCGGAGGGAGCCACGATTTCGATTTTCTTGTAGGGGAGGGGCTTGCTCCTCCCGTGTTGTTGGGTGCGTACCTGTTCCCCTCATCCACCATAAATGGTCCCCCTTCCCCGCCGGGGAAGGCTTTTAAGACCGGCGCCGTCCCCTACGGGTAAATCAACATATATGAGCACCTCATCCGTCGGCAAGGGGCGGGATTTTATCATTTGCTTTGATTTGATTAAAAAATGGAGCGATTTATCGATTAAATAGTCAAAAAATGCCATTTCCGTACACAGGGTCGGGTATTTTTGAAATTTTAACCCAATATTTAGTGCACTGCTTCATTGTTTTTCACAACATTTTGCGAATTATTCTATTATTTAATAGTTTATTTTCTTATCGAAATATCGATTTGCGTAATGCGTTTTTACACCATTTTGAAGGTTTTCTTCATTATCAATACGCACGCACATACGTATGAGCATGTGCGCGTTGTACTATATGTGCACGTTTCCAAAACAAAAAAACCGCCAAAACGGCGGTTTTCAATTGTTTTTGATTGTTTTTGATTGTTTTTGCTATATTTTACTTATAAAACGGCGTTCAGGAACTGCTTTGTCCTCGGATTTTGCGGATTATCAAAGATTTCGGCAGGTGTGCCCTCCTCTGCGATAACGCCCTCGTCCATAAAGATAACGCGCGTTCCAACCTCGCGTGCAAAGCCCATTTCGTGAGTAACGATAACCATCGTCATTCCCTCGTCGGCAACCTCTTTTATAAGGTTCAAAACCTCGCCAACCATTTCGGGGTCAAGTGCCGAGGTCGGCTCGTCAAAGAGCATAACCTTCGGATTCATCGCAAGGGCTCTGACAATAGCAACTCTCTGCTTCTGACCGCCCGAAAGCGTTGACGGATACACCTTCGCCTTGTCCTCAAGTCCTATACGGCGTAAAAGCTCAAGCGCCCTTTGTCTGCACTCTGCTTTATAGTTAAATTTCGGTCTTTTTTCAATTCTTTCGGTAATTTGCGATGCTTTTTCTCGGTCGCCCGCTAAGATAGCCTCCTTGAGCGCCTTTTCGTCCGCCTTTACCTCTGCTTTATATGCTTTTTTCTTTCTTTTCTTGTAAATGATATAAGGCGCAAGCATAATGTTTTTAAGCACGGTTTTATTGTTAAAAAGATTGAATTGCTGGAACACCATACCCATATTTTGGCGGTGTACGTTGATATTTACCTTGCGGTCCGCAATATCAACCTCATCAAAGATAATCTGACCGCCGTCGGGGTCCTCAAGACAGTTTAAGCATCTTAAAAACGTGCTCTTGCCCGAGCCCGATGCGCCAACGACAACAACCTTTTCGCCCTTATATATATCGGTGGATATATCCTTCAGCACCACGTTTGAGCCGAAAACCTTTTTGAGCCCTCTTACGGAAAGAATCGGCTGCTCATTCTTGTTAATTTCAGCCATTATTTCTTACCTCCGTTTCTGTCACTCTTTGCGAATTTCTTTTCGATAACGCGCAAAATAAGTGTAAGTATCATTACGACAACAAGGTACAAAATCGCTGCTATGATAAGCGGCGGCAGGTATTCAAAGGTTCTTGACTGAATAAGTCCCGGGATTTTACCAAGGTCCATAATACCAACGTAGCCTACTATCGCGGTTTCCTTAACGAGTGTAATAAACTCATTAAACAGCGGCGGTAAGGAGTTTTTAAGCGCCTGCGGAATAATAATATGGAACATTGTTTGCCAGGTGTTAAGACCCAGGCTGCGTCCCGCCTCTCTTTGTCCGTCGTCAACGCTTTCAAAGCCTGCTCTTATAATTTCAGCCACGTATGCGCTTGAATTTATACCGAATGTAATTGCACCAATCAAAATTCCGTTGTCCCAGCTTGCAAAAACGACGAAGTAAAGAATCATAAGCTGCAAAACGACAGGAGTGCCGCGGATTATCGTAATATACGTATTTGCAATCCACGCAAGCGGCTTTAATTTGCCTGTTTTCTTGTTAAGAAAGACAATCATCGAGAGCAAAACGCCAACGAAAACGCCGATAAATGCGGCAACGACGGCAATTAAGAGCGTGTTTACAATTCCCTGTAAATAAAGGCTCCATCTGTCCTGCTCAATGGTTGCTCTGTATATGCTTTTTAAGACTCTCCAGCCGAAAAAGGAATCTATTTCGGTCACTACATTCAAAATCAGTGCTTTAATTCCTAAATAAGAATCTATTAGATTTACTAAAGAAACTAATAATTTTATCATACTTTTTCCTTTATAAAGAATAATAACCAATTAAAAATATAAGGATTTTTGGCAAAATAACTGAGGAGCAAAAAGCCCCTCAGTTAGCCTGTATTCAATTAGCCGATAAGGTTGAGCATTGTAAGTGCAGGGAGCTTATCCATTACGATAGCATCGATTCTGCCATTCTTGAGGTCTTGGAATGCAAGTGAATATTGCTTGTATTGCTTAATCTCAGAAATTGCTGCCTTAACAGTTACCATTTCTTTATTTGCGTTTTCGTAAGTATGGCCGTCACCCTTTGCTGCCGAAACAATAAGGTCACCGCTTGTGCCCTCCTGTACGCCAACCTTAAGGCCTGCAAGGTCTGCTATGGAATCAAAGCTGTTTTCCTTAGCGGAAACGATAACGAGAGTTGAGCTGTAATATACAGCTGAGAAATCAACTGCTTCCTTTCTTTCGTCGTTGATTGTAAGGCCTGCAGCACCTACTGCATCGCCCTCTGCTGTCTTAACGCAGGTAGGAATTGTGTCGAACGCAACGTCCTTAACCTCGATTGACTTGCCTTGACGTGCGGCAACCTCGCTCATAATAGCGATGTCAACGCCGATAACCTTGTCGCCGCTCATAAACTCGAACGGAGCAAAGCCTGACTCTGTGTAAACTGTGATAACGCCACCGTCACCAAATTCCCAGCTTGTCTTAAGGTCGCCAGCCTCGGGAGCTGTGTCCTTTGCGCCTGCCTCGTAGTCAGCAAGGTCTGTGTAGTAGTTGATGTACTTTTCCATTGTACCGTTTGAAACCCACTCGTTAACAACTGCGTCAACTGCTGATTTCATTGCGCTATCGCCCTTCTTAATTGCGATACCGAAATCCTCTTGTAAGAGGTCAACCGCGTCAACTGCAACGTACTCTGTTTGCTCCTTACCGCATGAAGCGAAGCAGAAAACGAGAGAAACGAGCATAAACGCAGCTAAGCTGATTGAAATAATCTTTTTCATTTTAGTTTCTCCTTAAATTTTTCTAAAATTGGTTTTCTCATTATATACTCATATTTTCGGCTTGTCAAGTGCATTTTGAATTTTTTTGAAAAATATTCACAAATATTCATATTTTTATGAATATATTCATATTTTTATGCAAATATTCAGCTTTTATGCAGGTTATTCATACCTACAAAGCGCGATATCGCCGAGAATACCCGTCGGCGGAATTTGAATAAAGGTGGACAAGAAATCGCGGCGCTTATGTGCAAGGTTGCTCTTTACCACGATTTTCAGATGATTTTCGCCGTTTGCGAGCGCATCGCGCAGGCTGAACTTGTACGGAGATGTAATGCGCGCGCCGAGATACGTGCCGTTTAGCCATACCTGTGCAGTTTCGCCAACCTGACCGAGGTCAATAACCGTAAAGCCGTCAGCAGTTAAGCTGCCGTAAGTGATAGCGCCGTCCTTAGCGGTGAATTTTGCTTCATACATAATATCGCCGCTGAAATTGGGATAGCGATCGGGCGCGGAGATATCGAAAAGCTCGGAACCGCTTGCAATTTTGCGCCATTTTTCCTCGCCCTCGTTTTTGACGCTGATATCAAAGGTTAGAGGAAATGATACTCTTTTGCTCTCATACGTGAATTTCGGTGTGTTTTCGGGAATTTCAACACCAAAAACTACAAAAATCATATTTCCCTTTTCAAGAGAAAGCTCCAAAATACCGTTTTCTACGCTTTGACGGTATATTTTATTGTCCCAAGGGTCGTAAATCAGACACTCCCCACGGTATTTTAGCTTTATACGTGCATCTATGTCGCTGTAAACGCTCTCGTTTGAGAAAAGGTAAATTTCCGCATCGCCGCGCAAAACGTGATAAGAACGAAGCATTTTTATACCCTTGCCCTCGCAAGAAAGGTCTGTTTCGATGCTTTTTCGCAAAAAGTCCGTTAACGTGTCTGTATTTACCACCTTGAAGCGGGCTGTGAGATCACTTATGTCTGCTTTTTCGGCGGCACATTCGGGCAATGAATCGGTAAATATAACGGGTAGCCCCGCGCCCGCAAGGCTTGCAAAAAGCTCCAAGCGGTCAAGCGGCAAGCACTCGCATTTTGAAACGACGAGCGCGCCGAAGCTCTCACCGTTTATGTGTAGCTTTCCGTTTTCAACTGTTCCGTCCTTTAGTATATCATACGGAACGATATCGAAATCTATTTGTTTTTGTGTGAGTTCGCGACACAGGGTCGGGAAAAACTGCTCGCCCTCGCCCGTCCACTCACATTCCGCGTTATAGTAAACCGCAACGTCCGCGCGATGGATTCCGTCCTTTAATGCGTGTGAGGTACGTCCCATATATTCCATCAAATTTTTGAAAAGCGGATACTGAATATTTTTGCCGCCGTTATAGAAATGCGGTGGGCAGTCCTCATCCTCATCCTTTGGGGAAAAGGCGTGCGGCACAAAGTGGTTTATTCCGCTTGCCAGCATAATATCGCTAAGCCCCTTCATAAAGGGAAGCCCCTCTGCCCAGCCGAATGCACCGAAGATTTCGCACATCGCTCTGCTCTTTTTGAGCGGCTGAAGGTGCGCGTGAGATGCGGCAAGCTTGGGAAGCGTGTAGCGGAAAAATGCGGGGTCGGCTTTTCCGCCGTCTGCAAGGAGCGAGCGGTGGACTCCCTCACTGATTCCAACCACGTCCTGCGTCAAAACTATATCAATTCCCGCCATATCCTGTCCGTCAAGTGCGCGGAAATAGTGTCCGCTACCGTAGCCGAGGTGCGTGTGCGCGCCCATATCCTCAATAACGTGTCCTATGTACATCACTCCGCGCTCACGGCACCAATCACCGAGCAAATAGCTGAAGTTTTCTCTATACAGCTTGGTTACAACCTCCATATAGTGCGTGCGAATGAGCTTTGACACCTCGCCGATGTCCTCCCAAAGTGAAGGCAGGTACAGGCGCACGTCTTTTTCGTCAACGTTTGCGCTTTTCGCAATCAACTCGCATAAATCGTCGCGCCACGGGTATGGAGAGCCCATTTGACCGACTCGGTTGTTATAGGTATAGCAAACGTTCAAAAATCCGGGCTCGTCGGAGAAAAATCCGCGGAAGGTATTGCCAAAATACCCCTTGAAGTGTCTGAAATGCGGCTCATAGACTGCGTCTATCATTGCGTGACAGGACTCGCGGCTCAGCATATCTATATAGTAAAACAGGCGGTCGTTTTTGTATTCATACGGTGCGGTTTTCACAGTAACGCACACGCGCCAATTACCCGCGGGTACGTCCCAATATACCATTCCGTCGGATAACTTATCCGTTAAGTCAATGGCGGTTTTCGGGTCAAGCTCCTCGCCCCTGCCTATATGCTCATAGGCTATTACGCTTATTATTTTTTCATCCTCGACAAGCCTGCCGCCGACGAAGATTTTCGCGCTTTTCATAGGGCCGAGTGCCTCAATTTGAAATTCTCTTATCAGCTTTTTCCTTAAGTGCGCGTTTTCCTCTTTTTCAAGATAACCGTTTGCGTAGCCTGTGGGAAATTTTTGGTCATCAAGCAGCCAAACGCCCATATTAAGCTCGCGGGCGGTTTCAAGAATGAAGCCGAAATCGTCCCACCACTCATCCTGACAGAATTTTTCGTACGGACGGCTTTCAGCACAAAGCTCGTTAATTCCGCTGTTTTTTATCGCCAAAATTTCCTCTTTTATGCGCTCCTTCGGCTCACCGTGAAGCCACAAAAACGGTAATATATAGCTGCCGTGCTTGTTTTCCAAGCATTCCTTGATTTTTTCCACTTTTCCCTCTCCTAAAATAGGTTTTATACATTTAATATATCATATTTGCGAAAATAGCGCAACAAAAAAATTAAAAAAGGATACTAAACATTTTTAGTATCCTTTTTGGTTTATGGTTATGCCTCAAGGTGTCACCCTCTGTTTACAGCGGGGTGCTTCTTCTTGTGCCTACCCGCATACACGGACATAAGGAAATAATAGTTGTCGGCAAGGTAGTTGTAGCCGCAACGCACGCCCTCCTTTGTACGCCAGTCAATGCTTTGGCAATAGCCCGGCATAAGTCCTGTGTGTGTCATTTCCGTTTCGTAGGTATTAAGGATTGCGAAAAGAATTTCGTCTGCCTCGCTCTTCATTCCAACGTTATACATCGCGGTTAAGAAGTGGAAGCCGTTCATACCGCAAAGTCCGCCGTTTTCATATCTGCCCCAATCGGACATACAGGGCCAGTAGATTGTATCACGCGCACCAATCGGCATAACGTTACCCGGAATACCGAAGCGAAGGTCGCCGTAGCCCTCCTTTTTCATAATGGAAAGGAGCTTTTTAATCATTTTTTTGCCTGTGTCCTTCGGAATAAGTCCCTCGTTTACACCCATTGAAACGGCAAAGGTA
Source organism: Clostridia bacterium (assembly GCA_017625935.1). Taxonomy (GTDB): domain Bacteria; phylum Bacillota; class Clostridia; order Oscillospirales; family CAG-272; genus RGIG2000. Next base: position 25,148 of record JAGALA010000001.1, read on the forward strand.
AAGCCGTAGTCGTGCACGCCTCCGTCACGGCTGATCCAGCCTGCCATAAGCCCTGTTTCGGGGTTATAGAAGGTGTCAAAGAAATTAGCATCGAATTTTTCAAGCTGAGCTACATATTTTTGCGCCTCGTTTGCCATACCGACCTTAATAAGCAGCGCGGAAAGCTCTCTTAGCGCACGGTGGCAAAGATAGTTGAAGTAAATATCCTTGTGTCCGAAGGCAATATTGTCCCACCAGTTGCCCTGATAGCCATACTCAGACGGCTGACCCATATAGTCACCCGCAAACTTCACCTCGAAAATTCCGTCGCCGTCGGTGTCCTGCGCCATTATAAAGTCTGCCGCCTTAATCGCATACGGAATGAGCTTCTTTGCGAATTTTAGGTTCCAACCCGCAATACCCGTAAGTGAAATTATAGCACCGGGGGTTGAGTCAACCGAGCAGCCGTAATGATCGGTCTTTTCTTTATTAAAGAAGGAAACGCTGACCTCGCCGTCATACGCCTGACAGGTTTTGAAGGTCCTTTCAACCTGACGCTCAAAAACGCGGCGAATTATTCTAAATTGCTCATCGTTTTTGTCAACGATTTGGAGCATATCCGACTTCATATGGATTGCCAAATGGCCTGTACCGTGGAAATAAATATTGTCCGCCATATCGAAAAGCTCACGGTTTAACGCAAACGCGTTTAGCCAGTTGCGCTTTAAGCCGTTGAATCTTTCGTCGTCCTCGGGCAACGGCGGGTACGCCTCGTCCATTACTCTGAATTTAAACGACACCTTATCGCACTCGCCCTTTGTCTTAAAGGTCAAGAACGAGCTGCCGTAGTGAAGTCCGTGCATTCTGTTATGGCTATAGCCGTAGTTTAGGTAGCCAAGGTCAATGCCCATAAAGTCCTTTGACTGCTGAAGCTCCTCTATGCAATATACATCGGGTGACGACGCGGTGATTTCAACTCTGCCAAAGTCGGGAAAATGAACGTACAGAGGGAGCTGATACTCCGTTTTGTACATTGTGACGATATTTCTGCTCTTTAGCTTCTTTGGCATTTTCTTTGTCCAAATCGTTGGCGGAGCGGTCTTAATTGCAAAGCGCACCGAAAAAATATCATTCGGCAAAGCACCGTTCATTTCAATGTTCAATTCGCGCGTGCCGTCAAACTCGTACTTTACGCTTGCACCGTTTTTGTTTTCGTAAACCGCGCTTTTTTCGTCCGCCTCCCATTTATTCGGGAGCGCTTTTTTGAATGCGCCGAAAACGCCGCCGTAGCCCGGAAGCATTAAGTTATAGCTTGCGTGCTTATCTCTGTCTCTTGCGCCCGATTCAATGCCGAAAAACGCAACTCTGCCCTTTTCGTTTTCGAGCGTATATGAAATATAATCACTGTTATATGCTGAATATTTAGTACCCATTTTTTCTCCTTATAGCACCCAATATGCGTTTGCCGCCCAAGAGTAGCACTTGCATCTGAGCTGCTTGCCTGTTATCGCACTTGTATTTTCACTAAAGCCGTATTTAGAGATTGATGTCTTATAATTGCTTGCAATTTCGTCGGCAAGGTCGTTATAGCCGAGGTTGCGAAGCGCATAAACAAACATTATAGCGTCAGGTGCCCAAACCGCACCGCGCCAGTAGCCGTTTTCTTGGAACCAAGGGCTGTCAAGCGCCTCGCTTGCAATTCCACCCTTGCAAAGGTGATGCTCCTTTATCGTCTTTACGATATATTCTTGAATTTCCTTTGGAAGCATATCTTCAAGCACAATAATACGAAGCGGCATAAGCGCCCGACAGTAATATTTTTCGCCCGTTTCCGAGAGGCGCACGAAGATTTTTTCGCCGTCCCAGTAGTCCTTTATTGCTCGCTCTGCAAGCTCGCTTGCCAAGCGCGCGTAGGTTTTTTTGTCGGTTGGGTAATTTAACACCTCAGCCGCCTCTGAAAGGAACTGACATTGAACGGAAAGAAACGCGATAAGCTCGCCTGTTTCTATATGCTCGCTCTTATCAAAGCAGGTGGAGTTGTCCTGTCCTGAGTCATTTCCGTGATAATATGAGGGGACGTCACCGCGGAGATTGAGCCACCAGTCCGTGTTGCGCTTCATATCAAAATAAACCTCCTCGAGCGCGTGAGGTGTTGCAAACTCGGGGTTTCTCTTAATCATTTGCTTATACATCCAGCCCTGCACAGGCGGCTTTACAAAGTTCCAAACCTTGTAGCCCTCTGAAATTGCGTCGGGCACTCTGCCAACGCGGTTGATGTGCTTATACATAATAGTAAATTGGTTCATAGCCAGGCGGTAGTCAACGTCGGCAAGGCCGAGGGCGTTAAATGCGTTATCCCAACTCCAAACGTTGCTCATTCCGCTCTTGCTCATTACAATAGCGTCAGTTACAAAATTGCCGTTTGCAGAGATAACGTTTGACCACATTATGTAGGCAATTTCCTTGTCGTATTTATTCTTACAATTAAACTTCTTTTCCCAAGCAAGATAGTCGCGCTCTGCCATATCGGCATAGTAATCGTATCTCATACCGCGTGCGCCCGTTGCGCCCTTGTCAAGAAAATCGCTCTCAATTGAAAACTCGTATTCACCGTTTTCGTCAGCATATACGCGCACGCTAACCGCCTCGGATGCAATTTGGCCGGGCAAGCGTGTTTTTTCGATTTTGAGCGTGCCCTTTATGGGAACAAACATCATACTGCAATTGTTCTTGAAATCGCAAAGCTCCAAAACTCCGTTTTGAACAACCTGGTAGTCGAATTTTGCGTGTGTGTTTGCAATTTCAACGAGAGGCCCCTCGCCCTTACCCTTGATAAAGGTGCCGTCGGTGCCAAAAAGCGTAATATTTTGCTCGCCCCTTTCGGATTTTACGGAAATTTCACGCGGGGTAAATCCGAATTTTGCGCCCTTGCCGTAGCCTATTGAAAGCGTGCCGTTGAAGATATCCTGTCCGTGACCGTGGATAACCGCAAGCTTCAAGGTTTCCTTGTCCTTTTTGTCCCATACGTGGTATGAGCCTCTGATACTATAATGAAGTCTGTCAAATGAATACATAATTTTTCTCCTTAACTTACCGCCGACGCAAAAACGCCATCCCTTCGCGGCTACCCTTATTTTAATATACTAAAGCGTAAAAGTCAACCGCTATCACATTTTTTACGCCTAAAAAGCTTGCTTTTTACGGGGGAAAAATCAAGCAAAGCGCGAAAGCGGCAAAATTTCGGCGAAAAATGCAAAATTGCGCAAAATTATATGTAAGCAACTGCTCAAAAATGATTAAATGCGAAATACTTCTTCAAGGCGGCGCGATATTTCGAGTGCCAAAATGCGACACGTGTCAAGGCTTTTTTGCTTTTTGCGATGAAAGTATACCGTTTTTTCCAAAGCTACATTTTCTTTGACAGCGCGTTTTGACAAAATACAAGCGTGCCTCGGGTGTAGAATAAGAGAGCAGAATAAAATAAAAAACGAAAGGATTTTTTATGGTAAAGCAGTTATATAAAAGAAAGCCGACCTTCTCACCCGAGGCAAAGCGAATAATTTTGGAGTGTGCCCTTTTCTTCCTTGCACTATTTTTAACGCCCGTACGGTTTATTTTTGATACGCGCCCGTTTGGATTTATCCTATGTGCGAGTGCAAAAAAGGATGCGCCGTTTGCATTTGTCGGCGCGCTTTTCTCCTGCATATTTTTTGTGCCCGACAAGGGCGTTTACATTATCGCGTTTATTTCTCTTTTCATTTTACGCACGCTTGTTGCGTTTTTAAAAAAGCCCGAGAAAAAGGAAAGGGAACGCTTCGGCACGCGCTTTCCGCACCTTATCGGTGAGCTTTTTTGCGAAAACATCTTTCTGCGTGTTTTAATTTCTCTTGCCTGTGCGTTTGGCGTGGGAATTTACTATACCGTGCTTGGCGGCTATATGCTATACGACATTTTCGCGCTTGTCTTTTTTGTTACCGTCTGCCCGCTGCTTACCTACCTTGCAAGCGGCCTTTGGGAGGGAGGGGTACAAAAAAGCTTTTATATCGGGCTTGCGATTGTTGGCTTTATGATAGCGTTTGGCTTGCGTGGGCGTGAGCTTGGCGGATTTGATTTTTCCGTTTTTCTCTCCTTCGCTCTTGTTTTTTACATTTCAAAAACCGCCTCGCCCGTGTGGGGTGCGGTGCTTGGCGCGCTCCTTTCGACATCCGTTGAGCCGCGCTTTGCACTCTCCTTGATTATTTGCGCGCTTGTTTCAGGTATCCTTTTCCACCTATCGACCTTTCTTGCAATTTTGTGCGCAGTCATACTTGGAATCAGCTACTCTATTTGGGCGGGCGGATACGATGCCTTCACTTACATCGTGCCCGAGCTTGTCGGTGCTGCGGTGCTCGTTTTCCCGATTTTACAGCTTGAATTAATTCCGTTTGTTAAAATCCGCACCGTATCAGCGGAGCGCGGCGTTGATTTTGGTAAGGAGACGGAGCTTGATGAAATAAAGCGCGCCTCGCATGACACCTCGCGTGCGTTTTACGACGTTTCAAAAATACTCCACGCCACGCACGCCGAAGCAAAAAACGTAACGCTTGAATCTTTTCAGAAGGATGCGCGCAGAAGCATGCTGAAATCGTGCGCCGCCTGTCCGAAGGAAGAAATTTGCTGGTCGCGCGATACGGATACAACCGAGCGCGCATTCCGTTCAATAAGCGAAAGCGCGTACTTTCTCGGCACCGCCTGCGAAAACGGCGCGCTTGATGAAAAATTCGTACACAGGTGCCCCAGCTTTGACAAAATCAGCGAGCAAACAGTGGAGCTTTCCCGTGCGAATTTAGAGAACGGAATTAAAAACGATAAGCTTGAGGTAAGTGCCTGTGCTCTTGAGCTTGCAGCTAAGGTAATAAGTGAGCTTGGCGTGATGGATGAGCACTTTGAAAAAAACGAATCACTATCCAAAAAAGCGGAAAAAGCACTTATAAAAGGCGGCGTTTGCTTTGAAAAAGCGGAGGTCTTGGGCACAAAATCACTCCGCGTGATTATTTCGGGCATTGATACCGTGCGGAGCAAGATTCCGATTTTGAAAATTTCCGAGGTGCTTGGGGGCGCCCTTGGCGTTATCTTTGACGAGCCAACGCTGGAAGAAAAGGGTGAGATCTCATGTGCCTTGCTTTGCGCGCTGCCAAATCACAAAACCTCATATTCAAAAAGAAGCATTTCAAAAGAAGCAGAGTCAAACGGTGACACGCTTTGCGCCTTCGGGGGTGGCGAGCGCTCCTATTACTTAATTTGTGACGGAATGGGCACAGGTCACGGCGCGCACATTACCTCATCTATGTGCGCTTCATTTTTGGAAGCTATCTTGCCTGTAACGCGCGAGACTAAAGCCTGTCTTAGCGTTATCAACTCGTTTGTGCGCGCAAAGGGCGGTGAGCTTTCCTCAACAGTTGACCTTTTGGAAATAGACAATTTTACGGGCGCTGCCTCATTTTACAAGAGCGGCGCGTGTGCCTCGCTTATTAAGCGCGGTGAGCGCGTGTTTTCGATAACGTCAAAGACCGCACCTATAGGTATAATGAAAAGGCTTGACTGTGAGATGCTTTCCTTCACCTTTGAAAGCGGCGATATTGCCGTGATGATAAGTGACGGTGCACTTTCAGGCAAGGGTGATTTTTCTTATATTGAAGCATTGCTTAAGGAAACCGACGCCTGCGAGCCGAGCGCGCTTAGCGAACAGATTGTAAACGAATTTCTGAAAAACGGTGAGCAAACGGACGACTTGAGCGTTTTGGTAATAAGCTTTGAATAAATTTCATATATTTTACTAAAATTCGAGGTGATATATGAAAAAACTGCTTCTGCCCCTTTCCTTTTGCTTGCTTATTCTTCTCCTTTGCTCGTGCCACGGTCAAAGCTACGATATTTTGAAATATCAGGACAAAAAAATCAGCGCGGAGTGCACGCTGAACGGTGAATATAAAATTTCAATAAAAAAAGAGGGGGACGTGCGCGAAATTTGCTTTTTAGAGCCGCCCTCTCTTAAATATATTTCCTTTGAAATTAACGGCGAGGGCGTTATCGGGCGCGCAGGCGAGCTTGAAATTCCGCTTGACGAGGGGAACGTGCGCGGAATTTGCGCCCTTAGCTCTGTTTTTTCGCTAAGCGAGGAATGCTTATTAACTGCCGCGGTGCAAGGCGAGGGTGCTTGCTTGGAGTTTGAAACGGAATACGGCACCTACAAATTAACGCTTGGCAAAAACGACCTTCCCTGCGCGGTGGAGATTTTAAGCGACAGCTACCGTTACGATATTTCAATAGACTCAATCGTCCTCTCTTAACGTAACGCCCGCACTTTTTCATTTGCATTTTTTTCTCGTTTTATTTTATATTTCTCCGTTTTTCTTGACTTTTCCCTTAAAGTGTGCTATAAATAATATTGCAAATATTATATTTTAAGGAGAGATTTTATGAAAAAATTTGCAAAAATTGCTATCATCGTTATGATGCTTTCAGCAATCGTTCTTTCGTTTGCTTCCTGCTCATTCTTCACTCCGTCATTTGAAGAAATGTGCGCAAACTTAGCAGACGAAAACTACATTTGCGTTTATTCCTACGACAAGGATGAAACCGCGGACTACGATGAGCAGCTTGAAGAAAAGTACGACATCAATCTCAAGGGCGAGGTTACTGCTCGCGCCGAGTACACAAGCGGCACAACATTCATCCGTCTTTACGAATTCAAGAAGAAAAACGATGCTATGGCTGTTCAACAGGAGCTTTACGATGAGTTTATGAACGGCACACACTACGGCAGCGGCTACGTATATAGATACTACTACATAGTTGATAGCATCTTGATTGAAACAAGCTCACAAAGCGCAGCTGAGGCAGCACTTGCTGAGGCGTTCGTTCTCGTTGACCTTCCAAATGCAAAGACCGAGGACGTAATGGATTACTTCACAAGCCTTTTTAACTAATCCATGGCTGCTGCAATGGCACAGACCAAAAACAGACCCTTTTACAAAATAGGTTTTTCAATTTATTTTCATTGATTTAATGTTGAGAACTTGCACTTTGCAAGTTCTCTTCTTTTTTTGTCTGTTTTTTAGGTGCGACCACTCGTACTGCTGTACCCAGTACAGCGACGACTTCGTGTTCACGCCTTCTGCGCTCATTTCGCTACCCCTGCATAAAGTACAAAGAGCAAGCACAGTGTGCTTGCTCTTTGCTTTTTTTATTTCTTCAAAGCAATTGCTTCCTTAGCCTTCTTAACAATACCGTTTGCGTTCAAGCCGTAGTATTCGATAAGCTCCTTTGCGGGGCCGCTCTTGCCGTAAACGTCGTTTACGCCGTGGCGCACAACGGGAACGGGGTATGCTTCAGCTATCGCCTCGGCAACCGCTGAGCCAAGACCGCCGATTATATTATGCTCCTCGCTGACAACGACAGCACCTGTGATTTTTGCATCGTTTACTATTGCTTCCTTGTCAAGCGGCTTAATTGTATGGACGTTTATAACGGAAGCCGAGATTCCCTCGCCCGCCAAGATTTCTCTTGCCTCAAGAGCCTCAGATACCATCATTCCGCTTGCAACTATTGTAACGTCTTTTCCGTCCTTTAATTTAACCGCCTTGCCGATTTCAAGCTTGTAGCCCTCCTCGTTGAAAATCGGGAGTGCCAAGCGCCCAAAGCGAATGTAAACAGGACCCTCGTAGTTAATTGCAGCCTCAACCGCCGCCCTTGCCTCAACGCCGTCACTTGGATTCATAACAACCATTCCCGGAATTGTACGCATAAGCGCCAAGTCCTCGTTACATTGGTGTGTTGCGCCGTCCTCACCAACGCTGATGCCTGCGTGAGTTGCGCAAATTTTCACGTTTAAGTGTGGGTATCCTATTGAGTTTCTGATTTGTTCAAAGCTTCTGCCCGCCGCAAACATTGCAAAGGTAGAAACGAATGGAATTTTACCTGTTGTGGAAATACCTGCCGCAACCGACATCATATTGTTTTCGGCAATACCGCAGTCGAAAAATCTTTCGGGAAATTCCTTTTTGAAAAGGCAGGTCTTTGTTGCCTCGGCAAGGTCGGCATCGAAAACAACGATATTTTCGTTCTTCGCGCCAAATTCAAGCAACGCCTTGCCGTATGCTTCTCTTGTTGCAATCTTATCTGCCATTACTTGTTACCTCCCAATTGATTTTTGTATTCTGTGAGCTCGGAAACAGCAATATTATATTGCTCCTCGTTAGGTGCCTTGCCGTGCCACGATGCTTGGTTTTCCATAAAGGAAACGCCCTTGCCCTTGGTGGTCTTGGCAATTATCGCAGTCGGCTTGCCCTTTACCGCTCTTGCAGCCTCAAGCGCAGCCAAAATTTCCTCGATATTGTTTCCGTCAATTGTAATTACGTTCCAGCCAAACGCTTCAAGCTTCGGTTCATACGGCATTACGTTCATAACGTCCTTAACGCATCCGTCAATCTGCAAGCCGTTTGAGTCGATAATTAGGCAAAGGTTGTCAAGCTTATAGTGAGCGGCGAACATAATTGCCTCCCAAACCTGACCCTCCTGGCTCTCACCGTCGCCAACCAACGCGTAGGTGCGGTAGCTCTTACCGCTAATTTTCGCACCGAGCGCCATTCCACAGGCGCAGGAAAAGCCCTGACCGAGTGAGCCTGTTGACATATCAACACCGCTAATCGCCTTCATATCGGGGTGACCCTGCAAAAGCGCGCCTGTATGTCTAAAGCTGTCAAGCTCGCTCTTATCAAAGAAGCCCTTTTCGGCAAGCGTTGCATAAAGACCGGGGCAAGAATGTCCCTTTGAGAGAACAAAGCGGTCACGATCCTCCCATTTCGGATTATTTACGTCAATATTAAGCTCCGAAAAATAAAGGCACGCCAAAATATCAGCACTTGAAAGTGCACCGCCCGGGTGTCCGCTCTTTGCATTATATACGGCACGGAGCGCGCCAAGACGAATATCAGTAGCAATTTTTTGAAGCTCTAAAATTCTTTCCTTTTCCATTTTCCCTCTCCTTAAAGATAAGTAAATTAGTTACACTTTATTTTATCACTATTTATAACCAATGTCAATATAAGAAGGGTATAAATTACGCGCTAATATTTGGTCTTTTTGGCGCATTTTCACCGTTTTTTCTTAAGCTATACAGTTTGCCTGCGCGTACGCCTTGAATTTTTGCAAATAATCGATTTTCTTTATAACGCCTGCGCGGTGCTCGTCAACCACCCAAAAATAGCTTGAGTACATTTGAAGGATGCCCGAGGAGACGTACATTACAATTTGGAGTGTGTTCCAAATCAAAACCGCAGGGTTCACCTCACTCACAAGCGAAACGCCGAAGTAGCCGAAAATCACAGCCATTACAATGCGTCCGATAGCATCGCTGAGGTTCTTTTGCGAGCTGTACTCGCGCTTGCTTTTGCCAAAATCAAAGGGGTTGTTTTCCTTCACGCCCTCGCAGGTTAAAACGCTCGGGGTTAACTGCTTGATTTTGATTTTCGCCGCGCGCTCAAACGCTCTTTTTCTTTTTAAGTTTGTGCGCTTCATTTGTCTGCGGCGCCTGCCCTTGACCTCGGCTATTTCGCTATCGCCATATAGCTCGTAATTATACGAGGTGACAATGCCGTCCTCATCGTAAAAATCGCTGTATCTTAGCCCGCCCGTTGCAAGAATCTGACATCGCACTCTTTTTGTTTCGCGCTTGTTTTCGCGCTCGCAAAATTCCTCCAAGCGGTCAAAGTACGGTGAGATTTCGTCTATACTTTGCGAGTATAGCTTCGCGGTTTGGAGCGTTTTTTCGTCGCCTTCGCCGCGGCTGACTCCCATTGAGCGAAAAACGCCGTTGATTAAAAGTCCCACGGTCATACTGATTACACCCGAGGCGATAATTTCAAGCGCGCTTTTGCCTGTTTTTGAAATTATGATAAAGCTGCTTCCGATGTACGCCAAGGAAACAAGCACAACGGCAAGGTAGCCCGCGTTTTTGTAAAACGCATCAAATAACGTGCTTTTCTTCATACTACACCCTGCCGCTTAAATCAAGGACCGTTTCTTTTAATATTTCCGCGGTTTTTTGTGCCCCCGTCTTATCCTTTTCGCGCTTTATAAAGAAGCGCACAACGGTTGCTAAAAGCTCACCGATAAGTGCCATTAGCGAAAAGATAAGAAGGTCGGAAATTATGCTTTCAAGAAGGAAGGATAAAAGAAAAGCAAGCCCAAAGAAAACAAGCGTTGACTTGATTTTCAAATATCCGAGCGCTTTTATCACCAAAATCGCAACCAAAATCACTCCGCCGAAGAGCAAGCGCACGCTCTCGCCCCTTGTCGCTATATATCTTTCGTGGTTAATGCCGAAATAGATAAGCGCAGGGGCGAGAGAGCATATAAATGAAAGGACGTACAAAAGCGGCAGCTTAATTTTCTTCATTTTTCACCGCCTCGCTTCCCCTTTTATGTGTCTTTTTTGCGGTGTCCAAGCTTGTTTTTTCCTCATTTTCACCGTTTTCGGTGGGTGAGCCCTCCTTGCTTTCCTTCTCGTCTAAGAGCGCATTTTCAATATCGTTTTCGTCATCCTCCTTGCCCGACAACGCGCGGCATTTTGAAAGGAGTGCTGAAATTTTTCTGCCGTTTCCGCTCTTTACCACCGCGTAGCTGCCCGAGAAGCCAAGGGAAACCATCTTGCCGATGTTGTATGCCTCCTCATTCAGCTTGTCCTGTGCTTTTTTAAGCTCGGCAATTTCATTTTCAAGCTGAGGGAGCAGCCTTGCAAGCTCGGAAAGCTCCCTCGCCTTGCTTTCAAGCAAGGCGCTTTGGCGCGCAAACTCGCTTTTTCTTTCGCTTGCCTCATTTTTGAAGTCATCCCTTGCACCCGAGAGGCGTGAAAGGGATTTTTTAATTGCGCCAAGGGATGCAAGCACAGCGGAAAGCGAGGTCAAAACGCCAACTATTACGGGAATTATTCGTTCTTTTATGTAATTTTTGATTTCCTCGGCACGCAAATCAACCTCGCTTTCATTCTCGGTTGCGCCCTCGCTTAAGGTATCGTTTTCTGTGATTTCGTTTTCCGTTGCAGAATTTTGCGCACCCTCGTTTGATGTATTTTCCGATGATATATTGACATCATTTTGCGCGCCACTGTTTTCCGTGTTACTTGGTGCGTCACTCATCGCGTCGGTCGGTGCTTCGACCGCTTCAATTTCTGTAAGGCCCGCATTTTCTAAGTCCACGCTTGATGCGCCGCTTATATAGCGGAAGGAAAACAAAAAAACCAGCGTGCAAGCCGCCACAATTCCTATTGTGATTATCGCTTTTTTCATTTTTTCACCTCGTTCTCAATCGGATATATTTCTCCGTTTCGCTCTATAAATTTTACACTCTTGCCGCTTTCTATCGCTTCCCTTGCCTCGGCTGAAAGCGGAAATTTGCCCACGCTTGCAAAATCAGAGATGCTTGGATTGGTTTTTACGCGGCGCTTACCGTGCGGATCCACGTATTCAAGCTTGTTTTCCGTGTTTTTTATCAGCGCGCCGTCCTCTATTTTATATACGTTTTCGTATGCTTTCATTATTTCTCCTTGTATTCTAAAGTTATCGTTTTGTCGTCCTTTATCGCACCCCAAAGCTCGCTTGCAATTGGCGTATAGCCGTCAATTTCGGGCGCGGTCAGCTTATATGCGCTGCCCTTTCTTAAAACGTACTCCGTCCTTGAAATTTCATCGCCGCTTTCGTTTCTGCAAAGCACGGTAAGTGTTGCGCTATCCCCCTCGTCCAAGGAGTAATATGCAAGCTCAAGCCTTGGATTAAGCTGATAGCCAACTGCGGAAATTTGACCGCTTGTGCCATACGATGGCAATTTTGCAAGTAGCGTCTCGGCAAGCGACGTGCCTGTAATATCGCGCTCTATTGCCATTCTGCGCTTTGCTATCACCGTGGCTCCTGCGCCTGCGGCATATGCTCCCTTTAAAAACGAGGTTATCTCCCCGAGGGATTGAGTATATTCAGATGAGGTGGCTTTGTTTCTTTCAAGCTTAATTGCAAGCTTTGACCCATCGAATATGGAAAAGACATTTTTCCGCGATGTTGGCGGTAGCCACGGCACGTAGTCAAAATATTGGCAGTAGCCCTCAATAATTTTAATTAGCGAATCAAAATATGCAAAGACGCCGCCTGAAGCTGATGCAATTTCTTTGTTTATTGCCCACGGCTCACTTCCGCTAAGCTGAAGCTTTATGGAGCCCTCTCTATATACCACGCGTTTTTTCAGAGCATACAAAACAAGCTCGTCATATTCCGAAAAGAGCATTTCAAACGTAATACCGTCCTTGGTGGTCGTTTTCGTTGGTAAAGCGACGGTTTTTGATGCACCGTCAATATTAAAGGTGACTCTTACTCCTCTCTCGCCCGCGCTCACAACGGGTGCTTCAAAATCGGGGCAAATTTCCGAGGTGATGGATAAATTGCACACATTCCAAAAGTCAATTATTCCGTCGCGCACCTCGCTGACCACGCCGTCCTCGCTTTCCTTGTCGGTTGTATATACGTTTGTAAAAACAAGGTGAGTAAAGGTGCTTCCGCTTACCGTATAAGTCTTTCCGCTTGATGAGCAAAGCGGCGTAAGATTTGAAAAAAGCGCGCTCGCCCCGTCTGATAGGTAGAGCACAACGCCGCCAAGCGCGCCGCTAACACTCAGCCTGTAAGTTAAATTTTTCCCAACAAAACGGGACGGCAAAGCTAAGCAGTAAGCGCCGGTTACCCCGGCGGGTGAATATGCATCTGCGTTTCTTATAGTCGAGGAATATGCCTGTGCGAGGTTTTGAATGCTTTGCACAGTCGCGCCCTTGATTTTCAGATACTGACACGGCGCACCCGAATATGAATCATATGAAACGGAGTTCCCGCCCGAGACGCTTTTCAAGGTGCCAACCTTGAAATATGGCGTGGTTATTCTGCGCTCGAATCTTTTCGTCCCTCTCACATAATCACCTCGTAATCAACCGAGCCAACGCGTGCAAGCAAAACGCCCGATACGCGCTTGACGCTTATCTCATAAAGGCGCTTTTGCACGGGATAGAAGCGGCCCTCAAGCGTATCGTCACCCACGAAAAGCAATTCCTCCGGCGCATCGAGCGTGATTTGACCGCTTCCCGTCTTAAAGCAAAGAATTGCTTCAAAAAACTCGTCATCGCCTGTGTCAACCGTCAAGCTCGTTAGTGTGCCAAGGTGATATTCGTTCATATTTTCAAGCATCACGCTCTCACCCGTTACGGTGTGCTTTGTCATAGCATTTTCCTTTTTCAAAATTGCTTCCTCTGCGCTTTTTAATCTCTCATCAAGCGCTTCTGTAATACCAACAAGATAGCTTTTTTGCTCATCCACATCATCCTTTTTAGCAAAAAGCGATGCTTCAAGGCGCCCCTCGGAGCTGCCCAAGCGCACGCCGTCAATATAGTATTTCTTGTTCGGCTCAAGCCTTGCGCCCGTGGCAATATCATTCATATCAAGTGAGATATCACCATCTTTTTTAGACACTCCCACGCCAAAAACGGTGAAATCGGGCAGCTCGGGGTCCTCTAAAAGAAGGACGTCGCCAACGCGCGCCTCGCTCGTGGCGTATTCGAAAAGCTCCATCTCGTCGCCGAAGCTCACCACCTGATTTTTGCCTTGGGCAAGTATAGCTACAACCTCAAGCTCATCTGCAATATCGTTTATCGCCTCTCTTATATCTGCGTGGGCACTTGCGCTTTGGTTGTGGCTGTTTTTCTCGTCCGTGATTTTTTGGCGGATGTGAGCGTGGGCGCTTTCGCTTGCGTCGTGCTCGCTCAGTGCCATAGCGACAGCCTCGCCAAGCTCCGCTATTCTTTCTAAAGCCTCGTCAATTTCAAGCGCGGTTGCATCAAGCTCCGTGTCGATTTCTCCGAGGTGCAAATTGATTTTCTCGGCAAGCGTTTTTATGAACTGATAAAAATATCTTTTCGTTTGCGACGCCTTTTGTCCGAGTGCGGCGGGGGAATCCGCAAGAGAGTACGGTGAATTGAGTATCACCTCGTTCACCTCGCCGCCTGTTATTTTAAATCTGTCACTCAATTGTTTTTCCTCCATTTATTTTAGCTTACGTAGTATTCAAGCATTAAAAAGCCAATATAAATCGGCTTTTCGTCGTTTGCGCTGATTTTCACGTCAAGATAGTCAAAGCCGCGCACAAAAAACGGTATTGATATGTGCTTATCAAGCCCGTAGGTCGTATCAAGGCGGTTAAAATCAAGCGCATCAAAATCAAGTGCGGGGGCGCTTGCGGTTTTCTTTGAATATTTGGCGCTTCGTGTTGAAATTTCCGCAGTTATTTCGCCCTCGGTGCCACTATATACGTTTAGGTAGAGCTTTGTCACGGTTGCGTTTTTTGCGTGTGTGCCAATTGGAAGCGGCGCGGTTTTGTATTCGCTTGGAATATCACGTCTCGTTTCAATGAGCAAGCTTGAAAAACCGTCAATTTTAACCACGTCCCCGCCTGTTTTCAGGTATATCGCGCCGTCTTGCCACTCTGCCTCGTAAACTGCCGACTGCTTTTTCAGATAGACCGCGTATTCCTCGTCTTCCACAAATATACCGTCGTTTTCCGTATAGCTTGACGTGTCCTCGCCGTCAAAATACACCTTTTCTCCAAGCACACCGAGCACCGTTTTTTCGACTGCCTCGTCACCGTTTTCAAGCTCTAAAATATCGCCGTGAAAGATTTTGACCGAGCCGTCGGGGTAGGTTGGCGCGCCCTCAAAAAAGGAAATGCCGCCGTTTGTTTTTCGCGCCATGCCGAGATAGAGCCTGTGCTCACCAAGCTTCGCGCTTGAATCACCGTCGAGTCCTGACAAATCGGTAATTATGCGCGTTTTATCCCCCTCGTTGTCAACTATCAAGCTGAGTGTCGCGTATGAATACTCACGCTCGGTATAATCCTTATATTCCGTGTGCATTTTTCTGATTTCGCCGTCATTTGTGCCAAAGAAAAGCTCGCCGTCAAAGGCGTACGCCACTCTTGCGCCAAAGCCGTACCACGGGTACCAATCATATTCCTTAGCGCTCTTTGATTTCGGCACACCGACGTAGCACTCGTTTCCTATAAACAGGTAGTATTTGCCACCAAAAGCAATCGATGCGGCTTCTCTTTTTTCGTCCCTTCCGTATTTTGAAAGCGCGCTATCTATATCGAGCGAGCGCGAGCTCAAAAGACACGCATCGCGCACGCTTGATTTGTAGTCGTCAACACCGAAAATGCCTTGATTATTAAGCGCTAAGCAGTCGCTGCCGCAAATTGACGTCGAGTGAAGCGAAAACGCACCGAGCGAGTCGCCCGAGGACGAAACCTCATACCCGTCCCCAACGAATTTGACCCTATAAAACGAGCTTTCCTTGTAAACGCCTATCAAGCTGTCCCAAAGCTGAGCTATCGAGGTGATTTTTTCGGACATAGAGCCGATTCTTATTCTGTTCTTTCTCGGAATGTACGAAAAACCGCTTTCGGGGTCGCTGTAATATAGCTCGTTGCCATTTGTGAAAACGAGCATATCGCCGCCGCTTGCGTGCGTGCAAAGAGTGCCCATCTGAGCGCCCCTTATCAGCTCGTAGTCGTTTTCGGCTGACTCATATTCGATAGTGATGTTTTCCTCGTTTGGATACGGCGCGTCAACGTCAAAGCCGAAGCAAATTTCACGGTCGGTCAAGAAGCGCACACCAAATGGAACAGTGTCGTAATCGTAGATTTTTTCGCCGATTTTTATCTTGATTTTCTCGCCGCGGTCATTTCTCATCGGCTCGGCTAAGAAAAATATAACGTGGTCGTCAATATTTGTCCTTGCGTATCTCAAATTGACAATGGTGCTGACCTCCTCGCCCGCCTCGTTAATTCCTACGTACGAGGTTGTATAATCGTTGTCCTCATCCTCTGTCAGCTTTGTTCTGATTTTTACGTCGATTACAAACGGCTTTTTATAGGTTATCGCGCTGTCAAGCACAAAAATGTTTGGCAGATTCATCTTTTTGTGGGTGTTTGTGCCCATTAACTTGTTTATTCGGCGCGGGGTTAAGATGTTTGGGCTTTGATACGTCTCGCACCTCATTCCGCTTTGGCGGTCGGTTATCATTTTCGACGTTGTCGGAATATACGCATCATCCATAAAATATGCGCTTCTGACGTTTTCTCCGTCGCAAACCAAAATATCGCCCGCGCCGATGATATAAAGCAAGCCGTCCCTATAAAAGCCGCGTGAGCGCTCGTCCTTTATCGTTATTCCGCTGTCAGGCACAAGCTCACCGATATAATTAAACTGTGCATCGAGCTTAAAAAGGCGATTGCCCGCGTGCACTATTTTACATTCGTGGGTCTCGCCGTTTTCAGTATAGCCGCAGCTGAAAATCCCGTTGATTCTGAGTGGCGTGCCGTTTTTGTCCTTAATGGAGGTCACGCTTTTATGTCCGTGTCTTTTGACAAGACCCTCGCCCGCGGGAATTAAATTTTTGAGCGCGCCGTAGCTTCTACCCTCGGAAAGCCTTGCACCGCCGTTTATGTTTTCAATATGTAGCTTCTTCTTCATTTTCTCACCAGCTATATACCGTTTCCACCTCTGACTGCGCTATCGTCTGAGCGACGCATTTTGCAAGCCCTTGGGTGAATTTTTGGCGTAAATCCTTTGCTTTTTCGGTATTTTCCTGCGCACAAAGCTCGCTTGCCACAAAGTACGGGATTAGGCAAGAAACGCTGTCGTCGAGGTCGATTTCGCTCGCATCCTCGGTCACGTATCGCACCATTTGAGCTTTAGGCTTGTAAATTACCTCTATTTCCCCTTTTTGTGTTCCTGTCAGCATTACTCGCGTGTCGCGCTCGTTGAAGCTAAGCGCCCTGCCGTTTTGATATATCGCTATGATTTTCAAAAGGTCGGGAAGCTCTTTTTCTAAGTCAAGCAGTCCGCCCGCGCTTTCAAGCCTTGCCGTTGTGCGCTTGGTTTTGGTTGCACCTGCGTTTTCAATTTCGCAAAGCGCGCGGTTGATTGCAGGCACACAGCTCTCAAGGTAAGCGCGCAGGCTCGGGTCGCACTTAAGCGCGCTTATGCCCTCGTTTACGCTCTCGTCGCTTTCTGCGTCAAAATGCGCCTCAATCTCGGGGAAAATCAAGAGGAGTGATTGCTTTTTGATTTCTCCAATTTTCATTTTTTCTCCTTTTTGGGTCGGCTCATTAAGAATCCGATAAAATCAAGTGATTTAGTCCGTTTTTTATTCTTAATGTGACACCCTCCTCTAAAAATCCTCAAATTTTAAGTTTTGTCCTGTTTGCTTTTCAGCATCCTTCAGCTTGTTGCCGGAGGTGTCACGCAGGAACACCGCCGCCTGCGTATCTCCGCCGCAAGCCTTCAGAATTTGCATAAGGAGGACAACCTCCCTATAATTCAAGCGCCCACCGACAGACGAGCTTTTTATCGCCTGCGGCAGCGCCTCCTCGGGTAGCTCCAGGGCAAGCAGGGAGTCAAGCGTTTCCTTGAAGGAAACAAGCTCCCGCACTCGCCTTTTGCTTTTCTTTACAGCCATTTTGCCGACCGTTTCCGATGCTTTTTCCTTTGTCATATGCCCTCTCTTTCCTTTAACCGCTCATGCGGCTTTTACCCTTCGCACCCTCATTATTGCATAAAAAAAGCGGTACAGAACGGTACATTTTCATACAATTTGTGTTTTCAAATTGATTCCATACAAGCATATCACTTGATTCCATGCACCTAACGGTGATGCCATACAATGCGTTGCATTGATTTAATACAAGCCACAGGCTTGATCGATGATTTTGAGCGCAAAAAAAGAACAGGCGGTTGCCTGTTCTTTTAGTATTTTATTTTGAAATATTATTCTTCTATGTCAGGGAGTTGGAGACAAGGAACCGTCCCCTGTCTTATTCCCTGTCTTAGTCCCCTGTCTTATCAGCGGAAGCGCCTATATATTTTTCATTTTCTACACATTCAAATTCAAATGACATTTTTTCCCCGTCTATATCGATGATTTTTAGAGATAAGCTTTGAGAAAGCAGTGCAGTTATTGCTTCTTCACTTTTTTTAGGATAGTTGATTCTATATATATCCGTCTCATTAATTACGATTATTTTTACCTCTCCGCTTTCGCTCGAATAAGAATAACAGTGCCAAATGCTTAAATCAAATCCGTCATCATTATCTTCCTTCATCGAGGTATTGTAATATATCTGTGCTTGCTCTGCTTCTTTGAACTCATACGCAAATATCTCAAAGCTATATTCTTCACATTCATATTTTGCTAAATATTGATTTTCGTATTCCAAGCCGTTCAAAAATTCGTCTGCGCTTACTGCGTATTTTTCTACACTTCCGTATTCACAAAAGCGCTTTCCCATATTTTCAAGCTCTTCTGTGGTCTCGTATATGTAAAACTCATCAAAGCTATTATCCATAATTCTATTTGCGAGATATAAAAAGTTAGTAAACATCTCTAACGCACAAGCAGGAAAGCATAATAAAACAATAGCCAACATTAATAATAATGCAAGCACTTTAGTAATCGTTTTTTTCATTTTTTCTCTCCTACATTTTTTCACTTATTATTTCGTTTACCACGTCGTGAGGTGTTAAGGAAAGATGCTCATACAGCTCGCTAAGCGTGCCGCACGGAACAAAGGTGTCAATCGCTTTGATTTTAACCCTCGCTTGCGTGCCCGCGAGGTATGAAGCGATTTTTTCGCCGACGCAGCCGTTTTTATAAATTTCCTCAAGCGTGTAAATTAGCTCCTTGCCCGAGAGCAAGCCTGTCAGATAGCTTCTGTCAAGCGGGAAAATTTTAACAAGCTTTACTATGCCCGTGTCGCTCGGCAAGTCCTTTAATGCCTCGTTTGCTACCTCTGCCATTCTGCCATAGGTGACTATTACGCGCTTGGCAGCTTCAATGCCCGATGAGTAGTAAAGCATATGCTCACCGTCGTATATCATTTCGCGCGCAGGTGTGTACGTTTTCTCCGCGCCCTTTGGATATCTTACAACCGATAAGCAACCGTCGCTTGATGATTTTGAAATTGTGTTTTTTAATTCCTCGTATGTTTCGGGGGAATAAATTTTCGCATTTGGCACACACGAGAAAAGCTGATAGTCAAAAACGCCCTGATGTGTGTATCCGTCACCCTCGACAACGCCGCACCTATCAAGCAGGAGCGTAAGCGGAAGATTTTGGAGCGAAATATCGTGAAGCGCTTGGTCAAACGACCTTTGTGCAAACGTGGAATATAGAGCCACAATCGGCTTCATTCCGTTTTTGGCAAGACCGCCCGCAAAGGTGACTGCGTGCTCCTCGGCTATGCCGACATCGTAAAAGCGCTCGGGAAATTCATTTGCAAACGGAGTGAGCCCTGTGCCGTCTGCCATTGCGGCGGTTATTGCACAAACTTTCTCGTCCTCTCTTGCTAAACCGACAACCGCTTCACCCGCAACCGAGGAAAAGGTTTGGGGCATCTTTTTGTGCGCCTCTCCGCTTTCGATGTCAAACGTGCCAATGCCATGATACCTGCTTGGCTCGCGCTCGGAGGGCAGATAGCCAACGCCCTTTTGAGTTTTCATATGCACAACGCAAGCGCCGCCGCGTTTTTTGGCTTCCTCTAACACGTTTATCAGCGCTTTTATATTATTTCCGTCAACAGGACCAATGTAGTCAAGCCCGAGGTTTTCAAAAATCGTGTTGCCCATCAACGCACGGCGAATTTTGTTCTTTACCCAAGCAAAGAGCTTGACAAAGGGCTTGCCAAGAAGCGGGAAAAATCCAATACGCTTAGCGCCGCGCTTGAACCTGAAATAGCCGCGGCTGACTCTGATTTTGGAAAGATATTTTGCAAGGCCGCCCACGTTTTGGGAAATTGACATTTCGTTGTCGTTTACCAAAATAATTAGCTTCAGCCCCTTGGCTGAGGCATTGTTCAGCGCCTCGTAAGCCATGCCGTTTGTAAACGAGCCGTCTCCGATTATTGCAATTGTGTATGAGTCGTCGCCCTTTAATTTGTTCGCCTCGGCAATGCCGATAGCGCTTGAAATTGAAGTGCCCGAGTGACCTGCAAAGAATATATCGTGCGCACTCTCCTGGGGACTTGTAAAGCCCGAGGTGCCGCCGAGCTTGCGTAAATTTTCAAACGGAACGCTTCTTTCATTTTCGGTTATTATCTTATGTGCGTACGCCTGGTGGCCGACGTCAAAAATCAGCTTATCCTTTGGGGATGCAAAAACGCGATGGAGGGCAACCGTTGCTTCAACCATACCGAGGTTTGATGCTAAGTGACCGCCGTTTTTTGAAACGGTATCTATTATTCTTTCGCGAATTTCGTGCGCCAAAAGCGGCAGCTCTTTAACACCTGCGCTCTTTATTTCGCTTAAATAATCTCGCATTTTTCATCCTCCCTTCCAAGCGTTATACTGTACATTTTTACATAACTATACATAATAAATATATCACAATGCGCGCCCAAAGTCAAGGGCGATGTGCGCGCCGCTTGTGCAAAATACGGGATTTTTGTTGCAAAGCGCATAAATAAATGATATAATAAACTAAGAGAGGTGCGCTAAATCTCTGTTACACGCAAATTAACCTTGAAGGGAGAGCTTTATGAAAAGAATTTTGCCCGTTTTTGTCAGTTTAATATCTATATTGCTTCTTCTTTGCGCATGCGGTGAGGAAGCGCAAGCACCAAAAAATATAACCGTGCGCGCTGAATATATAGCTTCCGAGGGTGGCACTATTGAGGGTGCGGTTACACAGGAAAAGACGGTTATAAAGGGTGAAAATGCAGCGTTTGATCTGGTGACAGCCAAGCCAAATGACGGCTTCTCCTTCCTTTCGTGGAGTGATGGCAAAACAGACCCATCCCGCTCCGATTTACTTTCCCAAAGCACAGTGTTCACCGCAGTTTTTGAGAAAATCCCAACGTACAAGCTCACCTATTTAGCAAGTGAGGGCGGCACTATAAGCGGTGCAAGCTTGCAAGAAATACAAATCGGCAACGTGGGCACGCCTGTTATAGCGGTACCGAGCGAGGGCTACAAGTTTATTGGCTGGGATGACGGCTGCAATACGAGCGAAAGAAGCGATGCATCTGATGCGGACAAGACCGTTACCGCACTTTTCGAGCTGATACAATACGGCACGGTTGAATATAAGCACACAATGGGCGGCACACTTGTGGGAGAAGCAATACAAACGGTTGAATACGGCAAATCAACCACCACAATTACCGCTGTGCCAAGCGAGGGCTACACCTTTGCTTCTTGGAATGACGGCGTGACAACCCCATCAAGAAGCGATATTGTAAACGGGAATAAAACCTACCTTGCGCGCTTTTCAAGCGGCGTTACCGCCAATTATTCAGCTACCGACGGTGGAGTGATCGACGGTGAAAGCACCCAAAAATTGAGCTACGGTCAAAAATCAAGTGAGGTTACCGCTGTTGCAAACGACGGATATATATTTGTTTCGTGGAGCGACGGCGTAACGGACAACCCAAGATGCGACACGGTTAAAGCAAATTTATCGGTAACGGCGATTTTTAAGCGCTACTACTCCGTGCACTACTCCTGCAACGATACACAAGGTACGCTAACGGGTGTGCTTGAGCAGGATATTATCGAGGGTGAATACGGCACTGAGGTAACGGCAACGCCAAAATCGGGCTTCGAGTTTATCATGTGGAGCAATGGCGAAACAAGCCCGACAATTAAGTCCGTTGGCGAGGAAACAATCACACATATTGCATATTTTTCACCAAAAAGCACAGGACTTCCTGTCATTTCAATAAACACCGAGGGGAACAAGCAAATCACCTCAAAGACGGAATACATAAACTGCGTTATCACCGTTTACGACACGGAAACAGGTGAGTACCACGTGTGCGAGGAGGGCGCTGAGATAAGAGGCCGCGGAAACTCCACGTGGAACTTTGAGAAAAAGCCGTACAAATTTAAGTTCAATAAAAAGCAAAACCTTTTTGGCTTCGGCAAGGACAAGGACTGGGTTTTAATGGCGGACTATATTGACAATTCTCTGCTTCGTAACTACCTTGCCTACACAGTAGCAGGTGAGCTCAGCGCACTTGAATCCTCTCCCGACTGCCAAAGCGTTGAGCTTTATCTAAACGGTCAGTACAGGGGCGTTTATCTGCTTTGTGAGCAGGTTGAGGTCAACAAGGGCAGAGTTGAAATCAGCGATGACCCAACCGAGGTTGACACCGGTTATCTAATTGAGATGGACGGTTGGGGGGATACAGTTCAGGTTTACGTGCCTGACCGACTCTCGTCAAACCGTAAATATACTGTAAAATCGCCTGACAGCGACGTTATCACACCAACTCAAAAGCAATATATTCAAAATTATATAACGCAATGCATTCAAGCCATTCAAGGCTCGAACTACGATCACGTTTTAGGGCTTATTGACGTAGAGTCCTTTGCGCAGGCGTACATAATTTATGAGATGTTCAAAAACCCCGACGTTGACTACTCAAGCGTTTATTTTTACAAGGAAGCAAGCGGCAAGCTATACTGCGGACCGATGTGGGACTTCGATATGTCAATCGGCAACGTAAACCATAAGGGCGGCGGTGCGTTCCAAAGCACCGAAACGCTCTGGACAAAGGAGAAAAACCCTTGGTTCAATGCGCTTTTAGAGTTTGACCAGTTCAAGGAGCTTGTTTACGAGGAATTAATCAAGGCAGAGCCGATAATTAAATCAAAGCTCGCCGAATGCTACGACTATGCCTATGCGCACGATGACGCATACAAAAAGAATTTCCAAACGTGGCGCGTCATCGGAATAAATACATGGACAAACCCATACTATATCGTTCAAATCAGCACCTGGGAGGGACACGTTGAATACACACGTGAGTACCTGCTTGACAGCTTAGCATATCTGATAAAATACTATACGCCGAAGCAGACTTGAATTAAGATATCAAGGTAAGGAAATGAGGAAAAATGTACTATAAGCATAATTTAGACTATAAATATCCCGACAAGTGCGACGAGCATATGCTTGTGGTAAAGCGTGTGCGCGAAACGAATTTTGACGAAAATTACGACTATATAGACAAGAAAAAAAGCCGCAAGGTGAAGAATTTCTTTTTCGCATTTGCTATGAACTTAATTGTTTTTCCGCTCCTTCGCTTAACGCACGGGCTGAAGATTTACGGCAAGGAAAACTACAAGAAAAACAAGGATTTATTCAAAAACGGCGCGATAACGATTTCAAACCACGTTTTCAAATGGGATTTTATCTGCGTTATCAAGGCGATAAGACCGCACCTTGTGCGCTTCCCTGCTTGGCAAACGAACTTTGAGGGCTCAGATGCAAAGCTCATTCGTTGGGCGGGAGGCATGCCTATACCGACGCACAGTATGAAGGCGATGAGGCGCTTCGGGCGCGACTTTGAGGAGCTTTTGGAAAGCGGAAAATGGATTCACTTCTTCCCCGAGGGCTCAATGTGGTATTTTTACCCCGATATTAGACCCCTTAAAAAGATGGTCTTTAAGTACGCGGTGAAATTCAACCGCCCGATAATTCCAATGTCGTTTTCGTTCCGTGAGCGAAGGGGAATTACGCGCCTGTTCACCAAAAAGCCGTGTGTTGACCTGCACGTAGGCGCGCCGCTCATTCCAAACGCGCAAGCACCTGCATACAGCGAGGTTGACCGCCTGCACACCGTCGCATACGATATAATGCAAAAAATGGCAGGCATCACTCCCGATATGGAAAACTACCGCACCGTACAGGATTTTGAGAATTACCAAAAAACGATGTAACTGGCGCAAAGCGAATGAATTGCCCGTTGGGCATGAATTGCAACACAGTTGCATGAATTGACCCGCGGTCATGAATTGGCTATCGCCATGAATTGTTGTTTCACAATATGAATTTTAATTTCTATATTGCAACAAAAGCCATCCGCTGTCATTCTGAGTTTTTATCGGTGCGTACCTGCAACGCGGCAGGAGCAAGCCCCTGCCCTACAAGTACACATCACACTAATAAAAAAACAGCACCCTGTGTCTAATTTGGGTGCTGTTTTTTTAAGTTTAGAGTTATGAGGCTCGCTTCTCTCGCCGTTATGAGCTTGAGAAAACTCAAGCGTTATGATATGATTGCCCATATTGCCTAAAGCTTGGCGAAGCCAATCATAACGATGCAAAGCATCTCATAACTCATATCTTGCCCATTTGGGCAATCATAGTTTAGCGTGATGTCCTTGTAAGACATCACGCTAATTTGGGTGCTGTTTTCTTTTATTCAATTATTTCATATTGCAGCATTTCGTACTTTAGTCGCGTGCCGATATCGACACCGTCTGGCAAAAGAAACATAGCAATAAAAATCTCCTCGCCGCTTTCTTCATTGGCAATGTAGGCGTACTCGCCCTCGATGCGCGTTACTCTATAAAATTGTGTTTCCATCATTCTGTTTCCTCGGCACTGTATTCGTATGCAATATCGCCGTTTTCATCAAGCAACGCAAAATAATACATTTCGTTCCATCCGATAAGCGACGGCTTGTATAAGCGAACGCACTTAAAGTCACAGTTTATACATTCATAATTATCGCCGACTCTATCAAGGCAGTGTTGGACTTGGAAGTCTAACAGCTCAAGATGCTTATACGCGCCACAGTAGCATTCAAAAAGATACAGCTGACCGTGCTCGCCAAAATCCTTTATCAGCTCTTTATTACCGCTTGTGTGGTTTTCGTTTGTTAAAAATTCTCTTTCTGTATAATCACATCCGTTACAGCTTCTCGTTACTATATAACCAAGCTCGCAGGTTCCGTAAATCGGCGGCTCAACAGTAGCGGAGAGCGTGTGATCTCTTTCATTTTTGTGAATGTAGTTTTTGGCGCGGAAAATCTCCTCACCGTTTATCGTCAACGCTTCCTCAGTCAATATGTTATTGACATTCGGTATGCCCTCTTTGTATAAATAATGCTCTATTCCGCACAGCGTACAAGCTGTTGTACGCATATAAATGCTTTTTCCGTTTTCGACAGTATCGATGCTTTGCTTTGTTTTTATGTGTCTGCCATCGCAATATTGACTAACGGTATAGGTTTGGTTTTGTCCGCAAGGACAGGATTTTTTGGTTGCCGTACCGCCGCATGCACCAAATTCATCAAGATTTACAGTTTCTTCAATAAGCAGGTCGTGCGTGCGTCCTTCCGTGGCGATTTTTTTGCCACACGTAATGCACTCACCGTAACGGGTGTAGCCGTCTGCACAGTTGTCCTTTGCAAGCGAAAGTGAATAATATTCATAAATACACTCGCCGATTGGCAATTCCACCTCTTTTTTGTCCACGTATTCGCGTCCGTTCAAAATAAAAGTAGCTGACAGTATATATTTTCCCTTGGTTTTACAGGTTGAATATATAATTTCATCCGTCACCGATGGGGAGTTTGAGGAATAAAACTTATTACAGCGCGAGCAGGTAATTGTAGCGTCAACCATTCCCCTCTCAAAATCCCACTCATAGTTTTCTGTGAAGCTGTGACCGAGTGGATCGTATTCCGTCATCTCTCTTTTATCACAAAGATCGCATTTTTTAATGCTGTATCCATCCGTCTCACACGTTGGAGCGACGGAGCTTTGTGTTGACCACTCGTGCGCGCACGCCTCCTCGCCCGAGTCGGATGAGGTGTCCGTATCGTCTCCTTGACAGGCGCTGAAAATGAGAGCTGAAAGAACAAGCGATAATATAATGACAAATATGCTCAAATGTTTTTTATTTTTCATCTTATCACCTCCAAAAAGCAAGCGCGGACGGTGAAAACGCATTCACCGTCCGCACAAAATGATATGCGTTTTTGATTTCTCAAATAGGTCGATTATAGCTTTGAATAGCCGTGGCTGTTAACAAGTGCGTCGATTTTTTCGCCTTTTTTACACATCGGGCACTCGTGCGATGGGTAGGTTGCGTAGTCCTTAAGGTCATTCGGGTCGAAAACGGAGTTAACGGTATAGCCCGCGCACTCGTTAACGGTTGCGAATATGGCTGAGATGCCTGCAACGTTACCGCCGTAATACTTAACCGCTTCAACCGCCGCATTTGCGGTATAGCCCGTTGTAACGGAAGCCGCTAAGATAAGAACGTTTTTGCCCTTTATTGCACCTGCAATATTATCTCTGAAGATAAGCTGGCTGCCTGAGGTATGCTCAGGTGTGATAACGTATATCGTTTGGTGCGCGTTTATGCTGAGGAAGCCGCCGCTTGTAAGCTCGTTTGCCAAGCAAGTGCCGACAACCTGCATACCGTCAAGACAAAGAATGGTATCAACAATTGTGCTTGTGTTGTAATATGAAACAAGCTCACGTGCAACCGCCTGTGCCTCGGAAAGACGTGTTTTTTGCATTGCAACGTCAATATAGTAGTTTATATGGCTGTGGCTTGTTGCGAAGTGTCCCTATGAAACACGCAAAAATAGATTTTTGTTTTTGGTAATAACCTTAATTGAATCATTAGTAGGCATAATAAAACCCCTTTTTCTTTTATTGTATCACGAAACAGTCCTATGTGTCAACATAAAAATGAAAGCGCCCTCTGCTTTTTGGATGCAAAGGGCGCTTTAAAATATGCTTTATCAGTAATTCGATGCTAATACGTTATATTCCATAGTCAAGCTTGCGCTCTCTCCCGCAATTTTCAGCTTGTATTTTCCGCTTGGGTTTTCTATTCTCGTTTCCACATTTTCACCGAGCGGGATATCAGCGATGATTTTGCCGTCCTGAACAAGACAAATGCGCACGTTGCCCGATTCAAGTGTAACGGTTGATTTAATAATCAAGCAGCTTGCGTTGTTGCTATACACGTTGCCGATGGTATAAACGCCCGAAAGCTTTTTCGTCGTATAGCGCGTAACTCCGCCCTGCATACCCTGCTTGTTTGAGCTCATTGCTTGAAAGTTATCCGAATTGTCCACAATGTCTTCCTCAGTCAGCTTACCAAGGGAATAGTCCTCCTCGCCGTTTGTGTCCGCAATATGCACGCACGAGCAAAGGCAGACAGACAAAAGAAGCAAAGAAGCTGCAATTATTGCAATTTTTTTATTCATAAGGCTCTCCTTTATATCTAATTATTGTTTGGTAAAATTATATCACATTTGGTACACCTTGTCAACTGCTTTGCTTTTGACGCGCATTCCCTTTTTTTCATTTATTTTTCACGATTTGTTCAGACACGCTACATTGACTTTTATTTTCTTACTGTGATATACTGTATATGGGAAAGTATACAAATTTTTAAGAAATTTGAAAATTTATGTAACCTAAAGAACAAAAAAGCCGTCTTTTTTAATGAAGGGCAATGAGCCTTTTCTTCTAAGACGCCTTTGAAAGGACTTTTTTATGAAAAAGAAGCTGATTTTAATTGCAATTCTCGCATTTGGCGTATTGGCGCTTATTTCCTGCGGACAAAACACCGCAAACTCGGACACGTCCACGGGCGAAAAGGCGGAATGTGTGCACGAATATATCTCGGTGGGGACAACGGTGCCCACCTGCACAGAGGGTGGCTCTGCCACGCTTGAGTGTACTCTTTGCGGCTTTAGAAAGGACGTAACCTTAGACCCTGCGGGACACGATTTCAATGCTTCCTTCGATTGGTCAAGCGACTACACACACGCATCCGTTTTGCTTGAATGCAAGCGCGATGCAAGCCACGTATATAACGTATCCGCAACCATATACGAGGAAACGGTTGAGCCGAGCTGCAAGACCGTCGGCTCACAAAAAATCACCGCCAAGGTTACTTGGGGAGGCAAGGACTACACCGACGTAAAGGAATTCAACCTCGGGCTCGGTGAATGCAAAAATACGTACTCCTTTTCCCTTCACGGTGACTCCTGCACGGACGGCTTTGATATGGAGGCTGTTTGCTCCGAATGCGGGGCGAAATCACACGCATCCTTTGATTCACACGTGCTTTTCGATATGGCAAGCTTTAAGGTTTGCGGCGGTGAGGCGGTGGTGAAGGAATGTCCGTGCGGCGAAAACGTAGAGCTTGACGAGGTGGGCGCGTGCCTTGGAGAGGTCGAGCTTGACGAGTGGACGGAAACGGACGAGGACGGCATAACCTACACCTTTGAGCATCGCTTTTGCACAAGATGCGATTTTGAAATTATACGCAAAAAGCATTCAACAAGCGAGGGCTGCTATACGTATTTACATAGACAAACAAGCATCGTTGACGGCGACAAGGTGCTTTATTCCTTCAACGAGCCAAGATACGACGTGGTAGATTTTCACGAGCTTGTTTATTCATATGACGGCGGAAAAATTGAGTCCTGCGAAAACGGATATACCGCCGAGGTGAGCTGCAAAAAATGCGGCTACACCGCCGAAATTACGGAAAACACACACGCGTTGAAATTTGATTTTGAAAAAATTGACCTCTCCACCCTTGGCGCGTGCGGCGGCTACCTGCTTATCAAAAAATGCCCGTGCGAAAAATCGTCGGACGTTAGCTATTCTCTTTTCTGCGACTATGAATATTCATACGAGGAAAAGAGCGTGGACGGTGAGCTGCACACAGTTAAAACCTATACCTGTGACGCGTGCAAAACAGAATTTATGTACGACGAATATATAAAGGATGGAAAGATATACGGTCTTTGGCGCTTAACCGTTGACGGCGAGGTAAAATACGAGCTTTCGCTCACTTTTTAAGAAAAATTTATTTAAAATTCGGGAGGAACGGATATGAAAAAAAGAATAGCTTTAATGATGACTCTTGCACTTATGCTCATTTTCATTTTTCTGCTTTGCTCCTGTGGCAAGGAAAACGAACAAACCAAGATTATTTATATTGACAGAAACGAAAAGTACGGCTACTGCGAGCACAGATGGGAGTCACAGGGGCAAACCTCACCCACCTGCACAAAAGAAGGCGCAAACTATATGAAATGCACCCTTTGCGGTGAGAGAAAAACTGTCAAAATTCCAACAGTTGAGTGTGAATATGAAGAAAGCTGGCAATGGTACAATAATAATAATTCCGTTGCGCTTATTCTTCACTGCAAGCATAATCCCGCGCACAATAAAACAGTAACGGGACACGTAAGCTACATCTACGGTCAGCTGATACAGCCCTCAACCTGCACGGAGGCGGGCAAGCTTAGCTACCGTGCAAGCGCAGTTTATCAAGGAAAAACGTACTCTACGGAAAAAATAGAAACGCTTTCACGTACACCGCACAAGTATGAAACAGTTACAACCCAGATGGGCGGTTGCCTTGGCAGAACAAGAACCGTACAAAAATGCACAGAGTGCGGTATTGAAAAAATCTACACCGAAAAAATAACCTACGAGCACACAGACACTGCCTTGAAGGCACGCTATGACCTGACGAGCTACGGCTACTGCGGCGGCTATATTGAAATAAAGGGATGCGAGTGCGGCGAGATAACCTATCTTAACATCAAGCCAAGCTG
Source organism: Clostridia bacterium (assembly GCA_017625935.1). GTDB lineage: Bacteria > Bacillota > Clostridia > Oscillospirales > CAG-272 > RGIG2000. Next base: position 54,634 of record JAGALA010000001.1, read on the forward strand.
TCAGGATTTAAAAGAGGTGTGCGAGGTAGTAAGCGAGGACGAAAAAACAGGCGAAAGACACGTAAGAATGACCTCAATTTGCACCGCCTGCTCACTGTGCATTGTAAACGAGCTTGGCACATATGATGGCTGTGAGCTCTACTCAAAAACAACCGTTGCCCTTAACGGTGACACTGTGATTTCATACTGCGATGTAAACGAAGCAAACCACGATCTCCTCAGTATGAATCACGAAACGGTGATAACGTATGAAGGCTTAAAGGCAAGCTGCAAGGACGGATACTTTTTGGTATTTTCCTGCGTCAAGTGCCCGTACGAAAAGAAGCTTTACACAAAGGGACACTACTTGACAAGCGAGTCCGAGTCGTTCAGTGACACGTGCGGTATTGGCGTTACCGTGGAAAAATGCCATTGCGGCTACATCGGTGATATAGAATTAGAATACGTTGACCGCCAAGAAACCGAAATTTCACCAAGCGAGCACTTTGGTGAAAGCACAGGCTTGCAATATCTTGCAAAAGCCTATAAATGCACCGAGTGCGGCATTTCCTACTATTTCGGTCCCGTTTTGGAGGTTGCCGAGGTTGACGGAACGGAAATTGCTTTGATTTATGAAATCTGCTCGATAAAAAAGGACGGCGAGATAATTTATGAGATAAGCTCCTCAAACGTTAGCTACTTAAACGCCTCCCCGAGCTTCACCTTTACCAGGGACCCCGTTGATGAGGAGCGAGCCTTGCTCGATGATTATTTTAATTCGATAAAAAATCAAGCGCAATAAGAAAACAGCAAAAACAGCCACCACGGGGGAATAAAACATGAAAAAAAGAATTATTTCAATTGCACTTTTAGCATTTTCCTTTGTTTTCGCGCTCCTTCTTGCCTCTTGCGGTAAGGGAAATGAAAGAACAGAGGTAGTATTTATTGAAAAACCCGATAGATACGAATCGTGCGAGCATAATTGGCAAATAAAAAGTCAAACCCTTGCAACCTGCGTTTCAGAGGGCAAAATCACAATGAGCTGTACGCTTTGCCGCAAGGTCAACACAGTATCAACGCCCAAGACCGAATGTGAATATAACACCTATTGGAAATGGCACAACAATCAAACCTTAGCGCGCCTTTATTTTGACTGTCCGTACAATTCCGCACATACGTATTCCGTTGACGGCACATGCACGACTACAACCGTTGAAAAAACCTGCTTACAGCGCGGCTCTGTCACGAAAGTTGCCGAGGTTACTCATAACGGAGAAAAATACACCGACACGCTTATTATCGACAAGGGTTTGGGCGCTCACAACTACAAAACCACATATGAGCTTCTCGCATTTAACTGCGAGGACGGAATAAAAAGGACCGACACCTGCACCGTTTGCGGTGACGTGCAAGAGAGCATTGAATATTCGCATCGTTTATTAAACGAGGAAACGGTATATTCCTTCGACGAGCTTGGTCTTTGCGCGGGAGGCAGTATTACACAGCGCGTATGCTTATGCGGTGAAACGCGTAGTGATAAATATACCGTACACAATTCGAGCTGTACCGTAACACGTAATAAGAATATTGCACATAACGGCACAATAGATTATTACAGCATTACAGATGTATGTAGCGAGTGCGGCTTTACCTACAAGTTTGACGGCGCCGCCACCCATGATAGCACGGACAGATATATGTACGCATACAAAATAAACACATATACTCTTACGGAAGATATCACCCTAATTAACGAAGCTTTTGATAATAGCGCGCACGATTTATTCGAGCATAAGGTTGAATACACCTACAATATGATAGACAACCGCTGGCACGAACAAACCGCCACCTGCACTGAATGCTTGTATAAGCATAAAAATCAAGCATTACACAGTATGAGCTATTTCTACGAGCCGCTTGGAAAAACATGTCTTGACGGGGTGAAAGCATCGGGCGAATGCCGCGATTGTGGATATACCAATGAATACGTTACCTACAATCACACAACATCAGGCGTAAAGGAAATCTATGACCTTGAAAGCTACGGCTTCTGCCAAGGAGAAATAGTCCTTGAGGTGTGCTATTGCGGATATGAGCGCTTAGCGCCAAGAGGCGTGCATTGGTACAGCCAACGCACAAGCGAGAAAAAGGAAGAAACCGACACATCAATTCTCATCAAGAAAACCGAAAGATGCTCAAAATGCGGATTTTCCATAGAAACAGTCGATGAGCGCACGTTAATTGACGGTGCTTGGTACAAAACCGGCATCATCACAAACATTTATTTGGATGAGGAAACAGCGCTTACATCAAGAAAGGATATCTTTAAGCTACACAGCGGCATTCCGCTACCCGACGAGGAGATACCTAAAGCAATAGAAGAGCTTGAAGCATTGCTAAACGACGCAAGCTGCACCTTGGACGACGATATGCGGCGAATCCTTACTTACTATTTGGAGGATTTGAAAAATCGCCAAGCGAACTAAGCACCGCAAATCAAGACAAATTTATTCTTCTCTTTGCATATATAACAAAAAACAGCCACCCTGTGGCTGTTTTTTAATATAATTTTTTCGGCGTGTCGATTATCCCCACCAAATAGTCTATACTTATATTGTAAAATTCTGCAAGCTTTATATATTTGTCTATACCCATTAGTTGCTTGCCCGTTTCATACTTACTGATTTGCTCCTGTGTTGTTTCAAGAATCTTGGCAATATCAGATTGCTTCAAATCCCTATCCTCGCGCACATCTTTTAATCTGTTTTTAATTTTCATATTTCCTCGCAAAAATATCTTAAAAAGTATATTGACATTATAACCTATAAGGTGTATAATGTTATATAAATATACCTTATGAGGTATAAAGGAGAAAAAATGAAAACAAAAGCATTAAAGCAACGAATTGGTCGTTTACTAAAAAAGGTAAGAATTGAGCATTGTAAAAGCAAGGCAGAAATTGCTTTTATATTAGAAGTAAGTACGCAACATTATAAAAGCATAGAAACGGGACGAAAAAATCTTTTTTTGAGTCAAGCTATTAAATTATCAAAGTATTATAATGTTAGTCTGGATATTTTTTGTTAAAAGCGAGAGGAAAATCCTCTCGCTTTCTATCCATTCTTATATTCCTCTAATATTTCCTTTGCCACCCATTGATTGGTTTGTGGACTGTAGTGAATGAGGTCCCAACGGAAAAGAGTGTACGGGTCGTCGGGGTTGTAGTGCGGTGCGCGTGTGCTGTCAAACATAGTAACGTTGGGTAGATCATGGCAAAGCTCGCCGAACACCTCGTTGATAAATCGCATTGACGGCAGGTGCTTGCCGTCCTCAATGCCGCTTAAGACCGCTTCAAAATTCAATTTATGAAGCACAATGGGAAATTGTGCGCCGAGCGACTCGCGCAAGCCGGCAAAAATTGTTTTATACGTATTTTTCAAGCGGTCATCGTTCTTTAAATTGGGAACCGACTGCCAAAACTCCTGCTCGCCACCGCGCCAATGCATACCTACAAAATCGGGCTCGAGCTCGTTTTCCTCCATATATTTTTTGAATAGCGAAAGCACGTGGCAAGCAAGCGGATACATTGAAATGTCGCAATCACCGAGCTTGCCCGGGATGAGCTTTCTTTGGCGCGTGGGTGACCACATTCCGTAAACGCCCTGTGAACCGATTGAAATATGAATTATGTATAGGTCGGGCAGGTTAGCACCGCTGTCAATATCGCTCTGCCACGCTTTTGCCAAGCAGTTTGCAACGGAATACGTGTTGTCCTGATTCTCCGCCAAATTCATTCCATAGCTTGTGTATCCCGTGAACTTCAGTTTTTCCGTATCAAACGATTGGTTCGGCTCGCGGTTTAAGCCTAAAACGTTTTTAAGCGGCTCCTTTATTATATCCTCCTCTGCCATCGGCACGCCGTGTCCTGTCGCATTTGACTGACCGAAAAGCATAAATACTGCAATTTTTTTCATCATTATCTCCTTAGCTTACGCGTTTTTTTCAGTATATCATTTTACAAATGATAAATCAATACAAACGGTCAAAAGCAGTTGACAGAATTTTTAAGAAATGATATAATTTATCTTGAAAACACGACGGCTTTGATTCCGTCGAACTTAAGGAGATAAAACAAAATGTACAAAATAGGACTTTCCACCCCGTCAAACGAGGAAATTTGCGAGGAATTTTTCAAAAGCTGTGCCGAAAGCGGCGTTTCGCACGTTGAAATTTCCGTGAGCGACGAGCTTTCAAGAAAATTAAATTACCAAAAAATCAAGGAATGGGCAGATAAATACGGCATTGTGCTTTGGTCGTTCCATTTGCCGTTTTGGCCATTTAACGCGCTTGACATTTCAAAGCCCGAGCTTGCAGATGCAACCGTTGAATACTTAAAGGGCTACATCGATAAATCAAGCAAAATCGGCATTGACAAATTTGTTATTCACGCAAGCGGCGAGCCTATTGACGACGCCGACCGCGCGCAAAGAATGGAAAGAGCGAAAAAATCGCTCGCGATCCTTGCCGAGTACGCGGCAGAGCGCGGTGCGAAAATTGCGGTTGAAAATCTTCCGCGCACCTGTCTTGGCAGAAATTCAAGCGATATAAAGGAGCTCCTCTCCGCTCACCCTGCGCTTGTCTCCTGCTTTGATACAAACCATTTGCTTGCTGAGGATTTTGGCGAGTATATAGACAAAATCGGAGATAAAATTATAACGCTGCACGTCTCCGACTATGACTTTAAGGACGAGCGCCATTGGCTCCCGTACGAGGGAAAAATCGATTGGCAAAGATTGCTTAAAAAGCTCGCTTCAAATAACTATACAGGCGTTTGGCTGTACGAAATCGATTTTAACGCGCCGTGGACGATAGAGAGAGCGCGACGCCTCACACCAAGCGATTTTGTAGATAACGCGAAAAGCGTTTTTGCAAACGAAAAGCCAAGCTTCCTTGGCACACCGAAGGAAAATTTATAAAACCGAAAAGGGGGATAAAAATGACCGTTTTATTTATACTTTTTGTGCTTTTATGCATTATTTTAATACCCCTATTAATAGTCGTTGATATCGCGCTTGTGATTTTCGCAATTATGATTATCATTTCTGACGCGTCAATCATAAAGGAAACAAAGGGCAAAAAGGGCGCTATCAAAATGGTTGTTGACGACACGATGGAGGCGCTTGACGAGGTTACCGACATCAAGGACTACGCCGCCGATGCCGCAACCGTTGCCGCCGAGGCAGTTTCCGAGGTTGCCGATAAATTTGCCACCGCGGCAAGCGCAGGTGCAGAGGCAGTAAAGGAATCATTCGAGGCGCTATAATACCAAAAAGGGGCTGTCGCATTGTTAAGCGACGCCCCTTTTTTATAGATGTGCTTTAGCACAATTTATGACGTAGTCAATTCATGAAAGCTTGCTTTCAATTCATGCAGCCTCAAGCTGCAATTCATCAAGCGTCATATTATGACGCTTAGCTTGCTTCGCGCTCTCTTTGCCTGTCAAGGTGCAAATTGCGGAAGTAAAGTGCAACGTCAATTGAGATTGCAACGAAGTTGACGATGTAGAAAACAAAGCTGAGATAGAACACAAAGCCGCTTGAGCCCTGTGTGATTTGAATGATTTTGCGCACAATTCCGAATATGTATCCAACCAAAAGGAAAATTTCAAAAAACAGGCTTTTTCCCTTCGTCGTTCTCGAAATGTATGATTTTCTTATTGATATTGGCCAAGAAAGACCAAAGCATAAAATTGTAAGTGCCTCAAGCAAGTCTATTACTATATCCATTGTTAACCTCTTTTATTGTTTTTCTTTACCACGTGTCGCTTTTCGTCCCCCAAAACAAGCGAATTATCGACACAGGGTATCGTTTTTTATTAACCGACCTGACCCTTAAGATGTGCAAGGGAAAGTGCTAAATTTTCCTGTACTATTGATATGCCGCTTGGCAAGGTGAGCTTGCACGGCGCAAAATTCCAAATACCTTTTATTTTGCAGGAAAGCAAAAGGTCGCAAATTTCCTGTGCGCTTTTTTCGCCAACCGCGATTATTCCGATTTTGACCTTCTTTTCGCGGCAGATTCTTTCAAGCTCGCTAAGTGGGAAAACTCGCTCGTTTCCGCGCACAATGTCCTCATTTATATCAAACGCACCAACAATTTTCACGCCAAAATCCTCAAATCCGCTGTAATCAAGCAAGGCTCTGCCCAATTTTCCTGCGCCGACAATAACTGCATTGGTTGTTTTTCCGCTTCCGAGCGCGCGCTCAAGCGCTTCGACAAGCTCCTCGCGGTTATATCCGACACGCGGCTTTCCCTTTCCCGAAACCGCGCTTAAGTCCTTCCTTACCTGCACCTCGCCAAGATAAAGCGATTTTGCCACGTAAGCCGAGGAAATATACTCCTCGCTCGATTCCTTCAAAAATTCAAGATACTTTGGCAATCTGCCAAGTGTTGCCATGCCAATTGATAGCTTGCTCACGGTGTACCTCCTTAAAAGCTCTACTCACATTCGGTAGATAAATTATCGATAAAACGAATATCGATAACAGTTGCACCTATTATAGCACACAAAATTTATAAGTTCAAGACCTAATTTGAATTTATTGCATTAATCAAGCTTTTTAGCTCAAGCACACTCTCTTCAGATGTCCTTTTTTGTGACCATCGGAACAAAAAGGGCGGTTTTCCCGCCCTAATTTACTTTAAAATATCAAGCAGCTCGCGGCCACTTTCCATCACGTAGCTCGGCTTATCGGGGGATTTTTCAAGAATTTCCCTTGTTGTCTCACCCGAAAGCACCAAAATTGTCGACACGTCTGCCCTGATTCCGCTTTTTATGTCGGTGTAAATTCTATCACCGATGACAACCGTTTCTTCCTTTGTGTAACCCCATTTGTCCATTGCCAAAATGGGCATTAGCGGCTCGGGCTTGCCGATAACAAGCGGACGCCTGCCCGATACGTTATATAGCATATCGCAAACGCTGCCGCAGTCGGGCACGGAGCCAAACTCGGTTGGACAAACGTAGTCGGGGTTTGTCGCAATATACGGTATATTCTCTCTTAAAAGCAGTAATTTAGACACGTCCTCAAGCTTTTTGAAGGTCAATTCGGTGTCAAAGCCCATCACCACCACGTCAACCTTTTCAAGCTCGTCGGTGATTTCAAAGCCCTGCCCGCGTATCTCCGCCTTCAGTGATTCCGTTCCGCAAACGTACAGCACCTTGCCCCGATAATTCTTTTTCAGGTAATAGCCCGTTGCCTGCGACGAGGTGATAAAATCGTCCTCTTCCGCGTGAATGCCCAAGCGAGCGAGCTTTTTTATGTAGTCGGAAACACTCTTTGACGAGTTATTCGTCATAAACATATATTTGCCGCCGCGCGCTTTAATTGTCGCAAGCAGCTCGTTTGTAAAATCATATAAGCGCTCACCAAGATAGAGCGTGCCGTCCATATCGAAAAGAAACAGCTTTTTTTCCTTTAGCTTCTCCATTTTTACCGCCTCAATGCTTAATTACGGAATGGAACTCAAATCCGTTACAGGTTGTCAACCAGTTGGTTTCAAGGTTCCAGTATCCCTTTCTGTTCATGCACTTGCCCTTTGCGTGCAAGTCAAAAATTTCAGCTCTGCCAAAAAACGCATTAAACGTCCTCGGTCCTGCCCACCAAACGCAGTTCGCGCACCATTTGTATGAGGTATTTACAGGTGTTGATGCCATAATTTTCTCCTTAAGCTATAAAATTTGAGGCAACGCCTCGTTTTTTCTTATTATATCATATGTACCGTTATTTTTCAACATAAATAACACGCTATTGACTTTTGCAGATATATATGATAAAATTTTTACGATATTTTATCATAAAGAAGGATATTTTATGAAGCTTAGAATTATTTCACTTTTGCTTATTTCCACCCTATGCGTTTTGCTTCTTGCCTCGTGCGGTAGCGGTGACACAGGCACAAACGTCACCATAGGTGACTTGCTCAGCGGCGGCTCAAAGGGGCTTGCTTACGAGGTGTCAAGCGAAAATCCAAATGAATGTACAATAACGGACATCGGCACCTGCACAGATAAGGACATCGTCGTGCCATCGCAAATTGACGGCAAGCGCGTTGTTGGAATTGCAGACGGTGCTTTTTCCGCTAAAAAGTCGGTTGCTCCTGCTCCGCGCGCTGCTCGTGCGCGCAATTTAGCGACACAGGGTGACGAATTTTATTCAACCGTTCTTCCCGATGACTTGTTTGACGACACAAGCAATTCAACCGCGCCCGAGGAAATTGAAAGCGTAACGTTGCCGCTTTCGGTTAGGGAAATCGGTGAGGAAGCATTTCTCGGCTGCGAAAATCTTGAAACGATCACCACGACCCAAAGCATCACCTCCATCGGCAAGGATGCATTCAAGGATACGGCGTACTTCAACAATCAAGAAAACTGGGAAAATGGCGCACTTTATTTAAGCTCCTATCTTATCACGGTAAGCACAACCTACACAGGAGAATTTACTGTCAAGGAGGGCACAACCATAATTGCCGACCACGCGTTCAACAGCTGCGTTCAGCTCACCAAGGTTAACCTTGCAGATTCTGTTACCGCGGTTGGAAATTACGCATTTTACGGCTGCACCTCATTTTCTTACATCACAAGTGCAGGCGGCAACCTAAATTACGTTGTTGGCGAGGGTGCGTTTGACGGGTGCGTCTCCTATAAGGATTTTATTCCCGTTTTCCCAAATCCCTCACCGAACCCCGATGAAAAGCCCGAGGAGCCAAGCGAGCCCGAATCACTCTACGATGCTTTAACAAAAGAGATTTTCGATGCGGTAAAAGCATCGCGCTACGATAATTACACCGCGGTTACAATGCGCGGTGCAGATCTTAAAGAAACTTATAAAGCAAGCGGAGCTCGGTATTACTTCACCCGTGAGGAAAACGGCGAGCTCGTGCGCGAAATGTATGCAGACACGGACGAGAACGGACTTGTTAATTATATGAAAGCGGACGGCAAATGGCACTTTACAACCGCAAGCATTGAACTTTCCCCTTATATTCCCGACGAGCTTGAATTTGAAATGCTTCAGCTGATTGACGATGTAAATAATGTCTATGGCTACTATGCACCCGAAAATCCCGAGATGCGCATTGAGATAGGCATCAAGGGCGACAAGCTTGTTTATCTTTGCTACCAAACCCCGGACTATCAAATAAGAACAGACTATACCGATTTTGACAAAACCGTAATAGACGGATATTCGCATGATGACTTTGTCCCGGGCATCACACTTGACCACAACGGAAATCCAATCTAAGCCCAAAAAAGCAACAAAAAGACCTCAAATGAGGTCTTTTTTAGTTAAAATATAGACACAGGGTCAAGAATTTTCCCCTTTTTCGCGCTTGCTGACAACCTTTTTCTGCCAGGATTTTTGACTGCATTTCGGGCAGCGCATATATCTCGTTCTTCCCATATGCGCAGAAAAAGTGATTGCCTTTCCGCTTGGCACGTAGCGATGTCCGCATTTTCCGCACTCATAGTAGCCTGCCACCTGCTCGATTTTCATCGCGGCAATGATGCCAACGATGGCAGGAACAACGCCCAAAAGTGAAATAACCACCCTTTGCCACTCATCAATTTCTAAAAGTGATGCCAAAATTATCGGCACAAGCAAAACACCCACCGAAAGGATACCAATCACCCATTCAAGTGCAAGCAAGCGCCTGTCCGCTATCTCCTTCTCCTTTATCGCATCTAAAAGATTCTTTTCCATTTTTTCATTATAATTTTCCATTGAAACAACCTCCCCACTTAATAAGTCGTTTGCACTTATGCCGAGCGCGGTGCAAAGCTCAAGCATAATTGACGAGTCGGGCATTGAACGTCCCGTCTCCCATTTTGACACCGCCCTGTCCGTTACGTTTAATAGCTCGGCTAATTCCGCCTGCGTTAAATTTTTCTTTTTGCGCTGAAGCGCTATAAATTTTCCTATCTTTCCTAAGTCCATAGCTGCCTCCTTTCGCTATCAGTATATCAATCTGACGTGAAATATTCAACATACCGTTGGTTGAGTGTGGGTTTTTCAACAAGCGGTAGTGTTTTTATTATATCACAAAATCAGCGCATCAACCAAAAAAGACCTCAAGTGAGGTCTTTTTTAGTTAAAATTCAGACACAAGGTCGCATTTTTATATCAAAAGCGCCAATCCCAAAAACGGGAAAACACATCCTACGGGAATTGCAACAGTTGAAACAATCTTAGCTGCTTTATAAAAGCCGTTTTCGCGGTTGCCAAGCTCTATATGCCTTTTTGCGTATTTCTTGCTAAGTGATGTGAATACGATAAACGCAGGTAAAAATACAAAAAGATTAAGTATCGGAATCACACAGTATATCGCAAAAAGCAAAGCGCCAACTCCAAATGCAAAGCCCATAATGGAATATTTTAATCTATTTTTGGGCTTACCCGACGGACAGCTTGTTTGCTCCGCTCGTTCCTCTGCTTGCTCCGTTGTGTCGTTTATCTGCTCAGTTTCAGCCACACACTCGCATGGTGCTTCCGCTTTCTCATTTTCCGCTTCTTCCACGCTTGCGCTCTTGCCGCAATTTATGCAAAACTTGTGCTCATCCTTTAACTGCGCACCGCAAAATCCGCAATATTTCATATTAATCCCTCCTTTAATATATCTTCAATTACATCATAGCACATTATTTTTCATTTTTCAAGTGCTTCATTTTCTTAACGCAAAAACAGAATTTCGTCACCGAAATTCTGTTTTTTATTTTTAGTTTTTGAAGATGCTGCTTGCGTTTATGATAAAATCCGCAGAGCCGTCCTCGTTTTTATTCATTATTACCTCACCCGACATTATAATGTCACAGGCTTCAAGCAAGGCTTTTTCGTACATAGGAGAAACGTATTTCATTGTGCGCTCACTCCGTTTTTAGCATCAACTATTGCTTTTACGTCATTATATGAAGCAAAGAAGTATTTTGCACCCGCCTCGGGTGTGCCGTCCTGCAAGTATGCATACTCGGTTGCGCCGCCCTTACTTGTCTTAACGTACGCGCCCATTGCAAGGTCAATGTCAACCTGCTTGTCCGTAAAGCCTACTATTTTAAGGTTGAAAATATCAAAGTCTGTGCCTGTGATATCCGCGGCTATAACACCTTCAAGTGCTTTTTCGTCTGCATCAAAGATATCGTTTGTCTTAATTACGTCTGCCAAAACCGCGAACACGCCGTAGTTAACTGTCTTGCCCGTTGCTTTCTCGTATTCTTCAATCGCCGTCTTGTTTACCTTAAAGCCTATGGACATTCCTCCGCCTGAATATTCAGCCGCTGAGAAGCCGAGATTTGTAAAGAGCGCGGGCATTGGGGTTGTTATATTATGCTTGCAGCCCTCGTTTGTGCAGCTTACTGTTTTTGTGCCTGCCGCATCAAAGCTTGCGTATGAAATTGAGGCAAGCTCACTATGAACGGGGTTTTCCTTTGGCACGTTTACAGAGCCACAGCGTGTGCAATTCAAGACGCAAGGATTGGTGTCGTTTACATGCTCACTGTTATAGTAATACTCACAATGGTTGCCTATCGTTATAGTTGCCGCGCCATAGTTAGGGCTTACATATTTTCTCATATCCGCAACAACGTCATCCTCAATATTGCCTGTATAAACAAACTCACTCAGATAAAATGTCATATCAAAGGCGTTTGAATCAATGCTTGTCATATCCTTATGGATTACTATCGTATTCAAGCCCGTACAGTACGAGAACTGATTTGATTTAAGCGTTGTTATTCCCAACGGCACAACAAAGGTTCCTATTGATTTCATTTCGGAAATTGAGCCCATATATGTAACCGAGTCGGGCAAATACAGTGTTTTAAGTGAGCCAAGACCGTTTTGAAAGGTTGTACCGCCACCACCGCCACCGCCGAAATATTCAAAGCCCTCCGGGAAAATTAATTCCTCTAAGTTCGGGCAGTTGTAAAATTGGTTCGCTTCCGTTCTTTTCAAGCTCTGCGCATTCGACATATCAATGGTTTTAAGCGAAGAGCAGCCGTAAAATGCATATCCGCCAATGCTAACGCAGTCTCTTGGAACGTTCGTCCACTCAAGACCGTGAGCGCAATAAAACATATTTCCGCTGATTTCCGTCAACGTGTCAGGAAAAAGCACATATTTAATGTCGTTATAATTATTAAAAACATCTCCGGTTACCTTATGCACGTTATGCGGTATTTCGGCACGGATAACGCTTGTTTTTCCATAGTATTTTCCCGTTAAGGAATTAAGCTGCGAAAAATCCGTGGTTGTGTTGACGCTATTTGTGAAAACGTAGTAGGCGGGATACGTATGGTATTCCGTTCCGTCAAACAGCACTACTCTTGTTGTGTAGGTATCTGCCCTGCCGTCATCGCCGAATACCGATTTTTCATCCATTCCCGGAACGATTTCCGCTTCACCGAATTCATTTGTCGCCGCCGCGCCTGCCGTAGCAATAAACAAGCACAGAAGCATACTTATAATTACCAATGTTAAAGTGATTTTCTTCATTTTTCTCTCCTTTTTTATTTTATATATTTGCGTGGGATAACAAAATTAATAAAGCTCCTTCGGTATTTCCATTAGCTCGCCGCCGCGCCTTGCGGACTCGTTGGCTATTATTCCGGGCAAGGAAATTCTAATTCCCATATCAACGTCAATCGGTGGGTCGGTGTCCTCTATGATACATCTGATAAAATCGCGTATCATTTTAGCGTCCACGCCGCCGTGACCGTACACGTCGTCCGTTTCAGAGAGCTTTACGGGAATTTCAAAATACTTTTCAAAGGTGTTTGGCACCTCATACATTTTTGCAAAGGAGGTTGCTTCCTCAAGCGGTTTGGTTTTGTCGGTAAGAATAGAGCCGCGCGTTCCGTACATCGCAAAATTGTGTTCATAGCCAACGTACATGCCGAAGCCGATAAAAATGCGAATTACCGCACCCTTGGCGGTTTTGAAAATTGCTATTCCGTTTTCATCACCCACGCTATGCTCGTTATATTTTGCGGCAGTCGGCACCATACAGGAAACGCTGACGGCGTAGTCGTCCATTATGTAAAGAAGCGGTCCTAAATTGTGTGTCAAATACGTTATCGCATTGTTGTATTTGCGCCAATGGCTATCCTTTTCGTACGGCTTAATATCGTCGGGATGAATTGCGTGCAAATACTCGCTCTCCGCATATAGAATTTCGCCGAATTTTCCGTCCTCACGCATTTTTTTCCAAGCCTTGATAAAAGCCCAATAGAAGCAATTTTCGCCCGCCATATATTTTAGCTCGGGATGCGATTTTACCGCATCGCGCAAAGCTTTTGCTTCCTCAAGCGTTTCAATTACGGGAATTTCACTTAAAACGTGCTTCCCTGCTTCAAGCGCCATTATCGTATGCTTTGTATGAAGCGGCTTGTCGGTTGCGATATAAACCGCGTCAATATCGCTCTTCAAAAGCTCCTCTATGCTGTCAAATGCAAGCAAATCCGTCACTCCGTTTTTAGCGTAGTCCTCGCAGCACGCCTTCAAAACCTCGGGGTCGCTGTCCGCAACCGCGCGAATGACAACATTTTCATCTCCTATCAGCGTCCAAGCAACGTATGCTCCTCTTTTTAAGCCCACAACGCCTAATTTTATTACCTTATTTTCCATATTCTAAATCCTTTTTATCACCCTTGCGTAATTTTTTACGCACTAATACGAAATAAAATATCACACCTATCGATATTGGAACAAGCTCCGCCAGGGTTGTGCCAAACCAAAGCCCCATATATCCAAGCTTCAGTAAAACGCCGAACACAACCGCCAAGCCAATTCTTGCGACAATAGCATCAAGCAACGCAACTATTAGGTTAATCCGCTTATTTCCGCTTCCGTCAATCAGCGCTCGTGTCACAGGTCTTACCCCTGCATTCACCAAGGAAAAAATCAAAATCGGCAAATACGGTCGCACTAACGCGAGAACGTCATTTTCCTTTGTAAATATCCCAAAAATAGACACAGGGTACGCCAAAAATAGAAATATAAGCACCGCGGAAATTGACAAAGTAATAATGCCTACACGGATTAGCGTTCCGTTTACACGCTTTAGTTTTCCCGCCGCGATATTCTGCCCTATTATCATAGCTCCCGCCGTTGATACCGAGCCGAGAATCAAATCAACGGTGGTGGCAATATTCGCCCGTATGCCTCCAAAGGCGGAAACCGTCACGCCATAATCATTTATCATCGCGTTTATTACCATTCCTGCAATTTGAATGGCGGAGTTGTTTATCGCCATAGGAATTGCAAGCTTAACAAATTTTGAAAGCTCTCTTTTGTCCCATCTGCAAAAGTCTTTGATTTTTATATTCAGCCCAAACGCTTCACGCTTCCTTGCAAAAACTATGAAGGAAAGCAAAACGCTCACAAGCTGAGCAATAACGGTTGCTATCGCCGCACCGCCAACGCCCATATCAAGTCCAAGGACGAAAGCCACATCCAAGACAATATTGAGTCCGCAAGCAAAGGCAATAAATATAAACGGATGCTTTGCATCCCCTAAGCCTCTGAATATCGCGCTTACAATATGATAAAAATATATGGGTACTATGCCCAAAATGCAAATTCGCGCATATTCGCGCGCACCTGCATATGCTTCGCTCGGGGTGTTAAGTAAATTAAGCATCGTGTCGGTAAACGGCAGCATTATAAATATAGATGCAATAGCAACAACGAAAATAAAACTGCATACTGTGCTTATAAATTTTGATATATGCTTCTGCTTGCCAGACCCTATCATCATCGCTATAATAACCTGCGCGGCAGATGAAAAGCCGCCTATAAAGGCGTTTAAGAACATAGCAACGGAGCCGCCTATCGACACAGATGACGTGCCTACCTCGCCAAGCCTTTGCCCTACCACTATCATATCCACAGTGTTGAGCAGAATCATCATAAAATGAGAAAGCAACACAGGGATGGCAAATTTAATCAGGTGAGACGTCAAATTCCCCTCTGTGAATATTCTAATTTCAGTACCTTTTTTCACACCGTTCAACCGTAACACCTCTAAAGTAAAATGCTCCAATATTAGTTTAACAAAAAGAAATTGGTAAGTAAATGCAAATTTTCGTGTTTGTTTTGTAAAAAATCCATAATATATTTTTTATTCTTGACAAAGCTTATTTGAAAAATATATAATTAAATAAAGAAATCAGGGGAGGTTGCTATGAGTGAAAGCATCTGCCGCTTTATGTCGGCAAAGAATGAAGATTCAACAATACAGGCGGTGCGCTTTGTATATGAAACCGAATGTCTTTCCTTGGCACAGCCGTTTTTGCATCCCATATACGTTTTTCATATTGTCACTAAAGGGACTGCGGTTTTTCACATAGGAAACAGCAAATATTCCTTGAAAAGAGGGGATGTTTTTTTCGCCTTTCCTGCCTATCCGTACTATCTGGATGCAGACGAGGAATTTGAATATATTTATATCAGCTTTATGGGAAACGGGGCAACCTCGCGCCTATCAAAATGCAATATAACATCGGAAAATCCATATTATTCCGATTACGGCTTTCTTTGCACGTTGTTTGAAAATGCAATAAGACGCATAACGCCCTCCAACTCAAATTTACTTACAGAGGCTGTTTTATACTATGCACTTTCCTTTTTTGATATTAAGGGCAGCGAGTACGAGGTGGATGAGCAAAATAACTCAAGCAGTGTTTTTGAAAACATTGTGGACTACGTGGACTATCATTATAGGGAAAGTGATATTTCTCTTAGCAGACTTGCAAACGTTTTTTCATATACCGAAAAGTACCTCTCGTCGCTTTTCAAAAAAAATATGCAAATCGGATTTATTAGCTATCTGAACAACTTAAGAATACAGTATGCGTGCGAGCTTATTCAAAAGGGTAATATGAATATGGCTGATATTTCAGTTGCGTGCGGATATAGCGATTACTCGTATTTTTCCAAGGTGTTCAAAAAAATCACGGGACACTCCCCAAGGGAAGGACTCAAATACCTTAAAACAAAAAGCTAAGAGAGCTTTGTAATCTTTCTTGCATCAAATCTAAAAAAGAGACCTCACGGTCTCTTTTTTGTCATTTTCAATTAAAAAGCTTTCCGAAAATGCTGCTTGCGTTTATGATAAAATCCGCAGAGCCGTCCGCATTTTCATTCATTATTACCTCGCCCGACATTATAATGTCGCTTATATCAAGCAAGGCTTTTTCGTACATAGGAGAAACGTATTTCATTGTGCGCTCTCCTCGTTTTTAGCGTCAAGTATTGCTTTCACGTCGTTATATGAAGCACAGTAGTATTTTCCGTTCGTCGGTGCTGCAATTTGCAGGTACGAATAGGTTGTCTTTTCGTCCTTGGTTGTACCAACGAACGCGCCCATTACAAGGTCGATGTCCTTTTGCTCATTTGTAAAGCCCGTTATCTTAAGGTTAAAGAGCGTATATCCGCTGCCTGTGATATCTGCGGCGATTACGCCTGCGAGTGCTTTTCCGTCGGCATCAAAGATATCGTTCGTTTCTATTCTGTCTGCGCGAACCGCAAACACGCCGTAATTTAGCGCTACGCCCATTACATCCTCATAATCCTTAACCGCTTGCGCATTTACCTTATAGTTAACGGAAATTTGTGCGCCGTCATATTCCGATGATGAGTAGCCGAGATTTACAAAGAGTGCAGGCACTTCCTCTGTCACACGGTACGTGCAGCCCGCGTTTTGGCAAGCTGTCACCTTTTCGCCTGCCAAGGTGTAATCTGAATATACCATAGCAGTAGAAACAGTTGCATCCTGTGCGTGATTTACAATAGCATCATTGCACACGTCGCAAACTCCTACACACGCGTTTGTTGGATTTGTTATTTCGTGTAAGCCGTCGTTATATGCTTCGCACCAGCTGTAATTGTAAACCATATACTTGCCGCTCTTGTCCTTGAGATTCTTATAATCAGCATAGGAAATAAGATTTTCTCTGTTTTCGCCTGCAACAGCAAGGAACGCATCGTTGCCGGATTCAGTTCTGTCAAGAAGCGCATTAAGCTCATCAAGTGTGCCAACATAGTAAACCGTGGTAAGTGATGAACAACCAAAGAAGGCATCCTTGCCTATTGTGCCTGTTATACCCTTGCTCAAGGTAACAACTTCAAGATCCGCACAGCCGTAGAACATATTAGTGTTTATCCCTGTTACCTTTTCGGGATATGTAAAGGAAATAAGCGCGGTGTTCTTAAAGGAGTCACCAAGTCTTGTTATAGTGCTTGGAAGCTTAATTCCAATCATAGGAACGCCTGTGAAGGAATTGTTCCAGTCGATAGACCAAAGCTTTGAATTGGAAAGGTCAAGCACCTGTCCTTCAAAAAGTGATGTGCAGCTTGAAAAATTGTAATTATCGCCTATTCTTTCAAGCTTTGTCAAGTCCTCAAGGTTTATATACTTTAATTTGGGACAATTGTTAAAGCTTTCCTTATAAATTCCCGTGGTGTCAAGGCGCAAATATACATATTCAAGGTTTGACCAGTTGCGGAACACATACTTAAATCCTGTAATATGCTTTCCGTAATGAGATGTTCCGGGACCGTGATTCGTAACAATATCGTCATCCATCATATTAACCACTACGATATTTTTGCCTTCAACCTTTGTTCCGTCATCAAAGTTAATGCCTACACCTGTTACCTCGCCCCAGCTTTCGGTGTACCACTTCACCTGGCTGTCTTCGCTCAAGATAGATGCATATGTATTTTTCCCGCTTTCGTCCTTGCCGTCGATGTACCAGATAAGCGCATCATTGTTTTCATCAAACAACGGAAGCACCTTTCCGTCGCTAAGTGTTACGGTTTCATCGTAATCAACCGTATTTTCGTTATGAACCGATTCTGCCGACACTGCAAGCATAAGTGCCACTGCAAAAACGAGCGTCATAACAACCGTTAAAAACAGTTTCTTTTTCATGTAAGCCCTCCATAATTTAGTTTTTTTGCCAATTGTTCATTTTAATTCTAAACTATAACCTTGGGTCAAGGTCAAGTGTTTTTCGAAATTTTTTTGAATTTTTATTAAAGGTCCTCAAATATAAGCTCTCCGTTTTCCTTGGCGGTGGCGGACTTAAAGGTCATCGTCCCTGCGTAGCCGTTTATCGGCTCAAAGCCTGTGAAGACGAGCTTGTTTTCCCACTCGGCGCATTTGGGCACGCCTGCGCAAGGGATTAAAGTGTCGTCTATTACCTCAAAGCCGTCAAATGGGCTATTTGACACGAGGTATCTCGCCCTGCCTCTTATACTGAACACCAAATAGTATTTTCCCTTGTACTTAAAATAGTCGGGACATTCGGGATGGTCACTGTTTTCAACCACGTGTAAGGGTTTTTCTGCTTCCTGCCACGTTTCCAAATCGCTTGAAATATAGTGCGCAAGGCAGCCCAAATTCTCCTTTACGAGCACGGTTGTCAAAAACATATGGTAAATTCCATCATCGTCTTTTATCACCTTTGGGTCGCGTGCAACCGCACCGTTGAATTTTTCTGATAAAACAAAGCCAAAGTCCTTATCCTTTGTAAAATGATAGCCGTCATTTGACACGCTACGGCTGATAATTGCGGGCAAGCCGTTTGCGCGTCTTACCGTGTAGTAGAGATACTCCACACCGTCCTTTTCAATCCACGAGCCTGTGCAAATTGAGCCTTCCCAGCTTTCGGTAATGGGCACCGCCGTAGGATGAACGCACCACGTCTTAAAATCCTTGGTTGAAATATGCTCCCATTGATGTGCGCCCATGCCCCACTTGCTTTTGTGGTGGCGGCGGTCCTTCAGGTACAAAACGTGATATTCCTCGCCTCTTCTGTACGGCATACAGTCACCGACGAAAATACCGCCGCCCGGGCGCCAGCCCTGCGCGTTTTCAAAGCTTGAAATCACAGACGGAGGCTCTTCTTTTATTTCGGCGTGTTCCTTTACGGATATACCGTCAACGCCAACGATATCGTCACCCAAATTAAAAAGTCTATTGCCAAAGGGCCATTCCTCATCGGCTATTTCGCCGTTTACGTATAGCTTGATTATATGCTCGCACAGAATTATCGACACGCGGTCGCCTGTTTTCACCTTGCAAGAGAGTACAAGCGGAAATTCCTTGTAGTCATACATAACCGACACGGTCATTTTTTCCTCGTCTGCTTTCAGCTCAAATGTGCTTATCTCGCCTTTTTTAGCAGATGCGTAAAACGGAAGCTTATTTACGTCAAATTTTATTTCTATATTTTTCATTTTAGCTCACCCATTAATACTTTATATACTTGCCAAAGCCGTTTTTATACTCCGCGTTGCCTGTAGCAAAAGCGGCAAATAGCGACACTCCTGTGGCTGTTTCTTCCTTCATCTTGCTTGTAAACACCGACATATCAAAGGTGTTGCCTATCAAACGTTTTAATATATCGTTCTTTTGTATTGCGCCGCCCGACGCTATCGCCTTGCTCTTTTTTTCAGGGAACAGACTGTAAAGTGCATAAAGCTCGTTGCACATTCCCTTTAGTACGCCAAGGACAAGATTTGACGGCGTGAAATTCTGCCTGTCTATCATTTTGATTGAGCCGCGCACGTTCGGGTCACTGCGTTTGCCGAAGAATGAAACGTCAACGTCGAGTCCCTTTTCGCCTTTTTCGTAGGACACCCTTGCAAGCTGATTGATGATTTTATATTGGGAGGTGTCTTGTGCGCCCAAACGGATTGCGTAATCTCTGAAAAATGCTTCAAGCATTGAGTAGGCATAGCCGCCGCACAATGCAGATGCGCAAATTAAATATTTACCCTCAATAAACGGGCGGATTTCCACGTCTCCCGAGGTCTCGTGGTATTCGCTAACGGACGAAACCTGCGACCCTGTGCCTATATTTATCAGCACGCTGTCGTTGTTTTCGCTAACCGAGCCCAAAAAGCTCGCCTGGTTGTCGCCAATCGCCACCGAAACGGGAATCCCTCTGCATTTTCCCACAGTCACGCTCTTGTCCGTTACCTCGGGTAAAAGCTCCATATTTATTCCGAGAAGCTCGAGCTCGTTTTTCATAAACTCATTTTTTCTTGCGTCAAAAAGACCGAAGCTTGCCCCGACCGAGCTATGCGTCACTACTCTTTTAAGACCGCAAATTTTCATCACAAAGTAGTCCATTATGCTCACAACAGACACGGCGTTTTGGGGCACCTCGCCCTTCAAGACGTTGTAATAATGTGTGGAAATACCGTACCCTGTGGATGTTTTTACGCCTGTTATGTCAAAAATCCTTTGGCAAACGGTCCTTCCGTCCTCCAAAACCTCGTCCCCGCGCTTGTCCTGCCAATTTATAAGATTTGATACGCTGTTTCCGTCCTTGTCGATATATAAAATTCCGTGCATTTGACCCGAAACGCCTATACTGACTACGCTTTTATATGAATCAAGAATACGGTAAAGGAGCTTCTCTGTCTTTTCTATAATCAAGGAAACGTCCTGCTCGGATCGAAAATCGGAGTAAACGTACGAGTTGTGCGGGGCGCAAAACGCTTCCACCTGCTCGCATAGGTCTATATCGTAAATAACCGCGCTGACGGTAGTTGTGCCGATATCTATTCCAACGGACAAGCGCCCGTGATTTTTTCCTTTGCTTCCTCTCTCTCGCAAAATCCGTCTATCTCGCCAAAAAGATCAAGGGAGTTATTTTGCATTAAGCGTTGGCAAATTTGGTACCTTTTCGAGTTTTGTCCGCTTTCGTTCAAAATCTCCGACTTGCGCTTGTCCATCAGCTCGCTAACGGACACTACACCGTATAAATAAAGCTTAATGTCGGAAATTGAAACGCCTACACTTCTTAAAACCTTTATATTTTTCAGCGTGTTTACATCCTCATTTGAATAGTTGCGATATCCGTTATCATCTCTTTTAACGTCAATCAGTCCCTTGCTTTCGTATAAACGGATCGCCTTGCTTGTAAGACCCGTTATTTTTTCCACGTCGTTAATCTTCAAAATAACCACCTCCTTTATTATATTAAACTATAACCCAAGGTCAATGTCAACTGCTTTTTTAACAATAGTAAATAAAAAGCTGTATAGATTTCTCTATACAGCTTTTTTGTTATTTGAATAAGTCAAGCGTCACTTGGTGTGAGTTTAGCAACTTCGTTATATGAAGCGAAGTAATATTTTTCTCCCTCAGCGGGTGCTGCAATTTGCAGGTAGCTATACTCTGTCGCGCCGTCCTTCTCTGTGCCAACGAATGCACCCATTGCAAACGAAAGCTTCTTTTGTGCCTCGGTAAAGCCTGTTATCTTCAAGGTGAAGAGGTTGAAGCCCGCGCCTGTAATATCGGCGGCAATAACGCCAGAGAGCACGTTTCCTTCCGCGTCAAAGATATCGTTTTTCTCGATATTTTTCTTTGTCACCGCAAATACGCCGTAGCTTATCTTTTCGCCCGTTATTCTCTCGTATTCCGAGATTGCTTTCTCGTTTACTCTGTAGTTAACCGACA
This sequence comes from Clostridia bacterium, assembly GCA_017625935.1. Taxonomy (GTDB): domain Bacteria; phylum Bacillota; class Clostridia; order Oscillospirales; family CAG-272; genus RGIG2000. Next base: position 76,144 of record JAGALA010000001.1, read on the forward strand.
TCATATCGCCGTACTCAGCCGCGGAGAAGCCCTTGTTTTCAAACAGCGGAGCGCAAAGCTCAACCTTGCTTATCTCGCCGCATCTTGAGCAATCAAAAAATTCGCAGTAGCTTGAAAGGTACGCTTCACCCTCGAATTTTTGCGTTTTCTCGGACTCGGCGTGCTTGCCGTTATAGAAAGCTTGGCATCTGTTATATTCCGTGTGAATAATAGCATAGCCCGCGCCGTTTTCCTCATTAATGCCAAGCTCCTTTGCCTCGCCCTCAGTAATAAAGGTCATATATTGACCTGCGCTTTGAGCCTTCAACGTGTTAATCATAGCATTACATTCCTCAGCTGAACCGACAATGTAGAAGTTAACGAGGTTTGCGCATTTATAGAATATATTATTTCCCTCAAACGTCGTGTTTGCGGAAATATAAACGTTTTCAAGGTACGCATTGTCTGTTTGTCCGTACGTGCCTAAAAAGTTGTAGCCAATTTCAAGAGCTCCGTCACCCAAATACAAATTTTCAATTTTGGTGGAAAGAAGTGCGCCCGGAGCAAGATACGTAACGGAGTTAGGAATAACTATCGTGCCGCTTAAGCCCGATTGCCAGAAGCAGTTACGTCCTAAGCTTTCAAGCCCCTCGGGAAAATCAAAGGTTGTAAGGTTGGTACAGCCCAGAAACGCGGCGCCTTCAATCGCTTTAAGCTGAGAGCCCTCCTCAAAAATCACCCTTTGAACAGGTGAGTTTTGAAATGAACAGGCAATATAGGTTACGGTATTGGGAATATAAACGGTTTTCAAGCTTTTCCATCCGTTTGTAAATGAGGTGTTCAAAATCTTTGTAACCTGTGAGGAAAAGTAAAATTCCTCAACGTTAACAGCCTGACCGTTGCAATTAAGACCTGCAACCTCACTATAGCTTTTTGTGCCAACTATAACGGAATCACGCATATCAAAAACCTTGATATCGCCCCAGTCATAAGTGCCGTCATCTGTATTTTCGGGATTTTTGTAAACGTTATCCCTCTGGAAGCGGCCGTCAACAACACAATATCCCGTTGTCTTGGTACCGTCAACAAGCGTAAGTTCAACGCTTGCGTAGTTTGTAAGGGCTGCTGCACCTGCGGAAACGGCAAACATACAAACAAGTAATGCTGACAATGCTAAAATCAGTAAAACTTTTCTTTTCATTCTTATCTCTCCTTTTGAATTTGTTTTATATTTTAATGCCATTTGCAAACGGTGTACGGCACATCTTTCGCCGCTTCATTCGAGCAATGCTTGAATTAACACCTATTATAATAATTCTAACATAACAGTAAATGAAAGTCAAGCGCGATTTCCGCCTCTGAAATTCACGTGATACAGCCTAACTAAAAAACAGAATTTCGTCTCCGAAATTCTGTTTTTGGTTTTATTTGAATAAGTCAAGCGCTCTCATAATTACGTTGCCGACCGAGTTTCCGCTTTCGTCCTTTGTTTCCTCGACGGTGTAATTCTCACCCGACATAAGTATGTCGCTTACCAAAAGCTCGGTGCGCTCATATTTTGGAGAGGCGTATTTCATTATGAATTTCCCTTGTCGCTCGGAGTGAGTTTGGCAACTTCGTTATATGTAGCGAAATAATATTTTTCTCCCTCAGCGGGTGCTGCAATTTGCAGGTAGCTATACTCTGTCGCGCCGTCCTTCTCTGTGCCAACGAATGCACCCATTGCAAACGGAAGCTCCTTTTGTGCCTCAGTAAAGCCTGTTATCTTCAAAGAAAAGAGGTTGAAGCCCGCGCCTGTAATATCAGCGGCGATAACGCCCGAGAGCGCGTTTCCTTCCGCGTCAAAGATATCGTTTTTCTCGATATTTTTCTTTGTTACCGCAAATACGCCGTAGCTTATCTTCTCGCCCGTTGCTTCCTCATATTCTGCAATAGCTACATTGTTCACAGTAAAGCCTATTGACATACCGCCTCTGCCATCTTCTGATGCGGAGTAGCCAAGGCAGGTAAATAGCGGTGTTGTTTTTTCATAAGACTGTGCGCCGCAAGATGCGCAAATCAATGTCTTTGTTCCTTCCTCATTAAAGCGCACATATGAAACGCCGCCGAAAATGCTGAAATCGTGCTTTGCGGTTACATAGTCATCAAGTCCGTCTGAATCGTTAAACAAAATATTGATGCCATCTGCTGTAAAGTCATTGAAAACAGAGCCTTCTGTTACATATTTTGCATTGTCGGGATGGGATAAAATAATAGTTGTTAGCTTTTCGTATGGCGCGCGTCCTGTTGTGGTAGGGAAATAAAACGCACCGGAATTAACGCCTTGATTTGCAAATTTTATTTGTGATACATCGCATTGGAACTCAATAGACACAAGGGCAGGCTTAATGTCCTCGGGGGCATAAAAGGTAGGTATTTCGTTATGGTGCTGAATCGCAAAAAGGACAGTTAGCGCCTGTGTTCCTATGGATTTTACTTTAGGGCCTAAAATCAAGTGTGTTACATTGGAAATAGCGTTATTAAATGCTGAACCACCAATAGTTTCTGCATTTATATAAAGCTCTCCCTCAAACGCACCGTAGCAGCTATCAAAAGCATTTGAACCAATAGTTGTTAAGTTCCTTGGCAAATTTTTAACACTTGCCATTCTTCTTGCTTGGTTTGCAAAGCAAAGCGGAATAGCTGTTATTTGGCTATTTTCTCCAAAGTCAACACATCTTAGCTGATTTACACATTCGTTCATATCGTTAACCTTGTTTACGGTTCCCTCAAGCTGAATGTATCCGCACACATGCTTAAAATACTTATGGGTTTTCATTGAGTTTAGGTTGACATAAGTGATAAGATTTTCACCTACATATGCAGGGAAATTAAATCTTGTAAGGTACTCTGTTCCTATTTTGGACTTATCAATGCCTGCTGATGCCATATCTGCATCCATCTTGTCACCATTAAGTCCGCTAATTGTATTGTCCGAGCTAACAAAATATTCTGCTTCCTCAAAAACAACAAAGTGTGTAAACGTGTCATTTTCTGCCTTGAGCTCATCAGGAATCGACTCAAGATATACGCTTTTTGCGCTCACACTTATGGCAAAAGCGCACGCAAGCACTGTTATAATAGCTAAAGATAATAAAAGCTTTCTTTTCATAAATTTCTCCTTTTTCATATTAATTTTATTTGTTGAACTTTTTTGATAACCCACAGATATAATTTAGCATTATAAATATAAAATAGCAAATATTAATTTAGATTTTACCAATTTGTTTTGAATTAAAGACGCTTTATAAGAAAATCATTTATACTCTATTTTGTGTGTTCCAAGAAAGGGGAAGGGGGAAATTGGCTTTTGCAAACAAATTTGGCTGAGTTACAGACACGGGTGGATGCATTCCGAAAATAAATCTTGTTGCATCAGACTTTGAAAGCTCGAAATCGCACTCGCCGTCAAATTTGACACATCCACAGTCATTTTCATTTGCAAAAATCTTGATTTTTCCATAATCCTTTATGGAAATAGTAACGCTTCCCGGCAACAAGCAAGTATAGCTCGCTTTCAATTTGATATAGGCATCAACCACCCTTTCAAAGTTTACTACATTAAAATTTGATGGAATTTGTATGCTCATATATTCAGCGCACTTATTAATTTCTCTTATTAAATCTATATCGTGCTGGGGCAAGGTTATTGAAAAACCATCATTTAAGTAATTCGAAATTGCAACAACCGTATCTAAATATGATTCTTTATTAATTGCATACGCTTCTGACACCTCTTTTTTATCAGATGCCAAAGCAAAATAACCGATGGGCTCATCATTTTTAGTTACTAAATAGGGTGTGTTTTTCCACGCTGTCATTACTCTGTACATTACATCGTTATCATTTCTCAACACACTTACCTTGTTTTGATGATATACCTCTCTTGCGAAGGCTAAAGAGTTTTCATCATTTGACAAAATCTCAACAGCTCTTGTATTTTGACCGTAGTCCCCAAGCAATGACTTTTTTGTATTTTTTGGCGTTATGTAATAAGAGTAATTCCCACCGCAAAGCTCAAAGCCAAAGCGCAAATATCTTGCTCTGTCGCCACCGAGCCTACAAATGTCATATTTTTCTTCCTTTACAATTTCCATAGCGCGATTAAGCAAAATATTCATATATCCCCGTCCCTCGTAATCGGGATGTGTAGCAACATTTCCAACGGTGCAAAAATTAATTTTTCTATCCAAAACCTTTGTTGGCAAAGGATAAACTCCAACAGCTGAAACAAGCTTATTATCCAAGAAAAGTCCTATATGCTTTCTCATATGCGCGTCATCTCTTAAGCACATATTGGGTAGCTCCCTTTCAAAATCCATTGTGCATTTATTTTGTCTAGAGAAAACAAGGTTCAAAAGTGAAATTAATTCATCGTAATTCTCTTTTTTTAGTCGTCTAATTTCCATTTTTCTCTTCCTTTGTTTTCTTTACAATTGCAATGGCGCTTTCGGGACTAATTGTGATGGTGATTTTTGAGCCCACAACAGGGGAAACCTTGCCTTGACCGTAATATCTTATTTCATCATAGCTATCAAATGGTGCATCATACGCTAATGTGTATTCGTTTTTGTCGCAGTTGGTGACAAGCATAACGGTATTTCCGTCCTTTTCCCAAGAGGATGAAAGAATCAGCGGTGCTTCACTAACATCTGAAAAACCGATTGCACTATCTGTTACAAAGGTTGGAATAAAATCATTTGTTTTTGGTGGGCGAAGCATTTTACCGTAGTTGAAATAATCCTTAAATTCATATCTCATCTGGCACATACGGGACAAATACACCATTTTTTCATCGTCGTCAACAATATCGGCATTAATCCAACCGATTTGCTGACCAAACATAACGCTTTGACCCACATGGAATCTGAAATATTCCTTGTCTGATTTTTTGTATCCGTTAGTGCTTCTGCCGAACATAACCACGTGACCTGCATAAATTTTTGAGAAAAACGGCACATAATTGGTCGCAACCCACGCCCATGTCAAAAATCCGTCAAATTGGTCAGCGTAAGGCTCAGCGTTACATTCGCTTGTGAAAATACAGTTATCATTACATTCTTCCTTGAGACGTGACATAATGTTCTTGTATGAACGAACCCACCAAGAACCACCACCACCCTCGTGATTGTGATGGGGAGCACAGCATAAATTGGCATCGGATGCGCTGACCTGATCAAGATAAACGCCGTCAACGTGGCATTCCTTTGACATTTTTCTGATAATTTCTGCAAGTGCCTCGCGCCAAATATGACTGGACGGGCACATTGCGGCAAGCTGACAAAGTGAGCCGTCAGGCTCGTGTGAGGCATATGTTTCGATACATAATTTGCCGTCTACATCAAGTGTTGCGCCTGACAAAAATTCCCGTTCAAATTTCTCGGTTGAAAGGTCGCTTGTTCTTGTATCAACAAGGCGAGCGTTGATATATGGCATTACATAAATATTGTTTTCGTGGAATTTTTCAATGCTTTCCATAAATCCCGCTTTTACAGGGAAATAGTACGGATAGTCATTGTTAAACGGAATTCGGTGCCAATTGTAAATATGATAACCAACAGGGAGACCAAGTCTTTTTGCAAATTCAATTGGCTTGTTTTTCCAATCATCCGGCTTTGGCGGAACAAGGCTTCTTAAAGAAATTGGAACAGGCTCAGCTAAGGGGTTATCATCATTAGGCATCCAGTCCATAAGCCAAACAGGAATATCCTTAAACCAATCTGGAGTATCGTATCTTCCAATTGGAGCATACCACTCTGCGTGATTTTTAACATATTCTTCGTATATACACGCAATATCGTACCAGTCACCGTCTAAAGCTCGCACAACGACCTTTCCAACCGGTTCAAAGGAGTTGTATGCTTTTCCCATAGAGGTGGAGGGATATTCAAATGAAAAGCTTCCTTCTCCTTTTCTGAACATATCGCATCTCATATCGCATCTTTCAGCACTGGGCGAATGAACGGCTACATAAAGTCCGTTTGATTTTTCTTTTGTAGGCTCGTAAATTCCAAGCACAGGAGAAACGCAACCGAATCCGTTAGGATAATGTGAGTTCCAATGAACCTCTTTTTCGTAAGCATTATCGAAAACCTGACCGCTTGCTTGAGCTATAAGCAAATGCGGCTTTTCATATCCAACAAAGGAAATTGACGTAACAGATGCTGATAATACTGTGTAGTCCTGTGAATCGTTGATAACCTGTAAGCCGAAGGTAATTTCATCCTTTCGGTATGCTCTTAGAGTGATAATTACACGAATTGGCAGGGAACGGGGAAATTCAAAAACAACACGAAGCTCATTTTTACCGCTCCACACATTGACATTGTCCCAGCCTTGCTCGGAAGAAAAGCTTTCCACCTCACCCGTTTTGAGATTTTTTACTTTAAGCGCGGTCATAGGATTTACACAAATCTCATCTATGGGCTGATAGTCTAAAAGTGATGTTTTTGCCATCGATGCGCCGTCTTTTCTTACATAAACCGCACAGGTAAGGCGACCACTTGTAATATCGTATCTATCTCCGCTTATTTTTGCAGCAGGCACGAATTTCTTTCCAGTAACGGTTGGCAATTTAGGCTTGCCCTCTCCGAAGGAAATAACAGAGGATAAAGCGTAAGCTTCACTTATCATATTTAAAAAGAAATCTATTTTTGTGCCTACATTACTTTTTAGTGAGCAAAATTCGACCTCGCCATCTCCCGAAAGATAAGGAACGACCGCATTAACGCTTTTCGGTGCAAAGGCTGTGCAGCCTGCGTTTGATAGCATAATATAACCGTAATCATCACATAAAGCGCCGTCCCCAAGGGTAACTTGATGAGTTATATCATTCACACCAACTGAAAAATCAGGGTTAAAGCCTTGAAATGTATTAAATTTACTTCTTTCAAAATTCAAATCCATCCATGACATTATATGGATAGGCAGATGTATTTTTGATGTAAAATATGTACTTATACGAAGTGCATTGTCACCGCACATTTCAAAACAGTAGTGAACTGTAACAGGACCTATTGAAGTGTTATTTTCATCGGTTGGACAAGCATGAATAGTTAAAGAATTTTCATTTTCCTCGGTCTCTATATTTGAGCCAAGCATATTATAGTATCCAACGGTTTTCAAGGTATCCTTTGAGAAAAACCTATATTCGTGCTTTCCGTTTGATAATATATAAAATAAATTGCCATTTTCAAGATTTAGGTTTAAAGTGAAACCGTTTTTAAATTTAAAGGTTTTTAAAAATCGCATAATCAATCTCTTTTCTAACCTGTTATGTGTTTTTGATATGCTTTTGAACAGATGTTCTTATGTCCCAATCTGACTGTTCAAGTAATTTTATTGCCTCTTTTTCACTTTCACCGGTAATTTCAGTAACAATTCTTATCATACGCCTCTTTAGCTTGTCGTTAGTTGGGCGTAAATTTATCATCATATTTTCATAGACATTACCGAGCTTTATCATTGCAACTGTGGAAAGCATATTCAAAATTATTTTTTGCGCAGTGCCCGCCTTCATTCGCGTAGAGCCTGTAATAACCTCTGCTCCTGTATCTGATATAATTGAAACCTTTGCACATTTAGTTATAAGAGTATTCTCATTAGAGGTAATTCCTATTGTTTCACAACCAAGCTCATTTGCGTAATTAAGAGCACCGATTATGTACTGTGCATTTCCCGATGCAGATATTCCAACCACCACATCTTTTTTTGTAAGATGCTTGTCCTTTAAATCCTTAATACCGCTTTCGTAGCTGTCTTCTGCACCCTCGGCGGCTTGAAACATACATTTTTCTCCTCCGGCAATAATGCCGATTACCATATCTCTCGGCACTCCATAGGTAGGTGGACATTCGGTAGCATCCAAAACGCCAAGCCTGCCTGATGTTCCTGCTCCAACATAAATAAGCCTACCGCCCCGGGATAGCTTTTCTGCGATTATATCACAAGCAATTTCAATTTTGTCAAGTGCATTTCTTACAGAAAGCACCGCATTTTCGTTTTCCTTTTGAATTATGTCAAGCATCTTAGCAGTTGTCATACGGTCTATATTTGTGCTATTGGGATTGCGCATCTCTGTTTTTAATATTTTATGCTCATTCATTTTGATTTCTCTTCCTCCAAAGTGCCTTTGCTAACTCCAAGGCTCCGTTAACGGGCGGAACATCCAAAACTTGAATATTGCATTTTTTTATATCATTCCCAAGCTCGTCAGTAAGATACGGAAGTAAAAGCTTTTGGTTAGTCAAGCCGCCGCCCAATATTATAGGAATTCTTTCGTTATAATTTGAAAAATGAGAAAGTGAGGCACGGACAAGTCTGGCAATTTCAGCTATATGCTTCTTTAGTATAGCAATAGATACACGGTCGCCCTTTTCAGCCTCCTCAAAAACGTACATAGCATATGAAGACACCAGTTTGTTTCCCCCATTGTATAAATATTTAAGAAACTCACTGTTTGAATAACTAAAGGTTTCCTTTATTCTTTGTACTAAGGTTGTTTCCTCACCCGAGCCGTCAAACGCGGAAAAATAAGCATTTATGGCATCTCTGCCAATATGAAATGAGCTTCCGCCGTTATCGAATAAATATCCCCAGCCTGCAATTCTTTTTGTTTCTTCTTTCTTAACTACATAAGCACAAATTCCTGTTCCGAGAATCATTGTTATGCCCTCGTTATCACCAAGTCCTGCAGCGACAATGTTGTTATTATCACTGCCCACATCACAGGCGGCAAAAGACATTTTTTCAAGCATAATCTTAATTTCATCTGCATAGCTTTCAGATGCGCAACCGGCAATTCCCGCATACACCACTACAGACGAAAGAGGAACATCCTTACATACCTGAACAACGCCATCCTCAATTATGCACTTTGCCCTCTCTATACCCACGGTATTAGGATTGCATCCATCCATAAAAAGTCGGCAAACTATCTTACCATTGGGATCTGACAATGCAAACTCTGTTTTAGTTCCGCCTCCATCAATTCCCAAATAATATATAGCCTCATCACATCTAAATAGCTCCAATATACTCACACGGAAAATATTAGCTACTCTAAAAAGCGCCTCTATAGACGGAACGCTTCCCTCATTTTCCCATTTGCTTACTGTTTTTTCTGAGTATCCTATATTATCTGCTAATGATTTTTGTGTTAAATTATGCTTTTTGCGCAACCTGCGCACATTTATCGAAAAGGCTTTTTCATAATCGTTTTTATTTGGCATATTTTCTCACCTTTCCCTACTCACAGTATACCTTTAAACCAATTATATCTTAATTATACTTAGTTGTCAACCGACAGATAAGAGTGCTGAAATTGTAAATATCTACTGTTGGTAGAGTTTTGTTTAAATTGACTTGACAAATAAAAACGACTTATATGTTTCGTTCAAGGCAAAAGAGACAAGCATAGTAACAAAAAAGCAGCATCCCATTGACTCCACCATCAGTTATAATGTTATGTTCGGAACTTTAATATTTCAGTCCACCAAACAAAGAAGGTAGGTTTTTGTCTACCTTTTTATTGTATATAGAAAAAGCTTACCGAAAATGATATGCACCTCCAAAAGTTAGACACTTTTGGAGGTGCATATCATTTAGTCAAGTAAGCCTTATTTTTTATTTAAATAGGTCAATTGCGCCAATGATTACGTTGCCGATCGAGTTACCGCTTTCGTCCTTGTTTTCCTCAATGGTATAATTCTCGCCCGACATTATAATGTCGCTTATATCAAGCAAGGCTTTTTCGTACATAGGAGAAACGTATTTCACTGTGCGCTCACTCCGTTTTTAGCATCAACTATTGCTTTTACGTCAGTATATGAGGCAAAGAAATATTTTGCGCCCGTTTCGGGTGTACCGCCCTGCAAATATGCATATTCGGTCTTACCGTCCTTGGTTGTGCCAACGTATGTGCCCATTGCAAGATCGATATCATCCTGTTCGTCTGTAATGCCTACTATTTTAAGGTTGAAAATATCAAAGCCTGTATTAGTGATATCTGCAACAATAACGCCTGCAAGAGCTTTGCCGTCCGCACCGAAAATATCGTTTGCTCCTATCTTCTCTGCCAAAGATGCGAACACGCCGTAGTTAACGGTCTCGCCCGTGATTTCTTCGTATTTTTCAATAGCCTCATATCCACCTTAAAGCCTATGGACATTCCTCCGCCCGGGTATTCAGCCGCCGAGAAGCCGAGATTTGTAAAGAGCGCGGGCATCTCTGATATTTCAGTGTATCCACAGCCCTCGCGTTGGCAGGCCGTTACCTTTTCGCCCGATAATGAATAATTTGAATAATTAATTACTACGCTTGTATTTCCGTCCACATGGTTAACAATATATGTTCCGCACACATTACAGATGGCAACACAATCGTTTTTCACCGTTGCTTCTCCATGAACACCGTTACTAAACGCCTCGCATCTGCTGTAATTATATACTGCATATACTCCGCTCTTGTCGGGAAGTGCCCGATATTCAGCATAAGACTTTGTTGTGGCAGAAATCACGCTGCTACCGATTGAAGCAGTTAATTCGTCTAATGTACCAACATAGTAAATTGCTTTAAATGATGTGCAACCACTAAACGGTGTGCCGTAGAATCTTGCCTTGTTACCTATGGAAACAAATTCAAGCTTTGTGCAGTTATTAAATGTTGTTCCACTACCCACTTTAGCCATTGTTTCCGGGAATTTTACACCTTTAAAGGGAACGCCGCTAAAAGTTGAGGAACCCTCAAATTCGTATAATTGAGTTCTTGTAAGGTCAAGCACCTGTCCGTCAAACAAGCTTGTGCATCCGGAAAACTGGCTGCTATGTGCCATTCTTTTAAGCTGCGTCAAATCCTCCAAGTTTATATACTTCAATTTAGAGCATCCGGAAAAGGAGTGGGTGTTAATAGCTTTTGTATCGAGTCTTAGATAACAATATTCAAGATTTTTCATGCCTTCAAACAGCCTCTTAAAGTTGTCCATAGGCTTGTTGAGAAATATAGCATTACCTGTATTTCTGATAACATCATCGTCCATCAAATTAATTACTACGATTTTACTTTTAATTGATGTTTTTCCATCCTCAAGCAGGGCGTCCCAGCTCTGAACCTCGTCCCAGCTTTCTGCCTTCCATGTTACCCTACTGCTGTCATCCGCACAGACTGATGAATAAATCGTCTTACCATTCTCATCTTTACCATCAATATACCAGATAAGGGCATTGTGGTTTGTGTCATACAACGGAAGCACGGCCCCGTCATTAAGCGTTACGGTAGCCCTATAATCAACCGTATTAGCGTTATGAACCGATTCTGCTTCTGCTGACACCGCAAAGGCAAGTGCCAATACAAAAAGAAATGTCATAACAACCATTAAAAATAGTTTCTTTTTCATAAATGCTCCTTAATTTCAAATAATTATCATGTATAGCAAGTATATCATATCATGGAAGCTTAATAAATTGACTTTTAGGTCAATTTGTAATTTTAGGTCACTATTTTGTGTGATATTGCTAAAAAAATTGCAATTTTTTGTAGAAATGGTTTATAATTTATACGAGGTGATTTTGTGAAAAAGGATTTTATTATTACCAAAATAGATAGCGTTCTTCTATTTAGAAAGCAAAAAAATGCAGAGCAATATCCAAGCACACTTAAGCTAAACGAATTGATTTTTGATTTTTCAGGAGAGTATACGGTGTATTTTGGCGATACTGTCTTGAAGGTATTACCTAATACCATACGTTTTTTGCCTTGCGGGACTGTTTCCAAATACGAAATTGAGCGTTCAAAATTAGGCGAATGTATAGACGTTTTCTTTAGCTCTGATAAACCAATATCGGATGTTGCTTTTACGGTCAACGCCGGCAACAATGAATATGTCGGCTCTCTGTTTAAAAAGTTGTTTTCAGCTTGGAACAACAAAAACGAGGGATATTACTTTAAATGCATGTCCTTGCTATATGAAATTTTCTCAAGTATTCAAGGTAATAATTATTTACCTACCAAACAGTACTTAAAAATTCTTCCGGCTATTGATGAAATTGAACGAAGCTTTTTAAATACGAGCCTAACAAATGAATATTTAGCATCTATTTGCGGTATAAGCGAATCATGCCTTAAGAGATTATTTAAAAAGAAATTCGGTCATTCAGTTAAAAAGTATGTAATTCAAAAGAAAATAAATTATGCTTGCGAGCTTCTGATGGTACATAGATATTCTATTAATCAAATTGCTGAGATGTGTAATTTCTCTGATGTATATTATTTTAGTAAGCAGTTTAAATTGCAAATTGGAATATCACCCACAGAATACATAAAAAAATATAAAAATCAACACGATTAAGGGAGAACTTTATGGATAGATACAAGACGCTTGAATTCTTTGAAAAAAACAAGGAATTTTTTGAAAGCACAGTAAACGAAAATATAGAAAAATACCGCAAGGGAAATATGACCGTTTCCGTAATTGATGAAAACGGAAATGCTGTGCATAATGCGAAAATTAAAGTTAACCAAATTAAACACGAGTTTAAATTCGGTGCTAACTTATTTATGCTCGATGAGCTTGAAACCGATGAGAAGAATAAGCTTTATAAGGATTATTTTAAGAGTATTTTCAATATGGCGACCTTGCCATTTTATTGGAGCTCTATTGAGCCTGAAAAGGGCAAGGTAAGATACGATAAAAATTCAGAAAAATATTATCGCCGTCCCCCTATTGATTTGTGCATTGAATATTGCGAGGAAAACGGAATTGAGCCAAGGGAGCATGCTCTTGCATACGAGCATCAATTCCCCAAGTGGCTTTCTAACGCAACGGTTGACGAGGTTAAAGAAGCACTTGAGGAACGATACAAGGAAACTGCTCAAAGATATGCAGATAAGATACCCACGATAGAGGTTACTAATGAAATGCTTTGGGATCATAGTGTCACTGAATTTTATAATGAAAATGACTACATAGAATGGTGCTTCAAGTTAGCTGAAAGATATTTCCCCAATAATCAACTGGTTATAAATGAATATACCGAGGCATTTTGGGGCGAAAACTGCCGTTCAACTGATAGCTATTACGCATACACCGAAGCAAATATGCTAAAGGGCGCTAGAATTGATGCCATTGGAGCACAGTTCCACGTGTTTGAAAGCAGAGAGTCCGAAATAAATAAAGCAAGCTATCTTTACAATCCCAAACGCCTTTACGACCACATGAATTTATATTCTAATTTGTCAAAGCATTTGCAAGTAACCGAAATTACTATACCTGCTTATTCTAACGAAAAGGAAGACGAGGATATTCAAGCAAAAATTCTTGAATATTTATATACTGTTTGGTTTTCGCATCCGTCTATGGAGCAAATTATTTATTGGAATTTAGTTGACGGATATGCTTACGTTGAAAATCCAACCCCCGAGGCTATAAGATGGTCACAAGGAAATATGACAGTGGGTGAAAATGTGTACTATGGTGGCTTATTAAGATTCGATATGACACCAAAGCCAGCTTACATCACGCTTGACAATTTAATCAATAAAAAATGGCACACCGAGCTTGATTTAATTTCAAGCGATACGGGAAGCATAAGCTTCAGAGGCTTCTTTGGCGATTACGAAATTGAAGTCACCTTCAAAGAAAAGACGGTCAAGGGTACGTTTTCCTTATCAAGCAAGGGAAAAAACGAAATAACCGTGGCTATTTGATTATAAGGCTTCATACCTAAAAAAGACAAAACTGACTTAGAGGTTTTTATGGACATTATTTCCGCGTTGCTTCTGCTGGTGAGCGCTTCGCTTGCATCGGTGAGAAACGTTTTAATGAAGAGCTTTGCGCCGTTTTTGTTCAGACGGCGAGAGTTTTTCTTAATACAGGCTGCCGTTTTCGGTGTTGGCAGCGCCGCGCTCTTCGTTGTTAACCTGTTTTCGTTCAGCGGGCTTTCCGCCTTGACCGTTCTTCTCGGCTTGACCTACGGCGTGCTGCTTATGTGCGCACAATGGTTTTACACGATAGCGCTATCAAACGGAAAAACAGGAATTTGTGCAACGATTTATTCCTTTGGATTTTTACTTCCCACGCTCTCGGGTGCTGTTTTTTGGCAAGAAAAAATAACGTTTTGGGGCTTTTTGGGCATATTAATCGCCGTCCCTGTGATGTTAATTTCGGGAATAAACAAGAAAAAGGGCAGGGGACGTGTCTCAAATTCGTACTTTTTACCGTTACTGATAGCACTTATATGCTCGGGCTCACTCGGCGTTGTGCAAAAAATACAGCAGGGGTCCGAATACAAGGCTCAAGCAAATTCGTTTATTTTGGTTGCTTTTGTTTTTTGCTTCACCGTCTCGCTTTTGGTTTCCCTGCTTCTTAAGAGGGGAAGCACGAAAATACGAGGAAAAAATCTTACATCCGCTTCACTTGTCGGCGTGTTTTTCGCATCCTGTAACCTGATAAATACGTATCTTGCAGGCAAGCTGGCAAGCGCGGTTTTCTTTCCCGCTCTAAATATCGGCGGCATTCTTTTCTCGCTTCTCTTAGGCTTTATAATTTACAGAGAAAAAATAACGAAAAAGGATGTTTTGGTGCTTTTGCTTGCAGAAGCTTCAATTATTTTGGTTAATCTTTAGCGCAGCTGAAGCTCGGAATACATTCCCAAACAAAAAACAGAATTTCGCTCACGAAATTCTGTTTTTATTATTTTTAATTCTTGAAGATGCTGCTTGCGTTTATGATAAAATCAGCTGAGCCGTCCGCATTTTCATTCATTATTACCTCGCCCGACATTATAATGTCGCACGCTTCAAGCAAGGATTTTTCGTACATAGGGGAAGCATATTTCACTGTGCGCTCACCCCGTTTTTAGCATCAACTATTGCTTTTACGTCAGTATATGAGGCAAAGAAATATTTTGCGCCCGTTTCGGGTGTACCGCCCTGCAAATATGCATACTCGGTCTTACCGTCCTTGGTTGTGCCAACGTATGCGCCCATTGCAAGATCGATATCATCCTGTTCGTCTGTAATGCCTACTATTTTAAGGTTGAAAATATCAAAGCCTGTGCCTGTGATATCTGCGACAATAACGCCTGCAAGAGCTTTGCCGTCCGCACTGAAAATATCGTTTGCTCCTATCTTCTCTGCCAAAGCCGCGAACACGCCGTAGCTAACCGTTTCGCCCGTTGCTTCCTCGTATGCTAAGATCGCTGCCTTATCCACCTTAAAGCCTATGGACATTCCTCCGCCTGAGTATTCAGCCGCCGAGAAGCCGAGATTTACAAAGAGTGCTGGCATTGGGGTTGTTATATTATTCTTGCAGCCATCATTTTGACACGCAACTGTTTTTAATCCCTCTGCGGTATAACCCTTTTCGTATAATACCGTTGTTTTTATATCGTGTATAAGTGCTTCCTTAAGTGTTTTTAAGCAAACGTCACAGTTAAGAGCGGTTTCACAGTTGAGGTCATCCTCATATGTATGGTTGCCTGTTGCTTTTTCCCCAACTACCACGCTTCGAAGCTTACAAATCACACATGTGTTTGTAGTTGTTTCGTCGTAACCGCAGTTTCCCTTTTGATATACTCTGTCATTATAATGAATAGCCTCTGCCTCGTGTGTGCTTATATCGTACACTTCGCTCGTTGTATGGAATCTGTACCAACCCTTGTCTGTGTGATTACATCTTATGGTATAGCTTATTTCCACGCTATCTCCTCCACAGAAAATTATTTCTGTCGGAGAAATTCCAACACTGTGAATAGTGTTGCCGTTTGCATCAGCCCCAAGACCTGTTAGGTTATAATAGTTAGCATTTTCAAAGCTTACTGTAAGCGTTCCCTCTTGATTTTGGTAAAGAGAGCTACCATCCTTTGAGATAGCAACAAAGCCTTTTTGTCCGTTAAAATCAAAGGTAGAAACAATAGCACCTGAAAGGTCAGAAAATTCATTTTTAGCAAATACTAATTTTATCGGTTGCTTTGTGCCATTGTTCATAAAGTTTGTTAATGGTGCATCACATAAATTAACGTTTGTCATTTTGCCAAGGAACACTAGTGTTAAAGATGTTTTTGGTGCAAATGTGCCAATAAAATTATATCTTGAGCTAAGCGATGTAAATCCTTCTGGAAAATATAACACGTCGTTTTCAAGCTGACAGTCACTTAAAAAATACTGACCAATAGTCTTTAAGCTTTTTGGTAAATAACTGCTTTCAAACTCAAAATCACCTAAATTATATAGTGCCCAAGAACTTATTGTTTCCAACGAATCCGGTAGTGATAACTTATCTATCGCTGTACATCCTCTAAAGGCTGCTTCACCAAGTGTTTTAAGGCTTTGGCAATTTTCAAGATTTACGCTTGATAAATTTGAACAACCATCAAAACTACACTTAGCTATCGTTTGAACTGCACATCCCTCGGGGAATATAACAGTTTCAAGATCCTTTGAATTGTAAAAAGCCCATTCATTTATGGTTATAACATTTTTGGAAATAGTAATTTTTTTACAATTATTTATCTCGGAAAAAGCATTATATGAAATTGAAGTTACAGAATCAGGAATTACAAATTCGACCACATTTGGCTCAGCCTTACCCTTGCCCCATACATTAACGGCAGTGCATGAGGTTAAGCCGTACGGAAGCTCCGCATAGTATATGCTTCCTGATCCATAATTTTTTTCCGCTTTCTCATTTACAAACGAGTAATCGACACCATTGTCGCTTGCCCAAGCTATTCGAACTCCTGAACCATCGATCATATATCTGAATATGTAATATGACGGATATGCAGTCATATTACCATTTGTGTCCTTCAAGATAACGATAGATTCCTTGTCCGTAATTTTGGTTGCTGTTGTGCCTGTGTACCATGATGGATCACCTAAATCGTTTACAAGCTCGATTTCTTGTCCCTCGTAAGTGATTGTTTCAGCACTTATAGAAAGAACAAATAGACAAGCTAATACTGCCACCATCATAGCAATCAAAAGAATTTTCCTTTTCATCGTTTTTCTCCTTTATTTCTTTTATTTACATTTTAATTGTTTATACTATGAATTAACAATGTGTTTCATTGTGCGTTTAGCGCAATCTGAAATTTTTACCGTTTCAATGCCAAATAATGATGTGTGTAACGTGTCGTTGATTGGCTTCTTCCAATAATCGGGAATTTTTTCAAAGCCGATAATCATACCGAGCACAGAGCCAACGGTTGCGCCGTTACAGTCCGTATCGAAGCCAGTTTCCACTGCCATACAGATGGATTTTTCAAAATCTCCGTTTCCGTATAGTAGCGAAGCCACAACAATCATCGCGTTAGGTATTGTGTGGCACCAACCGTGCGAGGTATATTCGTCGTATTTTTTATGAATCATATCAAAGCAATTCTTTTGAGAAATTCCATTTTTATGAGCTTCAACAATAGACATAACATCTTCATATAACCTTGAAGTGCACGGAATCTCACCAAGACCACAAAGGATTATATCTTCAATATTATCAGTGGCAGAAGCAACAGCCAACATAGCGCTGACAAGCATCTCTCCGTAAATTCCGTTTTTTATGTGAGAAATCGAAGCATCTCTCCATGCCATTTCTGCCGCGCGCTCGGGATTCCCCGGATTTATATATCCAAAATAATCGCCTCTTATCTGCGCACCAATCCACTCTCTATAAGGATTTTTATAAATTGCGGATTCCGGTGGGTCAAAGCCCTTTATAAAATTTAGGTAAGCAACGCGCTCTGCTGAAAAATAATATTCTTTGCTTTGATATTTCAACCATGCATTGGCAACATCAAGAGATGTGAAATCTTTTCCGTGCTTATCTATGATTTCTTGTGCAAGCACAATATAGTTTGTATCATCGTCCACGGGCATGCCGTCAATTTCATCCGCATAGGACTGTCCGACAAAGCCAAATTTATACTTCCCTATAATCTCATCCGTCAAATCGCTTCTCAAAACATACCTGTGCATTGGATAATTATTTGTTTCTTTTAGAAACGGAATTAACTCATCCGTACGGATTCCCTCAAGGGGCTTTCCAAGCATACATCCGCAGATTCGCCCCATCCATGCACCGTGAATTTTATTTTCCATGTCATCGCAACTATATGCTAATTGAACATTATGCTTTTTTCTTAGACCCCTTATTTGTTCAAGCTCTGAAGGCTCGATATATGGATATCCGTCTCTTTGATTTGCAGTTGTGATGGCTTCAAATAAAACATCACCAAGCTTCTTTTTTATTTCTCCCTTGGGAAGCCTTGATACAGAAGAAAACACGTCGCTATAAACCTCTATATCTAATCCTTCATCAATAGACTCTTGATATTCGAGCAAAAGGTTGGATGAATAAAACTCCCAGTCATGGATATTTTTATAATGCGGTTTGATCACCTTGGTTTTTTTCATTTCGTCTACAGTTCTATTATCATTTCCAAGGATAAGAGCATCAAGAGAAATATCAAAATACTTTGAAATTGTAATAATTTTGTCAAGATCCGGAGTTGCCAGATCGCGCTCCCATTTTTGAACCGATTGCTGAGATACCCCGAAAATTTCAGAAAACTGTTCTTGTGTAAGCTTTGCTTCGGTTCTGATTTTATGAATTGTTTTTCCCAGTGTCATAATGCCTCCTATTCAAATTTAATTATAACATATACATTATACGCCAAACAAGAAACCCGAAATTGTTATTTTTACAACTGTGGGGTGTTTTTGCTTTTTAACAATACAAAAGAAAGACAAGGTTTTTACGCCTTGTCTACTTTACTATATCTTTTTTGCTCGCTTGTGTGAAAGCAACCATGTATATAACTCGTCGCCATCATAAGCATAGTCCCACGCGTTATGCCAAACTCCGTTTAACACTTTAATTTTAGCATTTCCACCGCGTCTGTTTACGGACTTTATCATTTCCATGCTATTCTCAATAGGAACCACGTCATCACAATCACCGTGATACACCATCACAGGCACATTTATAAGTGATTCACCGAACCAATAGATTCCACTCCCGCAAATCGGCGCGATCGCTGCAAATCTTTCAGCATCTGCCATTGCAAGCATCCACGTGCCTGTACCGCCCATTGAAAGTCCTGTAAGGTATACTCTATCCATATCAATTGGAAGGCTTTCACATATGTAATCAAGAAACGCGAGCAAGGATTCCGTATAGCATCCCCAATATTTTCCCGCCGGGCATTGAGGTCCAATAAAGATAAATGGGTATTCCTTTCCGTTTTCTCTTACGTGCTTCATAAATCCGTGGCGGCAAGCTACATCTAAATCGTCGCCCCACTCCCCCGCACCATGCAAGAAAAAAACAAGAGGATATTTTTTGTTCTCATCATAATCCTTCGGCAAATATTTTACATAATTAAAGTTAAAATATCTATCGTTTTCCCATTTGTGCTTAGTATACATAATATCTCCTTAAAATTTCAAGTTATAAACTTATTATAAATCATTCTTTAAAAGATTTCAACTTTATTTTACCACAAATTAATCATTAAACAAGAAACCAAAAAGTGTATTTTTCACAACCGAAAAGTGTATTTTTGAGCTTGTTTTTGCTGTTGAATTTTTTTGCATTTTGAGTATTGAAAAAGAAAATTTGCTGTGTTATACTCTAATTAGATTCACACTTGTGAGGTAATAATTATGCTACATAATTTAACAGTAAAAAAAGATAACGTTCGTTCCTTTTCCCTGTCTGCCGAAAATCCCACGGGAGAAAAGGGCAAGGGCGGAATGGCAATTGAAGGCAGTGCCGCCTACAACGCACGAGAGTTAGGACAGGGCTGGAAGGTCAATCCATACGTTGTAATCAAAGCCGGAGAAAAATATAATATAGCTGACATAAAAGGCCAAGGAGCTATAAAGCATATTTGGATAGTGGATAGCTCACCTGCCGGAAGACTCAGCGTTTTACGTATCTTTTTTGACGGGCAGAGTGCCCCCTCTGTAGAGGCGCCTCTTTACGATTTTTTCTGCAACGCCGACAACACAGAATACAGACAAATAAACAGCCTTCCTATTTGCTACAATCCAAGACGGGGAATGAACTCATATTTTGAAATGCCTTATTTCAAATCCTTTCGCATTGAAATTGAGAATCTCCACACCGAGGATATAATGGTATATTATCAAATTGACTGCGAAGAAAAGGAAATCGAAGAAAACAGTCTTTATTTTCACGCACAGTACAGACGTGTAAATCCCCTGCCATATATGGAAGCTTACACAATACTTGATAATATCAAGGGTAGCGGTGTATACGTTGGAACGTATATGCACTGGGGCGTAAAATCCAACGGCTGGTGGGGAGAGGGCGAAATCAAATTCTATATTGACGGCGATAAGGATTTCCCAACCATATGCGGCACAGGTACGGAGGATTATTTTGGCGGTGCATATAATTTTGATGTTGATGGAAAATACGTTGAATTTTCAAGTCCGTATCAAGGTCTGGCCAAGGTAAACAAAACGGATTCAACATATATGGCGCAAAGATATTTTGATATGTACCGTTTCCATATAACCGACCCTGTCTATTTCAAAGAGGATTTAAGAGTAACAATTCAAGCTTTGGGCTGGAGGAGCGAGGAGAGATATCTGCCGCTTCAAGACGACATTTCCTCCGTGGCATATTGGTACTCTGATAATTTGAATGATACCTATCCGAAATTCCCAAGTAAAAACGACTTGGAAATAATATAACTAACATCTTAACATACGTAGAATATTTTGATATGCACCCCAAAAGTGTTTAACTTTTGGGGTGCATATCATTGTGTCTGCTTTTCCTTTTTGACTGCAAATGCCGGGTAGCAAATTTGAAAACAATTGATAATCGTTTTCGCCGAAGTTTTATCAACAAAGCAAGGGGTTTTACAAACAATTTTGAATTGTGAGGGAAAACTACTATGCGGTGCAAAACCTTGTAGGGGATGGCGCCCTCGACGTCCCGTTTGCTCAGAATGGTCTCTTTTTGACTCCGAATGCTAGGTAGCGAAGTTGAAAATGATTGATAATCGTTTCGCCGAAGTTTTATCAACAAAGCAAGAAGTTTTACAAACAATTTTGAATTGTGAGGGAAAATGACTATGCGGTGCAAAACCTTGTAGGGGATGGCGCCCTCGACATCCCGTTTGCTTAGGAGGGTCTTTGCTCGGCTGCGAAGCGGAACCAGCAGGTTTACATGTAAACCAACTGGTGAGAGACGCATTCCGTTGTCTGTGGCGCTGGGCTCTCACACCCGACAAGTCGGGACGGCGCACAAGTGCGCTCGCAGCTCTCTCGTTACACTCGACACTGTTTCTCGCCACAGACAATGGGAATTAACCATAGGTTAAATTTTAAAATTAACGATAAAAGCGAGTGCCGTAGCACTCGCCATTGTTTAATTATTTTGCTTTTTATTGATTCATTGATTTTTCTATTTTATCTAAATTTTGTTTTATAAGCTCGGAATAATAATCAACCGTTTCTATTGGAGAAAAAAGCTTTAATTTTTCTTCACTAACGTCAATTATTTCTTTTATATTTTTGCCCTTTGAATACGGAAATTTACTATCATAAACAGAAATATCAAACGCAAAGGTGCTTGTTACATAATATATCTGTATGCTTATTTTATCATTACAAAAAGTATGCTCTTCCTCGCCGTTTAAGAAATAATACTTATATTTATATCCGGCACTTGCAAGAAAATCAAATTTTTGTTTAACGTATTTTTTAGAATTTCTTTCAAATTTATTTCTAAATAATCTCATTTTTCTTTTATAAATGTCAGCACAGTTCCTTCCTCAAAAATAGTTCCGCCATCAACTGTTGTTTCAATAACGCCACCTCGTTTATAATCACATTTCATACTGACAAGAAGGTATTTGTAGGGTATATTTGAATATCTGTCGTGTGTTCCTTCGTTTTCGATATCTTTTGAATAAAAAGCCATATCGTAGGTAACGTACGAGTTTGCATAGAACTCATATTTAATGCCATCAACCGTCATTTCGCCCGTTATGCTACTACAGTAATCTGTAATGCCTATACCCTCTACAATTGAGAATCGCTCATCGTGCACAAAAAATTTTATATCGTATTCCTTGCAGTAATATGTGCTACCGGGGCTTTCCTCCGGCTGCCTTTTAGAATCCCATTCTGTCATACAAGAACTCAAAATGCCAAGAGTACAAAAACAGAAAATAATAATTGAAATGAATTTTACACTTTGTTTCATAGTTTCTTTACCTCCGTAAGTTCGTATTTTCCAAATTGATTTCCATATACGAATTTTCTTGTTTTCTAATTTAATTATATCATAAAATGACGAGATTGCAATATTATAAATTGAAAAAACACAATATCTACCGAGAGTAGAGATACTGAACGCTGGGTAGCGAGTCGCAGAGTACCAAGCAAGTTGCTTGAACTTGCGCAGGTAATCGACCAGCCGGGGTTCCCCGAAGCGAAGTATGAGGTTTGGGGGTTCATGGCTATACGACTTGAGTGGCACCGATAGGTGGAACCAGCATTTGCGAAGCAAATTCGATGGTGAGATGCCCAGCTTGTTATGGCGAACGCGGGCTCGAACCCCCTAAAGGGACTAGGACTTCGTCCGTCGCAGCAGTCGGCTAAAGCCGAGCAGATTTTCGCCATAACAAACGGAGCCAACAAAAAAGACCAGACTCGAGGTCTAGTCTTTTTTGTTGGCTCCGAATGCTGGGTAGCGAAGTTGAAAATGATTGATAATCGTTTTCAACGAGTGAAACCGAACCAAGCAAGGAAAGTGCCGAGGACAACGCTTGGTTGTACGATGGCAATTGACTATGCGACTTTGGCGGCACCGATAGGTGGAACCTAACCTTTAGGTTTGGTTTGAGCACGCATTCCGTTGTCTGTGGCGCTGGGCTCTCACACCCGATAAGTCGGGACGGCGCACTAGTGCGCTCGCAGCTCTCTCGCTATGCTCGACACTGTTTCTCGCCACAGACAATGGGCAAAAAGAAAAAGCAGACACAAGGTCTGCTTTTTCTTTTTGGCTCCGAATGCTGGGGAATGAAGCTTAAAACGATTGAGTATCGTTTTAAGCAAAATTCTCTCAACAAAGTAGGGAGAGTAGCAAGCAAGTTGCTTGAACTTGCGAAGGTAATCGACCATACGACTTGAGTGGCACCGATAGGTGGAACCAGCATTTGCGAAGCAAATTCGATGGTGAGATGCCCAGCTTGTTATGGCGAACGCGGGCTCGAACCCC
>JAGALA010000053.1 GCA_017625935.1 Clostridia bacterium
AATTTGCAGGGATGAAAAAATGAAAACATTTTACACAAGTGAACGAGAAGCATGGCGCGAGTGGCTTGCCGATCACTTTGAAACGGAAAGTGAGATTTGGTTTGTTTTTCCGATGAAGGAATCGGGTGATAAGGCGCTTTCCTACAACGATGCAGTAGAAGAAGCACTTTGCTTCGGCTGGATCGACAGTACGATTAAGCATATTGATCCTACTCATCGTGCGCAACGCTTCACCCCGAGAAAGAAAGGCAGTCCTTATTCCCGACCGAATATTGAACGGCTGATCTGGCTTGACGAGCGCGGTATGATCCACCCAAGTGTGAGAGATGCCGTGTTGCCCATCATTCGCGCCCCTTACATCTTCCCAAGCGATATACTTGATGCCATAAAATTAGATATGGTTGCGTGGAAAAACTATGAGAAATTATCCGAGCCATACAAACGCATTCGCGTTGCCTATATAGATGCGGCAAGAAAACGTCCCGACGAGTTCAAAAAACGCCTCGAAAGTTTTATAAAAAAGACTCGTGAAGGGAAAATAATCGTCGGATACGGTGGTATAGATAAATATTATAAATGAAAAATTCCAATTT
This sequence comes from Clostridia bacterium, assembly GCA_017625935.1. Classification (GTDB taxonomy): domain Bacteria; phylum Bacillota; class Clostridia; order Oscillospirales; family CAG-272; genus RGIG2000. The sequence goes on from JAGALA010000053.1 coordinate 594, forward strand.
GTCGAGTAGATAGCAACAGACAGTTGCTTGTTAATGCCAACAGTCCGTGATATAATATAACCACAAATATTCAGGTGGTGAATTTATGGAAACGAAAGATATTATCTACGAATTAAGAACGAAAAAAGGACTCTCACAAGAAGAACTTGCCGAAAAGGTTTTTGTAACAAGACAGGCGGTTTCCCGTTGGGAGAACGGTGAAACGATACCGAACACGGAAACTCTGAAGCTGCTTTCACATCTGTTTGACGTGTCGATCAACACGCTTCTCGGCTCACCGCGTCAGCTGACATGTCAATGCTGCGGAATGCCTCTTGAGGATAGCAATATCAGCAAAGAACCCGACGGCTTTTTCAACGAGGAATATTGCAAATGGTGCTATGCCGACGGTGAATACACTCTCGATATTTGGAAGCAATATGCTGAAATCGGTGGAAAAGAAAAGCTCGAAGAATTTAAGAGTCGATTGATTCACGAATTCAATACGCTTTTACATATCGAGGGATTGCCAAGGGTGGAAAATTTAAACGTACTGTCGGGTGAATTTATCAATATGGAATACACTCTGCCTAACGGAGAAAAAGTAAAATTTCTTGACGATAAGCAGACATATCTTGGCAGTCAGCTCGAGGGAGAAAAAAAGTGCTACGGAATTGCCGCCAACATGGATTTCCTTCTTGTCTGCGCCTACGAGGAAAACGGAGAAAATCCCGAGCTTGTTATCTATAAAAAAAGATAATCAAGCTGTAATTTCACGAGATATAAATGCGGTAATATAAAATATGTGATAGATATTTAGTAAGAGAATAAAAGAAATCTGGGGTTCGCTTGAGCCTCAGATTTTAAATTTTGGGTCAGGGTTCCGCCTCACCACCGAAAAGCCCGAAAAAATTCTTCAAATAAGCTCTTTTTCTGCGCTGCAAAAAAAATTAAAAAAATTGGAAAAAATACTTGACAAATCGAGTTGGTTATGCTAAACTAACCGCGTAGTTAGTTCGGACTAACTAAGTTTTGAGAGAGAGGCGATTAAGGAATGACCTTAAAAAATGCAAGGGTAGGCGACACGGTCAAGGTCCTGAGAGTTGAGGGCGAGGGACCGATTAGACGCCGCATTATGGACCTTGGAATTACCAAGGGCGTTGAAATTTACGTAAGAAAGGTGGCACCGCTCGGTGACCCGTTTGAGCTTACGGTGCGCGGCTATGAGCTTAGCGTAAGAAAGGACGATGCAAAAATGGTGCTTGTAGAAAAGGTATCATTGGGTGCAAATGAAAAGGGGGAAAAGAAAAATGTCGATTAAGATTGCTTTGGTCGGAAACCCCAATTCGGGAAAAACAACGCTTTTTAATGCGCTGACAGGATCTAACCAATACGTTGGAAACTGGCCCGGTGTTACCGTAGAGAAAAAAGAGGGCAGAATAAAGTGGAACAAGGAGGTTATTTTAACTGACCTTCCGGGTATTTACTCACTTTCTCCATACACACCCGAGGAAATCGTAGCAAGAAACTATCTCGTTGAGGAGCACCCAAGCGCTATTATCAACATCGTTGACGGCACGAACCTCGAAAGAAATCTATATTTGACAACACAGCTCTTTGATTTCGGAATTCCGATGGTTATAGCCATTAATTTTATGGACATCGTTGAAAAACGAGGCATAAAGCTTGATCTCTCAAAGCTTTCAAAATCGCTCGGATGTCCCGTGATAGAAATTTCCGCGCTTAAGAGCAAGGGAATTAAGGAGGTTGCGCTTGAGGCAATTTCGGTATCATCTTTAAGGGATGAGAGAAAAAAGAGGATTTTTTCGTCCGCGGTTGAAGGTGCACTTGAAAAAATCGGCGAGGTTGTTGCCTCATCTTATATTGAGGAAAACGAGCTTAGATGGTTAAGCGTTAAGCTTTTTGAGCGCGATGATGAAATCATGGCGCACATCAATTTAAGCGATGACAAAAAGGCAAAAATAGAGGAAATTATTTCATCTCTCGAAAAGTCCTACGATGATGACAGCGTAGAAATCATCACAAGCGAGAGATATGACTATGTAACGAAAATAGTAGATAAAAGAACACGCGGCAAGGAAAAGATGTCGGTGTCCGATAAAATAGACAAAATAGTAACGAACAGGTTTTTGGCAATTCCGCTCTTTGCGCTTATTATGTTTGCGGTTTACTATATTGCTATCGGCTCACTTGGTGCATTCCTGACCGATTTTATGAATGACACTCTTTTTGGCGAGTGGATTATTCCAAGTGTAACAGCGCTTCTTGAAAAATTGGAGGTTGCGCCTTGGCTTGTGGGCTTAATTGCTGACGGAGCGATAGGCGGCGTTGGCGCAGTGCTTGGCTTTGTGCCGCAAATGCTCATTCTTTTCTTGCTTCTGTCCATCCTTGAGGATTGCGGCTATATGTCGCGTATTGCGTTTATAATGGACAGAGTGTTCAGGCGCTTCGGTCTTTCGGGAAAATCCTTTATCCCTATGCTTATTGCATCGGGATGCGGCGTGCCCGGCATTATGGCAAGCCGTACCATAGAGCAGCAAAACGACCGTAAAATCACAATTATGACAACGGGCTTTATCCCTTGCTCCGCAAAAATGCCGATAGTTTCATTCGTTGCGGGCTATATTCTCGGTGGCGGCTGGCGCGGTGCGCTCGTTTCAACGGGTGCGTACTTTATCGGTATCGCGGCGGTTGTTTGCTCGGGCATTATTCTTAAAAAGTTCAAAGCATTTGCAGGTCACCCATCTCCCTTTGTTATGGAGCTTCCCGAGTATCATTTACCTGCGGCTAAAAACGTTTTCAAATCGACCTTTGACCGCGGATGGGGATTTATAAAGCGTGCAGGAACGGTAATTCTTATTGCAAGCGTTCTTATTTGGATAGGTCAAAATGTATCTCTTGAAAGCACCTCTGAGGCGGAGCTTTCGGTGAACGAGGACGGCTCGTTTGTGACGGACGGTGAGGGCAATTACGTCAGCGGCGTTCACGCACATCTAATCTACGGCGAGGACGGAAGCGTAGTTGGATATGAAAAAACAGAGCATAAAGGACTTCATTTTATAGAGAACGGATGTACATCCAAGTCTGTGCTTCAGGTTGTTGGTGAATGCGTTGCGCTTGCGTTTAAGCCGCTTGGCTTCGGCGACAGCTGGGAGGCGAGCGTGGCAACAATTCTCGGCCTTGTAGCAAAAGAGGAGGTTGTCGGTGCAATAGGCACAATGTCAGACGGTGGACTTGAAACATCATCGGAGGAGTTTTTTGACGGCAGCTTCCTTAAGGGAATATCATTTATGATATTTAATCTTCTTTGCGCTCCCTGCTTTGCGGCAATAGGTGCGATAAAAAATGAAATGAATAACAGAAAATGGACGTGGGCAACGCTTGGCTATATGACAGGTCTTGCTTATGCAGCTTCACTCGTTACATACCAAATCGGAATACTCTTCAGATGGGGCTCGTTCTCATTCTGGACGGTTGTTGCATTTGTGGTGCTTGCGGTATTCCTATACCTGCTCTTCAAGCCTGCAAAATTCTCAATTATCGACACGTGCAAGCGTATTTTCAGAAAAAAAGAAAAAGCTAATAAATAAAAATAAAAGGAGGACAAGAGATGAATCCACCAACAGTTGTAGCGCTGATTATAGTTGCATTAATAGTTATCGGACTTGTTGTTTTGATGATAGTAAATAAGAAAAAAGGAAAAACCTCTTGCTCCTGCGGATGTTCAAATTGCGCATTTAAGGACTCCTGCCATACGGACAAAAGCGCACAGAAGGAAGCCGAGGCGTCAGAGGGGAACGACGCAGAGGTGACTGAAACGCCAAACGAGGCAGATAATAACTGAGTTCATAATAAACCCTCGGTTTTCTTCCGCTCCGCAGAGCAAGAGCGGTACGGAAGCAATACCAAAATAAAATTTTTCAAAGAAAAGCACCTGAATTTTCAGGTGCTTTTCTTTGTTAGTAAGCTTCAAATGCAAAAACAAGGGGCTGGCTCATTAAGAATTCAGCAAAATCAATAGGTTTCGTCTAAATGACGACAAAAAAGCAGAATTTCGTCACGAAATTCTGCTTTTTATTTGTTAAGGGGTCCTCAAACCGAAATATGAGGTTTTGGGTTCTCGTTTAAGGTTGTGCCTTAATGTGTCGCCCTCTTTTATGTTTATTAGAACTTAGGTGATGAATCATCCATCATTTCAGCAAGTGATTTGCCGCTATCTGACGGTGATTCCTGAGTGTTTGTGTAATCCTGCTTTAGCGCCTCGAAGTACGCCTGCAAGGAAGCATCTCTTTCACTATCGCTTATATCGTCGGTTTCGGTAACCTTTAATTCAGCCGTTGCATCGTTGCCTTGGCTTATCGCTTCCATATAAGCTGAGAAGTTAGCAGAGTGGTTGATTTCTTCCTCGGACTCGTTATTTAGGATGTGCATCTCGGCAAGCTCCTCTTGAATTGACTTGCCCGAGCCTGTGTCGGAGCCGTTTTTGAGAGTATTAAACTTGAACTTGTATCCCCTTGACTTGTTCTTTTTCTTCTTGAATGTGAAGATAACAGTCATTGCAACGCCGACAAGCAAGAGAAGTCCGAGCACACCGCCAACTATGATGGCGATGATGATTCCGACAGGGAGCTTTTCCTCGCTCTTGTCAAGCACGGGAGTTTCTTCGTAAAATTCATAGCCGCAAAGTGCACAGAAATATTTTCTTGAGCCTGTGTGAATGGTTGTTGCCTCTTGAACAAGCACACCCTCGTCCCCATCCTTCTTAACGTGTCCGTTAGGGTCGGGAATATCTGACGTGGTGTTCTTTTCCTCCTCGCAAACTGCACAACGCGCGTAGCCCTTTGCACCTTCCTTACAGGTTGCAGGGATTGTAATGAAATATTGCCATTGGTGTGCGCCTGCAGGCTCGATAAATTCCGTCCTTGATTGCTTACAGTCGATGCAGTCAAATCTGCTAAGACCGGGCGTACCGCAGGTGTTTGGCGTGATAATTATTTCCTTTTCGTTGTGAGTAGCGCCTGCTTCGGGTATGACAATCTCACTTCTGTTCTCCTCGGTATCAGGCTCTACCGCACCGCAGAGACATTGACCGAGTGTATAGTATGGGTCAACACAGATAGATGTGCCTTCTATAAGAGGGAACTTAACCTCCTTGAAGGTGTAGGAGTGGTTGTTATAATCGTAGTAAAGGTCATTTATTACGTTTACGTGCTCACAAATCTCACACTTTTCACCCTCGTAGCCGAATGCTTGACAGGTTGCGGGCTTTGTGTATGGCTTATATACGTGTGGTGCATATGAGGTTGTGAAATTGCTCTTGTCCTCATAGCCGCAACGGTCGCAGGTGAGCAGGTCGTAGCCGTACTCAATGCAGGTTGCGGGAATTGTTTCTGCTACGTAGTTGTGACCCAAGAAAACAATTTTGAGTCCGTCAAATTGCTGTCCCGATGAGCAGGATTTGCCCATTGTGCTGAATACGCTTGAAAGCGTCATTTCCTCATATACCTGGTTGCCCTCAACGAAGATTTCGGCGATATTAGAAAGCACGCCTGCGTCAAGTCCAAATGCGCCTTGCGAAATTGAGCGAACATTTGGTGTGAATGTAAGAGTCGTCATTCTTATGTTTCTGAATGCGTTTGTGCCGATGCTGCTTGCGTTGATTGTCATGTTGTCCATAACGAGCTTTGAATCAGCCGTTTGCTGGAATGCGTATTCGGAAATTGTGCCCGATATGTTCTCAATGCCGATAAGCGTTTCAAGGTTAGGCATTGACGAAAATGCGTATTTATTAACGTTCTTAAGTGAAACAGGGAATGAAATGCTCTTTAAGTGGTCGTTACGAAGGAAAACGCCTGAAGGAGTATTGTTTCTTGAATCACCGTAAATATCTGTTGCACCGAGCGGGATTTCAACGTGGAAAACGTTCTTTTGCTCAATGTGCACCTCAGTAACCCATCCGCTTGCGCTTTCAACGTCATAGTAGAGAGCGTCAGCAGAGAAGGAAAGAATTTTCGTTCCGTTAAATGAGTACAGGTCGGTTGATGGGAAGCGCATATACTCTTCCTCACCCTTTTCGTTAATAAAGCCAACCGTTACGTAAACTGTTGCAGGGTCAGGGAAGGTGTACTGAGTGGTTTGATAGCCACATTTTGTACAGGTAAGAGTGTAGCAGCCCGGCTCGGTTTTCTCGGGAGTGTTGATAATTTCCTGAGTAAGCTTGGGTGAATATGAGTGACCAACGCCATTTACATAACGCTTCTCAAAAACTGTTTCACAGTATTTACAGAAGTGGTTAAGCGTTACGTCCGATACGCAGTCCGGTGAGTGCTCAATGAGCGCACCCTCATGCTCACAATGTGAGAACTTATAAAGACCTGTCGATGTGTCAAGAGTTGATTTGTAGTTTCCAAGCGGGAAGAATTCGGTTGTGTTAACCGAGTAGCTTCCGCCGTAAATGAGTGCCTTGAAAATGCTTGTGTCAACGCCGTAGCTTGTTGAGCCGTTTAAGTAGAACGTGCCTCCGTGAACGAGAAGCGTAGCCGCGGTTTTTGCGGTAGTGCCAACGTCCTCAAAGAAATATTCACAGTCGGTTGTGAGCTTCGCACCGTCAAACACCTCAAAAACAGCATTGTTCAGTCCGTTGCCGCGGATTATCTTTCCGCAGTTAACGTCGCCGAAGAGGTTCAGGTGAAGTGCACCGTCAAAGCTTGAAATGTTTGTTTTAACGGAGATGAGGTTCATATTTTCCGAAACCGCAACGTTTTTGCCGATTGTGTATGTAAGGTAGTTGGCAGTTGTGTTCGGAGCAACAGAAACAAGGGAGTTGAGCGCGAATGATGCCTCGCCGCCTGCGGTGTGGTTAAGTGTAGCCTTCTTGCTTGATGAGTTAGCAAGAACAAGACCGAAGTCCTCACCGACAAAGCCGTCTGTTTCTGTGTTGAGTGTAAAATTGTTACCGTTTAAATCGATATAAAGCATACCGTTTTTGATATCTAAGGTTTGGTCTACGGTAATGTTAGAATTCAACTTGATGTATGAGAAGCCCTTTGATACCGCACGGTTGAAGCTGCCGCTGAGTGAAATCTCCGCACCCTCTGCACAGTAAAGAGTTGTGTTCCCAGCAGGAGTGAAGCTTTCGCCGCATTCATAGAAATTTCCGCTTGCGTCAAACCAACCAAAGACCTCGCCTCCAAGCTTAGCCTCGGGCGTTGGCAAGGTGACAGAGCCGCCGACTGTACAAACGTCGCTATATGATTTGCCGTCGTGCACGTAGGTGACGCGCAGGTATTCCTCCTTGGCAAACATATTTATTGAGAAAACCGTAACAAGCAAAAGCGTAAGCACCGTAACGGTTAAAAGAATTTTAGAAGTAAGCTTTTTCATAAATTTTCTCCCATCAAAACAAACTTGAAAAAGACCGAGCGCAAAAGAAAAATAAACGCTTTGCGCTTTGGCGTTGGCGACTTTGCGCCAAATATACATTCTAATTATACATCAATTACAAAAAATTGTCAACATATAATATAAAATTTATATATATTAACAAAAAATATGTGCAAAAAGGGGTTGGCGCAAAAAAAGAGCAAATCGGCGGTGACCAAATGCTCTTTTATTACTTAATTAATTAAAATCCGGAGTGTAGGCTGATGTGGATGAGGAAAAATCCTGCATATAGCCCGTGTAGCCAAGCTCGGTTACACGTGCAAGCACGCTGCTATATTCAAACGTGGTTAAACGGCGCGCAAGCTCGGGATAATCACCGTCGCAAAACTCAGGCGTGTATTGACTCATTAAGGAAAGGACAAATGACGAAATGTCAAAATCCTTGGCAATGTCCTCGAAAATCGCAATTGAATCACGGCGCAACGACGGCAAAACAAGGTGGCGCAAGATTACGCCGCGTGTCATCATTCCGTTTTTGTCGTATTTTGGTTCGCCTGCGATTTTCAGCATTGCTCCGAAGGCTTCCTTAGCGACAGAGTAGTAGTCGCTTGCCCGAGAATATTTTTGAGATGATTCTGATGAAAAATATTTGATGTCGGTCAAAAATATCGACACGTGGTCGGCAATTTTGAGCAAGGAATCGACACTTTCATAGCCTGATGTGTTGTAAACCACGGGGATTTCAAGCTCTCCCTTTATAGAGCTTAAAGCATCGGCAATTTTGTCTATGTAGTGCGTGGGAGTGACCAAATTTATATTGTGCGCACCCCTTGCTTGAAGGTCGAGCATTATATTTGCTAACTCCTCGGTTGATACTGAATTACCTGCGCAAGTGTGGCTGATTTTCTTGTTTTGGCAATAAACGCACTTTAAGGGACAGCCCGAGAAGAAGATGGCACCGCTGCCGTTTTTGCCGCTTATACACGGCTCCTCCCACTTGTGAAGCATCACCTTTGAGATGATAATTTCGTCGGGCGCACCGCACACACCGCGCGCTGTTTTTCTGTCAATATTGCAGTTTCTCGGACACAGGGTGCAGTTTTTTTGATAATTTTGTGGATTCTTGTCCATTAAAAGCCACCCGCGGTCAGCTTGATTAGCTTCTTTATGTCGTCGGGCTGCACCTTCGCCTCGTGCGCCGCGCGGTTTCTCTTGATTTCACCGCATTTGCGGCATTTATGTATAATAATGTAGCCCTTTTTTGGGTCGGGCTCAACCTTAATCGCGTCCATAACGCCGCCACACGTGTTTTGTCTGTCGCCGGGCAAGACGTCAACGTGCTTTGAGGCAAGGCATTTTGGGCAATGGTTGCGTGAGGTGTAGCCGAGAGGCAAAACCTCGTGCCCGCAGTTTTCGCAAATAAAGCCGTTATCGTTTTTTGTAAATCTTTTGTTTTCCATAGTAAATCCTTTCAGGAGTGAATTGTCCTGCGGACGTGAATTAATCTTTGGTTATGAATTGTATAGACTTATGAATTGCATGGCGCTATGCGCCAATTCAAGTTGAAGAGCAACAATTCATGGCGTCAGCCAATTTATGTGACTTGTCAGAATTCATTTGCGCAGCATTATTTTCCAACGCAGAAGCGGGAGAAGATTGCGGAAACGACCTCCTCGCTGACCTCGCGCCTGTCAATCATATTAAGCTCGCTAAGTGCGGCTTCAAGCGAAAAGCAAATTATATCGGGCGTTTCACCTAAAAGAAGCGCGCCCTTTGCTTCAAGTGCTTTTTCAAGTGCTGACTCTGTTGCGGCAAACTGTCTTGCATTTGCAATCACCGCATCGTTTGAAAGGTTGATTTCGCCAAGGCGGTACATTTCGCTAAGAGCGCCTTCAAGCTCCTCGCGCCCAACGCCGTCCTTTGCGCTTGCATAGATGATTTTGTGGCACCCTGTGTCGATTTTTTTAAGAAATTCGGCGGAAAGTGCGTTTTCCTTGTCTGTTTTATTTATTATCGCAATAGCGGTTTTTCCGCGCGCAAGCTCTAAAATTAATTCGTCCTCGGTTGTTTCCTTCTCTGAGGAGTCAAATACGCACAAAAGTAATTCCGAGCTTTCAATTTTTCCTCTCGCTCGTTCAATTCCGATTTTTTCAACCGTGTCAATTGAATCGCGTATTCCTGCGGTGTCAGCTAAGGAAAGGGTAACGCCTCCAACTGAGGCGGTATGCTCAATTACGTCACGCGTTGTGCCTGCAATATCAGTCACAATTGCCAAATCCTCGCCAAGGAGCATATTGTAAACGGAGCTTTTTCCCGCGTTTGGCTTGCCCACTATCGCGGTTTTGATACCCTCGCAAACCGCACGTCCTGTATGGTATGAGCCTTTTAGCTTTTCAAGCTCGTAAATTACCGTGTCAAGGCAGGAGTTGATTTCATTTATTTCAATATCTGTTATGTCCTCATCGGGGTAGTCGATGGTTGCGTATGCGTGTGATATGCAATTAAGAATTGACTCACGTATGGTGTCAATCTTGCGAGAGAGCGTGCCCCTTGCCTGTGATGAGGAGAGGCGGAGCTGTGCATCTGTTTTGGCATCAATCACCTGACCTATCGCCTCCGCGCGTGAAAGCGTGAGCTTGCCGTTTATATAAGCGCGCTTTGTAAATTCGCCCGCGCCTGCCAAAGTGGCACCCGCCGAAAGCACCGCTTCAAGCACCGCACCCGTTACGTAAATGCCACCGTGACAGCAAATTTCACACGTGTCCTCACCCGTGAAGGAATGAGGTGCTTTGTAATAGGTCAAAATTCCGTCGTCAATTACGTCGCCGCTACGCAAAATTTCGCCGTAGTAGGATTTGCGCGGCTCTATATTTTCGGTGCGTAGCTTCATCACCTTTTTTGCAATTTCAAGCGCATCATCACCGCTGATTCTGATTATCGCAACGCCGCCCTTACCGTGTGCGGTTGAGATTGCGGCAACTGTTTTGTTTATCATAAATATCTCCCTTTGACTTGGCAAAAATCAAAAAAGTGCCAAGGAGTGTCTGAATTTTACTATTTTTTCTCTACAATGAAGAAATACGGAGAGGTTGGTGAGTTTACAATTTGAAACCTTGATATGCTCATTTCAAAGCGGCTCACCGTTTTGAAGTATTCCTCAAGCATCAGCCCCTCGAGGTGTCCCTCCTCGTGCCCGGGGTAAACCGCCACAAGCAGTATTCCGTCAGAATCAAGCAGCTCAATTGCACCCTTGACCGCGGGCAGGGTTGTTTCCCTTTTGGTTGTCAAAGCTTTGTTTCCGCTGCCGGGGAGGTAGCCAAGGTTGAACATTCCCGCCTTGATTTTTCTGTCAATATACTTGCTCGCGTTGTGGTGCGAGTCGTTAATGAGCGTGTAGTTTTCGGGACAGCCCTCGCTATCAAGCGTCTTTTTTGTGCTTTGGAGCGCACTCGCTTGAATATCAAACGCCCAAACGTGACCGTTTTTGCCAACGGTCTTTGATAAAAACGCGGTGTCGTGCCCGTTGCCCATTGTAAAATCGGCACAAGCGTCACCCTCCTTCAGGTGCGCTAAAATAAAGCTTTTTTGAAGCGTTAATAGGTCTGTCATTTCTTGTCTCCTTTTTTAGGTAGATGCTAACGGAGGGAAAACCCCTCCCCTACAAAAATTATACTCATAAGTGTTATCTTTGTCAAGTTATAAATAATTCTTGACAAAATTATATATTAATGCTAAAATGTATGTGTTTTTAATATTATAACGTGAAATTGTGAGGATTTTTGATATGAAATGGACATCACTTAACGATTTAAGAGAAAAATATCTTTCCTATTTTGAAAGCAAGGGACACCTTCGCCTCGGCAGCTTTTCGCTTGTTCCGAATAACGATAAATCCCTTCTTCTTATAAACTCGGGTATGGCACCTATGAAGAAGTTCTTTACAGGTGAGGTTGTGCCTCCCTCAAAGAGAGTTACCACCTGCCAAAAGTGTATAAGAACACCCGACCTTGAAAGGGTTGGTCACACCGCACGCCACGGTACATTCTTTGAAATGCTCGGCAACTTCAGCTTCGGTGACTACTTCAAGGAGGAGGCAATTCAGTTTGCTTGGGAGTTTTTAACCGTAACGCTTGAAATTCCGGGTGAGCTTCTTTGGCCGTCAATCTACGAAAACGATGAGGAAGCATACGATATTTGGGTGAACAAAATCGGTGTTAACCCCGCACACGTTGTACGTCTTGGAAAGGCGGACAACTTCTGGGAGCATGGCTCAGGTCCTTGCGGTCCTTGCTCCGAGATTTACTTTGACCGCGGAATCAAGTACGGTTGCGGCTCACCTGACTGTAAGCCCGGCTGTGACTGCGACAGATATATGGAAATTTGGAACAACGTGTTCTCACAGTTCAACAACGACGGCAACGGCAACTATACCGAGCTTGCTCAAAAGAACATCGACACAGGTATGGGTCTTGAGCGTCTTGCTTGCGTTATGCAGGGTGTTGACAATATGTTCGAGGTTGACTCTGTAAGAAAAATCCTCGACACTGTGTGCGCAATTTCGGGTAAAACCTACGGTGCGGACGCATCAAACGATATTTCAATTCGCGTTATTACCGACCATACAAGAAGCGCAATGTTTATGATTTCCGACGGCGTTATTCCTTCAAACGAGGGACGCGGATACGTTCTTCGCCGTATTATTCGCCGCGCTTGCCGCCACGGTAAGCTCCTTGGAATTGAGCGCCCGTTCCTCGTTGAAATGTGCGAGGTTGCAATTGGCGAAAGCAAGGACGGCTACCGCGAGCTTGAGGAAAAATCAGACTACATTAAAAAGGTGCTCGCCCTTGAGGAGGAGCGCTTTGACGCTACTATAGATGCAGGACTTTCAATTCTTGAAAATCTTATTAAGGAAGCAAAGGAAAGCGGCAAGAGCGCACTTGACGGCGCAGATGCCTTCAAGCTTTACGATACCTTTGGCTTCCCGATTGACTTAACACGTGAAATTGCCGAGGAAAACGGACTTGACACAGATATGGACAAGTTTTCCGAGCTTATGCAGGAGCAAAAGCAAAGAGCGAGAAGCGCACGTGCAAACATCAGCGGCTGGCAGGACAAGGAAAAATCCTTGGAGCTTCCAAAAACCGTATTTGAGGGCTACACCACTCTTAACGCAAGCGGTAAGGTTATCGCAATTATTGACGAAAACGGCGAAAGCGTAACGGAAGCCAGCGAGGGTGAATGCTCGATTGTTCTTGATGCAACCTCATTCTACGGTGAGGGCGGCGGTCAGGTTGGCGACACAGGCGCGCTTATAAGCGAGGGCGTTGAAATTGACGTTGTTGACACCAAAAAATCAGACGGCGTATATATTCATATGTGTAAAATTGCAAGCGGTGCGGTTAAGGTTGGCGACGTGCTTAACTGTCAGGTTGACGCAAAAAGACGTCAAGCTATTGCAAGAAACCACTCGTCTGTTCACCTCCTCCAAGCGGCACTACGCAAGGTGCTTGGCACACACGTAGAGCAAGCGGGCTCATACGTTGATGAGAAAATCGGTCGATTTGACTTTACACACTTCCAAGCGCTCACAAAGGACGAAATTAAAGAGGTTGAAGCACTTGTAAACGAAGCAATCCTTTCCGGCACAGTAGTTGAAACACTTGAAACAGATATTGAAACCGCACGTAAAAACGGCGCAATGGCTCTCTTTGGCGAGAAGTACGGCAAGGTTGTACGTATGGTTAAAATGGGTGACTATTCAACAGAGCTTTGCGGCGGTACTCACCTTGACAATACCGCAAAGGCAGGTATGTTTAAGATTATTTCCGAGATTGGCGTTGCGGCAGGCGTGCGCAGAATTGAGGCAACAACGGGCTACGGCGTGCTTTCACTTCTTGAGGGCAAGGAAACACTTCTTGAAAAGGCATCGAGCGAGCTTAAGTGCCAAAACGTAAACGATATTGCAAAGCGCGCAGGCGCGGTAAATGAGGAAATCAAAGCCCTCAAGCGCGAAATCGAATCACTTAACTCTAAAATGGCTTCATCCCGTGTTAATGATCTTATCGCAGGCGCAAAAGCGGTTGGTGCGTTCAATGTTATCACCGCGGATCTTGGCGATATGGGCGCAGATGCGGTTCGTTCACTCGGTGACGTAATCAAGGACAAGGACGAAAACGCAGTTGCAGTATTTGCAATTCACTCAGGCGAAAAGCTCAACTTTATCGCGGTATCTGGAAAAGCGGCAGTTAAAAACGGCGCACACGCGGGAAATATTCTTCGTGAGGTTAGCGCAGTAACAGGCGGCAAGGGCGGCGGACGTCCCGACAGCGCAATGAGCGGCGGTAAGGATATCTCCAAAATCGGCGAGGCGCTTGCTTTGGTTGAATCACTTCTTAATAAATAAGAAAGAATTTTATAAAAACGGTACGCCGAGGGCGTCGTACCCTACAAATAAAACAAAATGCACGGTGAATAGCCGTGCATTTTTTAATTTTCTTTTGGCGGCGGAATTATTTCGCCCTCGCTCTTTTCAAAATCCTTGATCGCTTGTCTTATAAGAAACAAAATTTCTCCGTTTGCGCTTCGACCGTAGTATTTTGAAATATAATGCAGCTTGTAATGAAGCTCAGGGTCTATCTCTATGCCCAAGTGCTTGTTGTTTTTATTTCTCATACATACCTCTAAAATCTTAATTTAAGTATATTTTAAGATTAATTTGTGCTATAATGTTGTCAGTATACTTAAAATAAGTATACTAAATTCTGATGTTGCGGTAGTGTATTTGGTCGATACCGCAACGAATACTGCCAAATGGATTGAAAGGGCGCGTAAAAAAGGCTTAGAAATAATAAATTTGGCAAAGGACTCTTAAAAAATCGGCAAAAAAATTTCATTATTATATAATAATTATCTTTACTTTTTACAAATCTTGTGATACAATAATGTAAAATGGGTTAGAATGGGGTTTTTGAAAAAAAGCACCCTGAATGCATCACGAAAATTGCGCAAAAGCGTGAAAAAATTGCGTTGCACGGTAGGGTCTTTTTACAAGGATTTTCTTCCCAAAAGAGCAAAAAGGAGTGAAAAAATGGGCAATTCAATGTTTATGTTTGCGGCAGAGGGTGACATCCATTGGGCTATCGTTTGTCTTATTGGCGTAGTGGTTGTTTTTATCGGTCTTGCATGCATCATCGGTCTTGTTGAGCTGATGACCTTTATTTGCAACAAGCTGCTTGACGGCGGCTCGAAGAAAAAGGCAAAAGGCGTATCGGCACCAAGCGCACCTGCACCTGTGGCAGCACCTGTGGCGGTTGAAAACCGTGGCGAGATTGTGGCTGCTGTATGTGCGGCAATCGCTGAAGAAGAGGGTACGGACATTTCCGCTATCCGAGTAATCTCATTTAAGAAAGTTAGTTAATTTTGAAAGGATATATTAAAAATGAAAGCATATAAGGTTAATGTAAACGGAAATGTATACGAAATCACAATTGAAGTAATCGACAAGGCAGATATCAAGGCTCCGTCAGCTCCCACAGCAGCTCCCGCAGCAGCTCCTGCACCTGTAGCAGCACCTGCAGGCGCACAAACAGTATCAGCTCCAATGCCGGGTACTATTTTGAAGGTTAACATTTCAAACGGTCAAGCAGTAAAGAAGGGTGACGTTTTGATGGTTCTTGAGGCTATGAAGATGGAAAATGAAATCTTGGCTGCAAACGACGGCACGGTTTCATCCGTTAACGTAACAGCAGGTCAAAGCGTTGAGTCCGGCACGGTTCTTTGCACACTTAACTAATTCGGAGGCATAGACTCTAATGGGAAACGTACTTAACGCGTGTCTCGACTTCTTAAAAAGCACAGGCGTCGGTCAGTCAATCGTCGGCGGCGAGTGGAAGTGGATAATAATGGTTATTATCGCTTGCGTGCTTTGCTACCTTGCTATTGTTAAAAAGTTCGAGCCACTATTACTTTTGCCTATCGCCATAGGTATGCTCTTAACGAACCTACCGGGCGCGGGCGTGTTCCACGAGGCTCTTTTTGAGGGTGGACACATTCATTGGGAAATGTTCACGGACGGCTCATTTACCCCGGGCCTTATCGACATTCTTTACCTCGGTGTTAAGCTTGGTATTTATCCGTGTCTTATCTTTATTGGTGTCGGCGCAATGACAGACTTCGGTCCGCTCCTTGCAAATCCGAAGAGCTTGCTCCTCGGTGCGGCTGCACAGGTTGGTATTTTCGCTACCTTTGCAGGCGTTATGGGCATTGGTGCACTCGGCTACAAGCTTGATTGGGAGCCGATTAAGTTCATTATGGAGGAAGCGGCGTCAATTGGTATTATCGGTGGCGCGGACGGCCCAACGGCTATTTTCGTAACCTCGAAGCTTGCCCCTCAGCTCCTTGGCCCGATTGCGGTAGCGGCGTACTCGTATATGGCGCTCGTTCCTGTAATTCAGCCACCTATTATGAAGCTTCTTACAACAAAGAAGGAACGCCAAATCAGAATGGACTCACTCCGTCCTGTTTCTAAAAAGGCGAAAATTATATTCCCTATCGTAATTATTGTATTCGTTGCGCTCTTAGTTCCCGATGCGGTTGCTCTTATCGGCTCACTTATGCTCGGTAACCTCCTTCGTGAGTGTGGTGTGACAGAGCGTCTTTCAAAGACCGTTCAAAACGAGCTTATGAATATCGTTACAATCTTCCTTGGAATTTCAGTTGGTGCAACGGCAACCGCTGAAACCTTCCTCCAATGGAAGACAATTATCATTATCGCAATGGGTATCGTTGCGTTCGGCGTTGCAACCGCAAGCGGCGTGCTTATTGCAAAGCTTATGAACCTCTTCTTACCGAAGGGCAAGAAGATAAATCCGCTTATCGGCTCAGCAGGCGTTTCTGCCGTTCCTATGGCGGCGCGTGTATCACAAAAGGTTGGTCAAGAGGCTGACCCGGGCAACTTCCTTCTTATGCACGCGATGGGTCCAAACGTTGCAGGCGTTATCGGCTCTGCAATTGCGGCGGGTGTTCTTATTTCACTCGTAGGTTAACAATCACACAGGGTGGCATATTAAGGCATAACCATAAACCTTAATCTGCCAACCCTTAGATAGACGAAAGGTATTAAAATGGCTAAAAAGGTTTTAATTACAGATACTATACTTCGTGATGCGCATCAATCTCAGGCAGCTACAAGAATGAGAATTGAGGATATGCTCCCTGCATGTAAGGCGCTTGACGAGGCTGGCTATTGGTCACTTGAGTGCTGGGGCGGAGCAACCTTCGACTCCTGCATGCGTTTCTTGGGTGAAGACCCGTGGGAGCGCTTGCGCGCACTTCGCCGTGCAATGCCAAACACAAGACTTCAAATGCTCCTTCGCGGACAGAATTTGCTTGGCTACAAGCACTACGCTGACGATGTTGTTGAGGAGTTTGTAAAGAAGTCAATTGAAAACGGTATCAATGTTGTTCGTATCTTCGACGCGCTCAATGACGTAAGAAACATTGAAGCGGCAATGAAGGCAACAAAGAAATACGGCGGACACGTTGAAGCGGCTATTTCCTACACGGAAAGCCCCGTTCACAATCTTGAATATTTCGTTAAGCTCGCAAAGGAGCTTGAAAACCGCGGCGCTGACACAATCTGCGTTAAGGATATGGCAAACCTTCTTCTCCCATACGATGCGTACGAGCTTATCTCTGCGCTCAAAAAGGAAATCAAGGTGCCGATTCACCTTCATACCCACAATACAACAGGTACAGGCGATATGACCTACCTTATGGCAATTCAAGCAGGCGTTGATATTATCGATACAGCGCTTTCGCCACTTGCAAACGGTACATCACAGCCGTCAACTGAGGCTATGGTTGCTACTCTTAAGGGTACAGAATACGACACGGGCATTGACCTCGGTAAGCTTTCAGAGGTTGCCGCGCACTTCCGCGGAGTTGCCGCAAAGCTCAAGGAGCAGGGCTCGCTTGACCCCAAGGTGTTAAACGTTGACCCGAATACACTTCTTTATCAGGTTCCGGGTGGAATGCTCTCTAACCTTATTTCGCAGCTTAAGCAAGCAAAGGCAGAGGACAAATACTACGAGGTTCTTGAAGAGGTGCCAAGAGTTAGAAAGGACTTCGGTTACCCACCGCTTGTTACTCCTACAAGCCAGATTGTTGGCTCGCAGGCAGTGCTTAACGTGCTATCGGGCGAGAGATACAAGATGATAACGAAGGAGTCCAAGGGACTTTTGAAGGGCGAGTACGGACGTGTTCCGGGTGAGGTTAACGAGGAGGTTAGAAGGAAGGCAATAGGTGATGACGAAATTATCGAGTGCCGTCCCGCAGACCTTATCGCACCTGAGCTTGACAAGTACAGAGAGGAAGCAAAGGATCTCGCTAAATGCGATGAGGACGTCCTCTCCTATGCACTCTTCCCACAGGTTGCAACAAAGTTCCTCTCGGAAAGAAACAATCCAAAGCCAAAAGAGGATCCAAACGCAGTAAGAGAATTATTCGTTGAGGATCTCGGAAACTAATAAAAATAAGACACCCGACCTTAAGCGAGAACGGCAGCTCTCGCAAGCGGGTGTCTTTTTAGTTTTCAAGGGCTTAATACGGATCGTTTAATTAGGGTCTTTGGCTTGATTTTCGAGCAACCAAGCGTTAAGCTGCTTTTCTATAGCCGGCGTAATTTCCTTGGTTAAAGTCTCGTATCCTTCGCTTGTCAAATGGCCGCCGTCGGTTGTGTACTCGGAAAAAATCTCGCCTGTTTCAAGATTTAAAAGGGCGGAATATAAATCTACGTATTCATAGGAATACTTTTCGGCAAGCATCTTAATTTTAACATTGCTATAAGCTGCCAGCTGGTTCTTTTTGCCCCACTCTCCGCTCATTGAGGTTAAGGAAAGGAGGACTATTTTCGTATTCGGCACGTTTTCCCGAAAGCCTCTCAGAATACTTTCATAGTTGTCAAACATAGTGTCCATGTTGTTTGCACCGATCAGCATAACGGCAACCTTTGGCTTAAGGTCGTAAAGAGAAAGCTCAAGCCGATTTTCGAGTCCGACCGTTGTGTCGCCGCTGATTCCTCTGTTTGAAGTAACGTAATCGGGATAATATTTCGCTACGTCATATCCGTCAGTTAAGCTGTCGCCCAAAAAAACGACGTCAACCTCGTAATCGCCGTATTTATCGTTTTCCGCCTTATAAATCGCATACTTTGATTCGCGATATTCAAGCACCTTTTGTTCCCAATCACCGTTTTCGTTGCCGCAGGCACACAGAATGGGGGAAAGAAGCAAGAAGGTAATAAAAATACAAATAGTTTTCTTCATTTCAGTTTTCCTTTTTGAGGCAGGAGTCAAGCTCTTCTAAAAATGATTTGTATGAAAAATCGCTTGCCATTATAAAGTCATTTTTTGAGAGGGAAACAGAGCCGATGCGCGCGCCGTCTGGGGAGCAGGGCAGGCTCCTTTGTGCAAAGGGAGCTGTCAGCTTAGCTGACTGAGGGATTGGTGAACGATATAATCGATATGACGACAAACAGAATTGAAGCTGTCCCATATTTTGTAGTTCGGTATTCGTATAACCCTTATATCATATTTCGAGAGTTCTGTGTCGCGCAAAGAGTCTTTTTGCGCATGTTCCTCTTCGCTGTGTTGCGAACCGTCAAGCTCAATAACCAATTTGGCTTTCGCGCAATAAAAATCAACAATATACCCATCAATTATTTTTTGACGAATAAATCTAACAGGGTAATCTTTTAAAAAATCATACCAAAGATGCTTTTCTTCCTTGGTCATGTTTTTCCTGAGTTCCTTCGCGAGAGGAACGATGAGCTTGTTGTGTCGCCTGTTCAAGCCAATCCCTCCACCGCGAGCGGTCCCCCTCCCTTTGCACAAGGGAGGCAGGAGTCAAGCTCCTCTAAAAACGTCTTGTATGAAAAATCGCTTGCCATTATAAAGTCATTTTTTGAGAGGGAAACAGAGCCAATGCGTGCGCCGTCGGGAGAACATGAGCGCTTGAACTGCTGAGTGAAGAAGCGTTTAATGAACACTGTGAGCCACTTATAAACCGTCTCGCCGCTATATTTGAAGCCAAATGCATAAAGCGCCAAACGGTAAATCTTTGACGGTGCAAATTTTTTGCCCACAAAGTTGTAAATGAAAAAATCGTGTAGCTCGTACGGACCGACAATGTCCTCGGTTTTTTGCTCAATTTCACCGTTTTCCTTCGCAGGGAGCAGCTCGGGGGAAACGGGCGTGTCTAAAATATCGTTAAGAATATTTTTCACGTTTTCGTCCGCGTTTTCGGCAAAATGTGCTACCACGTGTCTGATTAACGTCTTTGGAAGCGCGGAATTTACGTTGTACATCGACATATGGTCGCCGTTGTAGGTTGACCAGCCGAGTGCCACCTCGGAAAGGTCGCCCGTGCCGATGACAAGTGCGCCAATGGAGTTAGATACGTCCATTAAAATCTGTGTGCGCTCTCTTGCTTGCGCGTTTTCGTAAACAACGCTGTGGTCATTTTCGTCATGACCTATATCTTTAAAATGAACGCGTGTTGCTTCAAAAATATCAATTTCGCGCAAGGTAACGCCAAGTGATAAGCAAAGCTCCGTCGCATTTGATTTTGTACGCGCGGTAGTGCCGAAGCACGGCATTGTAATAGCGGTGATTTTATTCCTTTTCCATCCGAGATAGTCCGCGCATTTTACGCAAACGATGAGTGCAAGGGTGGAGTCAAGTCCGCCCGAGATGCCAAGCACTATTCCCTTGGAATAGGATGCAGTCAGCCTCTTGGCAAGGGAGCGTGACTGCATTGTGAGAATTTTTTCACAGCGTTTTTTCAGTTCTTCCTTGCCTTCGGGAAAAAAAGGCGTATTTGAAATCTTTCTTGTAAGAGTTGTCTTTTCAAGCTTGAATGAGAAATAAATATCCTTTACCGACTCCATATGCGTGCCGAGCGAAATGCGCTTGTTTGTAAGGTAAGAAACGTCAATTTCAGACACGCAGTCGCCCGTTTTCTTTTCAAACGGCTTTGATTCCGCTAAAATATCGCCGTTTTCCACAATCAAATTGTGTGCGCCGTAAACGCCTGACGTTGTTGACTCATCCTCGCTTGGATTGGCTACAATATATGCGCTCTTGGTTGCGTAGCTTCTTGAAATAATTGAAGCGCGTCTTATTTCCTCGCTGGAAACAAGCTCGGACGCACCCGAGAGATTGACAATAACCGTTGCACCGTTTTCGCAAAGGAAAAATCCCTTGGGTGACGGATTTTCAACAGTATCACCTATAATAACACCGACAGTTAAGTCGCAAATTTCCTTGCAGCTAAAGAGCAGGTCTGTGCCAAACGGGTACTTTTCGTCCCCGATGTTTATAAAATCCTTGAAAAACGGCATTTTGCCAAGGTTTGGCACAACGCCCAAAATCTCACCCGATTTTATTGCAACCGCGCAGGAATAATTATTGTCCTTATAGCGTAACGGAGCACCGACGAAAACCAAAATATCGCTACCCTGTGTCGCAAATTTGATGTTTAAGAGTGCTTTTTCACACGCGTTTAGGATAACGCTGCTGTAAGCCATCTCGCCCGCGCTGACACCTGTCAAGGTCAGCTCCGGGAAAACGAGGATTTTTATCCCCTCCGCGATTGATGCTTTGATTTCCTTTACAATCTCCTCCTTGTTGAAGCTGACACCGCCAACCTCAAGGCGTGGGGACACCGCTTTGACCTTTATATATCCGTCCTTCATACTTCCTCCTAAGATAAGCATAAATTCATTTTTACAAAAGTACTTGCAATTTTGCTCTATTTACTATATTATATAATTATATCTTTAAAATTTCAATAAAAATCTTAAAAAAGTCTTCTATCCGTCACCAATCAATATGGTTTGGTTGCGGCTAAAGAAGCATAGAAAGAAAATATTTTGAAAAATTCATTTAAAATTTTAGCCCTTGGCGACGTTGTCGGCCCTCGCGCGGTCGAATACTTAAGAAAAAATCTTTGGCACTTGCGTTCAAGGCTGAGGCCCGATTTGGTAATCGCAAACGGTGAAAACTCAGCTGAGCCGAACGGAATTGACAAGCAAAGCGCGAAAACACTTTTCGACAGCGGCGTTGACGTTATCACAACGGGTAATCACGTTTTCAGAAAAAGCAGCGTTTTTTCCTATCTTGACGATGAAAAATATATTCTTCGTCCGCTTAATCTTCCGAGTGAGTGTCCCGGTCACGGTGATACTGTGATCAAAATCGATGGAATAAGAATTCTTGTCTTGAATGTCCTCGGTCAAGCGTTTATGGAGCCGAGCGAGTCTCCCTTTTCGGCTATCGAGCGTGCCTTGAATAAAAACGCGGGTGAGTACGATTTTTGTGTGCTTGATATTCACGCGGAGGCAACAGGCGAGAAAAAAGCAATTGCTTACAATTTTTCCGACAGGATTTCTTGCGTATTCGGCACACACACGCACGTGCAAACAAACGATGCACAGATTTTGGACGGCACCTGCGCTTACGTTACCGATATCGGTATGTGTGGGGCGTGCGACAGCATCCTTGGTGTGAAAAAGGAAGCGGTAATTTTTAAGTTAAAAACAAAAATGCTCTCAAAATTCGATTTCAGCGAGGGCGAAATAGAACTAAACGGCGCGGTTTTCGAGGTTGACAGAGATACCTATAAGCCGCTTGGCGTTGAAATTTTGAAAATCAAAGGAGATATTAAGTAATGAAAGCAAGCAACCTTATTAAATTTATCGAAAACGGCGAATTAAATGCTACTCTTGCAAAAATCTACGGCGAGGAAAACGTACAGGCACAAAAGGAAAGATATTTAAGTGCCGCAGGTGAATTCCTTTCATATTACGGTGATATTGAAACCTCAATTTTCTCCGTTCCCGGCAGAAGTGAGCTTTCAGGCAACCACACAGACCACAACCACGGTAAGGTTATGGCAGGCTCAATTGACCTTGATATTATCGCGTTTGCATCTAAGACGGATGACGGTGTTATCAGAATTAAGAGCCAGGGCTTTGACGAGGACGCGGTTAATATTAATGAATACAAAGAGCCAAAAGAGGCGGACTTTTTCAAGTCAAGCGCTTTGATTGCAGGTATGTCTCGCGCGTTTGAAAATTACGGTGCGACAAGCGGCGGCTACTGCGCTTATACCACCTCAAACGTATTTAAGGGCTCGGGCCTTTCATCCTCTGCCGCATTTGAGGTTATGGTTGGTAACATACTTAATTATTTCTACAACGACGGTAAGGTTGACAACGTGGAAATTGCAAAAATGGCGCAATATTCCGAAAACGTTTTCTTTGGCAAGCCCTGCGGACTTATGGACCAAATGGCTTGCGCGGTTGGCGGCTTTGTATATATCGATTTTGACGATACAAAGAACCCCGTTATCGAAAAAATTCCGTTTGATTTAAGCGGCGCAGGCTACGCCCTTTGCATTGTAAACACAGGCGGCAACCACGCTGACTTAAACGAGGACTACGCATCCGTTCCTTATGAAATGAAGAGCGTGGCAAAATATTTCGGCAAGGAATATTTAAGACAGCTTGACAAAGCAAGTGTGCTTGAAAACGTGCAGGTGTTAAGAGAAAAGTGCGGCGACCGTGCGATTTTGCGCGCAATCCACTTCTTTAACGAAAATGACAGAGTTGCAAAGCAGGCAAACGCGCTTAAAAGCGGCGACGTTGACAGCTTCCTCAAATTTGTAATCAAGTCCGGCAACTCAAGCTTTATGTATCTTCAAAACGTGTTTACCACAAAAAACGTGCAGGAGCAGGGACTTTCCTTGGCACTTGCAATTACCGACTCCGTGCTTGCGGGTAAAAAATGCGCGTACAGAGTACACGGCGGCGGCTTTGCAGGTACAATTCAAGCGTTTGTAAAGACCGAGCTTGTTGAAGAATACCGTCAAGCAATTGACTCTGCGTTTGGCAAGGGTGCGTGCCACGTATTACGTATACGCCCCGATGGCGCAATAAAGGTTTTTTAAGGCTGTAACCCCAAAGAGCAAAGCCGATAATTAAAACAATGAAAAATTCGTTATTTCAAGAAGCATAAGGAAAAATTTGCAGAGCAAATTTCATAGAGAATCGGCTTTTAACCGCGACCGCTCGCACTGACGTACGAAGTACGCCGACGGCTTCGCGTTCACGCTTTCTTTGGCGTTTCGCTTCCTTAAAATGGCTGCAACCCCAAAAAACAAAGCCGAAATAAAGGTTCGTTGTTTCAAAATTAAAAAGGGCTGCAACCCCACGATATTTACAAAAACTCTGACGAAAGGAGAGGGAAATGAGCGATTTTACGAGCAAGCTGATCAAGGCTTTCGAAGAGAATGAAGCAACCAAGGGTATAATAACCGAGGAAAAAGCAAGTGTACTTGAGGCACTTTCCTCTCATATGTTAGAGGTGAATGAGCATTTAAACCTAACCGCGATAAAGGATGAGGACGGCGTTATATTAAAGCACCTTGTTGATTCAAGCGCGTGCGTACCCTATATTGCAAAAAATGCAAGACTGTGCGACATTGGCTGCGGCGGTGGTTTTCCCTCGCTCGTTATTGCCATTTTGCGCGGGGACGTGTCTGTTTTAGGCGTCGACAGCGTTGCCAAAAAGGTGAAATACGTAGAAAACACAGCCGCGCTTTTGGGTCTTGACAACGTGTCGGTTTCGTCAAGACGCGCTGAGGAGCTTGGCAGAGATAAGGAATTTCGTCAGAGCTTTGACGTAGTAACCGCACGTGCGGTAGCACGCTTGAACGTGCTTTGTGAGCTTTGCTTACCGCTTGTTAAGGTGGGGGGCATCTTTCTTTCAATGAAATCGCAAACTGCACCTGAGGAAATTGACGAGGCAAGGGGAGCAATAGAAAAGCTCGGCGGTGCACTTGACACGGTGAGCACCTATACCTTAACCGACGGCGGCGAGGTGCTTGAGCGAACTATAATTATAATAAAAAAGGTAAAAAACACTCACGAGCTTTACCCAAGAAACAACTCGCAAATCTCAAAAAAGCCCCTTTAATATCGGGCTTTTTGGTAATTTTATAAAAAATCGAAATATTTATAAAATATTTTCAAAAATTCACAACTTATTCATAATTATGTGATAGAATAGACTATATTTTTTATTTTAACGCGTTAAAGCGCTAAAGTGAATCGCGCAGAAATTAATGATGCGCAATTTTATCCATGCAAAGGAGGGCTTTAATATGCCAACCGCAAAAAAAGAACTAACCAAGGTAACACCTCAGCACCTTTCATATGTTGAGATGTGCATTTCAAATACAACAATAGAGCCTGAGCAGTACATTAAATTTGATGTTAAAAGAGGCTTGCGTGACGTAAACGGAAAGGGTGTTGTAGCAGGTCTTACCGCTATTTCCGAAATCAACTCGTTTGACGTTTTGGAGGACGGTACAAGAATTCCAAAGGATGGCGAGCTTTTTTACCGCGGCATTAATATAAATGACCTTGTAAACGGCTTCCTTCGCGACGATCGCTTTGGCTTTGAGGAAACGATTTACCTTCTTTTGTTCGGTCAGCTTCCTTCAAGGAGCGAGCTTGACGAGTTTATCAAGCTTTTAACCAAGTACCGTTCACTCCCGAAAAACTTCGTGCGTGACTCACTTATGAAGGCGACGGGAAAGGATATGATGAATATTTTGGCGCGCTCCGTTCTTACCCTTTACGCGTATGACGATAAGGCGGACGACACCTCAATTCCAAACGTGCTTCGCCAATGCCTGCAGCTTATTTCCGAGTTCCCGCTTCTCGCGGTTTACGCGTACAGAAGCTACGAATATAACGAAAAGAAAAAGAGTCTTATCATAAGACGTCCGAAAGCATCGCTTTCTATTGCGGAAAACCTGCTTTATATGCTCCGCAAGGATGCAAGCTTCACTCCGCTTGAGGCGAAAATCCTTGACCTTGCGCTTGTTTTACACGCAGAGCATGGCGGCGGAAACAACTCAAGCTTTACAACGCACGTTGTTACCTCCTCGGGCACGGATACCTATTCGGCAATCGCGGCTTCTCTCGGCTCGCTTAAGGGACCACGTCACGGCGGTGCAAACATCAAGGTTGTTGAGATGATAGAAAACATCAAAAAGAACCTTAAGGACTATACCGATGAGGAAGAAATCAAGGAATACTTAACCAAGATTTTGCGTAAAGAGGTGTTCGACGGTAAGGGACTTATCTACGGTATGGGACACGCCGTTTACGCACTTTCCGACCCACGTGCCAAGGTTTTCAAGGGCTGGGTTGAAAAGCTTTCTAAGGAAAAGGGACTTGAAAAGGAATACAAGCTTTGCGCGCTTATTGAAAAGCTCGCACCCGAGGTTATTGCCAAGGAGCGTAAGATCTACAAGGGCGTTAGTGCCAATGTCGACTTCTATAGCGGCTTTGTTTACAGTATGCTCAATCTGCCAATTGAGCTTTACACACCGCTTTTCGCAATTGCAAGAATTGCGGGCTGGAGCGCACACCGCATAGAGGAGCTGCTCTTAAACGGCAAAATAATTCGTCCTGGCTACGAAAATGTATGCGAGCGTAAAACCTACGTTCCAATGGACAAAAGATAAGAGATGCTTCGCATCGTTATAATTGATTCTGGCAAGTTATGATTACTGCGTAAGCTATAAGCCGACTCGTCGGCGTGATATGAGGCGATGCCTCGTTGAATTTGATAAAGGCGTGCCTGCAATAGCGGGCGCGTTTTTTTATTCTCTTTTCTCAAAAGAGAATAAAAATTACACGGAGCGTGTATGAAATCAGCGAAAGTCGTTGTATCGAATCAATGCAAAGCTATATCATCACACAAGGTGTGCATAATCTAAATTCCAACAGAAAAAGCACCGAAAAATCGGTGCTTTATTTTATACAGAGGTTTTATCAAGCAGCTCCTTGATTTGAGGAGATTTTTCCAAGGCGAAAAGCTTTAGCGCGTGATAGCTTTTTGCATTTGCGGCAAAGCGAATGTCGTGTCCGTTTTTGTCGAAAATACATACGTAGGAGTCAAGAATTTTTTTGTTGGAAAAAAGCAAGCTTCGCCTCGTTCTTATCGAGACCTCCTTTAGCTTAACAAACTCAACGTCCTCCCATTTTATCTTTCTTTTTCCAACACTTACACCGCTTTCGTCCATTTTAACAGTGAAAAAAGCGCGGTGGTAAATGGCAAAATATATTAAAAAGAAATGTACGGTAGATACCTGTCCTACAATTAAAAACAAGATTGGTGCATCCGATAAGAAAACAGGAATGAGAAAGAACAAACAAAACACCGAGCAGCTAATCACACTGAAAAGAAACAATTGCTTGTGACCTATCATTTTGATGGATTTGTTTTCACTCATTTCATCATCTCCCTTCAATTTTATTATATCAAACACTTGTTTTTTTGTCAAGAAAAAAGACACAGGGCGCACCCTGTGTCTGATTTTACGCAATTATCTTTGAACTCTGCCGCTTCCGCCGCCCAACAGCCTCCCTCCTTGAGGGAGGGGGACCACAACGAATCAATAAAAAACACGACCGTGCTTTGTAGGTGGTGGAAGGAGCAAAAACCCCTCAGCAAAAGCCAAGGGGGTATGTTAATTATCTTTGAACACGTCCTGAGCCGCCGCCCTTGATAAGTCCTTCAACCTCTTTTACGCTGACTAAGTTGTAGTCACCGATGATTGTGTGCTTGAGGCAGGATGCCGCAACCGCAAATTCGATAACGTCTTGGCTTGACTTGTTCATAAGCGATGCGTAGATAAGACCGCCACCGAAGGAGTCACCGCCGCCAACACGGTCAACGATGTGGATGTTGTATGAGCGTGAGAAATAGTATTCGTTTTCCGCCTTATCGTAGAGCATAGCCGCCCAGATGTTGTCGTTTGCGGAAATGCTTGTTCTGAGTGTGATAGCAACGCGCTTGAAGCCGAAGCGCTCGGAAAGCTGTGAAGCAACGCTCTTGTAGCCCTCGTGGTTAACAACGCCCGCATCAACATCTGTGTTTTCTGCCTTGATGCCAAATACCTTTTCAGCATCCTCCTCGTTTGCAATGCAAACGTCAACAAGCTTCATAAGCTCGCCCATAACGCGTCCTGCCTCCTCTGTTGACCAAAGGTTCTTACGGTAGTTAAGGTCGCAGCTTGTGGTGATGCCCTTTTGACGGCAGACCTTAAGTGCATCCATACAAATTTCGGGAAGCTCGCCGCCGAGCGCTGGTGTAATTCCTGTAAAGTGGAACCAGTTAGCACCGTCGAGAATTTTTTCCCAATCAAAATCGCTTCTCTTTGCAAGAGCAATTGCAGAATATGCACGGTCGTAAATAACCTTTGACGGACGTTGTGATGCGCCTGTTTCAAGGTAGTAAATACCAACACGCTCGCCGCCTCTTACAATGTCGCTTGTGTCAACACCGTATCTGCGGAGCGAATTAACTGCGCTTTGACCGATTTCGTGAGAGGGAAGCTTTGTAACGTACGAAGCGTCAATGCCGTAGTTAGCAAGAGAAACCGCAACGTTTGCCTCGCCGCCACCGTAGGTCGCGCCGAATGTATCTGTTTGAATGAATCTTGTGTATCCCGCAGGATTTAAGCGAAGCATAATTTCGCCAAAGCATACTGTTTTCATATCGTACCTCTTTTATAAATATTTTCAATAAAATTATATATCAAAGCGTAAGTTAAGTCAAGTGTTTTGATTATATCTTTCATAATAAAATAGATATTGCTGGAAGATACCGGCACTCTTACCAAGCGCCAAGACGTCTATATCGCCGCCGAAGTGAGTATCGAGCGCGCGTCTAATCCAAACGTCGATAGGAAATGCCTCTGTTTTGCCAAAGCCAAAGAGAAGCGCGCACGAGGCAACCTTAGGTCCAACCCCCTTTATTTTTGAGAGCAGCTCGCTTGCTTCTTCAAATGTGCTTTTGTCTATTTCGTCAAGCGAAATCTCTCCCTTGTAAACCTTAGATGCGGCATCGTGTATGTATTTTGCGCGAAAGCCTGTTTTCAGGGCGAAAATTTCCGCCTCGCCTGCTAAGAAAAGCGACTCCGCTGTGGGAAATGCGTTGTACTCTTGACCGTCAAATTCAACCACGTCCCCGTACTTTTTTGAAATTTCGGCTATAATTTTCTTGATTCTGGGTATATTGTTATTTTGAGAGATAATGAACGAGCAAATCGCCTCCCACGGCTCCTGCCTTAAAATTCTGATTCCTCTTGAATACTCCGTGGCAAGCTTGGCGTGCTCCCCGCCAACGACCGATATTATCGTTTCGTCAATTTTTTCGTAGTCGGTATCAAGCGAAAGATAAGGCGCCCAAATGCTTTCAAAATCCGCGCGCGTTGAGCCGTAAATTATGACCTCTGTGTCGCTGTTTTGACCGAAAACGACATATTTGCCAAACGCAACACCGCCAAATTCACATTTATTTCCAAACCTCGAAACGGGCTCAAAGCGGAAGCATTGACCGCAGTCAAAGGTCTTAAAAATACTCAGCCGAGGAATGTTATCGACATGTACGTAGGGAATACCGTCACTAGTTATATCTTCTTTAATTGAGTACATAAAATCTCCCTTCAAAAAACTCTTGAACTTTTATAATTATACCATTATAATATAATTAAGTCAACACACATGAGGTGAAAAAATATGGAACAGATTTACACAATTCCCGTTAATGAAGCGTTTGAAAATTGCCAAATGAACGGCTGCGATTGCCCGCTTTGCAAGCTTTATGACACGCTTGAGAAAAAAGAGGTTGATATGTCGCTTGGCTCGTCGATGATGGAGCCAAACGTAAGAATAGAAATGAATGAAAAGGGCTTCTGCCGTGACCATTTTTCAAAGATGCTTGAAAAGAATAACCGTCTTTCCTTGGCGCTTATTTTGGAGAGCCATTTGCCCGAGGTCAAGGGCAAATTAAACGGTGGATTTTTCGATGCTATATTCGGCGGCCGCGCAAAGAAAAGCTACAAAAACGCGGATAAAATAGTAAACAGCTGCTTTATCTGCGAGCGAATTGACAATCATTTTGAAAAAATGATTGAAACCGTGGTGCTTCTTTACGACAAGGAAAGCGGATTTAGAGAAAAGCTGCGTGCGCAAAAATATTTCTGCTTGCCTCACTATGCCCTTTTGCTTGATACTGCCGGCAAGGAGCTTGACAAGCGTAAATACGAGGAATTTTACAAGGATTTAAGCTCGGTTGAAAACAAGTTTTTGGAGAAAACGGTGGGGGACGTCAGCTGGTTTTGCAAAAAATTCGATTACCGCTATGATAGTGAGCCGTGGTATGATGCCAAGGATGCGCCCGAGCGCGCTATAAGATTTCTTAGCGGAGGCGTTGGCAAGTCAAAATGAAAAAATTAGATTTTCGCGGCAAAACCATGGTAATTAGCGGTGCGTCAAGCGGCATTGGCAAAGCAATTGCCGCGTGCCTGATAAGAAAGTACGGCGCACGTGTGATAGGACTTGCGCGCGGTTGGGAAAAGCTGCAAAAAACAAAGGAGGAGCTCGGTGCGAGCTTTATTCCTTATTCCTTGGACGTTACCTCACGCGATGGCTGGGTGGAGCTTTCTTCATACATTATAAATAATAGAATGAAGATAACCGCGCTTATTAACTGTGCAGGCGCTTTGCCCGAGTTTAAGTCCTTTGACAAGACGGAAATTGACGAGCTTGAAAGGATAGTAAAGCTCAATTTTCTCTCTTGCGCGTATGCTTACCGAGCTATCGAACCGATTCTTGAAAACGGGGGAGCCGTTGTTAACGTCTCAAGCGCATCAGCGCTTTGTCCGTTTGGCGGCGTGAGTACATATACCGCGACAAAGAGCGCATTACACGCATTTACAACCGCGCTCAGCTGTGAAAGACGCGACGTGCGCTTTTCATCGGTGCTTCCCGGCTTTGTGCGCACAGATATAATGAAAAATCAACAAATTTCAAACAAGGAAGCACGCTTGGTGCGCTCCTTTAGCGCGGATGCTGACAAGGTTGCACGCAAAATTGTAAGCCGTGTGAGAAGGCGAAAGAGAAGAATTGTCGTTGGCAATGACGCAAGACTGCTTAGCTTTCTTTATCGTACCTTCCCAAAAGCTGCCCCACGCATTGTCACCTGGTTTTTGAAAAAATCCAAGCTTGAATTGTTCTCGAAAATATAAAATTTCCGACCCTGTGTAGATAAAACAACAAAAACGCGACTCCTTGAGCCGCGTTTTTTTATTACAATGTTGCATAGGATGCTCCTTGCGCTTTATAAAATGATGTAACCTAACTTAATTTTTCAAGTCGATTAAGCAGCTCTTTGAAGCTGTCGGGCAATTCGCATTCGCCCACCTCCTTTGAAAAGGGAGGGGGACCGCTGGCGGTGGAGGGATTGGCACTTTGTAATCTAACTTAATTTTTCAAGTCGATTAAGCAGTTCCTTGAAGTTGTCGGGCAATTCGCATTCAAAGTGCATCATCTCGCCTGTTTTCGGGTGAGGAAAGGAAAGCTCCTTTGCGTGCAAAATCTGTCCGTCAAGCAGGGAAGCATTTGATTTTTCAAATGGAGTTTTGCCGCCGCCATAGACCGTGTCGCCGATTATTGGGTGACCTGTGTGGCTCATATGGACTCTTATCTGGTGGGTTCTTCCCGTTTCAAGCTCCATTTTTGCGTAGGTAAAGGATGGATATTCCTTAATCACCGTGTAATGCGTAACCGCTTCCTTGCCGCCCTTTACAACCGCCATTTTCTTTCTGTCAACGGGGTGGCGTGCAATAGGCGCGTTTACCGTGCCGCGTGCTTCCTTCAGGTGCCCCGATAAAATTGCGTGATAAACTCTTTTTATGCCGTGGTCCTTTAAAAGCGAGGAGAGGAAAATGTGTGCCTCGTCCGTTTTCGCCACAACCAAAAGACCGCTTGTGTCCTTGTCTATTCGGTGGACAATTCCCGGGCGGATAACGCCGTTTATGCCCGAAAGTGAGTCCTTGCAATGAAAGAGAAGTGCGTTTACAAGCGTGCCGCTTTCGTTGCCGTTTGCAGGATGCACAACCATACCTGAGGGCTTGTTGATTACAATAATTGAGTCATCCTCATAAACAATATTCAAGGGGATATCCTCGGGCACAACCTCAAGCTCCTTTGGCTCGGGTATATTTATCTCAATTACGTCACCGAGACGTATGCGATAATTCTTTGCTTCGACCTTGCCGTTTACCAAAACAGATCCGCTATCAATCAAAACCTGCGCGCCTGAGCGCGTTGTCTCGGCGTACTCGGAAACAAAAAGGTCAAGCCGTTTTTTTACGTCATTTTCTTGGGTGATCATTTTGTCTTTTCCTCGTTATCTTGAGAAAAAGCCTCGCCACGTGTCTGTTTTTCGTTATTTTTTGCGTTGCTTTCGTCTGAAATTTCAGGCTTTGCAAGCTCGCGCTCAACACCACCTGCCATTTTTGCGTTTAGCACCTTCGCCTTATCCTGCGCCTTTTTCTTATCGTTCTTTTTGTCAAGAATGATATCAATTATCAAGGAGAGAATAACGAGCGCGGCACCAATACAAACAAACGCGTCAGCCACGTTGAAAATTGCGTGCCAAATTCCGTAGAAATCAAACATATCGATAACCTCACCGTGGAAAATCCTATCTCCGTAGAAGGTGCGGTCAATCATATTGGAAAATCCGCCGCCAAATATAAAAGCAAGTCCTATTTTCATTGGCAGCTTGTCCTTGGAAAACACGAAAAGATATACGGCAACGGCAATTAGCGCAATAGGCGCGATAATCATAAAAATCGGTCGCTTCTCGGGCGTGTCGAAAAGCCCGAAGGACATGCCGTAGTTTGTGATGAAGCGCAGGCGGAAAAGCCCGGGCAAAATTTCAATGCCTTGACCCACGTCCATAAAGCAAACAACGAGCAGCTTTGAAATTTGGTCAAGCGTAATTACGCCCGCGATAATAAAAATTAAAATAAATGTAGTAAGCATTTTTCTCCTATAATATGGTGCTGAGCATCATTATTGCAAAATCAATTATTATAAATAGAATAAGTGATGAAAAATCAATCGGAATTTGCCTTAGCCAGCTGATTTTGAAAAGTATCTGACGTATCGGGCGCAAAAACGGCTCGGTGATTTTGTCAAGAAACCAAAAGAAACGCGAGCGGCGCACGGGTGGAATCCACGAAAGAATTGCGCGCACGATAAGCACGGTTTGGAAAATGGAAAGTGCCCATAAAACAATTCGTGCAAAATAATACCATAAAATTTGTAAAACTTCCATTTTTCTCCTTTTTATCGACACAGGGTGCGGATTTTACCCTGCTGCTTGGGCTGTAAGGTAAGCCCCTGTGAAACTAAATTGTGAAAAACTCCTCGTCACCGTCGGGCGTGTCAAAAATTTCGCCGCTGACGTCAACCTCGCGAGGTGCGATAAAGTAAGAATCGTTTGTTGCCTTCTTTATTGTCAAGCCAAGCGCGTATGAAGCGCCGCTGATAAAGTCGATAATTCTGCGGTATAGAGAACGGTCAACGTCCTCAAGGTTTAAGAGCACTGTCCTGCCGGAAACAAGATAGTCAACTGTGCCAAGCGCCTGCTCAAAGGTTTTTGGCTTGCAAATCTTTAATTCTACCTGCCCCTCAATTGAAACCTCGGGCGCTTGCTCCTTGCCGCCTGCCTCACCTTGAAGCTCCTCTTCCTCGTCGTCAAAGCTTTCTACCTTCTTTTTCTTAAAAATATCAAAAAATCCCATTTAATATCTCCTTCCGAATATTTTCGAGCCAACCCTGACAAGAGTCGCTCCGCACATTATTGCTTCCTCGTAGCTTTCGCTCATTCCCATTGACAAGATAGCATCCGCGTCGTTGCTAAAGTATTTGTCAAAAAGCTCCTTGGTGAGCGAAAAATACTTAAAATAGTCCTCTTTTTTCTCGCATCTTGGCGCCATAGTCATAAGACCGCGCACGCGCACACCCGCAAGGGTTTTTAGCGAGTCAAGAAAGTCGCCTAAATCCTCGGGCATAATTCCGCCCTTGTTTTCCTCACGGCCGCTGTTTACCTCAACCAAAACGTCCATCACCCTGCCGATTTTTAAAGCGCGCTTGCTTATCTCCTCTGCAAGCGAAAGAGAATCGAGCGAGTGAATTAAGGAAACCTTATCAATTATATATTTTACCTTATTCTTTTGAAGCGTGCCGATAAAATGAAGCTCGGCGCTTTTGTCGTAAGAGTCGTACTTTTCAAGCAGCTCATTTACCCTGTTTTCGCCAATGATTTTGACGCCTTTTGAAATAAGGTAGTTTATGTCCTCGGCACTCTGCATCTTCGTTGCGGCAAGGAGCGAAACCTTGCCCGTCTTGTCAAGACGGCGGATGTTTCCCGCTACCTCGTCGTAGCCCGCGTCAATTTGCGCCAATTTTGGAGCTTTCTCGCCGTCGATTATTGCGCAAGCGGTGTCGAATGCGTTTTCGGTATCTATGCAAATTTTGTGATAGCTCTCATTTCGTGAAAACCAGGTGAGCTGTCGCTTGGCGTAGTGCCGTGTGCTGAGCTTTAAGTCAGAGATACACTCATCAAGCGTTTTTTCTCCTTCAAAATATGGAATTAGCTCCTTGTAGCCGATTGCCGCATAGGAATTATACTCGGGCTTTAAAAGTCCCTTTTCCCAAAGCGCTCTTGCCTCGTCGAGAAGTCCCTCGCTAAGCATAATGTCAACGCGCTTTTCAATGCGAGCATAGAGCAGGTCGCGGTCGCTTGCCGTTAAGAAGAAAACCTTGGCATCATACGGCGGCGTTTGCTCTTTTGAGAGGCGGTCAAGCTCGCTCTTTTTCTTTCCCGTAGTGTGGAAAATTTCAAGCGCGCGGATAACTCTTTTTTGGTTGTTTTTGTGTATTGCGTCGGCACTCTCGGGATCTATTTCACGTAGCATATCGTGGAGTGCATCAGCGCCGTTTTCGCTTGCAAATTTTTCAAGCTTATCTCGGTAATTTTCGTCAACCTGTGTCTCAGAAAAGGACGAAATTTTCAAAACGCTGTCAAGATAAAGCCCCGTGCCGCCACAAAAAATCGGCAATTTTCCTCGGCTTTTTATGTCTTCAATTGCCTCGCGCGCCAAGGTGGCATATTCCGCACAGGAAAAATCCTCGTTTGGCTCCTTTATATCAATTAGGTGGTGAGGACAGATAGCCTGTTCTTCTTTTGTCGGCTTGGCTGTGCCAATGTCCATTTGCTTGTAAATTTGCATAGAGTCGCAAGAGATAATCTCGCCGTTATATTTTTTTGCCAAAGCAAGGGAGAGCGCGGTTTTGCCAACCGCCGTCGGTCCAACAATTGCGATTAAATCCATTTGGCACATCCTTTCTATAATTTATTCTAAAAACATCGCATCGCCAAATGAGAAAAATCTGTATTTTTCCTCAACCGCGTGCTTGTAAGCATCCATAATTTTCTCTCTGCCGCGGAATGCGGAAATAAGCATAATGAGCGTGCTTTCTGGGAGGTGGAAGTTCGTTATCAGGGCGTCAACCGCCTTGAATTTGTAGCCGGGGTAAATAAAAATTTCGGTTGAATCCGCAACGGGCAAAACCTCGCCGCTATCTGTCGATGCGCTTTCAAGCGTACGGCAAGAGGTTGTGCCGACGGCAACTGTTCTGCCGCCCTTTTGTCTGCGCTCGTTAATTATGCGCGCACTCTCGGGGCTAACCGTGATAAACTCCGCGTGCATAATGTGGTCGGTGATGTGCTCCTCCTTAACGGGACGGAACGTGCCAAGCCCAACGTGGAGCATAACAGGCACGACACAAACACCCTTTGCTTTGATTTTTTCAAGCAGCTCGGGGGTGAAGTGCAGTCCCGCCGTGGGTGCTGCCGCGCTACCGTTTTCACGCGCGTACACCGTTTGGTATCTGTCCTTGTCCTCGAGCTTTTCGGTGATGTATGGGGGAAGCGGCATAGAGCCGACAAGCTCCAAAACCTCAAAAATGGTTGTGTATTTCGTTCTGTCGTAGTCGAATTTTACAATTCTGTTGCCGTCCTCGACAATGTCGATAACCGTGCCCTCAAGTGAGCAATCGTACTTGATTTTACCGCCAATCTTGATTTTCTTGGCAGGACGCAAAAGCACCTCCCACTCGTCGTTTCCGCGGTGCTTTAGTAGCAGGGTTTCAATTTTCGAGGGCGCAGAGTCAAATTCACCCACGCGCACCTTTTCGCCGAAAATTCTTGCAGGGATAACGCGTGAATCGTTGATAACAAGCGTGTCCCCCTCGTTTAGGTAATCGATTATATCGTAAAAGTGCTTATCCTCGATAGCGCCGTCCTCACGAAGCACCAAAAGGCGCGAGGAATCCCTCGGGGTGGCAGGAGTCTGCGCGATAAGCTCGCTCGGTAAATCATAGTAGAAATCACTCGTCTTGAGCGTTGTTTCCGGCAGGGTGTTTTTTATCATATTATACGCTCCTTCCGCGTGAAAAAATTCGCGCACGCTTTGTAAATATAAGAAATATGCGCGCATATCATATATAGTATAAAGCATTTAGGAAATATTTTCAACACTTTTTCACATTTTGGAGGAATTTGTATGCAAAAGAGCATTTTGCCCTACGGCGTTTTAACCGCATTGCCAACTCCCTTTAAGGACGGCAGGGTTGACTACGCTTCTTTTGGGCGTATTATAGAATATCAAATTGAAAACGGAGTGGACGGTCTTGTTGTGCTTGGAACAACAGGCGAAGCGCCGACGGTGAGTGAGGGTGAGCGCGAGGAGATTGTAAAATACGCAAGCACCGTAATAAAACAGAGAGTTCCGCTCATTGTCGGGGTTGGTACAAACTGCACCGAAAGCACGCAAAGATATGTAAAACTCGCACACTCCTCGGGGGCAAATGCACTTTTGTGCGTTTCTCCCTACTACAATAAGCCCACGCCAAACGGACTTAAAAAGCACTTTGAAGCGGTGGCGAAAAGCACGAATTTACCGCTGATTTTATACAACGTGCCGTCAAGAACGGGCGCGCAAATACCGCTTTCGGTCTATGGGGAGCTATCAGATGTAGAAAACATCGTCGGAATTAAGGAGGCGGGCGGCAGCATTGGCTATTTGCAGGAGCTGCACAAAATGTACGGCGACAGGTACGCAATTTACACGGGAAATGACGATATGACCTACCTGAATTTAACGCTCGGAGGTTGGGGAGTTATCTCCGTTGTATCTAACCTTTTGCCGAGCAAAATGAGAGAGCTTTGCCACGGTTTTAGCGAGGGACGTGTCGATAATTCGCTAAAAATTCAATATGAGCTATTGCCGATTATTAAAGCACTTTTCAGGGAAACAAACCCTGTGCCGCTAAAGCATCTTTTGTGGCGGCTTGGATTTTTGGAAAACGAATTAAGATTGCCACTGTGTAAAGCAGAAACAGGCGCAGAGCTTGACAAATTGCTCGAAGTAGAGCTTTGATGCACACCTCATCCACCGCAGGCGTTTTTACGCATCAACAATCATCGTTACCCGACTGCGGTCCCCCTTCCCCTCAAGGGGAAGGCAAGAACTACGCTTGCCACTATGTAAAGCCGAAATAGGCGCAGAGCTTGACAAATTGCTCGAAGTAGAGCTTTGACACACACCTCATCCACCGCAGGCGTTTTTACGCATCAACAATCATCGTTACCCGACTGCGGTCCCCCTTCCCCTCAAGGGGAAGGCAAGAACTACGCTTGCCACTATGTAAAGCAGAAACAGGCACAGAGCTCGACAAATTGCTTGAAGTAGAGCTTTGATACACATCTCATCCACCGCAGACACTTTGCTTAAAATCCCTCCTGCTTGTTGACAAACACGTTAGCTTATGCTAAAATGTAGATAAGAACAACAAACGGGAGGGATTTTATGTATTGTATTCATTGCGGCACAGAATTAATTGATGGCTCATGCCCAAAATGCGCGCAAGAGAAAGCAAACGAGCAACCCAAGGAAGTTGCTTGCATAAAAGAAAAACCAAAGCAAGAGCCGATTTCGGCGATGGTTTTCAGCATTGTGTCATTGGTCACATCCATTTTAGGCTTGATTGGCTATGGCTATCCGCTTGCGTGTATAGCTGCCATTGTGTTTTCCGTTCTTTACGAGAGCAAAATGGGAAAAGGCAATAAGCTCACCAAGGCGGGAAAAATACTCGGCATTGTAGGACTTATTGTAAAATCAATTGCTTTGCTTGTTTATTTTGCAATTTGCTATGTGATTGTATTTGTATGGATGACCTTCATACTTTTTGGATTGTTCGCTATTTGAAATTAATTTGTAAAGGAGAAAAAATATGTTTTGTAAGGACTGTGGCACGGAGCTTGTAAACGGCGCATGCCCAAAATGCACACCCGACTGTGTAGAGGAAAAGCCAAAGAAGAAAAGCCTTGTGCTTGCTATTATTTGTATGGCAACGGGTATTGCCTCGATTGTTTTAAGCTGGGGCTTGGCAGGCAGTATTGCCGCTTTTATAACGGGTGCTATTTATAAAAAGAAAAACGGTCAGTCACATACAATGGTTAAGGTTGGTACTGCCTTTGGCATTCTTGGCATAATTTGGCAGATTGTTGTGTTTATAGCTGCTTTAATAATTTACTTTGCTTACTATGCGGTAATATTTGGATTTTTATTTGGCAGTATGCAGTAAAAGAGCGCGGATGCGCTCTTTTTCTTTTTAGGTGCTTTTTACAAGATATCATTTCGACAAAAGCTCCCCTTGACATTTATACTTTAGTGTGATAAAATAAATTTATAGTACGCCAAATTTTGGCGCTTGATAAGGAGAGACTTAATATGATTTGTCAAAAATGCAAAAAAGAGCTTGATGACGAGGCTGTTGTTTGCACGGGCTGCGGTTGCCAGACAGAAAATAAGATTAAGAACGTTGAAATTCCCGAGCACGTTAGCGGGGCTATCGCGTTTTTAACTGTTCTTTTGTCGCTTTTTGTGCCACAGGGTGTGATCTTTGGCTTTGTTTTGTGGGCATCAAAAATTGATATTCAACCGCGTTCAGCAAGGACGTATGGCCTTTGCGCTATTTTGCCGTGGTTCTTAAAATGGTTCATTCCAAAACTCATAGCCGCGATTGTATGTGCTATAGTTGTGCTTATTTTGGCGGTTTTGGTTGTTCTTTATTATGCGGGCGTGATCGACCTCTCCGCAATTATGGCGTAAGGAGGAGCAGGCTATGATTTGTAATAAATGTAACAAGGAATTTGAAGATGGCGCAAAATTCTGCACTCACTGCGGCGCACCTGCGGAAATCGTTGAGGAAAAAGCACCGACTGTTGTTAGCGTAACTCCGAAAAAAAGGACGACAAAAAATGCTGCAACGGAGAAAAAGGAAGAAAATATTGCTCCAAGCGTTGTAGAGGAGAAGAAGGAAGAGGCAGCACCTACACCACAAGCAGCTGAGACAGAGGCAGCACCAAAGCCATCAAGAGCAAAAAAGACAGCAAAGAAAACGGTGGAGGAAAAGCCTGCACAGACTATAGCTGATGTGAAGCAAGAAGCAAAAGCAGAAGCACCTAAGGAGGAAAAGCCCGCCGAGAAGGAAGCTGAAAAGCCAGCCGAGGCAGTCGAGCAAAAAACCGACAAAAAGGCTGAGAAGGCTGACAAAAAATCAGAAAAGGAAGCGGCAAAGAAGGCTGAAAAGGAACAAAAGGCTATCGTTGTTGCCGAGAATAAAGAGAAAAAGCAAGCAGAAGAGGTTAACGAAGAAAGCGATGAGCCTGTAAAGGCAGAGAAAAAGCAAAAGCCTAAAAAATCTAAGGATAGAGTGAACTTTTTCTTACTTCTATTAACGCTTATGTGCCCACCGTATTTCGGCGTGTTAATTACCATTTGCAATTCTGCCAAAGCACCAAAGGCAACACAGGTTTACGGCGTTTTCACAATTCTTTCATTTATATTTGCAAAGATAAAGAATTACATATTAACCGTGATTGCCACCTTCTGTATAGTAATGGCAGCGATTGCTGTGCTCGTATCGGGCGCATACCTTGTAATGACAGAGCTTGGCTATGACATCACGTTTATAACTGATTTTGTTTCATCATATTTGAATTTCTAATTGAACAAAAAAGGGGCTGGCTCATTAAGAATCCAGTAAAATCAATAGGTTTCGTCTAAATAATGACAAAAAGCAGAATTTCGTCAAGAAATTCTGCTTTTTATTCTTAATGAGATGCCCAAAAAGGACTCGGGGGTTGACAGATTAAGAGCAGAAATCGTCGATTTTTAAGCGTCGGCGTACTTGCGTACGGTAGAGCAAAAATCGGCGATAATAAACCACATTAACGAAGAAAAGCGGAGCTTTTCAACCTTATTTTTCAAACGATACCGTATATAGGTAGTTTTTGTTCTTTTGTGGTTTATGGTTGTGCCTTAATGTGTCACCCTCTTTTGTTTTTATAGCTTTTCTGTCTTGAAAACAGTAATATAGAATGGCTTTCCCTCTATATTTTCGGGTTTAAGGATTGTATATCCGTCGTATTCGCGGTAGCTTTGCATTGCCGAGTTTTCGTTGATTGCATACTCGCCAATTATATCGCCGTTTGTCTTGCAAATTATAATCTTTTTTCCGCCGTCCTTTTCCTCGGTAAGCACGAAGAAGTTGTCAGTAACTAAAATATCGGAATATTCGCTTATTGATTTTGGCTCGTTTCCGTCGGTAATGAGGTAAGTGGTTGAAACCTTTGCTTCCTTATCGTATGCGATAACCAAAACGGAGTCAGCGGTTAAGTCAAGGTATGCGGCGTTATTGTCGGTGAGTGAATAAACAATTTCAAGATTGTGGTTTAATATAGCTGTGCCTGTTACGATAAATTTCTCGTTGAAATCTACATACGAGCCGATAGCGCCGATGAGCTTTGCATTCTCATTGTAAAGCTTTACGCCAAAATCGCTTTGGGTAATGAATCTGTTCTCGCCGATAACCGTAATTTCAGCCGAGCCATCTACATTTGGAAAGCCCTTTGTAGTGCCGTTGTTGTAAAGAAGGAACGAGGTATATGCGGAGCCGCCTGTTTTAACAAGCTTCTTTCCGTCAATTTTTTGTCCGATGCCGATGTTTTGCGCACCGTAGGGAAGGGAAGCGCCGCCCTCATCCGAGGTGGTTCTTAAAATATAAGGAAGCTCAATCATTTTGTAGCTGCCTGATCTTATATCTAAAAGATACGTGTCAAGCTTGTAGCATTTTCCGCCCGAAATATAATCGTACGTATACGGCTCAAGTGCGGCGGAATAATCACCGACCGAGTATGTTGTTTGGAAGATAATATTGCCGTTTGCGAGCGTGAAATATCTGTCCGTTTCCTCACTAAATGTGTTACCCTGTGTCTCTTTTAGCGCTTTTTCGTAAAGAAAACCGTAGTTTTCGTCAAATACGTAAGCGGTCAGCGCGGCAGTATCAAAATATACGTATCTGTCGCCGAAGAAGCTAAGGCTCTTTACCATTTGGTAAAACTCAAGGGAAGCATCGCTTAAGTCCTTTTTCATTTCAAGCTTTCCGTTACTCAAAACGTACAGCTTTTTATTAAGGATAATTCTGTCCTCGTCAACTACCGATAGCTCTTTGTCGGTGGTAGAGAGCAGCTCGTTTCCGTTTTCATCATAGAAATAAGCAGTTTCAGTCCAATCGGAATTTGAGGTTTTGGTAACCATAACCATTTTGTCAAGCAGAACAACACTTATAGCCTTGCTCTCCGAGGTATAGGAAAGGGTTTTAATATCAAAGTCGGTAAAATCCTCAAAAATAATTGCGCCGCTTGCAATATTGTAAACGCGATATATTGTTTTGTCAACTAAAATACCCGCACTCTCATTTGAGTAAACAAGCTCGGTTGTGTAAACAAATTTGCTGTTTTCCTTTGCAACCGTACCGCTTGGCACAAAGCTGCTTTGTGAGTCGTAGCCCACTTTTTTGTCCCAATAGCAGGAAATATCGTCAAAAAACGTCTTTTCCTTCTCCGGCTTTGGCTGCCATAAATTCGGCACAGTGCAGGAGGCAAGCACAAATGGCAAGCAAAGAGTAAGACAAAGTAAAACCGATAAAATTTTCTTTTTCATATGTAAATCCTTTCGCTAAGCTGAATTAAATACGCGCAAAATTGCGTTGTTTATAATATTATATCAAACTATGCGGTTTTTGTCAATGAATAGTATGTGAACATTTGCTGCCATTTTCAAGAAGAAAAGCAAAGGAACGTGCCCAACACACGTTCCTTAATTGTTGTTATTTCATATGATAATGGTCTTTTACGAATGAAGCGTTCATATCAACTGTGCCGACTTCCTTGATGGTGGTTTTGCGGCGTGAGGTTGCAATGCGCTTTTTTAATTCCTCGTAGAAAAGCTCGCTATCAAAGGTGGTTAGGTCAATTTCCTTGTTAAGCCAAGAGGAGAGGTGCATTGCGTTTGAGATGGTAAGGCCGTTTATGCCCTCCTCGCCGCGCGCAACAAGCTCGCCGCCGTGCAAGATTGCATCAGCAAATTGGTTAAGCACGCCCGAGTGCTGCGGATTTTCGCCGTCGGTTTCAACCTCGCTGTATTCAAAGCCCGGTCTTGCAAACGGATTATCGTTTGTGCGTGAAAATTCCTTCTCGGTCATTTCGTTCACCCACATTTTAAGAACGCCGTCCTCGGCAACTAATTTGCCCTTTTCAAGTGTGATTTCAAAACGGTTTGTGCCGGGGGTGTCGCCCGTTGTGGTAACGAAAGTACCCGTTGCGCCGTTTGCGTATTCGCAGTACGCGCTTACGTCATCCTCAATTTCAACGTCGTGCCACTTGCCGTAGTGGAGCTTTGCGTGAATCTTTGTCGGCATACCGCAAATCCATTGCCAAAGGTCAAGGTTGTGCGGGCATTGGTTAAGAAGCACGCCGCCGCCCTCGCCCGACCAGGTTGCGCGCCAGTCGCCTGAATCGTAGTAAACCTGGGGTCTGTACCAGTCGGTAATTATCAAGCTTGTGCGCTTGATTTCGCCCAACTCGCCGTTTTTTACAATCTCGCGCATTTTGCGATAGATGCAGTTTGTGCGCTGATTCATCATTATTCCGAATACCGCGTTTGACTCCTTTGCCACCTCGTTCATTTCCATAACCTGCTTTGTATAAACGCCCGCAGGCTTTTCAATCAACGTGTGAAGTCCCTTTTTAAGTGCCATAATTGCATATTTCGGATGGTCGTAGTGAGGCACGGCAACCAAAACGCTGTCGATAAGGCCTGAGTCCATCATTTCCTCCGCATCGTAAAATACGGATACGTTAGGCGCCTTTTCCAAAATTTCATCAAGGCGCTCCTTTTTTAAATCGCAAACGGCGGCAAGCTCAACCTCGGGGCATTTTCCGCTGACAATGTTGTCCGTGTGTACCTTGCCGATGTTACCGCATCCAATAATTCCAAGTCTGATTTTTTCCATATTATAATCCCATCGCTTTCAAATTTTTATAGCTTCTCTTCAAGCATTCAAACGGACATTCGCCCTGAGTGTCGTCCTGCTCGATAAGTAAATGCTTTGTGCCTGATGCTTCAAAGAGTGGAAGCAGCTTTTCAAAATTAATGTTTCCGTCGCCGATTGCAGCCATACGGGGTGCGTTTTCAACCGCGTTTACCGCAAGGTCCTTTAAATGCACGCATTCAAGTCGACCCTTTAAGCTCGGAATGAGGTCGCAAAGGTCAACGCCTGCAAGCGCCGCCCAGTATGTGTCGAGCGTGATGCTTAATTCCTCGGGGGAGAATACCTTCAAAATTTTGTCAAAGTAACGCTCACCGTCGGGCGTACGTGCAAATTCAAACGCGTGATTGTGATAAAAGAGCTTTGCGCCGTTTTCCTTTATGATTTTTGCAGGCTCCTTGAAATCACGTGCGAATGCAACGTAGTTTTCCCAGCTCACCCAACCGGGCATACAGCCGATACCGATGTTCTTGCATCCGAAAACCTCGTGCTTTTTAATAACCTCAAGGGTGTTGTCGCGCACGTCCTCGGGTCCCCAGTGTGTAAGGACACAGGTAAGACCGTTTTTCTTTAATTGCTCGTTTAGCCACTCTGGCTCGTATGCGCAAACGCCCGAAATTTGCACCTCGGTGAAGCCAATGTCGGCAACGCGCGCAAGTGACTCTGCAAAGGACGCGGTGTCCTTGCATTTATCTCTTAATGTGTAAAACTGTGCTCCAACCTTCATAATTTACCTCTAATATTTCAAATTTAATTCATCAAGAATTGCTTTTAGTGCGTCAGCTCCCGCGTCAAACGCCACGTTTGTATCGGTAAAGACGGGCTTTTTTGCCATGCTTTCACCGTTTTCAAGCTCACTAAGTCCGCAAAACTCCATTAAGTGCGGCTCAAGCGTCAAAACCTCGCCGCCCATCTTTGCGTATTTTTCTACAAGATATTTTACGTTGCCAATTCCACTGCCTGCAGGCACAACCTCGCCGCTTGCAAGTGCGTCCTTTATGTGCATATAGTTTACGTACGGGCTGAGTGCATCCCAAGCCGCCTTGGTATCAACACCGCATTGGACAAAGTTTGCAGGGTCAAAAACCGCCTTGATTTCGGGGAACTCCTTGTGGATCTTAAGGCAGGACTCGTAGTCGTCGCCGAAAATTCCTTTTTCGTTTTCGTGGCAAAGCACAATGCCAGACGGTGTGATTTTCAGTAGCCTTTCAAGTGAAGAAAGCGCAGTTTTTTCGTCCTTGGTGAAAAAGCTGAACATTCTGATTCGCTCAGCTCCAAGTATTTCTGATGCCTCGCATACGTGCTTGAATTTTTCAATATGACTGTCAAAATCGACACAGGGGTCGGTTTTTCCGATGGGAGAGCCTATTGACCAAACGCTAATGCCCGCTTCGTCAAGCTCTCTTTTTATTGCTTTTAGCTTTTCTGTTTTTATAACGGAAATGTTTTCCCCGTCCACTCCTCGAATTTCAAGGAGCTTCATTCCGTTGCGCCGAAGCGCTTTTATTTGTCCGCTAAGGAAGCTATCTGCTTCATCCGCAAAACCGCAAAGTCTCATATCATACCCCCGAATAAGCACTAAAGCCGCCGTCAACGGGAATGATAATACCCGTTACGAAGCTTGATTTTTCGTTGTCAGCAAGGAAAAGGAGTGCGCCGAAAAGCTCACTTGGTTCGCCAAAGCGACCCATAGGTGTTGCGCGCAAAATTTTCTCCGTTCTCGGTGTTGGCTCGCCGTCCTTGAAAAGGAGCGCTTCGTTTTGCTTAGTTACAAAGAAGCCGGGTGCTATCGCATTTACGCGGATGCCCGCGCCCGCAAAATAAACGGAAAGCCATTCTGTAAAGTTAGAAACCGCGCTCTTTGCCGCCGAGTATGCGGGGATTTTTGTAAGAGGACGGAACGCGTTCATTGAAGAAACGTTTATAATATTGCCGC
Source organism: Clostridia bacterium (assembly GCA_017625935.1). Classification (GTDB taxonomy): domain Bacteria; phylum Bacillota; class Clostridia; order Oscillospirales; family CAG-272; genus RGIG2000. The sequence goes on from JAGALA010000053.1 coordinate 45,368, forward strand.
CGTTTTCAAGCATATCCTGTGCAAAAACCTGTGTTGGAAGCAGCGTGCCCATTAAGTTAAGGTCGAAAACAAAGCCGAAATCCTTTGGCGCTAAATTGAAAAAGGTTTTTTCCTCGTTTAATTTTTCGTCACCCTTTTGGTAGTATTCCTTTGCAAGCGTTGCGCGTGGGTTGTTTCCGCCCGCACCGTTTAGAAGAATATCGCATTTTCCGTATTTATTTAGTATATCGTTATGAACGAATTCAAGTGAGTCGCGCTCAAGCACGTTACACTCATACGCCTCGGCAATACCGCCGTCGTTTATTATCTCGTCGCGTACTGTCTTTGCCGCCTCGTAGTTAAGGTCGAGCAGCATAACGCGCACACCCTCGCGTGAAAGACATTTTGCAAATGCGGAGCAAAGCACGCCTCCCGCACCTGTAATTACTGCAAGCTTATTTTTAAGTCCCATATCAAAGCTCCTTTATTTTTTCTATATATTTGTGCCAATCGTGTCGGGAGAGAAAGTGCGAGCCCGAGCGAATGTAGTAGCAAAGCTCACCGCCAAGCAGGGTAGGATGTGGGCTTTCCTTTGTTAGCTCCGCATAAGTTACGGGGCAAGGCAAAATTCCTTGCTTTCCGTATACTCCCCAAGCTCCGTTTGCAAGCAGGCAGGAGGCGTACGCGCCGTCGTTGTCCGCCCAGTAGTCAAGCTCCGCACAGCCGATAACCGCGCATCTCGGCGCAACGAGCGCAAGGAGCATATGCTGGTCAAACGGCAAGGCTTCCTCATTGTCCACGTATGAATGATATTTTTTCTTGAACCAAAACGGGAACGTACCCACAATGTCCTTTATCGTTTCCTCGCCCTTGCTCTTAAAGCGGGAAAGAGAAGCACCCGAGCAGCCGCTGTCGTTCACGCAGGCAATGTCAAAGCGCTCATCAAGCGCCGCGGTAAGCAAGGCGGTTTTTCCAAGGCGTGAGTGACCTACAACGCCAAGCGTGCCTGTGTGACATATCGAACGGATATAGTCCGCCATTACCCTTAGAAAATATGACCAAACGGCAATTTTGCCGTACTCCTCGCCGCCGCCCGAAAGGAGCGCGCAAAGACCGTTTTCAAAATCCCCATTATCGGTTGTAATATCCTCGTAGTAAACCTTGAAAATTCCGCATCCGCTGTCAAGAATTTCCTCGACGGGTAGATATTTTGACGGCGTTTCCTTTGAAAAATCAATATAAATAAATAACGGCTTGTCAAGCGGCTCATCTTTAAGTAAAATTAACTCTGTTTCAACCGTGTGCGTTTTTTCGCCGAGCGAAAAGGTAAAGCTCACGCGGTCCCAATCTGCCTTGCTCGCGAAGTTAATATCCTGCCTCTTGACCAAAATTTCGGGCGCGGGCAAGGGGTCAAACGAGCCGTATTCCTCGTTTAATATAAGTGACTTTATCTCCTCTCTTTTTTTCTCCCACGATTCGGGGGAGGCAAGAGATGAGGTGAAAAAGTCCTTCATTTTATAAAAATCCATTTTGTTTCCTCCAAAGGGCGCAAAAGTAACGTAGCTTGGTTAGACGCACCCCTTCACCACCTATTATATAATAAGAAAATTTACAATACAATTGTATTTTATATCAAATTATATTGTATTTCTTGTCATATTGTGATAAAGTAAAGTAAAAGGAAGCGAGGGGACTAAAAAATGGCAATATTACATCAAATTGAGCTTTACGGAATTGAATTTTCTCATTCGATAGACAAAGCGCCGCGTGACGAGGACTTTTTGCCTCACATTCACGATACGTACGAGCTTTTTTGCTTGGTTAAGGGCGACGTTGACTATATGGTTGAGGGAAATTTATACAAGCTGCGCGCAGGTGCGGTTATGCTTATGCGCTCAAGTGAAACGCACAAGCTCGTTGTAAACAAAAGCACCGAGTACGAAAGATACGTGCTTAATTTTGCGCCGTCCGTCATTTCACGCGCCTGCTTTTCCGCTGAACTGCTTTCTCCGTACAGGAAGCGCGCGCTTGGAGAGAAAAATATGTATACGCCAAGTGAGCTGTCAACTATGCCCGTTACTTATTTTGAAAGAATGATTGAGGAAAGCGCATATATAAACGAAAAGGTCGGCGTTTTGCCAAGCCTTTTGTCGCTCCTTTGTGATATTTCGAGCGCGTTTTCCAAAAAGGAGGAAAACGGCGGCGAGGTGCAACGCGACAGAGAAATAATAAATTATGTAAACGATAATTTAACAAGCGATATAACAATTGAAAAAATTGCAGCCTGGGCGCACCTTAGCCCCTCGCAGGTGTCGCGCATTTTCAAAAACGCAACTGGCACCTCAGTGCATAGCTACATAATAGCCAAGCGACTGATTCTCTTTAACAAAAAGGTGAGCCGCGGCAAGGGCGTTATCGAAGCGTGCCACGAGTGCGGCTTTTATGACTACTCGTCCTTCTACCGCCTATACAAAAAACGCTTCGGCAAAGCCCCAACGGAATAAAACGACACCGTTTGGTGTCGTTTTTCAATATGAAAAGCAAAAACGGCGAGACGTGTCTCAATTTTATTTATTTTTGCTTAAAATTAATGCAAAAGAGCTGCGAAATGGAAATATCAACTGAAATTCAACACGGATTTTATTGAGTTTCATCTACCCGTGTGATATAATTTGATTGGAAAAGGAGGCGCCGACAATGAACGATTATAATTTTGGGAATTTTATTTGTATGCTACGCGAGAGCAAAGGAATGACACAGCTTGAAATTGCCAACATGCTCGGTGTTACACCTGCGGCAGTTTCCAAATGGGAAAACGGCAGCTCCAAGCCACGCGTTGAGGTTCTTTTTCAGCTTGCAAAAATCTTAGGCGTACGCTCAGAGGAGCTTATGGCTGGGCAGTTTTTGGATGAAGGAAGAATAAATGATGAAGCTGTAAAGCGCATAAACGAAAGATATGAATATTTACAAAAAATAGAGCCGTATGCCTCCACGGGCGTAAAGCTAAGATATTTAGGCGCGTGGATTATTGACCTCTCAATTGCTATGTCGCTTGCCTATATAATTGCGACGATTGTTTATAAACTTTTAACCGCGGCTAACAAGGAGGGTGCAACAAGCATACTTTTTATCTTGGGCACGCTATTTACATATATAAGCTTCCACGATATTATAGGATTTGGCAGGAGTCTTGGAAAAAGAATTATGGGACTTATAATTGTAGACAAAAGGACTGCCAAGCCAACTAAAATGTGGAAAAAGCTGCTGAGAAATCTTGCATTTACAGGCATTTGGTTTATAATTCCCGCCTTTGTTTATGTGAATATGTTTGTTATTCTTATTCGCGGACAATCTATTGATGACAGTATAGTGGGGACTGTAGTTCTAAAAAAAGAACGCCGTAAAAGAAAAAATCCCCCGAAAGCAAACGGTGACCCTGATAATGTAAAGGAGAAAAAAGATGCATCGGATTTTGGAAAATACCAAGCGCCAAGCATAGATTACGAAAAAATAAACTCCTATAAAGCAAAGCCGACGGTGACGAAAAAATTTATAATCGGTCTTGTCGGCGCGATAATTGGAATTACTGTAGCCGTATTTATTTTGGTTGTGGTTTATTTTGTAAGATTCGACCATTACGAAAAGGCTGATAACGACATTTCAGAATACGCAGAGGACGTTATGCAATACGGAAATGCCTCAAGGTTTATGCCAAGCTTGGATTCCTTGTCCGACTATAACTCAATTCACTATTCCCACAAAACGTATGTGTATTCGGTATTTATGAACTTTTTCAGCAACGGCTTGGCTCTGTTTGTGGAGTATGATGAATCTGTTTATGAAAGCAAAAAGCAAGAGCTTTTGAGCTCTTCCGATTTTATTGACGAGCCAATAATTGTAAACGGAGATTATCAAATACCTGTTACAGAGCTTTACTATAAAGGGTATTATTTGAGAATAATTGCCGACGAAGCATACGCAAGCTGGGGTGCAGCTCATTCCTTTGCGCTGATAGGGTTTGATGATGAAAGCAATAGCATAGTATATTGTTACCAGTATGACTTTGACCGAGATTATATAGCATCTGAAGGCGAGGACTTGGAAGGCGAAATGATAAAATTTATGGATGAGACGTTTGAATGGAAAAAAGCGGAGTAAAGACCGCCGCAGTCAAAAAAAATGATGTAAAAATCGAGAAAATTAAACAGTTAAATAAAGGGGCTGGCTCATTAAGAATCCAGTAAAATCAATAGGTTTCGTCTAAACAATGACAAAAAGCAGAATTTCACCGTGAAATTCTGCTTTTTATTGTTAATGAGCTGCCCCAAAAGGACTCGGGGGTTGACAGATTAAGAGCAGAAATCGTCGATTTTTAAGCGTAGGCGTACTTGTGTACGGTAGAGCAAAAATCGGCGATAATAAACCACACAAATGAAGAAAAGCGGAGCTTTTCAACCTTATTTTTCAAACGATACCGCATATAGGTAGTTTTTCTCTTTTTGTGGTTTATGGTTGTGCCTTAATGTGTCACCCCCTTTATTCTAATATGTTTGTTGTAATAAAGTCAATGCCCCAGTCAACGAGCTTTTCCGCTTCTTTGGCGGTGTCAACCGTCCAGCAGTTTACAGTTAAGCCCGCCTTGTGGCAAGCTTCAATTTGCTCGCGCGTTAGCTCCTTTACCCAAACGTCAACGTCGATTTTATCACGGGATAGGCGCGCAATTTCCTCGTCGGTTATTTTCCAAAACAGATACTGTGCGCTTTGGTTTGGCAAAAGCTTTTTGATTTTTGTGAGATTGCCGTAGATAAACGAAATAAACGTGGTATTTTCAAGATAGCCGTAGCTTTTTACAATCTCTATGATTTTTGCAATTTCCTCATCTGTAAAGTCGGACTTTAATTCCAAAACCGCGTGCTTTTCGTACTTTTTTACAATCTTTAAATAGCTCTCCAAGCGGGCAGGGCGCAAATCCGCGCGGATTTTATCCCCGTCCTTGTCAAAAAAGACTATCTTTTCAAGCTCGGCAAGGCTCGTCTTTTCAAGATAAATTTCCTCGCCCGAGATGCGAGTGTAGTTATCGTCGTGACCGATGACGAAATGTCCGTCGCTTGTCCTGTATATATCGGTTTCCACCCCGTAGTACGAGCGGTTGCCTGCCGCAACAAAGGCGGCATTCGTGTTTTCAACCTCAATTCCGCTAAGACCCCTGTGGGCGATAAGCTTTACTTGCTTTTTCTCAATCTTAATAGTGTTCACTTAGTCCTCCATAATGGCAATGGCGCGTGCGCTTGCACCGTCGGAATTTTCAATTTTCAGCGGCAGACACACAAAGGTAAATGTCTTGCCGATGCACAAATCGAGATTTTTTAGGTTTTCGATGTTTATGATATCGCTTTTTGAAAAGAGCAGACGATGGCGCTCAAGCGTGTCAATCGGGTCAAGACCTATTGTGTCAAGGCCTATGCCCTTGTATCCCTTTTCAATGATATATTCAAGCGCATCGAGCGACAAAACGGGGTAGCCCTCGCAGTATTCATCGGTTCCCCATTTTTTATCAAACCCTGTGCAAAACAGCAAAAAATCGACACTCCCTGCCACTTTTTCGTATTTTTTGATAAGAGAAAGCGGAATTTGACCGTCTATTGTTGCCTCGTGGCAGTCGATAACGAGCGCACGCCCAACAAATGCGTCCGCCTCGTATGAATCAAGCGTTTTGCCGTTTTCAAAAATGTGAAACGGCGGATCAATATGCGTGCCCGAGTGTGAGTACATTGAAATTAATGTTTCCTTAAAGCCGTCGCGCCTGTGCGTGTTTGCCTCCGTCAAGCGCGGCGCCTCAGTTCCCGGGAAAACGCTTATATTTTCATTTATAGTATGTGTTAAATCAATTACTTTCATATTTCTATTTATTAATCAGCATTTTTCTTTCTTCCTCGCGCTTGTTTTCCATCAGGCGACTCGCTAAAACTGCCATAAGCAAGGAAAGCGCCTCAAAAAGAACGAAGACGATAATATAAATCATCATCGGCACGTCGCGCAGTGATTTTATTTCGTTGTTTGTAAAGTGGGTGGCAACGGCTGTGCCAAGCTGTAAAACGCTCGGCCCTGCGCTAAACGCGGCAAAGCTCGTCAAAATAGAGAAGATAAGACGCGCTCCAACTGATGTTCCGTAGCCTTGTGCGAAGTAGCCAAATGTTAGTTTTTTCTGATTTTTGAAAAGCGCAAGGAAAATGAAAAACCTGATAGCAAGCTCGATGATAATAAGCAGGGCACATTCCAAAAGGTCGCGCGCCATGCCAACGTCAAAAATCATGCGAATCGGATATATCGCAAGGGATAGGAAAAACGCGCAGGCAAGCACCTCTGTTTGCGTCAAAAGCAGGTAGATAAGTCCGCCGCGCCAATTTACCCTTGGTTGCTTCTTTTCCATTGCTTCCTCCCTTTATTCTAAAATTGCGAAGAAAATACCGTCTATTTTTTCAATATGCTCGCGGCAGTTCGGTGCGGCGTTTTGTGTGCTTACCGTGATGTAAAGCCCTACGTTGCCGCTTGTGCCGCTGCGCGGTCTTGAAACCTCGATAAGCGCCTCCTTGCCGAGCAGTGCGCGGATTTCCTCCGTGATAGCGCCCGATTTTTCAGCCTCGGAGATTTCTGCGTAAACGTGTATAGATTTTTTCGTGCGGCGCTCAAGACGGGTTAAAAATGCCGCGGTGAAGATGCACGCCGCAGTCGCAATAAGCGCGCCGAGATAAAAGCCGTAGCCAAGTGCGATGCCAATCGTTGCGGTTGCCCACATTCCCGCCGCAGTGGTAAGACCTGTGATTACGTTATTCTTTTTAACGATAATCATTCCCGCGCCGAGGAAGCCTATGCCTGAGATAACCTGTGCAGGGATTCTTGCAATATCGCCAAAGTCACCGTTCTTTGCGATAAACACGCTGATAAGCGCTGTCATTGCCGAGCCGACGCACACAAGAATATGAGTTCTTAGTCCTGCGGGGCTGCCGCTTCTGCCTCGCTCGCTTCCGATAATACCGCCAACCAAAACGGCTAAAATTATTCTCAAAATTACAGAAACCCAGCTAAAATCTATTATGTACTGATTAAAAATGCTTACGAAATTGTTCCAAATATCGGTCATAATTGCCCCTCCTTTAGTTTATTAGTATATGCATACTTGAAAAGCGTGCGCTCAGTTGAACGAAAAAACGCAATTAAGCCTTGGCTGTGCGCCTGTTTCGGGGTCCATTTCCATTATCAAAATGTCCTTCATATATTCGTTCCAGCGCTCAACCACGGGGCTTTCTGATTGCACCTTGGCGGCATATTCCACGCCCTTTTTACATTCGTAGTAGCCAAAAAGCTCGTTGCCCACGTTCCAAATTGTGTAGTTGATAATGCCCGCTTCGTTAAGCACCGATTTCATTTCGTCCCAAATTGCATCGTGTCGCCTTACGTATTCCTCAAGTGCACCGTCAACGATTTTTGCCTTCCATGCATATTTTTCCATAAAAACACCACCTTTTTCTAAATTATACCATATAAATATATTCTTTTCAATATTAAACTTGTCTTTATAGGCACACCCAAGGTTGAATTTTGACTAAAGATGTGATATAATATGTGCGAAAAAGAAAAACGGAGGAGCTTTTATGAAAATGACCTTTAGATGGTACGGCGAGGGAAACGACCGTATCACGTTATCTGATATAAAGCAAATCCCGGGCGTTGACGGCATTGTTTGGGCGCTTCACCACAAAATGCCGGGCGAGGTTTGGGAGGAAGACGAAATTGCCGAGGTGAAAAAGCAGCTCGACGAATACGGCTTCAATATGGACGTTGTCGAATCGGTAAACGTGCACGACGATATCAAAATCGGCTTGCCGACGCGCGATTTATATATTGAAAACTACAAAAAGACGATAAAAAACCTTTCAAAATTCGGCGTTAAGGTAATTTGCTATAACTTTATGCCAATTTTCGACTGGACAAGGAGCAACCTTTTCCACCCCGTGGGAGACGGCTCAACCGCGCTTTTCTACGAAAAGAATATGATTCAAGACGATTATAACGCTATGGCGAAGTATATTCTTGATTTCACCGAGAAATATAATATGTCGTTCCCGGGCTGGGAGCCTGAGCGTATGGCAAGGCTTGACGAGCTTTTCCGCGCGTACGAGGGCGTTGACCACGAAAAGCTGTGGGCTAACTTAAAATACTTCCTTGAGGCAATTATGCCAACATGCCGCGAGTGCGATATAAAAATGGCAATCCATATGGACGACCCACCGTGGGATATTTTTGGTTTGCCGCGCTTGCTCGTAGATGAAAAGAGCATTGACCGCTTCCTAAAAATGGTTGATGATGAATACAACTGCTTAACGCTTTGCTCGGGCAGCTTAAACGCAGACCCGAATAACAACGTTGCTGATATTATTTATAAGCACTGTGACCGCATTGCCTTTGCGCACGTAAGAAACGTAAAGCATTTTGAAAACGGAGATTTCTCCGAGGCAAGCCACCGTGACTGTGACGGTGACACGGGAATTTTAGATATTATGAAGGCGTACCACGATTGCGGCTACAAGGGCTACATCCGCCCCGACCACGGCAGACACCTTTGGGGAGAGGGACCTGGAAGCGTGCGCCCGGGCTACGGTCTTTACGACCGCGCCCTTGGTATAATGTATATGCTCGGCATTTGGGACAGCCTTGAAAAATTCGATAAAAAATAGGCAGGATGGAATAATGGCAAAGGACAAAAGATTTGAAAAAATTTACACCCAAGGCGCGGGAGCTATAGAAATTTGGGTTGATAAGGAAACGGGAGTAAACTACCTGTATCACTCAAGCGGCTACGCAGGCGGACTCACCGTGCTGCTCGATAAGGACGGCAAGCCCGTTGTAAAACCCACCGAACAATAAAACACCAAAGCATAACAAAAAGAGAGGACTCGGCAAAGCCGAAGCCTCTCTTTCTGCATATTATTTCGTACCGAAAAGGCGGTCTCCTGCGTCGCCGAGGCCCGGGAGGATGTAGCCGTTTTCGTTCAGGCATCTATCGAGGGTGGAGACGTAGATGTCAACGTCGGGGTGCGCTTCGGCAACTCGCGCAACGCCCTCGGGCGCGCCGATGATAGACATAAATTTGATATGCTTGCAGCCCTTGTCCTTGAGTAGCTTAATAGCGTCGCAGGCGCTGCCACCCGTTGCGAGCATAGGGTCAACAACCAAGACGAGCTTTTCTTCAATTCCGTCGGGCAGCTTGCAGTAGTACGTGTCGGGCTGTAGTGTTTCTTCGTTTCTGCACATACCTATATGTCCAACCCTTGCAGACGGGAAAAGCACGTGCACGCCGTTTACCATACCGAGTCCTGCACGTAAAATAGGCACAATGGCTATAGCATTGTCCTTGACAACGGTTTGGCGGCAGGATTCAAGCGGAGTTTTAACCTCAATTTCGGTTGTCGGCACGCCGTCCTTTAAGCTTTCATATGTCATAAGAGTTGTGATTTCCTCAACAAGCTCACGAAATTCCTTCATGCTCGTTTTTTCATCACGCAAAATCGCAATTTTGTGGCGGATGAGCGGATGGTCGAAAATAACTACGTTTTTGTAATCCTTCATTTTTCTTTCTCCCTTTGTTTTTTGCGTTGCTTAAAAATATTATACAACTATTATTTTGGAATGTCAATTATAAGGAAAGTATTTTTTCAGCAACCGCGTGGGCAAGAATTTTCGAGCCCTCCTCATTAAAATGCACCCAGTCCGCGTGATAGCTTTCGTCAAGCCCGCGGCTAACAGAGTATAAATCGTTAATTATAACGCCCTTTTGGCAAAGAACCTCAACCGCCGCCGCGTTGTATTTTTCAATGTCGGAGTTGTAGCGGCAAAAATCCTCCCTTGCCCAATTTTCAACCACGGATGTTGAGAGCGCGAAAACTATCTTTGCATTGGGGAATAGCTTTTTTATTGAGTCGCAAACGCGTGAAAGCATTGTTTTATATACGTCTAAGGGCGTTAGCGGCTCGTCTCCGTTGATTCTTAACACGTCCCAAAGCCCGTTGTTCCAATGCACAACGTCAATTTTCTCCGCCTCGACCGTCTTTGCCCAATCGTAAAGATACCTAAGGGTATACTGTGCAAAGCGGCAGTTGTCATCGGGTGCGAAAATATTCGCCACTCCCTTCAGCATATCTGCAACGAAAACGCCGTAGCCCGTGCTGCCCTCGGTTTGGTAGTCGGGGTTGGCGCTCGCACCGTACCTTATAGAATCACCAATTAAAAATACGTTTTTCATTTTGTCTTCCTTATAAGTTGTGTTTTTAGATATTATACCGCCTTTCTTTCAAAAAGTCAATTCCTGCGTTGAGAGCATACGCTTGGGAGGCTCGATTTTATATAAACGATGGTAACATTTCGCTAAATCACCGTCACGCCTTGCTTTTTTGTCTCGTTTGTGATATAATTACATAAAAAGAACTAAAGGAGGGGAAGACGTGACAGTAGCTTATAGCGTGATTTTTGCATTATCGCTGCTTTTGCCTATCGGATATTTTGTATTTGTCAGAAAAAAGCAGAGTGAGCCGTGGCTCCTTGCTCTTTATTTTGTTGTTAGCGTTGTAAATTTTGGGTATCTTCTTTTGTCACTTTCAAAAACGGTGGAGTTTGCGCTTATAGCAAATAAAATCGTATATTTCGGGCAAGTCTTTGTTCCCCTTTGTATGTTTATGATTATCTCGCGCGTTTCGGGATTTTCCTACAAAAAATGGGTAAAATACGTGCTTGCCGGCGTTGCGTTTTTGATGTTTTCATTGGTGCTTACCACAGGACACCTTGATTGGTACTACAAGAGTGTTGAGCTTATACAGGTTGACGGCGCGGCGAAGCTCGTTAAGGAATACGGCTTTTTGCACCCGACAAATTTAATATACGTGCTTTCGTATTTTGTATCAATGATAGTGATAATCAGTATCTCATTGCGCAAAAAGATTGGAAAATCGCAAAAGCTTGTTGGGCTGATGCTTGCCGTCGTTATCGGTAATATCGGAATGTGGATTGTTGAAAAGCTGATAACGTGGAATTTTGAATTTCTTTCCGTGTCGTATCTTATGAGTGAGTTTGTGTTCTTCTTTGTCTATTGGATGCTCCAGGATTACGTCCACAAAAAGGATGTGGCACATACCGAAGCAGAGAAGTCGCCTATTATCGTGGTTGACACAATGACAAGGGCGGAGAAAATCCGCGTGATTCTTTCTTCACTGCCCGAGGACACAACCCTTTCACCAAGACAGATGGAAATCCTTGAAAAAATTCTTGACGGAAAGAGCAGAAAGGAAATAGCCGCCGAGCTGCACCTTTCCGAAAATACTGTAAAAACGCATACAGGTATGCTATATCGCGCCCTTGGGGTTTCAAGCAGGGACGAGATATATGCCAAATTTCAAAAATAACCGTCAGACGTGTCTGAGTTACACTTAAAAATTAAATAAAAAAGCCGAAAATTCGTATGCGAGTTTTCGGCTTTTTTGCGCGCCTTGATGCAGATATTTAACGGTGGGGCAGAGCTGTGCGTTGATGTGCTGATTTTTCAAAATACGCGACCCTGTGTCTGTTTTTTGATATTCTCCCCCGCGCAAAATGTAATAAATCACCCAAAATCGCCCCGATTCACCCATATTTCACCCGCGCGGGTGAATGATTTTATAATATATAAGTGATAAAATTAAGATGTAAAATCCATTTTACAAAGGAGAGAGAAAAATGAAAAAGCAATTCAAGTCAAAAATTTTGTCACTTTTACTTGTGCTTCTTATGGTGCTTGCCATAGTACCGTTATATGCAACTCTTGCATTTGCACAGGAAAACGGTGAGGGGATTAACGAGGAGGTAACCGAGGTTTCAACCTTCGAGGAGCTTCTCAATGCGGTAAACGCAGACAAGACACACATCAAATTGAAAAATGATATAAAGGACACAGTTCCCGATGATGAGCTACCGACAAAGCATCGTCTTGTCTTCGACGGCGGAAAGGATTACGTCCTTGACCTGAACGGAAACAGACTCTTGGTCGGTAACTATGATAACGAGTTCTATACGGACAAGTTTTCAATGATCGCCGTATCGGGCAGCTCAAATCTTGAGATCAAAAACGGTAGAATAACCTTTGAAAACTGGTATGCGGACAGTCGCACCTCAAGGGGTGTTGTTTCCGTAACGGATGACTCTTCGCTTATAGCAACGGACGTGGTTATGCATAACGCCTACACCGGTACGGTTGTTTACGCTGCCGATAGCGCGAAGGTAACGCTTGACGGCGGTGATTACACAGTAACAAACGGCTTTGCATTATATTTTGAAGGACAATCGTCCCTTACTCTTGACGGCGGCGTTCAAATAGGCACAAGGGTTGGTGACAGTACTGCTACCGTATTTGTGGACGGCTACGGCGCGCTTTATTCCGAGAGCTCGGGCGAGCTGACCGTAAATAATGCTTATTTCAATACGGGCATACAGGTGCACGAGTCACAGGTTGGCGCGTTCTCCTCCTCCACTCACGAGCTTATAATCAACGGAATAAAGCAGGAAGAGGATATATATTTTTCCGATGCGGGCAACCAATTCTCTGCTATCGAAGCAGGCAAGAGCTATTATTGGTATAAAAACGGATATTCGCGCGCTCTTTACAGAGTTGAAAATCCTCTGTTTTCAAACACAGTAAGTGTTATTTCATATGAAAAGAAATATCCCATAGATATCCAAAACGGAACTGCCACAATAGGCGGCAACACCGTTACTGAGATTTGCTACGGGCAGACCGTTACCATAACCGCAGAGCCTGCTGAAAGCGGTATGGAATTCGTTCGCTGGGACACAAACGGAGTGGCACTTGAAGATTGGTATAGTGCACAGACTACGTTCACTATGCCAGCCGCCCCCGTATATATCGCGGCTTACTACGGTAAGGAAAGCGTAAAATCCGTGAGCGTTACCGTTGGCGATATCGTTGTGGGTGAAAAGGCATACAACACCGAGATTACCTTGGACGGCGGCGTAAAGCTTGAAACGGTTGAATGGTACGAAAACCTTATCAAAATGGAAGAAAACGATATTTTCAAGCCGGGCAAAACCTATGAATTAAAAATACTCGTTTATCCTCCCGATGAGCATAAATTCGCAGATACCGTGGCGGCAACTGTCAACACAAAGCAAGCCAATGTCACTTCAAACTACGGATATGCAATTATAGACTATAAGTTTGACGCTCTTTCAGAAAATCCGTTCCCTGCGGTTTATAACGCACAAACCGCGCAGCTCGGCATAGGCGGTTTAATTGAGCTTGACACATCACTTATGTGCGCACAGAGCGCAGAGTTCAAGGCAGCGTTTGAATCAGGCACCGTTGCTTATCAATGGTACAAGGACGGCGAGGCAATTGAGGGTGCTAACAAGCCTGTTTACAATTTCACGGCAGAGGATAAGGGAAGTTCCTTCTACGTAACCGTAACGGTAGGCGGCAAAACCGCATACGGAGATATACACAAGTGCTATAACCATTTATATCAAATATATCTTAACGCAAGCGAGCTTTATGTAGGCGGAAAGGCGCCTTCTGTATCCTCCGCGACACCGGGTGTATCAATTGACCCCGAAAGCCTGTTTCTTTGCGAGGGCAACGCTCAGACCAAGCTTGACGTTCAAAAAACAATTTTAATCCCAGGAAAGACCTATATTCTTATCGGTACTCTTTTGCAGACAGGTGAGGCTAACATTCCTTACAACGCAAAAGTCTATGTAAATGACGTTTTAATGGACGATAATGTTGACGCAACAAGTCGCTTCTTCTATAAATTCACCGTTCCCGCGGCGGATTTCCCCGTTTATTACAAGACAAACGGAGCAATAGGCATCGGCGTTACTCTGACGGTTGATATTGAAAAGATGTGTGCGGAAAGCGGCACCTTCAAAAACGCTTACGACAAAGCAAACCCAACCTATCAAACCGTGTTCTATCAATGGTATAAAAACGGTGAGGAAATAAAGGGCGCAACTAAGATGTCATATACCGTAACCACCGCTGACAGGGACAGCTATGTTAACTGTAAGGTTACCTTGGTTGACGGTAAATGCGGCATCGGCGAGCAGCACGTTATTTCCAACGTAGTTACTGTATTTAACGTGAAAATGCCACTTCCAAAGGATGGCGAAGAGAGAATAATGCAGTATATTACGAATGAGCAGGGCAACATAATTAAAGAAGTTATACGCGTTGACGGCGTTGAAAAAATAAGCATTATGTGGTGGCCGAAGGAAACAGGCACGGAAATGCAAGGCAATGATACATACGTTGAGGGAACGGTTTACGAGTATTACATTTTGTTCACCCCAAAGAGCGGCTTTGTATTTGATGACGCAGAGAACCGTACCGTTTACGTCTACGGCAAGGAGGCTACACATTCAGCCGGATATGCATATACGGGCGAGGTGACCGCTATCCACAAGCATCAGTACAGCGATACTGTATGGGATAGCGATGAATACAGCCATTGGCAGCCGTGCATTGTGTCGGGCTGTCCCGATCCGAATGAAGAGTGGCAGATGAACGTTGAGCACTGGGGCGGTGATGCGACCTGCCAAACCAAGGGTAAATGTACACAGTGCGGTGCGGAATATTATGCGGACCACAAATTTGAGGTTTACGAATATCAGGACGAATTTATCTGCGCATTAGCTTGCAGCTATGAAGGCTGCACAGAGATTGCTGACTGGAGCTACCACGAGGGTGGTGTTTCAACCTGCCAAGAAAAATCAATTTGCGATATTTGCCACGAGCCGTACGGCAAGCTTGCAGCTTGTGCAGGCGGAAATGCAACCTGTACTGAAAAGGCAAAATGTGCAACCTGTGGCGAAGCATACGGCGAGCTTGGTGAGCACGCGGACGGAAACAAAGACGGCAAGTGCGATACCTGTGAATATCAAATGAGCCCTATAAATCCCGACACACCGACAGACCCAACCGACCCCCAAGACCCGGACATAGATAAGAAAAAGGGACTTGGCACAGGCGCGATTATCGCAATTGTCCTCGGCTGCATAGCAGGCGGTACAGTTACGGTAGCTGCTTTGGGTGTTGGCATATTTGCACTCGTTTGGTTTGTAATTAAGAAAAAAACCTTTCAGGACTTAAAAGCAATTTTTGCTAAAAAGAAATAAAATATAACAAATAACACAAGCACAACCTCATTTCCCCTTCCCATATGGGGAGGGGAAAAATAAAAAAAGGAGAGAATGAGATGAAAGCTAAATCAAACAACAGAGTATTTAGTATGTTAGCTGTGATTTTTGCAATTTTCTGCGCATTTGGCATTATGATTGCATCACGTATCACGGCAAGCGCGCAAGAGGTGCCGATTTTCGATATCGGCGTCGGCGATTTTGAAGAGCCGAAAATCGGTGAGCTGCCCGACACGGAATTGAGCCGTGAAAAGATGGCTTATAGCATAACCGAGGTAAACTGGTCATATAAAACAGGCACGTATTTCAGTAAATGGGATGCGAGCAAGAAATTTGAGCAGGGACAAACCTATCGCGTTACAATAATTCTTGAAACGCTTGACGGTTATTATTTTGATATTCGCAACGATAGCGTGGAGCTAAACTCAGCGCCCGTTTCATATCACGTGCTTAGTAAAACAAAGATAGCAATTACTAAGGACTTTACAACGGATTCCTATTTAACCTCAATCTACGTTAGTGATTTGGAGACACCCGCCTTTGGTAAGCTACCCGACACCGAGGCCGTTGTTTCGAGTGCAAGCTATACTGCGACAGTTGCGTGGAAGAACAGAACAACAAATACACCGCACGATGCAACCAAGCCCTTTGAGGCAAACACATCATATACCGCGGTGGTGACGATAAACGCAAAGGACGGCTACGTATTCAAGCCGACGATAAGTGAACTGAATATTTACATAAACGGTGTAAAAAATAATGCAATTCACTATGAAAACGAAAAGGAGATAGAGGCGTACGTTTATTTTGAGGTTGGCTATGCCCCCGTTGAGTACGTTTATATCGATATTGATACTCCCCTCCCCGGCAAAGCTCCCGATTTCACAGCTGAAGCAAGAGGCGACGGATGCGTTTTGGATTACAACGAAAACGGATATATAGGAGGAGTAAGATGGCTTGACTATGTAACCCGTGAAATACTTGACGCGGACGACACCTTGGTAGCGGGCAGAGTATATCTTGTCAGCGTTATGGTGGGCGCAAACGAGGATTACAGATTCACCGCTGACAAAAAATACGTTTATATAAACGAGCTTATAGGCACCGAGGAGCAAACCTCAAACGTAAAGCAAAGAGTTTTCTCAAGATACGTTAGTATCCCACGCGAAATTCCCGAAATAAACATATCTAATATGCTCGCTCCCGTTGAGGGCAACACACCGGACTATTGGCTTGACGTTGACACAGACGGCGTTACAATAGAATCGGTTGAGTGGACTGTTCTTACCGTGGGGGATGACGGTGTTGAAAGAAGCATTTTAATGGAAGAGGGCGAAGCGTTTGTTGACGGCAAATCTTATTGCGTTACCGTTAAGGTAAAGAATGACGGCTCTTTCGTTTTCGCAACCAAGCTACGCGAGGACGGCACAAGATATATCGCAACAAGTGCTCATATAAACGGCAAAGAGGTTGACGTATATAGCTGGCGCGGATATGACGAAAACGGCGTATATGAGCAAAAGGATGAGTACTACTATGCAGAGCTTGTATGCTGGTACAAATGCGAAAGTGAAATTATTTCAAGCGCAGTCGGCAGAGTAGACACACCTATGGCGGGCAACACTCCCGATTATTCGGTAGAAATGGCAGGCGACATTATCGTCAAGGCGGTAAAATGGGGCGTTAGCACAACTGACGCAGACGGCAACGGTATAATTGCCACATTAGATCCTAATGCAAAATTTGAAAAGGACAGAACATACGTTTTAACTATTACAATAGGTACAACGGGTAACACAAAGCTCGATTACAGTGAAAGCAGGGGTGCATATCAGTTCTATGCATCAATTAACGGAAAGCGTTCTGATTTGGATCCTGTAAAGGAGAATTACGTAGTAGTTGACCCGTATCATCAGGCAAATATCAGATGCTGGTTCCGTTGCAACGGAGAAATCATAAACGAGGTTGACGTTTCCGACATTGTTGCACCTGTGGCAGGACAAACACCGTCCTATGATATCACAATTCTCGGAGAGGGCTACACCTCAAACGGCGAAGCAACAGGCTGGGACGGAAAGAATGATATTTACAGAACCAAAAACGGCATCACCTGGTATGACGTGACAAACGGTGGTCTTGATTACGTTTACGAAAATGAAAAATTCATTGGCGGACACACCTATGAGGCGTGGATTATACTTGAGGTAGTAGGCGCTTCTCGCTTCGCCGTTGACGGTGATAGAGTAACCACGGTTAAGGGCACACTAAACGGCTATGATGCGATAATTGAAGCAGGCGCTATTTCAGACCAAAGCATATATTTACGCATGCGCTATCAGTTCACCTGCGAAAAGGTTGTGCTTGACGAAATCAATATTGAAATTGACGAGCCTGTAATCGGCGAGAGCCCGAAATGGGACAAAATCGACACCGAATATTTTTACAGCGATTCAAGCCTTGACGGCGTCGACACAGCTATGCTAAACGGCATTGCTTGGGGCATTTACGGTCAAGAGCATATGTTCGCCCCACAAGAGGAGGTAGTGTTTGGCGAAAACACCGAATATCTGGTTGTTTTATACATTTCCTTAAAAGAGGGCTATATAATTGAGGACGGCGAGCGCTTCGAGGTTTATTTAAACGGCTTAAGAATGTTTGAAACTATGGTGTTCACAACCGAGCCTGCAAGAATCCTTGTTATCTGTACGTTCCCGAAAACAGATTGCAACTGCGTTATCGTACCTGTTGACGAGGTTCCCGCTACCTGTACTGAAAACGGCACGAAAGCGCACTATGCTTGTGAAAAGTGCGATTTGAAATATAAGGATGCAAACGGCGACGAGCTTCTTGACGAGGGCGAGGAGTGGAGCATTATCTACGCTGAGGGACATAAGTTTGAGTCCATCACAGTATGCACCGAGGACCCATCCTGCCATATAGCAGAATGTGCTTGCGGCGAAATTGAGCATCAGGACTGCGTTTACACAGGAAAATTCATTGAAGGTCCTTCAGACTACAGTAAATATGACGGTACACTCTTCGTTTGCGAGCTTTGCGGAAACGAAGCATCATTCTCGGTTGACGAAACAAAGTGTGAGCATATCGGCGGCGAGTGGATATTCAGCGAAAGCACAGGCGGCACACACTATCGCGTTTGCGAGTGCGGTAAATTCTACGAGGAAGAGGACTGCAATTACGCAGTTACAATCGTGCGCTTCCCGTCGGAATATTCCGATATGCGTGACGTGCTTCTTTATGCTTGCAAGGACTGCGGAAATGAGCACATCGAGCCAATAGAGGGCGAAATCAACACCGAGGATTCGATAACAAGCGATGAAACAAACGTAACAGTCAGCGTACCCGAGGGCGGAAGCACCGTATTGCCCCAGGGCACAACGGTAAATGCTTCACCCATTACCCCTGAGGATATCCCCGAGGGCGCAAAGGATATGATGGAGAAAGAATTGAAGAGTGACGTTAACGTCGTTGGCGGCTATGATATCACCTTGTCCTACAAGGATGTTGAAATTCAACCAAACGATTTTGTTTCAGTTACCGTAGAAATTCCAATGGGCACAGCCAAGTCGGAAAATATGCGCGTGCTTTACTATAACAACTACACCGTTGAGGTGGTAGGAACGTATTCATTTGATTGGGAAAACGGATTATTAACATTTGAAACAGACCACTTCAGTAAGTACCTAATTGCCGAGGTTGTAGAAAGGAAGCATACAGTATCCTTTAACGCAAACGGCGGCACAGGCAAAATTCAAGCTGAAACCGTGTTAGAGGGTGATTACACCTTGCCAAGCTGCACCTTTACAGCGCCTGACGGAAAGCAATTTAAGGGTTGGGCAACATCCGAAAACGGCGAAATTATCGAAGGCGGTATTTACAATTTGACAGCTGATACCGAGTTCTTTGCTATCTGGGAGGATATTCCACACGTTCACAGCTTCGGCAGCAATTGGAAAACCGATGAGGGCGAGCATTGGAACGAGTGCGAGTGCGGTGAAAAATCAAACAAGTCAGCACACGCAGACGCAAACGGCGACGGTAAGTGCGACACTTGTGCATATCAAATGAGCACAACTCCCGACAACCCTGACAACCCGAATAACGCAGGCGACCCG
>JAGALA010000054.1 GCA_017625935.1 Clostridia bacterium
GGAAAAAGGAGAGAACAACAGGAGAGAACAAACAAAAATATTCAGTTGTAAAAGTCCAAAAATCCCTTATAAATCAAGGGTTTTCGGGGATAAACGTTCCAATAACGAGTACAAATTTCAAGACCGCCTCGTTATGACCGCTTCGATATTCCTGCGTATTTAATTTTAATTATACGCAGAGAATGAGAAGTGGCTCGCAACTTGTTGCGAATGCGCTGCGTATGCTTGCACAAGACAAGGTCTTGTTGTTTCTGCGTATTTTCTTTGCCTAAGTATAATATCACATTTTTTCGCTCCTGTCAACATTTTTTTGAAAATAATTGTTAAAAAACAAAAAAACATAAAAATGCGCACGAAATTGAAGCCTTGAGTTGAATTCCTTTATAATATTTCAGCGGCAACGCGTAATAAATATTGAAATAAAAATCTATATGTGATATAATCGATTTAGCCGCTGAAATTGGCGCAAAAGAGATAAGGAGAGAAAAAATGAAGGTAACGTTTATGGGTGCGGGCAGCACCGTTTTTTCAAAAAATGTATTAGGAGACACTATGCTTTGCGAAGCGTTTCACGACGTGGAAATCGCGCTTTACGATATTGACGGACAACGCCTTGAGGAGTCGTATTTGCTCATTTCAAAAATGAACGAGTCGATAAACGAGGGCAGGGCAACGGTTAAAAAATATCTCGGAGTTGACGAGCGAAAGGATGCGCTGCGCGGTGCTGATTATGTTGTAAACGCGATACAGGTTGGGCTTTATGACCCTTGCACTATCATAGATTTTGAAATTCCGAAGAAATATGGTCTGCGCCAAACAATTGGCGACACCCTCGGCATCGGCGGTATCTTCCGTGCGCTTCGCACAATTTATGTTTTGAAGGATTTTGCACGCGATATTGAGGAGGTTTGTCCAAACGCGTGGTTCTTAAACTACACTAACCCGATGGCTATGCTCACGGGCTATATGCAAAGGTACACAAAGGTTAAGACGATAGGTCTTTGCCATAGCGTTCAATGCTGCTCACAGGGGCTGCTTGAGGGGCTTGATATGAAGGATAAGCTTGAGGGCCGCCTTGAAAAAATCGCGGGAATAAACCATATGGCTTGGCTCCTTGAAATTACCGACAAGCAAGGTAACGACCTTTATCCCGAGATTAAAAAGCGCGCTAAAGAAAAAAATCTCAAAGAAAAGCACGGCGATATGGTGCGCTACGATTACATAGAAAAGCTCGGCTATTACTGCACCGAGTCAAGTGAGCATAATGCGGAATACAATCCGTTTTACATAAAGGCAGGCAGGGATGATCTCATCGAAAAATTCAACATTCCGCTTGACGAATATCCGCGCCGCTGTGTAAACCAAATTGAGGGCTGGCAAAAGCAGTATGGGGAGCTTATGTCGGGCGGAAAAATCGAGCATACGCGCTCGCGTGAGTACGCTTCTCACATTATGGAAGCAATATACACGAACACGCCGTACAAAATAGGCGGAAACGTAATAAACAACGGCGTGATTCCGAATCTGCCAAAGGACGCCTGCGTTGAGGTGCCGTGCTTGGTTGACGGCGAGGGAATCCACCCAACCTACGTTGGTGAGCTTCCGCTTCAGCTTGCGGCGATGAACTCATCAAACATATATCCTCAAATGCTTACAATCGAGGCAGCATATACAAAGGACAAGAAAAAGATTTACCAAGCGGCAATGATGGACCCACACACAGGCGCACAGCTCTCAACTGACGAGATTGTTGCTCTCTGTGATGAGCTTTTTGAAGCGCACGAAAAAGCCGGCTATCCGATATTTTAAGCTTTGTTAAGGAGATATTATGAAAATTTCAACCGAAATTTGTTCAACCGCCAAGCACGTTGGCGAGGAAAAAGCAATAGAGCTTTTGTCAAGAGCAGGCTTTGACTGCTGGGATTTTTCAATGTTTGAAATGGCACGTATAGATTGGAGCACGATGAAAATTATCGAGGGCAACCATCCGCTTAGCGGTAAGGACTACGCCGCCTTTGCAAAAAAGCTTCGCCACGTGGCTGACGAATGCGGCATTGAGTGCAACCAATCTCACGCACCGTTCCCGTCGAGAATTGTTGGGACGGACTACATTAAGCGCGCAATTGAATGTACCGCTATCGCGGGCGGCAAAATCTGTATCGTTCACCCCGACAATAATTCAAGCGCAGAGGAAAATGCAGAAATGTATAACTCGCTCCTTCCGTTTGCAAAGGAGCACGGCGTGAAAATCGCAACGGAGAATATGTGGAACTGGGAAAAGGATGCACCAACGAGCTGCTTTGCCGCTTGCGCTACGTCAAAAAGCTTCTGCGAGCATATCAATATTGTAAACGACCCGTATTTGGTTGCCTGCCTTGACCTCGGTCACGCAGAGATGCGCGGCTCGGGCGACGGTGCGGCAAATATGATAAGAGCACTTGGCAGTCGCTTGCAAGCGCTCCACATCCACGATAACGACCAATTGGGCGATTCTCACCAAATTCCGTTTTCAATGAAAATCGACTTTGAAGCTATCGCAAAAGCACTTAAGGAAATAAATTACCAGGGTGAGCTGACCCTTGAGGCGGACAGATACCTCGGCGGCTACACCAAGGAAAATGTATTTGATGGCGTTTGTGAGCTTGCAAAAAGCGCGCGCCGCTTGGAAAAATTAATAAAAGAAGCATAATTATGTAACCTTTTAGACTCAAAAGCCGTCTTATATAGTGACGGGGCAAGCTCGTTTTTATAAGGAGGAAATGGCTATGAAGTTAAAAGCAATTATTATTTCATTGATTTTTGTTATTTCATTAATGATTGTTGGTTGTGGCACCGCTCCTGAAAATACAGACACGGGAAAGGTGCCCGACAACACCGATACGCCAACCGATACGCAAATCCAAGAAAAGCCATACACCAAGGTTGAGGGCGCAATACAGCCCAGAGTCAGCTATAAAGCTGTCAAGAAAAGCTTTCTTGAAAAGGTGCTTTACTACTACGGCAGACACGAATATATCGGTGCGGATTTGCCAAAGGACTTTGGCGATTATTATAAGATTGTAAAAACGTATGAGGATTTTGTGCCGCTGACAGAGGCGTGCTATATACCCAAAAGCGTGTTTGAAACTAACTATGTTTTGATAATACATAGAAGCTACGGCGGCAGATACAAAACTGATATGGGCTTTTCCAATTTCAAGGTAGAAAACGGCGAGGCATCAATCGACCTATATGAATATACCGGGTCATTATGTTACCCTGATATCAATTTTTTCCAAACTGAGTACTATCTGATACCTAACACCTGTGAATACGAGGCGGATGAATTTGCACCGATAAAAATAAACAAAACCACGGTTTATTCTTATGAGTCCGAGGGAATGGACATTTACGGCTTGGAGCTTGGCGAGCGCGCCTTGATTTTTGATGGAAAAGAAGCGTTTTCAAGCTTTATTGAGCAATACGATGTAACCAATAGCTATATTTCAAGCTCTGACGATTCTTATTATATAATTATAGAAGCACCGTTTAGCGATATAGCGTCTATTAGTAATTTAACGCTTTCTGGAGATAAGCTGACAATTACGGTTGATGATAGCGGTCTTAGTGATTTGTATCAAGAGAGATATGTTGCTATAAGAGTGCCGAAAAACAGATATTCCGTGGAAAATGAGGATTCGGATTTAAGTGAAGAAAGCTATTGGGAAAAAATCCCAAGCGATGTATCACTTGAAATAATTTTAAACGAAAATTCTCAGCCAAATGACGAGGAAATTAACAATGCGTTAAACAACCGCCATACAATGGTTGACGGTGCGGCTTATCCAACACTCACCACCTCAAGCGAAAACAGAGATTTTTATCCACAGCTTATATATGAGCTTGGCAGATATCTTGGCAACGATTTGATGGACCTCGGCTACGGAGATTTTTACAAGGTGGTAAAGGAATACGACGAGCTTGTAGGACTTTTTGAAAACGGTACATATATAAATAAGGAGGTTTTTGATACCTCTTATGTGCTTATAGTTCACAGGCGCTACGGCTCTCGTCCCCCTTCGCAGGTTGGCTTTTCCAATTTCCAGGTGCAAGACGGCAAGGCACAGATAGATTTGTATGAATATACAGGTAGCGGTCTTGTCAACTGTGATGAGTTTTCATCAATGGAGATTATTTTAATTCCTAATACAGAGGAGCACGAGGCACAAAGCTTTAAGCCGATTAATATAAACAGAACAACTGTTTATTCATACACTACGGAGTGCGCCGATATTGATGGCTTGAGGCTAAACGGTGAAGCACTTGTCTTTAATGACTTGGAATCCTATAACGAATTTGCTGATGATTACGGTACAAAGAAATTTATGGGATACGAGTCCAAGGTTTTGATTATTCCAACCCCGCATAAATCAATTGTGTCGTGCGGATATCTGACTCTTGACGGTGATAAGCTAACATTGAAATTCGATAAGGATCAGTGGAACGAAAGCTTATGTGACAAAGAATATTTGATTATTCGAGTTGAAAATGAAAAGCGTGGGATTGATGTGCCGAATCAAACGTCACAACCCGGTGTTTTTTGTGAGAATATTACAAGCGAAATGGAGCTTTGCGTGGTGATACACGAGGATAACTGCCCCATAACGCCGAATTATCTTTCGAAGGATGAGTTTGTCGCTGTTATGCAAAGCAAGCAGTTGAATCAAACAACGAGGGTTGATAAGCTCATTTTAAAGGATGACGGCACGCTTACCTATGGCAGTCAAATAACAGAGAGATATCACGCACTGTATTATACCTACAATACCGTAAGAAACGAAAACGCTGACCTTACAGTGACTGTAAGCTCGGATGCGTATTTTCTTGATATGTTTGTCGGCCATGAGTATTCTATGGAAATAGAAAACGGCAAATGGGTAAAAAACGATGGGCTAAATATATGTCACTCAAGTATATTTGACCATTTTAACATTTCAAATTTGCAAAACCACTATAGCGAGTTAAGCTATGATTGGGCAAGCGGAGCTTACTACGCCGATGAAATCAATGACCAAGGACAAATTTTGCGCGACGTAAAGCTTAAAATAGAGAACGGGTGCGTTGTTTATGCAAGCTTCCGTGATGATGGCTCATACGAGGGCGCAAAAGAGGAATACGTAGTTATTACCGTCTATGATATTGGCAGGACCGAAGCTGTGGAAATATTAGACGGATCGGATGCGGAGATTGATGAAATTGCAATAAGTGAAGAAATTCAAGAGGAACTTGAAAAAATACGCTGAGTAATATTAGAAAAATAAAATATGGGGCAATTTTGCCCCATATTTTTCTTTTAACCTCTTTTAATGGCTGTGGTTTTGTGGTAAAATAATAAAAATAGCTTTTTGGAGGCGCACAAATGATTATTACATCTACCGAAAACAAAGTATGGCAAGAGGGAAAAACTACGGAAAAGAAGGGCATAGAGCTTACCTTTGGCGAAAAGGGGCAAGAAATCCGCGGCTTTGGCACGTGCTTTAGTGAGCTTTCCGCACTTGCGTTAAACGAGCTTGATATAAGCGAAAAGGAAGCAATTTTAGATGAGCTTTTCGGAAAGGACGGCTGTAATTTCAACTATTGCCGCACCCCGATAGGCGCGAGCGATTTTGCAACGGATTTTTATTCGTATAACGAAACCCCCGGCGACTACGAGATGAAAAATTTCTCGATAGAGCGTGACAGAAAGCTGCTTTTGCCGTTGATTTTAGAGGGCGTGAAAAGGCAGGATGAAATGCAGATGTTCGCATCTCCGTGGTGTCCGCCGCTTTGGCTCAAAACACACCCCGTTTACAGCTACGGCGTTTTCAATAAAACCGAGGAGAACTATCGCGCGTATGCACTTTATTTCAAAAAATACGTGGAGGAGTATCTGAAAAACGGTGTTCCGTTAGTCCACGTGCATCCGCAAAACGAGCCCTGCTCCAACCAGGTTTTCCCGTCGTGCGTTTGGCACGGTGATGAGCTAACAGAGTTTATCGGCGGTTACCTTGGCCCTGCCCTTGACGGAACAGGCGTTGATGTCTTTTACGGCACGATAAACGGCCCCGAGGGTGGCGACAGATATGCTTGGACAAAATATTGCCACTATCTCGGTCAAGCAATGAAGGACGAAAACGCGAGAAAATACATAAAGGGCGTCGGCTACCAATGGGCAGGCAAATTTGCCGTTCCGCAAACAAGGGACGATTTCCCCAATCTTGAAATTATCCAAACCGAGAGCGAGTGCGGCGACGGCGCAAACACCTGGGAGAGGATGATGGAGGTCTTTGGACTTATGCGCCATTATTTCCGTTTTGGAGTTAGCGCGTACGTTTATTGGAACCTGGCACTTAAAAAGGATCAGCCAAGCACATGGGGCTGGAAGCAGAATTCCTTGGTCAGCGTGCATAACGGAAAGGCTACATACACACCCGAATATTATCTAATGAAGCATTTTTCACACTTCATTAAGCGCGGCGCGCATTACGTAAAACTAAACGGTGAATACGCAAGCGGCTGTGCAGCATTTGAAAATCCCGACGGCACAAGAGTGGTTGTGGCGTATAACCCATACGAAAACGAGCAGACAATCACCATAGAGGGAAAAAGCTACACTCTGCCCGTAAATTCGGTTAATACAATAGTAATTGACTAAAAAAGTGGGCAACTCAAGGGATAGATGTCCCCGACTGCCCGCTTAAAATGGAGAAAATATGAAAAACAGAACAGATTGGTTTCACAAGGCAGGCTTTGGTATGTTTTGCCACTGGACAACAACAACCTTGCCCGAAAATGGAGAAAAAAAGGACTATCACCAAGCGGTTGAGGACTTTGACCTTGATACGTTTGTCAAGCAGGTAGCTGCAAGCGGAGCAAAATTCCTTTTCTTTACCGCATCTCACTCCGAGATGCATCTTCCGTTTCCACTTCCCGAGCTTGACGAAATCGTTGAGAATCACACGTCGAAGCGCGATTTGATAGGCGAGCTTGCAGATGCGCTTGAGATATACGGAATTAAGCTTATGCTTTATTTTAACGGCGACGGCTCAACCGACAAGCCCTGGCAGGAAACAACGTTTACCTATACGGACAGAAGCACCCACGCGGAGTATTGCTATAAGATAGCGGAAGCGATTTCCAAAAGGTACGGCAAAAAAATTCACGGCTGGTGGATTGATTGCTGCTATGTTGAGGGGCTTTGCACGGGCTACGGCAAAAGCTACGATTTTGTAAGATACGCGAACGCACTTCGCGCGGGCAATCCCGATGCGATAGTTGCGTTCAACTTCAAGGGAATTGAGGAGTGGGACTGCCCGTGGGGCAAGGGCATTTCCGACTACCAAGCGGGCGAAACAAATTATATAGACAGGTACCCAAGCGGACGCTTTTCGGGCGAGGGTGAGCTGCAATGGTTCTCACTCTGCTGGATGGATGATTTCTGGGTGCACGAAAAAGAGGGCGAGCCCACGCCGCGCTATACCAATGATGAGGTGCTTGACTATATAAATAAGGTAAAAGCAGGCGGCGGAGTCTTTGCCTATAACGTAGCTCCGTACCAGGAGGGGCATATTGCACCAAAAACTGCTGAGCAATTAAAGTTTTTGGGACAACATCTGTCATTTTGATTTTAGCTAAAAAACAATGAACGTAGGGGACGGCGCCCTCGACGTCCCGTAATAAACGGAGGCAAATATGATAAAAACATTTAGCGGAGGCTTGCTTGATTCAAACACGTATGTGTATTTTACCGACACAGGGTGCGCTATGATTATCGATTTTGGCGTACCGCTTGAAAGGGTAAAGCAGTACGTAGATGAAAACAAGCTGACGGTTGAATATCTCGTTTCAACCCACGGTCACTATGACCATATTAACTACGTGGGGGACTACAAAAAAGCTTTCCCAAATGCAAAAATCCTTTGCCACGTGGATGAATTAGAGGTAATTCGCGACCCCGAGGGTAATCTAAGCGTGTTTTTCGGGCTAAGCAATTCCTACGACATTGGCTATCAAGCACTTAACGACGGAGATGTGATTTCTCTTGAAAATTCCAAGGGGAGTGTCGATTTTACGGTGATTCACGCCCCCCGGGCATACCTCGGGCTGCATGTGCCTTTACGCGCCAGACGAGAAAATAATGTTCACAGGGGACGTGCTTTTTGCGTGCGGCTACGGCAGAGTTGACTTAAAATATGCAAGCCCACGAGATATGGCAGCCTCTCTTAAAAGGCTATACACCTACAAGGGTGTAAAAATCTATCCCGGTCACGGCGGTAGTGCAACGATATAACAGAAAAGAGCCACACAGAGTGGCTCTTTTTGTATTTTTGAGTTAATCTTTAGGCAAAAACTAAGCTTTGTAACTTTATTGCTTGTAGCTTTTACGGTACAAGGTCGGTGTAATTCCAAGCTCGCCCTTGAACACCTTTGTGAAAAAGTTATAGTCGTTGTAGCCGCATCTTGACGAAATCTCCTGTATTGACAAATCACTGTTGAGGAGCAAATCAACCGCAAGCTGCATTCTCAGTGTGATTATATATTTCGTCGGCGTTGTGCCTACGTATTTTTTGAAATGTAAATTAAACGTGGTCATGCACATATTTTCCATTTTGGCAAGCTCTGTTGTTTTTATGCTCTCGTTAAAATGCTCGTTAAGATACCGTACGGATTTATGAAGCCTGCCAACGCCTGTGCCCTTGGTTGAAAGCACCCTGCCGATTTCAATTAGTAATCTGTCGAGCAAGGCGGAAAGGTCGCTGTCTCTGAACGAATCGTTCAAGGCAAAGCCGTCAAAAAGTGCTTTAAATCTTGTGTCAATATGGTTGCTTATCGATATTTTATGTACGTGAGGAAAAAGTGAAAGCTTGTACTTATTTAGGACTTCTTCAACCTCGCTACCCGTAAAATGCGCCCAGTAAAACCGCACGTTTTCGCTTGATGCAATGCAGCTGTATCTATATGGAGTTTTCGGCGGATAGATAATTAAATCTCCCCTTGAAAGCTCGACCTTTGAGTCACCCTCTAAAAAATCTATTTTCCCCGAAACCAAATAAATAAGGTAGTAGTCAAGGCGCCCCGTAGGGTTTACGTTTATGTGGTTGTAGTTTGCGTCGACAAAGCCCGAGCAGTTAACAACAAGCGGTGCGGACAAATCCTCGCGGCTTCCAAAATTTAATACGGGGCCGTCACGCCTTTTATCCATTGGCGTCAAATAGTAAGAAACAGTTTTCGTAAAAGCTCACCTCGCGTCAAATAATACTTAAACTCCGTCAAATTGTTCTATAAATCGTATACAATTTATTATACAATAAAAATGTAAAAATGTCAAATAGTTTACAAAGGAGAGAAAAATGAAAAAGAAAATTTTATTTACGCTTTTGACGCTTGCGCTCTTTATCTGCTTATTCACAGTAGCAGTAAGCGCTGCAGCACAAAGCTATTCAAGCTATGAGGTTACGTTGACTGACGGTACAACCAAAACGGTGTACGCTGCAGGAGTTGACCAATGGGAGGGAAGGGTTTACCTCAATGCAAAGCTTTACGCAGAGGCGCCTCTTGATAGCGACGGAACATACGAGGAGGTTGATTGGACCACCGTTGAGGAGCTTGACTTCTCAAATGTAATGCTTTATGTGTATGATTCAAACAAAAAAGTATGGAACGAGCGCGAGTACGGTTCAAACCAAGGCAATACGGCGCTTTGCTTGTACCCTAATGGACTTAACAAAAAGACACAGCTGACAAGCCTTAAAAAGGTAACAACCGGCAAGATTGTCACATTAAGAGAAGGTGCTTTTAATAGAGCACCGGCGCTTGAAACGCTTGTTATTTCAAGCAATCTTAAATATATCCAAAATAATGCTTTTTATTACTGCAACACTCTTAAAGAAATTAAATTTGACGGCGTTTCATCACTTGAAACCATCACTGACTCATTCGTTGGCTGTACATCACTTACAGAGGTGTATTTGCCTGCAAGCTTAAAAAGCTTAAACAACACCTTTAACGGTTGCACATCGTTAAAAAACGTAGATCTTGGCGGTGTAACAAGCATTGGAAGTAGCACCTTTAATGGCTGCACATCCTTGGAAAGTATTTATATTCCAGCAAGCGTTACTTATATCGGCTCTGACTGCTGGCGTGGTTGTACAGGCGTAACAAAGATTACATTTGACCCCAATTGCCCTGTTACACACATCTACGCACATACCTTTGACGGCACAAGAGCAACCGAAATTACACTTCCGAATTCAGTAACAAGCATAGGTCAAAATGCGTTTGCATCATCAACCTTAACAACGATAAACCTTGGTGCAAGCTTTAACAACTTCAATGCCAGCAATGCGAGTCAAGCACCGCTTAGCGGCAGAAACATAGAATATCTCTATCTATCCGATACCTTCACATCGGAGCAGTTAAGAAATAACATTTTCAACTGGACGGATACAAATAACGCTAACGACCTAAAGGTCATTTGCTACAAGCTCGTTGTTTTCTATTCGGGCGATAAAGCGGCTGCAGAGGCTATTATAAACAAGGCGAAAACAGGTGGCGAAAACGGAGCAATGCTCAACGGCTTCTTTGCTTCTATGACACTTTTGACAGTCGAGGAGTATGAAAAAGCAGTAGCGGACGGCACACTTGTAATAGGCACAAATGGCGCACCCGCAAGATATATGGTTTACGGCTACAATAAGTGCGAAGCATTCTATGACGGCAATCACGCTATCTCTGAGGACGCAACCTTGAAGTTTGAGGGTGAGGACTACATTTCAAGATACATTTCCGTTTGTGCTTGCACACGCGGTTGCGGCAGTGATGCCGTAACTGAAATTTGCGGCCCGCTCTTTAAGAATAAGGGCTACTCGGTATATGAGGAAAATTCAAAGGGCAACATCACGTACGGTATATACGTTGACGAAGCAAACGTTGAAGCATACGAAAAATTCACAGGAAATGACGTTTCCTTTGGCTTCGTTGTAGGAAACGTAAACGATGAGCTTGACGGCAAAATTATAGGTAATGACGGCACCTGCTTGCTTGCCGGTGCAATTGCTACCGATTTTGCGACAATTGATTTCAAGTCCTTCTCGGTTTACAATCTTAAGCTCACAGGCATTGAAACCGATGTTCAGAAAGCAAAGAGCATTTATTGCGGCACATACGTAGTTGACGGCGGCATCGTTTCATACATTGGCGACAACGTAACGGATAAATCAGTAGCCGTAAGCTACAATGCGATTTACGAAGCTAAAAAAGACGAAGAATAACAAAAGTGAATGTTGCATAGGCACAGAGCAAAAACAGACACTTTCTCAATTAAAATTAAGTTTTTTCTCTAATTTTAGTGATATATAAGGTTGAGAACTTGCAATTTGTTGCAAGTTCTCTTCTTTTTTGTGTCTGTTTTTTAGACGCGACCACGGGCTCTACCGTACGCCAGTACGCATACGTGAACCCCCAAACCTCAATTCTTCGGTTTGAGGAACCCCTTTCACGTTTCCGTGTTCACGCCGCCCCAAGGATTCCTTGAAATTGCGTGCAATTCCAAGGAGTGGGTCAACACTCATTTCACTATCCACTAAAAAGGGGCGTCGCTTAAACGCGACAGCCCCTCTATTTTGTGTATTCAATTTCGTATTCAACAATTAGGAAACGGTCGTTATCGCCATCATATAGAATAGAAATAAAGTTCTGCGTGCCATCTTTTGACGGTAGCGTGTTTGACGTACCGTCATTTATATTGTAAAAAATACAATAATCGTACGTTGTGCCAGCTGATATAGCATGATTTGGCGGAAGCAACCCTTGCATTGATGTAGGAACTCCCTTTAACCAGCGTGTGTCATTTTCCAACCCCTCTTCAAAGGTGTCTGCGACGTTTTTGCCGAGATAAACATGCGTTTCTTCAGTTAATACAGTATATACCACGCGTGAATATTCGGGCAATTCAACTCCTGTTAACTCTTGCGCCTTCAAATAATATGTGTCGTCGTCTGTTTCCGGAAAGAAAAAGCCGAACATTCCGTAAATGCAAAGGAAAAATGTCATAATTGCGCCTGCAATTATATTTTTGATACCTTTGTGGCCGCTTGCCAACATTACAATACCAAAAATAAATGAAAAAATGGGAATTATTGCTACGGGATAGAAAACCCACATATTAGAAAAAGTAGCATGGTTGATTTGGGAAAGAACGGCGACTAAGATGAGAGCAATTACAATTGAGGCAAAGGAAGCTATAAATAAAACTAAAGAGAGTATCGAAAGCACTGGACTTTTTTTGAGCTTTGAGCTTTTTCTCGGTTTAGTGTCAATAAATGTTTCAATTATTGAATTATTTATAAGTATATTGCGCTTAATCACAAAGCGTTGAGAGTCGAAGTAAAAGGAAATAAAATTATTTGACGCTTTAACATTCTCTATAGCACCGTAATCAATAAAATACGTTCTTACAAGTGTATCGTTCCTATAAATGTCAACATTCATTGCTTTGTCAAAAAGAGTATAATGATATTCCTTGGTGCTCATATTATTGGCAAGATTTTTTATTACACGTTGCGATACTATAAGCGAAGCAATAAACATTGTTGGATATACCAAAAGCGAGATGAGCAAATATATAGCGACATCACTGCTTCCTTCCCCTGCTACAAAGGTAATGAGAGAATGAAGTGCTCCAAAAATCATAAACGGCATAGGAATATAAAAGCCGCGTTTTATGGCAGGAGAAACCGCACTTTTTGCTTCCTTTTTGTCAAATGAAAAGGAGTAGCTCTCCTTGGGTACTTCGGATTTTGTTTCTTGGCTTATCTCCTCGCTGTTTAAAAGCTCGTCGACGGAAACATTAAAAATTTCCTTTAATCTTATTAAATTGTCAACAGTTGGCACGGTTTTATCCATTTCCCAAAGGCTTACGGTTTGACGGCTGATTAGCAGCTTATTGCCAAGCTCCTCTTGGGAAAGACCTGAGCGCTTTCTGTAAAATTGAATTTTTTCACCTATTGTCATATTACACCTCGATTAGTTTTTTCAAGGATAGTATATCATAAATCCCAAAAATGTAAAGCACATTGTGCTTGATTTTGTCAAGTGACACTTGCAATCCGTCAAATTCAGACACAGGGTGGGCATTTTTTGTTGTTGATTAATTTGTTATATTGAGCTGTTTATTATTATCAAACCAAGCGTTAAGGTCTATTTTCTCAATAATAGGTCTTTCTTGTGGCGTTTCATTCGGTGTATGATAAACAAAGCGGTCGTTGCCCTCGCGGTCGGTGAAAACCATACCGTGGCCTCCGCCGTTTTCGCAAATGAGCCTTTCGTCAATTGACCATTTGCCGTGTATTGTGCCGCTATCGCTTCTTGCAATTGCTTCACAGTATTCGCCCTTATAAAAGCTTGACCAAATGGAAATCAGCTTGCCATCTCTCTTTATAAGGAAAGGACCATCGGTTACGTACGCACCGTAGCCGCGAATATCGTGCTTCCAGGAGGCATCACCCGCCTGCCAAAGCAAAAACGGCTCACCCTGTGTCGCTTTTAAGTCCTTTGAAAGCTCAATTGCACATACCGCCCCGTTATCGATTTGCGTCCACTCGTGACAGAAAATCATATAAGGGGTACCGTTTTCCTCGTAAAACGTGCCGTCAAGACATTCCCAGCCCTCAGGGGTGATTGGCCCGTTTGAAAGTGTCACAAATTTTCCGTCGGGAGTGTCGCTGATTAAGATAGCTGTACCCTTTTTTGTATCGCTTACTCTGAACGTAGCGAACATATAAAATTTGCTGTTATATTTATGTACCTCGGGCGCCCAGAAATCGCGGATGCCGTAAAAACCGTCATAGTATTCAAAAACAGGAATTGCCTCGCTCCAATTTTCAAGATCGTCACTTATATAAACGTCAAAGCCGTAGTCGTATTTTGTGCCGTCTCCCCACGTGTATTTGGCGCGTGTCCCGTACATATAGTATTTTTCGCCCTCGCAAAGCACAAACGGGTCACGGATATTTATTTCGTTTAGTTTCATAATCTCACCTCAGATAAATTCTACCACATTGAGGGGGCTTTTTCAAGAAGAAAGCGCTTTGGTTACTAAGGAATCATTAAATGTTCACGAAAAATTAACATATATACACTCATTGTTAAAAGTGTACAATTAGTGACCTTGCCAAGGAGTTTGTGAACAAACAATTTCGCAATTTTTTGTTCACTTTTCACAAAAACATTCTATTTTTTATTATTTTTTGTTCAACTTGACAGTTTTTCACATATATGTTAATATTATTGTATCAACGTGCGCATGCACAAATATTTAAGGAGAAAGATATGAAAAAGAAGCTGATTTTTTCCATCGTTTTATGTATGCTTGCGATTTTTGCATTTTCATTTGCGGTAAGCGCTGAAGATGATGTTTGCGAGCATCAATATGACGGCTGGACAGTAGCTCTTGGTGAAAACGGATTTCTTGGCGAAATTACCGCAACTGCAAAATGTAGCGAATGCGGCGAAGCAACAACCGAGATAATACCGAAAATCTTTATCACTAAGGGCTATTCAAATTCAAGCGACGGCATTATGCAGGATTACGGCGTAAACAGAGAAGCGCTCGCAAAATACGAGCAGCTTTCGGGTGAGGCGGTTAAATTCGGTGCGGTCGTTGCATTAAGAGAGTCAATAGGTGACAAAAACCCACTTGATAACAACGGTAAGCCGATAAGCTCAAAGGTGAAAAGCCTTGACTATACCGACAAAGAGTATAGCGTTATCAGCGTTTCAATTAAGGGTATTCCCGAAAACGTGAAGGAGTCAAGCGGGCTTATTTGCGCGCTTTACGTTAACGCAGGCGGCAGAACAACCTACCTTGACAACTGTGCGGAAAAGGTGAGCTGCGGCGCAAAAACCTTTACCGAGATTGAAGCAGTTCCCGAAAAGGACACAGCCAAGCTCGATAAGGTGGAGGTTATTGACGGTCAAAGATATCACGAAATGACATATGAGGAAATGGGCTTGACTGCAAAAAAATATTGGAACAATAAATCGAGCTACAACAGTGACGATACCTCCAAAAAATTCTTTGCAACAAAGAGCCTTACAAGCGAGGACTTGCCAAATGGCACAATAATTTATATTGAAAACACCGAATGGCAATACCGTCCGCATAAATATCATTCTGGATCTTTCCAAAGACCTTCAACCACTAAAGATGAATACACAGTAATAGACGACAGCTGGTGGGCGGATTTAGACGGCTCAGGCACGTACACAAACGTTGGCTTTAACATCAGCTACTATAAGAACAGCTCAGCGACAAATGATATAAGCAAGCTTCCTTCTATCTACGAAGCTTATACGGTAGAAGATATAGCCGAAATCTTTAAGATTTTCGTTCCTGTTACATATACAGAGGACAACACAGGCGGTAACGAGGGTGGAAATGAAGGCGGCGGAGACGTTGGCGGTGATGACGTTATCGTTCCCGAGCTTCCAGACTACTCGGCAGAAAAGCAAAATTGGCAGGAAGACGGCGCGCTTAAAATTTTGGCAATCGGCAACAGCTTCTCTGATGACGCAATGGAACACGTATATCAGGTGGCAAAGGATGCAGGCGTAGAGAGCATCAAGCTTGGCAATATGTTCATTGGTGGATGCTCGCTTGCAACACATCTTAACAATGCACAAAATAACAAGGGCGCATATACTTATCGTACAAACACAAACGGCACATGGTCAAGTGTAAACAGTGTTTCAATTAAGACCGCCGTTGAAAGCGACGATTGGGACTTTATCACCTTCCAGCAGGTAAGCGGTAAGAGCGGTGTTGCAGACACCTATAATGACCTTTACGAGCTTATTAAAATAGTTGAGCCGCTTAACCCGTCTGCGCGCCTTGCTTGGCATATGACGTGGGCGTACAAGGTTGGCTCAAGCCATTCCGATTTCCCAACCTACAACAGAGATCAAATGACAATGTATAACGCGATTGTCGATGCGGTTGAAGCAAAGATTTTGACCATCGACAATATCGAAATCGTAATTCCTTCGGGAACTGCAATTCAAAACGTGAGAACGTCGTTTATCGGTGATACAACACGTGACGGCTATCACCTTTCATACGGTATCGGCAGATACATCGCGGCAATGACCTACGTAAAAGCACTCACAGGACTTTCAATCGATAATTCAATGATTTGTCCAAGCGACGTTGATGCAGGCGAGCTTCGAGCAATTATCGAATGTGTAAACAACGCGTACAAAACACCGTTTGCAGTTACACAATCAGCGTATGAGGAAAGACCGGTAGAACCGACACCCGATCCCGACGAGCCAAGCGATATCTTGGACGGCTTGGTAAGAGTTGAATATCTTGATTGGGTAGCAGGAGGATATTGGAATTCAAGTGACGCAAGTCAAGTAAACATCAGAATTACAACTGCATC
Source organism: Clostridia bacterium (assembly GCA_017625935.1). Classification (GTDB taxonomy): domain Bacteria; phylum Bacillota; class Clostridia; order Oscillospirales; family CAG-272; genus RGIG2000. The sequence goes on from JAGALA010000054.1 coordinate 16,458, forward strand.
AAACTCACCAAACTTTTGGGCGACGAGACTGTTCACAAAGGAACAGCTTCCCGTTGGCTCCGTTATCGTGGTTGAAAGCGGTTGGCAATACCGCCCCGACGGTTGGGTGGATTTAAACACTAAAAACAATAACAGACCCAACAACGTTTCAACGTACTGTGTTGTAATTGACGAAGCGTGGTGGGGAAATTATACCGTGAGAGGCTTTAATATCTCCAACAGCTCTACTTCAAACATTGTCTCAAAGACCGAGGATGAAATAAACGCAATATTCAAAATCTACGTTCCCGAGTCAGCAGCAGATGCTAACAAGGCACCTGTAGTAGAGGAGCCCGAAGCACCTGAGACTCCCGAGCTGCCGAATGTCATGGTAAGCTCAAATGATTGCGTTTCAGAAATCACTGTAATTGACGGCAAGGAATACCGTGCGCTTACACTTGAAGCAATGGGCTTTGAAAAGAACGCATACTATTATTCAAGCAACAAGGGTGCGGAGATTTACGAGACAGGAACGTCAGGCACACCGTCACAGTTCTTCGCAACTAAAACGTTTACAAAGGACGACTTACCTATTGGCGCGGTTATTTGGGTTGAAAGCGGATGGCGCTATCGTCCTGAGGGCTGGACATATACCGGATCACGCCCAAATAACGTGACTACAACCTACGTAACAGCAAATGAAGCTTGGTGGGGTAGTCACACAATAAAAGGCTTTAACATTTCGAAAACGAATAGCGCTTCTTTGGTAGATGTAAGTGTAGAAACAATTTACGAAAACTTCAAAATCTACATTCCTGTAGAAAATATTGCAGAGTAAGGAGGATGGTAAAATGAAATATATTAAACCTACATTCGAGCTTGTTGAGCTTGAAATAGCAGACGTTATAGCCGCCTCCGGCGAGCAGGGCTCAATCACGGTTGACGACACAACCATAACGGGTCCAAAGGACAGCTTTTCGCAATATTTTGACGATTTATTATAAACCAAATAAAAAGATGCAAGCCGCGGCTTGCATCTTTTTTATTTCACATTTTTTATTTTTTGCGTCTTTCTACAAAATCGGAAAAGATTTCGGGAATTCTAATATTTTGCGGGCACACCGCTTGGCAAGCGCCGCAGCCTATGCAAGCGCTCGGTCTTTTGTCCTCGGGAAGCGAGCCGAGCGACATTGAAACGATAAAGCCGCCGCCCGAGAAAACCTGCTCGTTGTAAAGCGCAATGAGCTTCGGTATATCAAGCCCCTGAGGGCAGTATTCCGTGCAATATCTGCAAGAGGTGCAGGGCACGCACTCGGTCATTTTTTTGCCAAGAGATAGAATTTTTTGCATTTCGTCCGCGTTAAAGGGCTTTGACTCCTTATATGTTTCGATATTTTCCTTCACCTGCTCAAAATTCGACATACCCGAAAGCGTGACCGTTACCTCGGGGATTGACTGCACAAAGCGGAACGCAAGGGCGGGCGCACTCTCGTCATTTCTTATTTTATGTAGGTCGTTTAATTCACTCTCGCTCAAATTAGCCAAGCGGCCGCCGCGCACAGGCTCCATAACCCAAACAGGAATATTAAGCTCTCTTAAATATTCGATTTTCGCCTTGGCATCTTGGAATTCGTAGTCAAGGTAGTTTAATTGAATTTGGCAAAATTCCATAACCTCGCCGTACATATCAAGAAAACGCTTGAAATTTTCAAACGTTGCGTGCGTGGAGAAGCCAAGGTGCTTTATTCTGCCGTTTTTCTTTTCCTCAAGCAAATACTCAACGGTTTTGTACTTCGGGTCAAGATAGTATTCAATGTTTGCCTCGCATACATTATGAACAAGGTAAAAATCAAAATACTCAACCTGACATTTTTCAAGCTGGCGCGCAAAAATCTCGGGTGCCTTGCCCATATTGCTTACATCATAGCCGGGGAACTTCGTTGCCAAATAAAATTCGTCGCGCCCATGTCGCTTGAGTGCTTCTCCAACTGAGATTTCACTCATTCCCGAGTGGTATCCCCAGGCGGTGTCAAAATAGTTCACGCCGTGTGCAATTGCATAGTCAAACATTTCGTTTACTTTTGCTTGGTCAATTTTTGCGTTATCCCCATCGACAGTTGGCAAGCGCATTGTGCCAAAGCCGAGCGCGGATATGCTTTTTCCCTTAAAATTATTATAAATCATACTACACCTCGCAGCTTTTATATTATTATTTTAACATCTTTTTCGTCTGTTTGCAACCGCGAAATATCATAAATGCACCGTGCGAAAAAAATTTTTGACAAATTAATATAAAAATCAAGCAAAGTATTTGAATTTGCAATTTATATATGTTATACTATATGATAACATACTATTATTATATTTTATTTTTCTACAAGGAGAAATATGGGAAAATACAGAAGAAACAGAATCAACGATGCAGTCAAAGAGGAAATGGCTATGATTTTAAGGGACGTTAAGGACCCAAGAATTGCAGGCGCGCTTGTTTCCATAACGGGTGCAAGCGTTTCGGGAGACTTAAAGTTTGCAAAGATATATTATTCCGTTTTGGGCTCTGACCGTGCCGAGGTCGCAAAAGCACTTAAAAGTGCGGCGGGCTTTTTCCGCTCCGAGCTTGCAAGGAGAATTAATTTGCGCGTAACGCCCGAATTGTATTTTGAATACGATTCCTCGTCTGAATACGGTGCGAACATTTCGTCAATCTTGAAAACCCTTGATATAAATGACGACGAGGACGAGGAATAAGATGCTCGGCAAAGCAAATTAAAGCGAGGTCAAAAAATGGAAAATGAAATTTCGGGGGTGCTCCTTGTAAATAAGCATAAGGGAGTTACCTCACACGATATAGTTTTCAAAATCAGGCGTCTTTTCGGCACAAAAAAGGTTGGCCACACAGGCACGCTTGACCCACTTGCAACAGGTGTTTTGCCTGTTTTGATTGGCAGGAGCGCCAAGGCGGCGGAGTACCTTCTTTCCGAAAACAAAAAATATACAGCTGAAATAAAGCTCGGTATCACAACTGACACCGAGGACACCACAGGCAATATTTTAACCGAGTGCGACACCTTGCCGACAAAGGATGAATTTTTCGCAGCCTGCAAGCGCTTTGTGGGTGAAATTTCGCAAATTCCGCCAATGTATAGCGCATTGAAGGTAAACGGCAAAAAGCTTGTTGACCTTGCAAGGCAGGGGATTGAAATTGAACGCCAAGCGCGCAAAATTACAATTTTTTCAATTGTCCCAAGCGCAATTTCGGAGGAAAACGGCATTTATAGAATAGAGGTTGCTTGCTCAAAGGGCACGTATATAAGGACGCTCTGTGCTGACATCGGTGCTTATCTTGGCTGCGGTGCTGCTATGAGTGCGCTTGAAAGGACACAAAGCGGTGACTTTTTAATTGAGAACGCGCACACAATAGACGAGCTTGAAAATATGACAGAAAAAGAGCGCGAAGCGTTGCTTTTGCCACCTGAAAGCTTGTTCGAGGGCGCACCCTGTGTCCGTTTTAACGAGTTTTTCACACGCATTTTCAAAAGCGGATGCGAAATATATCAAAAGAAAATAAATACGAATTTCCCCGTTGGCACGTACGTGCGCGTTTACGAGGGCGATGAGTTTTTAGCGCTTGCCGAGGTTAAGGAATACGAGGGCGGAAGCGCAATAAAATCTAAAAAATTCTTTAAGATTTAAGGAGAGAATTATGAAGCTTGTAAAAAATCCCGAAATGTTCCACGCGTGGGAGCATTATGCGGCGGAGATAAAAACAGAATATCAGCAAAGCTACGAGGAGGGACTTGATATAGAGCCCTATAAGCCGATTTTCGATGCGGCTGCCGCTTTACCGGATGGCGAATTCAAGGAGGAGATTGCGGATGCGATTTCCAAGCTTGTTTTGGAGCTTCCGATAAGAGAGGGCTACGAATATAACGAGCCAAGCGACCTTGATGGCATAAAAGCGCTTCGCAACCTTGAGTTATTAAAGGAGTCAAGCGCTGAAATTCCGCTTGAAAAGAAAATTGCGGGCGCTTGGTACGGCAGAATTTCGGGCTGTCTGCTCGGCAAGCCTATTGAGTGCGCTTGGTCAAGGACGATAAAGGAGCTTCTTATCGGCTCGAACAACTACCCAATGCACAGATATATGAAGCACAGCGAGCTTCCCGAGATTAAGGAGGCAAGCCAAAAATGGCTCACAAAGCACAACAGAAATTACATAGACGAGGTTAAGTGCGCGCCAAGTGACGACGACACCAACTACACCGTTATGGCTCAGCATATGGTCGAGCGCTACGGTCTTGATTTCACACCGTTTAACGTGCTTGAAACCTGGATGGATTTCCAACCGAAGAATGCGTATTGCACCGCTGAGCGCGTGGCATATATGAATTTTCTAAAGAGCTTTGTTCCACCCTACACGGCATATCACAAAAACCCGTACAGAGAGTGGATTGGCGCACAAATCCGCGGTGACTACTACGGCTACGTTGCAAAAACACCGGCTCTTGCCGCTGAGCTTGCTTGGCGTGATGCTTCAATCTCACATATTAAAAACGGCATCTATGGCGAAATGTTCGTTTCCGCTATGCTCGCGTACGCAAAGACAAGCGAAAACGCGCTTGACGTAATTTACGCAGGTCTTTCACAAATTCCAAATACCTCTCGTTTATATAAGCAGGTATGTGAAATTATTGATTTATATAAGAGCGGCAAGCCGCAGAGCGATGCGTTTGCGCTTATTCATTCACGCTACAACAATGAAAACAGCCACGATTGGTGTCATACGATTTCAAATGCACTGATAGTTACTGCCGCGCTTCTTTACGGAGAGGGCAAGTTCGGCAAATCAATCTGTATGGCGGTTGAAACGGGCTTCGACACCGACTGTAACGGTGCAACCGTTGGCTCAATTGTCGGCATGATGTTCGGCATTGACAACATTGAAAGAGAATGGATAGAGCCGTTAAACGGCGTTTTGGAAACTCAAATTCTCGGTCACGATAAATCAAACATAGATGACCTTGTTTCAAAAACGCTTGAGCATATCAAAAAATTTAACTAATTCCCGAAAAAAGCAGCAAAAGTCATTCGGGAGCATAGCATATTACTGACAAAGCAAAGGAGAATAGATATGACAGTAAATGAAAGAGCGACACAGGAAATGGTAAAATCATACGAGAATTCGGAGGTTACCACCTTTTCTTCATCGTTAAAGCTACCCGACAAGGCGGAAATTATTTCAATACTCAACGATATACAGGCGCTGTTTTTCCCTGCGTATTTTGCAAGCCCAACGCAATCAAGCGAGGATTTTGCAGGCGAGAAAATCAGCTCCGTCAGCTTCAGAATAAAAAAGCAAATCAAGCTTGCGCTTCTTGCAAAGGGAGTGGAAAACGCATCAAGCGAGGCGCAAAGAATCACGGATGAGTTTGTCCTTGGTCTTCCACGCGTGCACGAGCTTCTTATAAAGGACGTAATAGCAACCTACGAGGGTGACCCTGCGGCTGAAAGCACCGAGGCAATTGTATTTTCCTACCCCGGATTATACGCGATTTTCGTATACAGGGTGGCACATTTGCTTTATGAAAGCCACGTTCCGTTCGTTCCGAGAATAATGACAGAGCACGCGCACTCCAAAACGGGTATTGATATAAACCCGGGCGCAAAAATCGGTGAATATTTCTTTATCGACCACGGCACAGGCATAGTTATCGGTGAAACAACGGAGATTGGCAACCGCGTTAAAATTTACCAAGGCGTTACTCTTGGCGCGCTTTCTCCAAGAAAGGGACAGATTCTTTCGGGCGTTAAAAGACATCCGACGGTGTGCGATAACGTTACAATTTATTCGGGCGCGTCAATTTTAGGCGGCGAAACGGTAATAGGCGAGGGTGCGGTCATCGGCGGCAACTCCTTTATCACCTCGTCAATTGCCAAGGGCGCAAGAGTCAGCGTTATTCAGCCCGAGCACATAATCAAAAGCTAATTAAGAGGACAAAATGAAGGCGAAAATAAAGATTACGACATCACAAACCGAATATAGAGGAAAATCAATATTTGAGCGCGCGTGTGAGGAGCTTTTAATCAAGGAAACGTTTGACACCTTTCAGGGTGACGACACCGTTGAAACAACGCTTTATGGCGAAATATCGACACGTGGCTCGACATTTTTTATAAAATACGAGGAAGAAAGCGAGGGAATGGGCGGCGTTTTCACCGAGGTTTCCTTCGACCTTGCAAAGCCAAAGGAAATTTCAATTTCACGCTCGGGCGCACTTGAAAGCTGTATGTATTTTGAAGAGGGCAAGCGCCATATTTGCGTTTACGACACGGGAATTATGCCGTTTGAAATTTGCATTTTTTCTCGCACGGTTGACAATCAGCTTGCCACAAGCGGCATACTTAACCTCGTATATTTAATTGAAATTAAGGGCGCGTGCGCTCAAAAAACAGTATTTAAGATGGAAGTGGAAAAAATATGACCGAGGCGGAATTCAAAACCGAGCTTAAGAACCCAACAGGCGGATACCTTTTGTTCGGCGGCGAGGACTACTTAAAATACAATTATTCGCGTCAAATTGCAAAAAGAGTCCTTGACGGCACCTTTGATGAATTTAACCATATTATTTTGTACGGCGAGGAGTTTACCCCCGCCGCCCTTTCGCAAGCAATTTATGCGCTTCCTATGATGGCGGAAAAAAAGCTCGTTGAGGTGCGCGCGCTTGATTTTAACTCGATGAAAAGGGACACGTTGCTCGCACTTTCTGACGTTTTGTCAACGCTTGGGGAAAATGAGCATACGGTTTTGCTTATTCGCGCGGATAATGACCTTTTCAACGCGGGAAAGCTTCCTAAAAATCCAAGCGAGGCATACCGTGAGCTGACTAAATTTATAAAGCCCGTTATGCTTGAATTTCCAACATCTTCACGCCTGAAGGCATGGATTTTAAGGCACTTTAACGACAACGGAGTCGATTTTCCACAGGAGCTGACGGAAAAGCTTGTTGAAATTGCAGGCCACGATATGTGGACGCTTTCAAACGAAATAGACAAGCTTTCAGCTTATATTAAGGAAAGCGGAAAAACGAAAATTGATGCAAGCGACATTGAAAACGTCGTTTGCAAAACCGTAGAATATGACGATTTTCAGCTCACAAATGCGCTGCTTGAAAAGAACAAAAAGCTCGTTTTTGAGACACTCCACCGCCAAAAATCGTCATTTGAGCCACCGAACTCAATGCTTTCCTCGGTGGTGCGTCTTTATTCCGAGCTCTCAATGGTTGAGCTTCTTTCCCGTCAAGGAAAAACGAAAATGCAAATTGCCGAAGCAAGCGGAATCCACGAATATAAGGTCGGTAAATATTTAAAATCTATCTACGGCGAAAATCCAAAAAAATTCAAGCGCGCGCTTGAGCTTTGTTGCGAGGCGGATGTAAAATCAAAATCACAGTATATAGGCACCTCATACGTTACGGTTGAGCGCCTTGTCAGCGCAATTTGCGCGCTGTTTTGCAGGTGAGATATGAAGCCGAGAATTAAATATCCTATAATTGTTGAGGGTAAGTACGATAAAATCAAGCTCGATTCGATTTTCGAGGCAAACGTAATTACCACAGGCGGCTTTGCAATCTTCACGGGTGAAGAAAAAATTCATCTAATCAAAAGACTTGCCGAAAAATCGAAAATAATAATTTTGACCGACTCAGACGGCGCGGGGCACTTAATTCGCTCACACATAAAGTGCGCCGTTTCCCCCAATAAGATTATAAATCTTTACGTGCCCGAAATCTTCGGCAAGGAGAAAAGAAAGAGGGAATACTCAAAGGAGGGGAAGCTTGGCGTCGAGGGTATAGAAGCCAAGAAGCTGACAGAAATTCTATCTCCCTATTTCGACACCGCCGAGGAAAAGGTAGTCGGCGGCATTACAAAGGCAGATTTACACGCGTGCGGTCTTAGCGGCAGAGAGGACAGCGCGCAAAAGCGAGAAAAATTTCTTTCGCGCCTTGAATTGCCAACGGGTATGAGCCCGAATTCAATGCTTGCCACACTAAATATGCTATACACAAGGGAAGAGTTTTTCAAGCTAACGGAACAATAAAATGGAGCTATTCAGATACAGACACTTAGCGCTCGGCTGTGCGGGATATATTGTAGGACTTTACGTTTCATATTATTATTTAGGTACGTTTTCGCGCTTGATTTTCCTTGCCTTAGCGGTTTTGTGCTTAGGTGCGCTTGCCTTATTATATTTTACAACCAAAAAGAGGAGTATGCTTGATAAATTTATCAAGTATGCTCCCTTATGCTTTTTTATTGCTCTTTCAATGATTATTTCGCTGATTTCCTTTGGCAGAGGCGAAAATATTCTGAAATACACGGGGGAAGAGCGCCAAATAACCACCGAGGTATCGGAGGAAACGTGGGAAAATGAGCACGGTGGAATTTACGTAATTAAAATAAGTGAAATTGACGGCGAAAAGGTAAAATGCGAAGCGGTGCTGGAGTCATACGGCAGAGCCCTTGATAAAGGCAACAAAATCTCTCTTTACGGAGAAATACGCGAATTAAGTGATAATAAATATGGCTTTAGCGAAAAGAGCGCATATCTTGACGACGGCATTTTCATTTCTGTTTCCTGTGAGGAAATTACATTAATAGACGGAGAAATTAAGGAAACGAGCTTCTTTAAGCGTGCAAACAAATTTCTCGACTCGCGCTTTGAAAAGAACCTAAACAGCGACACGTATGCGATGTTTTCTGCGCTTTTGCTCGGAAATAAGAACAACCTTGACCCAAGCGTCAGACGTGATTTCGGCCGTCTTGGCATCAGTCACGTTTTGTCACTCAGCGGTATGCATATAACTCTGCTTACAACGCTCCTTTCCCTGTGTCTTTCTATTTTCAAAATGCCAAAGCCGATAAAGCTCGTTTTGCTTATTTTCTCAATTGCGTTTTTCGTCGCGCTCACGGGCTTTAACGATTCATCAATTCGCGCAGGTCTTATGATGTCGATATATTACGCGCTTCGCCTTCTTGGCAGAGGCACGGACTCGATAACCTCGCTCTTTTTGTCGGTCACGGTAATTCTGATATTTTTGCCGTATCACATTTTTTCCTTGCCGCTTATTTTGTCATTTTTAAGCATGCTGGGCTGCCTCATTTCATCAAAAATTATTAAATATGCAAAATTAAGAGAGAAAATCAAAAGCCGCATACTCCGCTACGTAATTTACACGTTTATAACGTCCTTCACCGTGCTTGGCTTTACCTCGGTTGTAATTCTTGTCTATTTTGGTGAAATTTCAATTTTCTCACCGATTTCAAATCTTGTTTTAGTGCCTGTGTTCACGGGATTTATCTACTACGCGCCGTTTTTGCTGCTTCTTTGCGGCATACCGTATATTTCCGTCCCATTTGTGTTTGTGGCAGAGAGTGCAACGGAAATTATTGAGAAAATCATCAGCGCAATCTCCCATATACGCGGAATTTCCTTGCCAACCTACGGCTTTTGGCAAACGGCGGGAGTCGTTGGAATTTTGGGCGTTTTTGTCATAGCTATGATGGTGCGCCGTAAGTATCTATTTAAGGTGCTTGCCACGCTTTCTGTCTTTGCCGTTTTCTTTATGATTGGCACAACCGCGAACATAGTAGAGAAGCAAACAAGCACGTACGTGAGTGCCTTTGACTGCAAAGACGGTGACTACTTAATGATAGAGGACGAGGGAAAACTGAGCATAATTGACACATCAAAAGTAAAATACGGCGACAAGGATTTTGCTTCATCCTTGGCGAGTGCGTTTTGCTATGCCGAGATAGAAAGCTACGTCCTGTGTAATTACTCAAAGGATGCACCCGAGTATATAAGCTCAGTTCTTTCTTGGAATATAGTCAGGGAGCTGTACCTGCCGAAGCCGATGGGTGACGAGGAGTCAATTTATTTCACCGAAATTGCGGAAATCGCCCAAAATCAAGGGACACGTGTCGCGATTTTAGGGGAAAGCTTGACTCTTGGAGATAATACATTTGAGATAAACCGCGTAAAATTTGACCGTTCTGCTTACGATTCGGTGAGCATATCGGGCAAGATAAACGGAACAACGGTTGCGTATTTCGGTGCAAGCTCATACGAAGCATTCGATTACTTCACCGAAAAGCACGCACCGAATGCCGATATTATAATTTTCGGGGGAAGCGGCCCGAAATACAAGCTTGAATATTCATATTCGCTTGACAGCGTTGATTATGCAATTTATATGAGAGATAGCTATGACTATGCAAGCGAAAAGGTCAAAAACGCGACACAGGGCAAGGAATTTTTGCTTAAAAACGATTATGCAAGAATAAAAATCCAAGATGCTTGACTTTTTTGGAAAATAATTATAAAATATAAATAGAAAAAAGCCAAAAGGAGATTTATTATGCAATCTTTACGCGAGCTTTATAAAATTGGCAGAGGTCCGTCAAGCTCACACACAATGGGTCCTGAAAGAGCAATATTAACGGTTAAGGAAAAATACCCAAGCGCGAGCCTTTTTAAGGTTGTGCTTTACGGCTCACTTGCTTTAACAGGCAAGGGGCACGGCACAGACAGAATAATTATGGAAACCTCGCAGCCCATAAAATGCGAGATTACCTTTGACAAAAAAACGCCCTGTGACGTTCACCCGAACACAATGGAGATTTTTGTGTACGAGGGAGATACGCTTCTTGGCAAGGAAACTCTATATAGCGTTGGCGGCGGCACAATCCTTTTTGAAAACGAAAAGGAAGCGGCGAAAAGGGACGTATATCCGCACAATTCCTTTAAGGAAATTTGTGAGTATTGCGCATCTAAAAATATTAGGATATGGCAGTACGTAAAGGAATTTGAGGGTGAGGAAATATTTTCTCATCTTGCATCTGTATGGGAGACGATGAAAAACGCAATAAGAGAAGGACTCACCACCACGGGCGAATTGCCGGGCGGTCTTGGAACAAAGCGCCGCGCACAGCTCCTTTACAACCAAAGACATATTGACGAAAGTGCGCAAACAAGAGAAAACCGCCTCGTTTGCTCATACGCATTTGCAGTAAGTGAGCATAATGCGTCGGGCGGCACGATAGCTACAGCACCAACCTGTGGCTCCTGCGGCGTTGTTCCGTCTGTTTTGATGTATTATCAGGAAAAGAACTCGTTTGACGATGAAAAAATCATAAAAGCACTTGCAACGGGCGGAATTATCGGAAATTTAATTAAGAAAAACGCTTCGATCAGCGGTGCGGAATGCGGCTGTCAAGCGGAGATAGGCTCTGCCTGTTCAATGGCGGCGGCAGCCCTTGGCGAGCTTTTTGAAATGGGTCTTTCGCAAATTGAATACGCCGCTGAGGTTGCAATGGAGCATCACCTCGGCCTTACCTGCGACCCGATAGGCGGTCTTGTGCAAATCCCCTGCATTGAAAGAAATGCGGTTGCCGCAATGCGCGCAATAAACGCTCTTTCCTTGGCAAACTTCTTAGCGGATTCAAGCAAAATCAGCTTCGATATGGTGGTTAAGGTTATGTACGAAACGGGCAAAAATCTTTTAAGCGACTACCGCGAAACCGCATCGGGCGGACTTGCAAAGCATTACAAAAATCATTGAGGCTTGATGTCTGGAAATGATAACCAAAGATAGCATATCCCCTCTTGATTTTTTTATATTATTACGTTATAATATTAGCGCAATATAAAATGCAATAAAAGGTTGCGCAAATGAAAAAAATTGCGATAATCTCTTGACAATATAGAGCGTCGTCTTGTTTTTTGCGTACAATTTTACAGTTAAATTTGCCATTTGATATAGCGGTTTTCCGTGTCCTCTTATTAAGTGGCTTTTTTAATACTAAAACAAAATTACGAAAGGAAAAATTATGAAAAAGAAAATCTTTTTAGTGCTGGCACTTGTCGTAATGCTGGTATGCGTTTTTGCTATTTCAGTAAGTGCAAAAGAAGCATATTTAGAGCCAATTCCCGAAAATTTACTTTGGGAAAATGACACGGTAACCCACTTTATAGTATTTGATGACGAAAAATACTATACCGGTAGCGGTTCCACGCTAAATCAACTCAATGTAGAGAAAATTGAAGAATCTCTCGCTTCTCTTGGCATATCCTCAGCAGATATCGGCAAAACTTATTTAACAAAATTTGTTTTCCCTGCATATCTTAACGGAACACTACTTACCTATATAGATGTAAACTCATCTATAAAAACAAATAAATATTTTAAACATGTATGTGGCTATGTTTCGTTCCCCGGCACAATGACAAAAACCCACGATATGAATGACTGTGTCAATCAATTAAGAGGAATTGACTTTGGCGAAAACAGTCAATTAACCGTTATTCCTTATTGCTTTGCAAACAAAGCAACCAAATTAAAAGAGGTTAAAAACTTCCCAACTGCAAAGCTTGTAACAATTGAAGGCGATGCTTTTAACGGTGCAAAACAAGCATTTCGCGGTGAATTAGTCATAAACGCAAAAACAATAAAACAAAGCGCATTTAACAACGCCACAACCTTTGTTACAAGTCTTATTTTTGGCGAAAACGTTGAAAGAATTGAAACTCAAGCGTTTAGTGTAAAATCAAGCGAAACAGGTTTAGGCAATCCCCATCTTGAATATATCGAGTTCAAAAGTGACGTTTCAAAAATTGCAACTACCTCTTACGGTCCATTCTATTTTGAGCTTGGCGGTAGCTCAAGAAGTGAATATACAAGTCTGAAATGCATTGTTCTTTCAAATGAGGAAAACAAGAATGCAATATCAAACGGAGCAACAATTTTTAATGACATTGCACCAAACTCATATATTAGATTTTTCCTTGATGAAACAAAGGAAATCATTCATTCCTCACACGAAATAGACTACGAAAATGCAACAATTTCCTATGAGAGCTTTCTTGAAAACGGCACTCTTACAAGCTATTGCACAAGATGTAATAAGGCGGAAACAGTAAGCACAGACCCACTCTTTGTAAACCTCGGCTTCTCGGCGGCTGAATACGCAGGCGGCGGAATGTCAATAGGCTTTAAGGTGGATAAGAAGGCTATTGAAAAATACGAAGAAATCACAGGCGAGACCGTTAACTACGGCGTATTCGCGGTTTTGGCAGAGAAGATAGGAGCAAACGATATATTTGATTCCGAGGGCAAAGCACTTGCAGGCGTTATTGCCGCAGACATCACGGATACAGATTTTGATATTTTCAACCTTAAAATAGTAGGCTTTACGGGCGATCAGGTTGACACTAAGCTTGCAATGGGTGCGTACGTTGGCACAACCAAGGACGGCACAACAGAATATGCATACTTGCAGGGCGGTACACCCGAAACGGGCGCAAAATATTTCTTTGCTTCATATAATGACGTAAAAGCAATAGTTGATAACAAAAATGGGGTGAGCGCACAATGAAATACGTTTCTCCTATGTACGAAAAATTCTTGCTTGAAGCCTGCGACATTATAATGTCGGGAGAGAATTACACCATCGAGGAAACTAAGGACGAAAGCGGAAGCTCGGTCGGAAACGTAATAATGAGCGCGTTTGACTTATTCAAATAAAAAACAAAAAACAGAATTTCGTCGCCGAAATTCTGTTTTTTTGTTATTCTAATCCTCTCATCATATCAACAAGCTCGGGTATGCACTCCTCAAACTTCGTGCCGTATGAGTGATTTATTCTGTCGGGCAAGGTTTTTTCAATGCAAAGCACGGTGAAGTCAACCGCTATTTTAATTGCATTTTCGTAAGTGTAGCCCTTGGTGAGCGCTGCACACAAAACGCTTGAGAACGTGTCGCCCGTTCCGTGGAATGCGGCATCTATCGTTTCGCGGCAGTAATAGTATGTTTTTCCGCTCTCGCTATCGTAAAAATACGCACCCTGTGTCTCATTTCCAAAGTGAATGCCTGTTAAAATCACCTTTTTTGCACCGAGCGCACAAAGCCTTTTGCAAACGTCCTTTATGTATTCCTCGTCGTATTCCTCAGTGTATGGAATATCGAGCAAAAACGATGCCTCTGTGATGTTTGGAACAATAATATCGGCAATTTGGCAAAGGCGCGCCATATGTGAGGGAAATTCCTTGTCAAAGCCTGCATAAAGCTTGCCCTTATCTGCCATAGCAGGGTCAACGAAAACTAAAGTGTTTTCCCCTCTGAACTTGGAGATGAAGTCAATAACGTAGTTTATTTGCTTCTCGTTTCCAAGATAGCCCGTGTAAATCGAGTCAAATTTTATATCGTATTCCTGCCAATGCTTTGCGATTTTCGGAATATCCTCGTTCAAATCCGTGAATGTGAAATTTTTGAAGCCCCCGGTGTGTGTTGACAAAATTGAGGTCGGGATAATAGCGCACTCAACGCCCATAGCGCTAACAAGCGGAAGCGCAACGGTTATCGAGCATTTTCCAAAGCAGGAAATGTCCTGCACGGTTACAATTCTTTTCATAATATACCTCTTTTGCTTGGAATAAAATATAGATATTTCCAATTATACTCCTTGGTTTTTTTCTTGTCAATATAAAATATGCTAATAATTCAAAAAAATTCGACGAAATTATTGACAGTACAAATAATTATTGTTATAATAATTTATATTCATTTACTTTACTTAACTAAAGTAAAATGAGTTAAAATTATATTAAGGCAGGTGCTTATTATGAAAAAGACATTGTTTGAGGGCGTTGCGACAGCCCTTGTTACACCTATGAATAGTGACGGCAGCGTTGACTACGCGGCTCTTGATAAATTAGTTGATTGGCAGATTAAAGAGGGAGTTAGTGCCCTTGTTGCCTGCGGCACAACGGGTGAGGCATCAACACTTACCGACGAGGAGCATAGAGGCGTTATTGCAAGAGTGGTTGAAAAGGCGGACAAGCGTGTTCCCGTTATTGCGGGCACAGGCTCAAATGACCTTGACTACGCGCTTTCCTTGACAAAATATGCTTGCGATGCAGGTGCGGACGCGGTGCTCACAGTTACACCGTACTACAATAAGGCGACACAGGCGGGACTTATCAAGATGTATAACATCTTGGCTGACGCAAGCCGCGCTCCCGTGATTCTTTATAACGTTCCGTCACGTACAGGCGTTAACATCGAGCCTTCAACCTATAAGGCTTTAGCCGACCACGAAAACATTATCGCAATTAAGGAAGCAAACGGAAATATCAGCAAAATTGTTGAAACTATGTCATACGTCAACGGAAAGCTCGACCTATATAGCGGTAACGACGATCAAATTGTTCCGCTTATGTCACTTGGCGGCAAGGGCGTTATCTCCGTTGTTTCAAACATTTTGCCAAGAAAAACCTCCGAGCTTTGCGCTAAGTTCTTAAGCGGTGATATCAAGGGTGCGGCTGATATTCAGTACAATCTCCACGCGGTTATCGACAGCCTGTTCAGCGAGGTTAACCCGATTCCCGTAAAGGCGGCTATGGCAAAAATGGGCTTCGGCACAAACACACTCCGTCTGCCGCTTACACCAATGAGCGAGGCAAAATATGAGGTTATGCTCAGCCTTATGAGAGAGCAGGGTCTTGACGTATGATTAAGGTTTTAGTTCACGGCTCGAACGGAAAAATGGGCGGTCACGTAATGGCGGAAATTGCAAAGAGCGATGACCTTGAGTTTTTCTGCGGCGTTGACCCAAAATCAACAGGAAATGAAAGCTATAAGTATTACGATAGCTTTGATAAGGTAGAGGGCAAAGCAGATGTAATTATCGACTTTTCCTTCCACACACTTGTAAAAAGCGTGCTTGACTACGCGGTAAAAAGCGAAACACCCGTGCTTATCGCAACAACCGCGCTTGACGATGAGGACAAAAAGGCGGTTGCAAGAGCATCACAGAAAATTCCTGTGTTCCTCGCTGCCAATATGAGCGTTGGCGTTGCGCTCCTTGCTGATTTTGCAAAGCGCGCGGCAGCTATGTTCCCTGACGCCGATATTGAAATAGTAGAAGCACACCACAACCGTAAGGTTGACGCGCCAAGCGGCACCGCGGTTATGCTTGCAAACTCTATAAAAGAGGTTCGCCCAAATGCTGAGTACGTTTACGGACGCGGCGGCGAGGCGAAAAGAAATAAAAACGAAATCGGTATTCACGCTCTCCGTATGGCAAATATTGTCGGTGAGCACGAGGTTTATATCACAACGGAGTCCCAGCAGCTTGTGCTTCGCCACAACGCCTATGACCGTGCGCTCTTTGCGGACGGAGCAATTAAGGCGGCGCGCTTCTTAATAGAAAAGGAAGCAGGACTTTACACAATGCAGGATATGTTCAAGTAAAATTTACGGAAGGAGAAGTATATGAACTGTCAAAAAACAAAATTACTCCACGACAATTTAAGCGTAAAGGACGGCGTATTATACTTCGCCGACTATAACACAAGTGAGCTTGCAAAGAAATACGGCACACCCCTTATGCTCCTTGAAGAAAAGAGAATCAGGGAAAGAATGCGCACGTACAAAAACGCAATGGAAACGTATTTTGGCGTTGGCTCAAAGCCGCTTTTTGCATCAAAGGCACTTTCCTTTGTGGGCATTTACCAAATTGCCAAGGAGGAGGGCATAAACACGGATATTGTGTCGGTTGGTGAGCTTTATACCGCTATGAAGGCGGGCTTCCCACTTGAAAACGCATTCTTCCACGGAAACGCAAAGAGCGATAGCGACATTAAATTCGCAGTTGAAAATGGCATCGGATATTTTATCGTAGATACCTATGACGAGCTTTATGCAATTGACAAAATAGCGGGAGAGCTTGGCATAGTTCAAAAAATTCTTTTGCGCTTAACCCCCGGAATTGACACACACACCCACGCGGCAATTGCAACAGGCAAGGTGGACAGTAAGTTCGGCACGTCAATTGAAACGGGACAAGCGTATGAAATAGTCAAGGAAGCAATTTCGCTCCCGAACATCAGCCTTCGCGGCTTTCACGCGCATATCGGCTCGCAGATTTTTGATATTAAGCCGTTTTGCGACTCCGCCGACATTATGATTAGATTTGTCGGAGAGGTTAAGGAGTCCCTTGGCTTTGATACCGAAATATTAAACCTTGGCGGCGGCTTTGGCGTAAGATACGTGGAGTCCGACCCCGAAATTGACTACGTTGAAAACATTCGCTTAATTTCCGATCATATAAACAGCTACTGTGATGAAAACAGCCTACCCAAGCCCACAATTTTGATGGAGCCGGGCAGAAGCATCGTTGCAGATAGCGGTATGACTCTCTATACCGCGCTTTCCGTAAAGGAAATCACGGGCTATAAGAACTATGTGGCAATTGACGGCGGTATGACCGATAACCCACGCTACGCACTCTATGGGTCAAGCTACACCGTGCTTGCGTCAAACAGAATGGATGAGGAAGCAAGTTATGAATGCACAATAGCAGGCAGAAACTGCGAAAGCGGCGACTTAATCCAAGAAAACGTAAAAATCCCAAGGGTCGAGCGCGGCGACAATATAGCAGTTTTGGTAACAGGCGCGTATAACTACTCAATGGCATCAAACTACAACCGTGTCCCACGCCCCGCAGTTGTCCTGCTCGGCGACACCGACAGAGTTGTAATCAAGCGCGAAACCCCCGAGGACGTGTCGCGTTTAGACATAATTTTATAAAATATTGTAGGGGAGGGGCTTGCTCCTCCCGTTCGATTTATAAAAAACAGGGCGGTTTTATCCGCCCTGTTTTGTCGTCCTGTAGCAACGCGATAGAATCTTACTCCCAAACAACAACCTCACCGTTAACATAGTGCCAATAATTGCCACTTGTCGTCGGCTCGTTCTCGCTGTACCAATACACGGGTCTGGAATTATTCCAGTCCGAATCCCAACCACTCGGCGTGCTTGTTGCTTCGCAATAAAATGTTAACGAATTACATTGTAGAAATGCCAACCAATCTATGCTTTCGACACTAATAGGTATTACAATGCTTGTTAAGCTGGAACAATAATAAAATGCAGAGAATCCTATACTCGTAACACTGTTTGGTATTACTATGCTTGTCAAGCTTTTGCACCCTTTAAAAGCATCTGTTGATATAATTTTAATGTTGTCAGACAATTCTACATTTGTTAAGTTGTCGCAATATCCAAATGCATTATCGCCTATGCTTATAACGCTATTTGGTATTACTATACTTGTTAAGCTTTCACAATGATAAAATGCGGAAGCGCCAATGCTTTTAATACTATCTGGTATTGTTATACTTTTCAAGTTTCTGCAATGATAAAATGCGTAATCGCCAATGCTTGTAACACTGTTTGGTATTGTTATACTTGTCAAGCTTGTACCGCCCCAAAAAGCAGAGCTTCCTATACTTGTTACAGGTTTATCATTGTAGGTGCTTGGTATAACAACATCGGTGCCTTCGTATGTGTCAAGACTAATTACACAATAGGTATTTGTTGTTTCATCAAGAGCATACATAAGATCTTTTCGCGAAACGTATTGACATATGTCACATCTATTGCTATCTGTATATGTATGTGGAAGCGTTGGGGCAATTTCCTCTTGCTTTACAAGTGTTTCATTGCAAATTGAGCACTTCTTACCCTCTGTCAAACCGGGTTTACAGGTTGGAGCAACTTTGGGAATGGTTTCCTCTGTGTGTCCCAAGGCTAGAATTACCTCTTGTTCAATTTCAAATTCTCCACAAACCACACATACCTTGGATGCAGTGTAGCCATTTTCCGTGCAGGTTGGTGCTATCTCTGGAAGAACATTCCATGCATGCTTATGGTCACCTAAGTTGCTATTTGTTTCTGTATTGGTGTTATCTGTGCACGAGGCGAAAGAGAAGCACATCGCAACACAAAGCGACAATAGAATAATAGATAGTAATAGCTTTTTCTTCATTTTTTCCTCCTACAAACAAAAAGCATCGCATCTTTATTTTATCATCGATTTGTTTCTATGTCAATATTTTACTAAATAAACATAATGTAGCCACCAAATCAAGATTAGAAATTTTTGCCGAATTTTGTATTTTATGTTTACATTTTACTAAAAGTGTGCTAATATATATACGAAAAAATTAAAAGGAGATTATTTATTATGAACAACAAGGTTTTAGTTGAAACAAGCGCACGCCACGTGCATCTTTCACGTGAGCACATCGATATCCTTTTCGGTGCTGGCTATCAGCTCACAAACATTAAGGACTTAAGCCAACCGGGTCAGTTTGCTTGCCAAGAGAGAGTAACTGTTGTTGGACCTAAGAAGTCAATTGAGAGAGTTAGCATTCTCGGTCCTGAAAGAAAAGCATCACAGGTTGAGGTTTCCTTTACAGACGCTCGTACACTCGGTGTAGTTGCTCCTGTAAGAGAGAGCGGCGACGTTGCAAACTCAGCTCCATGTAAGCTCGTTGGTCCATGCGGCGAGGTTGAGCTTTCAGAGGGCGTTATCATCGCAAAGAGACACATTCACTTCACTCCTGCCGAGGCAGAGGAAGCGGGTGTTAGCGACAAGGAAATCGTTAAGGTAAAGGTTAATTCTGACAGAACAACAATCTTTGACGATGTTGTAGTTAGAGTTCATCCAAACTTCTCAGCTGCTATGCACATCGACACAGACGAAGCAAATGCTTCCTGCGCATTCGGCACGGTTTACGGCGAAATCATTAAATAATTAAGCTACATAGAAAAGAGTCCTTCGGGGCTCTTTTTTGTTGCGAAAAGATGCGCAAATGGCTCCTTTGAGGAGAAAGCTCCCGACGTTGTCGGGCGAGGGAGAATGCAAATTGATAAAAATAATAGAAATATTTTTTGAAAACATTCCAAAATTTCAAAAAATTACCGACTTAATTAGTGAAGGGACAAAAAGGAGGTAATTTATAATGAAAATAAAAAACGATAAAACAACAAAGATGTTAGTACGTATTATAGTATCTCTTTTGTTAACTCTTACATTATGCTCCTCATCCTCTTGTGTTAGTGATAATGCTGAGCGAAATTCAGACACAGGTGCGCCAAATTTCAGACTTGCAGGCACGAAAGAGTATAACGGCTTTTATCTTGACTCCTATCTATATGAGGATATCATAAACGCCGAGGACACGGTAAGCTTCAAGGTGCAGGTTTTGCCTGTGCAAGAGACGCCAAGCGGCTTTATTTATAACGGAAAAAGCTACGCGCAATACAAAGAGGAGCATTTGGAAAGCAAAAATCTTGTTGAAAAGCTAAAAAGCTTGCTAACGGAAGGCGAGGCGCTAAAATACGGCGAATCACTTTACACTACGGGCACACCCGAGGATGAGCTTTGGTCGTATGAAAGATATAACTATAAAATTCAAAAATATTATGGCGAGCAAATGCTTGATATCTATATAGTAAACGGAGAATTTTTGAAGGAAAAATTAGAAAGCGACCTTGCATATGCTAAGGAAGAAACGAACAAGAAAAACAGCTTGGCAAACGAAGCATATCTGGCTGGGGCAAAAAAGCAGCTTGAGGATGCGCTCGCGGTATTTAAGACGGTAGATAAGGATGCCGTGATAGAGAACGGAGTGATAAATCTTACCGTGACGAAAAGCTCTCTTGTGGGGTTAGGTAATAAATATGATAATTGTTATATCATAAGGTATCCTCTTTACGTATCAAACGATTGAATTAACTAAGCAGTGATTAAAAGGAGAAATAATATGAAAAAAGCTATTGTATTCGGATTAACTGTTCTTTTGACAGCTATAGCGCTCGCGTCCTGCACCTCGATTAAGCACGAACATATCTTTGGTGATTACGTGTCAAACGGTCAGTATCACCATAAACCCTTTATCGAGTGCACGTGGGACAGGTGCTTAGTTGACCCTGTGATTTCAAAATGCACGGACGGAAACGGCGACACAATTTGCGACGTTTGCAAGCATCCAATTTATTATGTTCTGCCCGACTGGTATTCGTCAGAGTGGAGAGAGGGCATTGAGGTCTCCCCTGAGCTGGAAAGCGAACTAAAAAGCGCCAAGGACGATGACGTAATTTATATGTACGCCTTTTATGACGGTAATCCAAGTGATGATTTTGTTTACCGCGAGCTTACATATCTTGAATGGAAAAATGACCTAAACGAGCAAAGGATGCTTTCAACAAAGCTCGTTTCATTACTAAAGGACGGCGAATACCTAAAGCACGGCGAAGCACTATATAGAGAGGGCGTTAACGGAGAAAAATGGGCGAAGGAGCTTTACGAAGCAACGCGCGAGTATTACGGAGAGGAGCTGCTTTCAAGATACATCGTCGACGGTGAGCTTTTGATAAACGAGATAAACGTGCAAATTGCAAGCTGTGCGGTAGCAATAGAAAATATACAAGACACCCTTATTGAGCTTGGCGCTCAATACCGAATTTACCTTGCAGAAGCCGAGCTTGAAAAATTCAAGGAAATTGCGCCCGATGCCGAAATAAAGCACGAAAGCATTCATTTTTCAATGACAAAGGAAGAGTTTTCAAATCTTGCGCTTGATAGCAAGGAAATGTACCTATTTTGCCTTGACTCCTCTTATTATCAAAAATACTAATATTTGCATATTGGAAAAGCTTATGGTATAATGAAAATAGAACTATAGGAAGGGAGGGATTTTTATGCAGATAGCTATGGAGACGTGCGCGAGCTTAAGCGACGATGAAATTATCGAGCTGTATTTTCAAAGGAGCGAAAGCGCAATTGATGAAACGGACAAAAAATACGGTGAGCTTGTTTTCAGAATTGCCTACAATATACTAAATGATAAAAGCGATAGCGAGGAGTGTCAAAACGACACCTATCTTGACGTGTGGAAAGCCATTCCGCCGACACGTCCACGCGTTTTTGGCGCATTTATCGCAAAAATAGCGCGCAGAATTTCCATTGACTTATATAGGCACAAAGCAAGGAAAAGGAGCGTGCCGAGCGAGCTTGTTTCATCAATTGACGAGCTTGAATTTTGCTTAACCGACGAAAAAAACGTGCTTGAAAGCATAGAGGTAAAGGAGCTGGCACGCGCGCTGAACACCTTTTTAAAAACGCTTTCCCAAAAGCAACAGTATATTTTCATCAGCCGCTTTTATTTTTCATACTCGGTTGAGCAAATTGCAAGAGAAATGGGAAGCACGCCATCAAGCGTTTATAAAGCGCTCGAAAAAATCAAGCGCGCCCTTGGCGAGTATCTAAAAAAGGAAGGGGTGGACGTATGAATGAAAAGCTTTTGGATGCAGTCGGCTCACTTGATGACGAGCTGCTCGAAAATTACTTCAAGACGAAAGCGGAATTTGATAAAAACAAGACACGTCCCCGCTTATCTTTGCAAAAATACATCTCCTTAGCTGCTTGCTTTGTTTTGGTTTTTGCAGTTGCTATAACCGCTATAATAATAGAATTTGGCGGTCCACGCGGCGGCAGCATAGGTGACGTTGGGGCTGACGGTAACGTAACACCCGATACAAGCGTTGACGAGGGGCTTGGAAACGGGCTTTCGGTTTCACCCGAGCTATATGAGGCGATGAAAAAAGCGCAGGACGTGGATGTTTTGGCGGTTATTGTCAATTCTCAAATTATCGCGCCAAACGATTTTAACTATAACGGAAAAGCCTTCAGCGAATATAACAGCGCGTATATAGAGCTTGGCAAGGTGTTAAAAAAGCTGAACGAGCTTTTAGTTGACGGTGAATACTTAAAATACGGCGAAGCACTTTACAAGGATGGTGCGCCCGATGGCACAAAATGGACGCGTGAGGTGTACGAAAAGACGGTAGCCTACTACGGTGACTTGTTTGATAAGTACATCAAAAACGGTGAGCTTCTTGAAAATGAGCTTTTAGGCGAGATAAAAGCAGTGGAAAACGCAAGGGCGGAGCTTGATAGGACCTTTGACGAAATAGCCAGCGCATACGGCTCTATATTTGCCGAGGAAAACCTGCCGTTTTTTGAAAAAATCAGCGAAAAGGCGGAAGTCAATGATGGAAAAATCCATCTTGAAATCACCAAGGCGGAGCTACAGAAAATCGCATCAAGCGGCGACGGTAAATACTATTTTACCTTGGCAGAATAAAAAATCATATGGAAAGGAGTCCGATTTGGGCTCCTTTCTTTGTGCAATCGCGTTCCGAAAGCCCACCTAAAAACCCAGCAATGCGCCCATAGGTTGACAAATGGAAAAAAATGTGGTATAATGAATACGTATTGCTATATTTTCAATGCACACAAATAATCCCAAAGGCGAAAAAATATGATTAAGTATGAAAAAAGTGTTTCCTTTGATATTCAAGCGAAGCAGTTAAATTACATTCTTACCGCACCGAATGATATAAAAGAGGGGGAGAAGCTTCCGCTTATTGTTTTCCTTCACGGTGCAGGTGAGCGCGGCGACAATGTCGATGCGTTAAAGGTTTATTGCATACCAAAGCTCTTTACAAAAAATGAGGAGCATGACGGTGTGCGCGCATATACCTTGAGCCCGCAATGTCCGTCACATCCGTTTACCTGGTACGATTTCAAAAACGAGGTAATGGCGTTGATTGACAAAACGGTTGAGGAAAACCAAATTGACCCTCAAAGGGTTTCTCTTTGCGGAATCAGTATGGGTGGCTTTGGCACCTGGGAGCTTGCACTTACATACCCCGAGCGCTTTATGAAAATAGCACCGCTTTGCTCGGGCGGAATGAGCTGGCGCGCTTGGGCAATTAAGATGCCCGTGCGTGCTTACCACGGCAAGCTTGATGATGTTGTCCCCTATGCTTATTCAACCTTGATGGTTGACGCGGTGAATGCGTGCGGCGGAAATGCCGAGCTTATTACCTTCGACGATCTTAAACACAACTGCTGGGATAGAGCATTTGAACAAACCGATCTTATAAAATGGCTTGTAGAAGCGCCAACTAAGGAGCAGTAATGGAAATTATTAAAACAAAATTCGGACGCGAAATAAAGCGTATCTTGCACATTCTCAACCCCTTAGCGGGACACGGAATGGCAAGGAAAATCAAAAAGCATATAAAGGACACGGACGAAACGTATATGTCGGAGTCCCCTGCCGCAACAAGCAGATTCATTAAGGAGTCCTGCCAGGTTGAGCCTGACACCTGCTTTACCGTTTACGGCGGTGACGGTACCGTGCACAGAGCCGTAAATGCGGTTATGGCAAGCGGCTGCAACAAGGAAGCAATGCTTAAAATTGTGCCAATCGGCTCGGGAAATGACTTCATTCGCTCGTTTGACGATATGCCTGACGAGTTCTGCGCGGATATTATGAAATTCAACGAAAAATATGCCGCAAATATTGTAAATATGGGCTTTGACTGCAACGTTGTTAAGCGTGCGGATAAGGTGAAAAAGCTTCCCTTGATTAACGGTCCGTTTGCCTATATTCTTGGCGTGATTGGAGAGCTTTTCCACAAAAAGCCGCTTAAGGCAAGAGTAGTGCTTACCTACGAGGACGGCACAACCGAGGAAATTAACGAGGAGCTTTTGCTTATTGCTATCGGCAACGGCAGATGGTACGGCGGCGGCTTCAAGGCAATCCCCGGTGCTAAGCTTGACTCGGGTACTCTTGACGTTACGATAATCAGAAACGTCAGTGTTGCACGTTTTCTTTCCCTTGTCGGCGCGTTTAAGAAGGGAACTCACGTTTTAGACCCCGAAAACGCAATAATAAAGCCAAAATTTGAAAAACATCTTATCTACAAAAGATGCGTCGGCGTTCACGTTGACGGCGTTGATTGCGTTTGCGCAGACGGCGAAATTTACAAGCGTAACGAGGTTAACGTAGAGGTTGTGCCGAAGGCGATTAGCATCATTCAACATAAAATACAATAAAGAGGGCATCTCATTAAGAATAAAAAGCAGAATTTCGTTCACGAAATTCTGCTTTTTGCTTATATTTTAATTTGCTTGACTTTGCCGGATTCTTAATTAGCCGGCCTCTTTTTGTATTTATTCAACTTCAATATAAAAAGTAAATGAATCCTTGGGTTCTTTAACCTCGATATTCAAAAGGTAAATATCAACGCTCTTTTTGAGTGAGCCGTCGATGTTAAGATCTTGCGCATGCACGTCCTTTTCATACGAAGCGGTAGCTAAGCTCGGATCAAATTTTATTTTGAGCTTACCGTAGTCAACTACTCCGCCATCAATTTTCGGCTCAACGTAGGAAACAAGTCTTTCCGTAAAGCTTGCTTCGCCCTCAATTACAAAATTGTCGCAAACAGTCACCCCTGTGTCGCTAAATGAGTAATTTCTTACTAATTTTTTTAGCTCGGGAATATCGTATGCGCTTTTGAAATCAACGGAGAACACGCCGTTTTCAAACGAGGTTGTCGAGTGCGCCCCCGGTATGTTTGCTTGATACTTGCCGTTGATTATCGGCACGTTGTGTCCGCGTGATGAGGTTTCAAGATAGGTGTATCTTGTTCCGTGCTCAAAATACTGTCTTGTATAGGGTCTGCCGCCCATATCGATAAGCACCTGCGCGTTGTCAACCGACAAAATGAACGAGCCAACGTCGTTATGGTTGTGGCTCTCACCGTTTGAGCCGCCGCGCGCACCAATGCCGTATTTCGGTGTCCTCTTGACAAACCAGCCGCAATCCGACATATAGTATTCTTCGCTATTTGAAATATCAGCCGCAGCAAACGAGGGGTCGAAGTACGTAAATGCTCTTAAGCAACCTGGGAAGTAGTGTGGCCCTATGGTGAGCTTATCCTTTGGCGGCAATTGCACGTCATTTGGATAAAGCGTTTTAAGACCGTACATAAAGCCCGCAGGTACAGTTACGTCTGCACCGCAGTCACCGTAGTTGACAACAACGCTCTTATCAAGAAAGAGCTTTTGCAAAAACGCTGAAATCTTTTTGATTTTTTCATTACTCAAAAGGTCATATTTACCGTTTGTAAACGCTCTTTGCATTTCTGCATATTCAATAAAGTAGCTAAAGCCGTAGCTCCAATAGCCTGGACCCTCAACGCAAACGCCGTCCTCGCGGTATGAGCGCAGATAATCCTGCATATCCTCGTTTAATCTGTCGCGCACAAGCTCGAAAAGCTCGGGGCGGTTAAGCATAATTGTGCAGCCGACCGCACCTGTGCAAACAGACGTCCAGTTGTTCTGGCGGTATTCCCAATGCCAACGCTTCTCAAAAAACGGTTTAATTACGCGCCTGTCAATTTCATAGTCAATTCTTGATTTGATAAGCGGATGCAGACGATCGCCTAAGGTGGTTTTGATTATTGAAAGCGCCATAGCCATCGTGGTTGCATCAAGGTCAAGCTCACAGTTGTCGTTCACCTCAATGTTTTCAATGTGAGCAGGGAGTGCCCATACGTATTGGTCGCAAATCTCCCAGATAGTATCCTGTAAAAGCTCCAAATACTTTTCATTTTCGGGATAAATCAAGCACATAAACGCCATAGTGTACATTCTGTGCTGACGCTTAAAGAAATCCTCCTGATATGAGGTTCTGTCACCAACGTCCTTGAAAAGACGGAACTTTGAAAACTTAGTCGTTTCGATTTCGCCTATGCAGCATTCGTCATATGCGCGCAAAATCGCATCAAGCGCATCCTTATGGTCGGGGTTGTCCTTTACCTGCGCCCAAAAATTTTTATCGGTTGCCTTACCTAACAAATTCATTGATTGATTCCTCCCAAAAGCTTGTTTAATTCCTTTGCCTCGCAGGGAAGAGAGGCAAGCTCGCCGTCGGGCATAAATTCAAGAAAACAGACACGTTCCTCGGCGTTTTCATCATTTAAGACCTCTAAATACTGCTTCCATTGACATTCGCCGTCACAAAGAGGATGCTTGTTTGCAGAGCAGTCCCAGTTGAAAACGTGTACGTTTGTTACGTATGGCAAAAGAGCCTTAAGTGCTTCTAAATTGTATTCAAAGCTCTTTGAATGGTTGGGCTGCCAATAGAGCTTTAGGTTGTCAGCGCCAACATCGTTTAGGAAACGAAGCGTATCGTGATAATCATCGGTAAGCGTTGCAAAATGGCACTCGATTGAAAGGGTCAAGCCGTATTTCTTTGCTTGATTGCACAAGCTTTTTGTGATACTAACCGTACGTGCATACCCCTTTTCACAAACGTAATGCTCGTGTCCCTTTTTGCAGCCGCACCTTGGCCAGCCGAGCCAAACACGTACAGTTTTTGCGCCAAGTGATTTTGCGGTTTTTAGAACCTTTTTAAACGGCAAGGGAAAATGCTCTCCGCAATGGTACATAAGTCCGAAATAAGAGCCGTAGGACGCAGATTTCAGTCCCGCACCGTGCATAAGACGGCGCACCTCGCGTGCTAATTTTACGTTCCCCATAGGAATGTGAACGTCACCGCCCCATTCAATGTATTCAAGTCCGCTTTCCTTAGCTGCTTTTATAAGCTCCTTTATTCCTTTTTTTCTGAAGGAAATGGAAACAAGTCCGCTTTTCATAAACTCTCCTTAAAATGCGTTATTTGTAAAATACCGCACCCTGTGGCTGAAAATGCCACGTAAAATGTGAATAATACTAATAAATGTTCTTTGTTTCGCGGTAATCGCGCCAAACGTTTTCAAAGAAGCCGCCGCCCTCGGGCAGAGGTCTGACAAGACGCTCGCCACTTGTAAATGTGCCTTCTTCAAATGTGATTTCAAAAATTTTGTCATTGAGCGCACCGTCATCAAGCTCAAAGCGGAACACGTCCTCCATCTTTTCGGGTGCTGTGCCGCTATTTGATGTGTAAATTGCAGAGCCGCGTGATTTTCCGCCCGCTTTTATATAAACCTTCATAGCCTCAATATACATCATTTCGCCTATTAAAGCATCGCGCAAGCGGTATGCAAGCCACAGACGGCTTTCCTTGTTTATTTTAACAAGCTCGTCAAAGCTGTCAAATGCAGATAAAAATTCCTTTTGCGCCTCGTCAAATTTTGATGCATTGCGTATAGGTCCCGCAACCTCATCCATCAGTCTTTGATATTTTTCGGTAAGTGCTAATACATTATCGTCATTTCCGAGAATTGCGCGTGTGAGGCTTAGGTGCTTTTCAAGCGCTTTTTTAGACACTTGGTCGAAGATTTCGCCGTCTGCCTTATCGTTTTCACCGTGCTTTGAGATGAACTGTGCGCATCTTGTAGAGCCAACCTGACCCGCATTCAGCGCGCTTCCGCCCGGGCGGTAAACGCCGTGGCTTGCCGCAACCTCACCGCAAGCAAAGAGATTTGGCACATTTGTCTGCCACCACATATCAATATCAAGTCCGCCGTTGTTATGCTGAGCGCAAAGCGCAATTTCAAGCATTTCCTTCTCAAGATCAACGCCCTTGGAAAGATATAGGTCGTAAGCAGGCATATTCATAAACTGTAAGCGCTCAAGTGGGGTGCCGAAGCAAGCGTGCGCGTTTTCAAGATACTCGCGCGCCTCAGCCTCAAGCTCGTTATAGGGAAGCTCATCAAGACCGTAAGGATTTTTTCTGAAGTCAAGATATACGCGCCTGCATTTCATTACACTTTCACGGAAAACGAGCAAATCGATAATCGATGAGCCCGAGAGCACCTTTTTGCAGTCAAACGGCCACTCGTAGCCCTTCTTAAACACCTTTGAAAGGCACTCGCCAAGCGATGAAAAATAATCGTTCAAAAATTCGTACTCGTTGCCCTCGCTATCAACCGAAACAAAGCGCGGTAATACCTGCATATAAGTGCCCGAAACGTTCCAACGCGGAGATGTTGATGCAAGTCCGTATTGCCATTCGGTTAGGTTTTTACCCTTAACTCCTGCTTCAAATGCAATGCCCGAGGCACCGTGGTGACCTATTGGGTAAACAGTATTGGAATAAATTCCAGCAGGGCCGCCTGTTGCCAAAACCGTGTTCTTGGAGTTGAAAAGCACAAAGCGCTCGTTTTCGCTCCTTGATGCTTTGTTTAAGCACAAAACACCGACACAGGTGTCGCCATTTTTGATAAATTCAATAATTTGAAGCTGGTCGAAAACTTTAATTTTGCGCTTGTTTACCTCTTTTTCAAGACACTCTGTCATCATTTTTGAGGTAAGCGGACCTACGCTCGTTGCGCGAGCGCGTGGGTCGTGGTCGGTTTTGTAGCCAACGTACTCGCCGTATCTGTTAACAGGAAATTCAACGCCAAGCTCGCAAAGATGCAAAAACGACATAACGGAAAGCGCCGCCTCCGCATATGCAATGTCGCCGTCAACGCACTTGCCGTTGAAAAAGTCCTGTGCCATTGCTTTGGGCGAGTCGGGATAGTCTGCGCAAAGATTCATTTTGTAGTATGTTTGCTTATCTGACCCCGTGTTTCTCGACGTGCCCATTTTTATGCCCTCGGTAACGATAGCAACGTCGCAAACGCCGTAGTCGTCAAGGCGGAGCGCCGCGTTGTAGCCCGCCGCACCCGTGCCGATAACAAGTGCGTCAAGTGTAATCTTTTTTACGCTGACGCCATTATAAATAATTGTTGTTTCGTTCATTTCTTAATCCTTTTTGGGTTAATTAAAGTCTTTGAATGTGCATACCGCCGTCAACAATAATTGACTGACCTGTTGTATAGCCGAGCATACCGCTTGTAAGCGTATAAATTGCATTAGCGCAGTCCTCGGGCAGACCCCATCTGCCAAGCGGAACCAAGCCGCCCGCGATAAGCTTATCGTATTTTTCCTTAACCTTTTCGGTCATACCCGTGGCTATAATTCCGGGGCAAATTTCGTTAACCGTGATGCCGTATTCTGAAAGCCTGTCAGCAAAAAGCTTTGTCATCATAGTAGCGCCTGCCTTAGACATACAGTATTCGCCGCGGTTTGTTGAGGACGTATAAGCAGAGCATGAGGACACGTTTGCAATAAAGCCGCGAGTACCCTCGTTTTCATATTGCTTTATCATTTGATTTGCAATCAATTGGGTAAGGAAGAACGTTCCCTTAAGGTTGATATCCATAACGAAATCGTAGCTTTCCTCGCTCATTTCAAGAATATCGGCTCTTACCTTTGGAGCAACGCCTGCCACGTTAACAAGAACGTCTATCTTGCCGTATTTATTAATAGCCGCTATAACGGCATTTTGTCTGTCCTCAGCGCTTGCAAGATTGCCGCTGATATAAATACATTCCTTGATTTTCGCGAATTTATCGCCTATTTTGTCGTTCGGAACAATATCCATAGCTACGATAGCGTAGCCCTCTTTGTCAAATTTTTCAACGCAGGCATAGCCAATGCCGCCTGCCGCACATGTAATAAATGCAACCTTCATTTCTTATTATTCCTTTCCAAGAACTAATTTTTTGTAAAGAGGCATATATACCTCGCCGTCACGGATAACACAGCCCGGTGTGCCGCCTGGGCGACGCATAATTTCCGTGCATTTGCCGCAGCAGATGCAAAGCTTCTTCGGATCTAAGTTTTCGCCCGATGTAATAGCGTTTGCATAGGATGGGTATGCAAGCGTTTCACGGCCGTAGCCCGCGAAATCAAACTTGCCCTCGTTAATATAGCCCGCGCATACGTTCGCGCTGACACCGCCGAGGAATGAAATACCCGATGAGATAACGGGTGTACCCTTAATCTCGCTTGCAATCTCGGAAATTCCGTCAAGCATTCTTTGTACACCCTGCATCGGATGCTCAGGCGGATCGTATGTGCCGCTTGCAAACGGACGGTTAACGTGTGGGTTGAAGTATGGGTTGCCCATTGTCATATCAATCATATCTATACCGTTTGCGACCAATTGCTTAACAAGCATTTTCGACTCGGTAAAGTCGGGGGTAATGCCGCAGCCTTCCTTAACCGCAAAGCCGTACGGATATTCAAAGCCGTCGTATACGTTTAAGCGCGAGGTGATGATAAAGTCCTTGCCTGTAAGGATTTTTGCTTCCTTAACAGCACCTGTGAGCAAGCGGGTGCGGTTTTCAAAGCTTCCGCCGTATCTGCCCTCGCGATTGTATGCGGAGAGAAGCTCGCTTAAAAGATATCTGTGACAGCTCTTAATATCGGCACCGTCAAAGCCGAGCTTTTTCGACCATACCGCGCCGTTTATCAGCTTTTCTTGGAGCAAATCAAGATAGTCGTCGCTAACGATTCTTGACTTGTCAATTGGGTTATCCTTTTCAAAAATCGGATTGTTGTAGGCGATAAGAGGCGCAGGCGTGCCCTCGGGCTTTGAATATCTGCCCGAATGGGTCAGCTGAACTATAACAACAGGCTCAAAGCCGTTTTCCTTAATGCCTGTTTCCTTGATATCGCAAACTATCTTCTTTAGCTCGTTCTCTGTCTTTTCACTGAGGTACATCTGTCGCGGGTTTGCACGTCCCTCGGGGAGCACAGCGGTTGCCTCGAACCAAATGATTCCCGCGCCGCCTCTTGCGAAGCGAAGGTATCTTCTGTATGTAAGCTCGTCAGGTGCGCCGTCATACGTGCCGTCACAGCCCTCCATTGCTTGATATACTATTCTGTTGTTGATTTTTTTGCCCGCTACGGTGATTTCCTTTGCTAAGCAGGAAATATCGTCGGAGTACGGAAACGATGTGCCCGACTCACTGCATAGCTTCAAAAAAGAATCCTTATTTTGTGGAATACTGTATGCCATAAAAAGCTCCTTAATATAATATTACTATTAAAATAGTACCACAACGCACGGCTTTTGTCAAGGAAAAAGGGGAGGAAGCGCGCCAAAAATCGAGAGAAATTTTAACGAAGTTAAAAAAGCAGAATAAAATGAACAAAATGCCCCAAAATGCTTGACAAAGCAGTCAATTTGTGAGAAAATACAGATGTACGCCGAGGTTGCGCCCTCGGTGATATGAACCAAGGAGAAAATACAATGAAGGCAATTTTTTTAGCTAACAGAAAGCAAAGCGTGGATTACGTTTATTCCGAGGAGGCGAAGGCGCGCCTTCGTTCACTTGTTGATATTGATACCGACAGGGTTTATTCTCAGGAGGATCTTGAAAATAACCCCGATGGCTTTGGAGATGTTGATTTTATTTTTTCAACGTGGTCAATGCCCGGCGGAACAGAGGAAAAGGATAATTTTGCAAAATATTTTCCTAACCTTAAGGCACTCTTTTATGCGGCAGGCTCTGTAAAATACTTCGGTCAGCATTATCTTGACAGAGGTGTGCGTCTTTTCAGTGCATTCGCGGCGAATGCAATTCCTGTTGCCGAGTTTACAATGGCACAGATTCTGCTTGCAAACAAGGGATATTTCCAATCAATGCGTATGGTAAGACGCGGTCATTACGACAGGGCAAGTGAGTATTCAAAGTCCCACACAGGCAACTATAATTCCAAAATCGGCATTATCGGTGCGGGAATGATAGGCAGAAACGTAATTAAGCTGCTGAAAAAATTCAAGCTCAACCTTTACGTTTACGATGAGTTTTTGCCGCGCAGTGCTATCAAGGCACTCGGTGCGAAAAAGGCAACGCTTGAGGAGATATTCTCGGAGTGTGACGTTGTTTCCAACCATCTTGCAAACGTGCCTGCAACCGTTGGAATTTTCAGAGAAGCACATTTTCGCTTGATGAAGCCGAATACCGTATTTATAAACACAGGTAGAGGTGCACAGGTTGATGAGCCTGGTATGCTTAAGGTGCTTCGCGAAAGACGTGATATTTGCGCGCTCCTTGACGTTACGATTGATGAGCCTCCGATGGAGGGCAGCGACTTCTACAAGCTTGACAATATATTCCTAACACCTCATATTGCAGGTAGCCAAGCAAACGAGGTTGAAAGAATGGCGGAATACATTATTGACGAGCTTGAACGCTTCTTGCAAGGCAAACCGACACAGTATGAAATCACACAGGAAAAATTTGAAAGAATGGCGTAATTTAGACACAGGGCGCGGATTTTTTGAAAAAATGATATCAAATTATCCGCGTATCTTTAAGCTGTGCGGTACTTTACACGGCGGCTGATGCTCTTGAAAATATAACAAAACGGACTTCACGAATGAAGTCCGCTTTTATGTTTGATTTTTTTGGTAAAATGAGCAAAATACAGATACGTGTCACGGTGTTTTTGCGAATTTGATACGTTTTGCTCACTTTTGCGGTGATAAGTGCTGAAGACAGCTTACTCAGCTGTGTCGGTGCTTTCCTTGGCTGCGTTTTCCGTGCTTGCGTTTCTCTTTTCAGCTTCCAAGGCTGACTTTCTTTCCTCAAATTTAGCATCCTCTTCCTCTTGGAGCTTTTTTGCCTTGAGCGCCTTTTTCTCAAGACGCTTTTGAGATTCAACAACTACGTATTCAACGGTCTTTTTTACTGCTAAAACCTTGGAAAGCGCGTAAATGCCAAGTGTACAAACGAATATCATTTCAAAAATGCTGACTGTTATTTGTGACTGAACGAAATCACCGTTTCTGAAGATGTAGCCCGCAACTGAAGCAAGTGAAATGATAACGGGTAGGGTGAACGCCATTGTCGAAATCGCTGTGTACGCCTTTGCGTTTGTTGGAACGAGGCGCCACTTGAAATCGTAAAGGAAAAACAGGGTCAAAATTGAATATGCAATTGTATATAAAATCTTAAAATATTCAGGAATGTACGTCGGGCTAAAATAAAGTGTCAAGATTGAAAGCGCCGTATATACGGGTGCACATCCGTTTACAACGTTCTTTATAAATGGTGAAACCTTAGTTTTTGACGGCAAAATTTCGATCACGGCAAATATCATAACGAGGACCGAAACCAATGCTCTGAAAAATCTCCAAACCTGGAACGAGCTTGCGGTCATATAAATCATATCGGAGATTGTATATGCAAAAAGCGAAATCAAAACAAGCGTGGATGCGATTTTACCAAACAAAAGGTCGCGCTTTGTTCTTGTAATCTTCAAATCCTTGAACGCAACAACGAAAAGAATTGGAGCAACAAGTGCGATAAGAATCGTAGTAACGAAGAAAATGGCGTGAGCCGACTTCATATCTATGTTTCCGTGATCGGGAGTGTATGTCAAGCAAAGTGCAAGAGAAGCAAAGAGGACGGCGATGGCCGTTGCTCCAAGCATAACCGGGATTAAAATTTTGAATAATTCATTAGTCTTTTTCATTAGTGATGCCCTTTCATTTAAGCTCCGCTGATTTTGATGCGGAAAATATAAAGGTGGATTAAAGCCGAGCGGCAATTAATCCATACATTGTAAGTTTACCACAATACTTTTAAAAAATCAAGCATTTTAACAAAAAGTTGGCGAAAATGCAAAAATAGTATTGACTCGGCAAATTTTTTTTGATAGTATAAGTTTGAAATCATCAAAAGGAGAATTGAAATGTTAGAAAAATTAAAAAAAGAAGTATATGAAGCAAATATGATGCTTGTAAAATACAACCTTATCACATTTACTTGGGGAAACGTTAGCGGAATAGACAGAGAAAGCGGACTTGTGGTTATCAAGCCGTCGGGCGTTGAGTATGACGAATTAACGCCTGATATGCTCCCTGTTATCGACCTTGAGGGTAACGTTATTGAGGGCACGCTTAAGCCATCGTCCGATACACCGACTCATTTGGAGCTTTATAAGGCGTATCCCGAAATCGGCGGTGTTACTCATACTCATTCACCTTGGGCAACTATCTACGCGCAGGCGGGCAGAGGCATCACTCCTTACGGTACAACTCACGCTGACTATTTCGGCACGACAATTCCTTGCACAAGAAAAATGACTGAGGCAGAAATTAAGGGTCAGTACGAAAAGGAAACAGGCACGGTGATTTTGGAAGCACTTAAGGAGACGGGCGTTTCACAAATGCACGCAGCTCTTGTTCATTCTCACGGTCCGTTCACCTGGGGAGATAATGCGAAGGCATCGGTTGAGGCAGCTGTTGTTCTTGAACAGGTTGCAATGATGTCCTACAATACCGAGCTTTTGATGCTTGGTGCAAACGGAAAAACAGAAAGAATGCAGGAGGCGCTCCTTCGCAAGCATTACGACAGAAAGCACGGTCCAAACGCATATTACGGACAAAAGAAATGATTGAAAAGCGATATAATAGTATCTATATATAAATAAGGAAGAAAAAACATTTTTTCTGAAAATGTACGATTTGTGCAATCATACGAAATTTTGCTTGAAAAAGCGGCAAAAACGACCGAAAACGCTCGAAAAGCCGCCCAAAAAGGCTCGTATGATTGCATTTTTTCGTCATTGTGCACAAAAACAGCGCTGTTTTTTACATTTGACAAAAATAATTTTTTCCAAAAAATCAAAAAAATGTTGACAATTCCCTATATATATGATAAAATATCTACGCTTAGTGCGCGAAGAAGCGAAAGGTTGCTTCAAATGTCCGACTGCTATGGCGTTTGAGGGGAATTTTCGTGGAGTGCATTCGATTCACAAAGCGCTAAATGCAGCAAAGTGTATCTCCTGTCAGCAAAGGTCTGACGCCACTTGCTTGCATCCTACCGAACCGCTCACGGTTCGGATTTGTTAAGCAGGTGAAGGAAACACACGGGACGGTGTAAGAGCAAAAAAGTCCCCGTAATATTTCTAATAAGGAGGAAAGCAACATGGCAGTAAATGAAAAGATCAAAGTAAGAATTAAGGGTTACGACCACAAGCTCGTTGACTCTGCAGCTGAAAAGATCGTTGATGCAGCTAAGAGAAACGGCGCACAGGTATCAGGTCCTATTCCGCTTCCAACCGAAAAGGAGATTATCACAATTCTCCGTGCGGTTCACAAGTACAAGGACAGCCGTGAGCAGTTCGAACAGCGCACACACAAGAGACTCATTGAAATCGTTAAGCCATCTAAGAAGGCTCTCGACGCTATCATGACTCTCGAACTTCCTGCAGGCGTTGAGATTGAAGTAAAGCTTTAATCCGCGCAAGCAAACCAGCCAAACCCCACCGAGCAGTAGCAGCTTACAGTTACTCACAAGCGTAAGTCTATGATGACGGTACGGTCAAGTTAGCGCGTCGGCGGCTCCGACTAAATCAAAGCGTTAACCAATAACCATAATATGGAGGAAAGCAAAATGAAAAAGGGAATTATCGGTAAGAAACTCGGTATGACACAGATCTTCGCTGAAAACGGCGCAGTTATTCCTGTAACAGTTATCGAGGCCGGTCCTTGTGTGGTTACACAAAAGAAGACCACAGAAACAGATGGATACGACGCTATCCAGGTTGGATACGAGGATGTATCCGCAAAGCACGTAAACAAGCCAGCTAAGGGACACTTCGAAAAAGCAGGTGTTCAAGCTAAGAAGCACCTCAAGGAGTTCAGACTTGAGAATGCAGCTGACTACAACGTAGGCGATGTAATAGCAGCCGATACCTTCGCAGCAGGCGAAAAGGTCGACATTACAGGCATTACAAAGGGCCACGGTTACTCAGGTGCAGTTAAGAGATGGGGTCACCACATGCTTCAAGCAACTCACGGTACAGGTCCTATCCACCGTCAGGTTGGTTCAATGGGTGCTAACTCAACACCATCAAGAGTTTTCAAGAACAAGAAGATGGCAGGTCAGTACGGTAACGAGCAAGTTACAATACTTAACCTCGAAGTAGTAAAAGTTGACGCAGAAAAGAACCTTATCGCTGTTAAGGGCGCAGTTCCAGGCGCTAAGAACAGCATCGTAGTTCTTCGCAACAGCGTAAAAGCATAATCAAAGGAGGAATAAACAATGCCAAGTATTAAAGTTGTAAATATGACTGGCGCAGAGGTTGGAGAAATCGCATTATCCGACGTAATCTTCGGCGCAGAAGTTAACGAGGCTGTCCTCCATGCTGCAGTGAGAACATACCTTCTCAACCAAAGACAGGGTACACAGTCAACACTTACAAGAAGTGAGGTTTCAGGTGGCGGTAAAAAGCCATGGAGACAAAAGGGAACAGGTAGAGCAAGACAAGGCTCAACACGTTCACCACAATGGACACACGGCGGTATCGCACTCGGTCCAAAGCCACGTTCATATACAAAGAAGCTTAATAAGAAGGTTAAGCAAATCGCTATGTTCAGCGCACTCAGCGCTAAGGTAGCAAACAACGAAATGGTAGTTGTAGATGCAATTGTAGCAGAGAGCTACAAGACAAAGGTAATGGCAAGCATGCTTTCAGCAATCGGCTGCGGCAAAAAGGCACTCGTTGTTCTTGATGCTAAGAACGATATGGTTGTTAAGTCACTTGCAAACATTCCTGGCGTTAAGGTTGCTTACACAAACACACTTAACGTTTACGACATCCTCAACTGCAACACAATAGTATTTGCACAAGCTGCAGTACAGAAATTAGAGGAGGTATATGCGTAATGAAATTCGCTCAGGATATAATCCTCAAACCAATAATCACTGAAAAATCTATGGATGGTATCACAAGCAAGAGATACACATTCAAGGTTGCAACTGACGCAACAAAGCCGGAAATCGCTAAGGCGGTTGAAGAGCTTTTCGGCGTTGAGGTTGCAAAGGTTAATACAATTAATATGAAGAAAAAGCCAAAGAGACTTGGATACCACTTCGGTTATACATCCGAATGGAAGAAAGCTATCGTAACACTTACAGCTTCTTCAAAGGAAATCGAGTTCTTCAACGGCTTGAACTAATGTGGGAGGTAAGCTAAAATGGCAACAATGAAATATAAGCCCACGACACCGTCAAGAAGAAATATGTCAGTTGCTTCCTTTGACGAGGTTACAAAGTTCACACCTGAAAAGAGCTTAATCGAAACAAAGAAGAAGCACGCAGGTCGTAACAGCTACGGCAAGATCACAGTTCGTCATCACGGTGGCGGAAACAAGCAAAAGTACAGACTTATCGACTTCAAGAGAGAAGAGGGTAAGGCAACTGTTATCGGTATCGAGTACGACCCTAACAGAACATCCTACATCGCACTTCTCCAAAATGAAGAAGGCAAGAAGAGCTATGTAATCGCTCCTCTCGGCGTAACAGACGGCGACGTTCTTTACTCCGGTGCGGATGCAGATATCAAGCCGGGTAACACACTTCCTATCGAAAACATCCCGGTAGGTACAATTATCCACAATATCGAGCTTTACCCCGGTAAGGGCGGTCAGCTCGCTCGTACAGCAGGTGCACAAGCACAGCTTATGGCTAAGGAAAACGGCATGGCACAGGTTCGTCTCCCATCAGGTGAGGTTAGACTTGTTCGTCTTGACTGCAAGGCTACAATCGGTCAGATCGGTAACATCGAGCATGATACCATTAAGATCGGTAAGGCTGGTAAGACACGTCATATGGGTATCCGTCCAACAGTTCGCGGTTCTGTAATGAACCCATGCGATCACCCTCACGGTGGTGGTGAAGGTAAGTCACCGGTTGGTCGTCCGGGCCCTGTTACTCCTTGGGGTAAACCTGCACTTGGTTACAAGACCAGAAACAAGAAGGCAAGAACCAACAAATACATCGTTAAGAGAAGAAACGGTAGATAAGGGAGGAAGACAAAATGAGCAGAAGTTCGAAAAAGATGCCTTATGTAGAAGAAAAGCTCTTCACACGTGTAGAAGCTATGAACGCAAAAGGCGAAAAGAAAGTTTTGAAGACCTGGTCACGTTCTTCAACAATTTTCCCAGAGTTTGTTGGACACACAATTGCTGTTCACGACGGTAGAAAGCATGTTCCGGTATATGTAACCGAAGATATGGTAGGCCACAAGCTCGGTGAGTTTGCGCTTACAAGAACATTCAAGGGTCACGCAGGATCAAAAACATCTAATAACGGTAAATAATAGGAGGCTAACATCTAATGGAAGCAAAAGCATACCTTTATGATGTTCGCATCGCTCCTCGCAAAGTTCAAATCGTTCTTGACCTCGTTCGTGGCAAGGATGTAGAAATGGCGGCAGCTATTCTTAAGAACACACCAAAAAGAGGTGCTGAGATTCTTGAGAAGGTTCTCGCAAGTGCAGTAGCGAATGCTGAAAACAATCATAACATGGACAAATCAAAACTTTATGTTTCAAAGTGCTTTGTAACACCAGGCAGCCATATGCTCAAGAGAGTAATGCCAAGAGGTAAGGGAAGCGCTAACAGAATATTAAAAAGAACAAGCCACATCACAGTAGCTGTGGCAGAGAAAGAGTAAAGGAGAGTCGACTATGGGACAGAAAGTAAATCCTCATGGATTGCGCGTTGGCGTAATTAAGAATTGGGATTCAAGATGGTACGCTTCTGACGAAAAGTTCGGCGATATCCTTGTATCTGACTATAACTTGAGAGAGCATCTCAAGAACAAGCTTTTATCAGCTGGTATTTCAAAGATCGAAATCGAAAGAGACGCTAAGGAAACCGTAAAGGTATTCATTCACTGCGCAAAGCCGGGTATGATTATCGGTAAGGGCGGCTCTGAAATCGACAAGATCAGAGAAGACGTTGAAAAGCAAACAGGCAAAAAGGCCGTTGTAAATGTTGTTGAGGTTAAACCTGTTGACCTCGACGCTCAGCTCGTTGCAGAGAGCATCTGCAGCCAGCTCGAAAGACGTATCGCATTCCGCCGTGCAATGAAGCAAGCAATCGGCAGAACAATGCGTCTCGGCGCTAAGGGTATCAAGATCGCTTGTAGCGGTCGTCTCGCAGGCGCTGAAATCGCTCGTACAGAGCACTACCACGAGGGTACAATTCCGCTTCAAACAATCAGAGCCGACATCGACTACGGTTTTTGGGAAGCAAATACAACATACGGTAAGATAGGCGTTAAGGTTTGGATCTACAAGGGCGAAATCCTTTCTGAGGTTAACAAGACCACTGAGGAAAAGAAGGATAGACCAAGAAGAAGATTCAACAGAGACGCTAAGGATGGCCGTAACAACAATGCACGCAGAGCACCACGTGCTCCTAAGAATACCGAAGGAGGCGAGCACTAATGTTAATGCCAAAGAGAGTTAAATACAGACGTGTACAAAGAGGCCGCCTTAAGGGTAAAGCTTTACGCGGAAACACGGTTACAAACGGTCAATACGGTCTCGTTGCTTGCGAGCCAGCATGGATCACTGCTAACCAAATTGAAGCAGCACGTATTGCTATGACAAGATATATTCGTCGTGGCGGTCAGGTTTGGATTAAGATATTCCCTGACAAACCAATCACAGAAAAGCCAGCCGAAACTCGTATGGGTTCAGGTAAAGGTTCACCTGAGTATTGGGTAGCCGTTGTTAAGCCGGGCAGAGTATTGTTCGAGATGGACGGCGTTTCCGAGGAAATTGCAAGAGAGGCTATGCGTCTCGCT
This sequence comes from Clostridia bacterium, assembly GCA_017625935.1. Taxonomy (GTDB): domain Bacteria; phylum Bacillota; class Clostridia; order Oscillospirales; family CAG-272; genus RGIG2000. The sequence goes on from JAGALA010000054.1 coordinate 56,594, forward strand.
ATGCACAAGCTCCCTATCAAATGTAAGTTTGTAGCTAAGGAGCAAAACGAGGCAGAGGAGGAATAAGGCTGTGAAAACAACTGAAATTAGAAATTTGAGTGTAGCTGAGCTTGAAAAGAAACTTAAAGAACTCAAAGAAGAACTCTTTAATCTTCGTTTCCAACACGCAATTAACCAGCTTGAAAATCCTCACAAGATAGCTGATGTTAAGAAGGACATCGCTCGCGTAAAAACCATTCTCAACGAGAAGAATGCGTAATGGAGGAAAATGAGTTATGACAGAAACACGTAACCTCAGAAAGACAAGAGTTGGTATTGTTGTTAGCAACAAGATGGACAAGACAATTGTTGTTGCTGTAAGAGATAACGTAAAGCATCCTGTTTACAGCAAGATCATCAAGAGAACAACAAAGATTCACGCTCATGACGAAAACAACGAGTGCTCAATCGGCGACATCGTTGAAGTAATGGAAACAAGACCTCTCTCAAAGACAAAGAGATGGAGACTTGTTCAAATCATTGAAAAAGTAAAATAATCTAATCCTTTATGAGGGTACATTAGTAAAATAGAATGTGCCGAAGTTTAGGGAAACCTTATTAGGAGGATAAAGAAAGTGATTCAGCAAGAAAGCAGAATGAAGGTTGCCGATAACACAGGCGCTAAGGAGCTTCTTTGCATCAGAGTACTCGGCGGTACCGGTAGAAGATATGCTAACATCGGTGACGTTGTAGTTTGCTCTGTTAAAAAGGCAGCACCGGGCGGCATTGTTAAGAAGGGCGACGTTGTAAAGGCTGTAATCGTAAGAAGCGCAAAGGGCGTACGTCGTGCAGACGGTTCTTACATTAAGTTCGATGAGAACGCAGCTGTTATTATTAAAGAAGATAAAACACCAAGAGGAACACGTATCTTTGGCCCGGTGGCTAGAGAGCTTCGTGAAAAGGAATACACAAAGATTCTTTCTCTTGCACCGGAAGTACTTTAATTGGAGGTAAATGATAATGAAGAAAATGCACGTAAGACGTGACGACACAGTTATCGTTATCTCAGGTGACGATAAGGGTGTTAAGGGTAAGGTAATCGCTGTTAGCCCTGAAGAAGGCAAGGTTATCGTTGAGGGAGCAAACATTGTTTCCAAGCACCAAAAGCCAAGAAGACAAGGCGAAACAGGCGGTATTCTCAAGGTAGAAGGCGCTATGTACGCATCAAAGGTACAATTAGTATGCCAAAACTCAAAGTGCGACAAGTACAACAAGGGCACAAGAGTTAAGCACGCCGTTATTGACGGCAAAAAGGTTCGCGTTTGCGCAAAATGCGGCAAAGAGCTTTAATGGGAGGTAACTGATAATGTCAAGAATGAAAGATTTATACAATAATGAAGTTGCTCCTGCTCTTATGGCTAAGTTCGCATACAAGAGCTCAATGCAAATTCCTCGCTTCAACAAGATTGTTATCAACGTTGGCGCAGGTGATGCAAAAGACAACGCAAAGGTAATCGATAAGATTATTGAAGAAATTTCACTCATCGCAGGTCAAAAGGCAGTTCCGACATACGCAAGAAAGAGCGTTGCTAACTTTAAGCTCCGTGAGGGCGTAAAGATTGGTGCAAAGGTTACACTCCGTGGCGAGAGAATGTACGAATTTATGGACAGACTCTTCACATTTGCACTTCCAAGAGTACGTGACTTCAAGGGTATCAACGGAAACGGCTTTGACGGACGCGGTAACTACTCAATGGGTCTTAAGGAACAGCTCATATTCCCTGAAATCGAATATGATAAGGTTGACAAGATCCGCGGTATGGATATCACATTCGTTACAACTGCTACAACAGATGAAGAAGCAAAAGAGCTCCTCACACTTATGGGCGCTCCATTTGCGAAATAATTAGGAGGTTGACTGAAGATGGCTAAGAAAGCTATGGTGCTTAAACAGCAAAAAACACAAAAGTATTCTACAAGAGAATACAACCGTTGCAAAATCTGCGGCAGACCTCACGGTTATCTCCGTAAGTACGGCGTTTGCCGTATCTGCTTCCGCGAGCTCGCTTATGCCGGTGAAATCCCAGGCGTAAGAAAGGCAAGCTGGTAATTTAAAATAAAAATAACGAATACAAAGAGTATTCACTCCAATCTAACCGAAAGGAAACGTAAGTTTAACCATCGGTAAGCGGCCGACTTTAAGTCGGCAGCAAAGCTTGGTGCCTTGCATAATTAGGAGGAAAATAAAATGCAAATTTCAGACGTAATTGCAGATATGCTTACAAGAATCAGAAATGCAAGCAATGCAAAACACGAAACAGTTGATGTTCCTGCTTCAAATATGAAGAAGGCAATCGCTGACATCCTTCTCGAAGAGGGATACATTAAAGCAGTTTCCGTTATCGAAGACGGCAAACAGGGCGTAATCAGAATCACACTTAAGTATGATGGAAAAGCAAAGGTTATTCACGGTATTAAGAGAGTTTCTAAGCCGGGTCTTAGAATTTACTCAAACTGTGAGGATATGCCAAAGGTTATGAACGGCCTCGGCATTGCTATTGTTTCCACATCAAAGGGAATTATGACAGACAAAACAGCAAGACGTGAAAACGTTGGCGGCGAAGTTCTCGCATTTGTTTGGTAATACGGGAGGTAACGAATATGTCAAGAATAGGAAGAGCTCCAATAAATGTTCCTGCAGGCGTTACTGTAACAATCGATGCTGAAAACAGCGTTATTACCGTAAAGGGCCCAAAGGGTGAGCTTACACAAAAATATCACGCAAGAATGAATGTTGCTTGCGAAAACAACGTAATTTCCGTTACTCGTCCAAGCGACGATAAGGAAGACCGCGCACTTCACGGTCTTACAAGAACTCTTATCTACAATATGGTTGTAGGTGTAACTGAGGGCTATTCAAAGAAGCTCGAGGTTAACGGTGTTGGTTACAGAGTTGCAATGCAGGGCAAAGCACTCAACTTAACACTCGGCTATTCACACCCGGTTGTTGTTGACGCACCTGAGGGAATCACATTTGAAACTCCCGATGCAAACACAATCATCATTAAGGGTATCAACAAGCAGGTTGTTGGTGAAACAGCAGCTTATGTTCGTTCAAGAAGAGCTCCTGAACCATACAAGGGCAAGGGTATTAAGTACGAAGGCGAAAAGATTCGCCGTAAATCCGGTAAGACCGGCAAATAATGAAAGGAGAGGAAAAAGATGGTATCAAGAAAAGATAGCAACGTACAAAGACTTAAGAGACACGCAAGAGTTCGCGGTAAGATTTCCGGAACAGCTGATCGTCCACGTCTTTGCGTATATCGCTCAAACAAGAACATTTCTTGCCAAATCATTGATGACGTGGCAGGCGTAACCCTCGTTTCCGCTTCTACAATGGAGGCCGGATTTGAAGGTATCGGCAGCAACAAGGAGGCAGCTAAGAAGGTTGGTCTCATGATTGCTGAGAAAGCACTCGCAAAGGGAATCGACACAGTTGTATTTGACCGTGGCGGTTATGTATATCACGGACGTGTATCAGAGCTTGCAGAAGGCGCAAGAGAAGGCGGCTTGAAGTTCTAATTGAACTTTTCGCAAGAATTCTGGTTTGTACACTGTTTAAGTTAATTAAACAAATAGAGGAGAAATTAAAATGTCTACAAAAATTGACGCAGCTACTCTTGATCTTCAAGAGAAAATGGTTGCACTCAACCGTGTATCAAAGACAGTAAAGGGTGGTCGTATCGCTCGTTTCACAGCTCTTATGGTTGTTGGCGACGGTAACGGACACGTTGGTTACGGTCTTGGTAAGGCAGCCGAGGTTCCCGACGCAATCCGTAAGGGTATTGAGGATGCTAAAAAGAATATGATCGAGGTATCACTTAAGGATACAACAATTCCTCACGAGGTTATCGGTAAGTTTGGTGCAGGTACTGTACTTCTTAAGCCGGCTTCACTCGGTACAGGAATTATCGCAGGCCAAACAGTTCGTGCTGTTCTTGAGCTTGCAGGAATTAAAAACATCAGAGCTAAGAGCCTCCGTTCAAACAACAAGACAAACGTTGTTAAGGCAACATTTGAAGGTTTGAAGCAGCTCCGTAGCGTTGAAGAAGTTGCTAAGACTCGTGGCATCGCCGCTGAGAAGGTTTTAGGTTAAGGAGGTCTATAAGATGGAAAACGTAAAGGTTACTTTAATTAAGAGTCTTATAGCTTGCAAGCCTAACCAAATTGCAACTGCAAAATCTCTTGGCCTTACCAAGATTGGTAACAGCATCGTTTGTGCAAACGATCAGGTTTTGGCAGGCAAAATCAAGGTTATTTCACACCTCGTAAAGGTAGAAAACGTATAACCGAGGGCTGCCAAAGGGCAGAAATTGGTTGAAAACAATCAATCCTAAAAATCAATTTCAAAAGGAGGAAAAAAATATGAAGCTCCACGAACTTTCACCAGCTGCAGGCTCAGCTAAGGCAGCATGGCGTAAGGGTAGAGGTCCGGGCTCTGGTAACGGTAAGACAGCAGGCAAGGGTCACAAAGGTCAGAACGCGCGTTCAGGCGGAGGAGTAAGACCGGGATTTGAAGGCGGTCAGCTCCCACTTTACAGAAAACTTCCAAAAAGAGGATTTAACAATAAATTTGCAAAGGAATATGCAACAGTTAATGTTAGCGATCTTAACAAATTTGAAAATGGCGCGACAGTAAATCTTGAAATACTTGTTAACTGCGGTATCGTTCGTAAGGAATACGACGGACTTAAAGTGCTTGGTAACGGCGAGCTCACAAAGAAGCTCAACGTTGAAGCTAAGGTTTTCACAGCGACAGCTAAAGAGAAAATCGAAGCAGCCGGCGGAAATGCTGAGGTGAAATAATTATGTTTAAAACCTTAGCTAACGCTTGGAAAATTGCTGATTTAAGACAAAAGCTCTTATTCACAATTCTTATCATTCTTTTATATAGAATAGGTGCGGCTATTCCTGTTCCGTTTGTAAGCGCTATTACAATCGAATCAGGTACAACATTCGAATTCCTTAACACCTTATCGGGTGGTGCATTCGAACAAGCCTCACTCTTTGCACTTGGTGTTTCCCCATACATCACTGCATCAATCGTTATTCAGCTTTTAACAGTTGCAATCCCTGCACTTGAAAGACTCTCAAAAGAGGGTGAGGAAGGCAAGAAGAAGATTACACAAATCACAAGATACATCACAATTGCAATCTCACTTGTTACAGCTCTTGGCTACTACTTCCTTCTCAAGTACAACGGCGCTCTCGGCTCATTCATTTCAGTTGAAAATGAGGGCTGGCAAAAGGTACTTAACTGGGTACTCGGCATTGTAATTGTTGCTTGCTACTGCGCTGGCTCATCCATCACTATGTGGCTCGCAGAAAGAATTAACGATAAGGGTATCGGCAACGGTATTTCTGTTATCCTTTTTGCAAACATTGTATCACGTGCATTGCCACTCTTCACAAGATTTGTAAATATGTTCCAAACAGAAATCGGCAAGCTCGGCATCCCATCAACAGGTCTTGGCCAGACTGTTAACCCAGACGGTACAATCAAGCCACTTCCGGGTACTGAGATTGCAACAAATGCATTCCCATTCGGCTCTATAATCTTTACAGTATTTGTACTTGTTGGTCTTCTCGCTATGATGTGGTTCATTATCTTCATCTCCGATAGTGAAAGAAAAATCCCTGTACAATACGCAAAGAGAGTAGTTGGCAGAAAGATGTACGGAGGACAAAACTCCAACATTCCACTTAAGCTTAACATGGCAGGCGTTATGCCTATCATCTTCGCAAATGCTATCATTACAATCCCTGCAATGATTTCACAGTTCATCCCAACAACAAAGGTTGATGAGGTAACAGGTGACACACTTGCAAGACAGCCTTGGTTCCAGATCGTTAAGGTATTCTCAAGCGGTCACTGGTTCTACTGCTTGCTCACATTCGTATTGATTCTTGCGTTTGCATATTTCTACGTGGCTATTTCCTTCAACCCAACTGAGGTTGCAGGTAATATCCAAAAGAACGGTGGTGCTATCCCTGGTATCCGTCCGGGTAAGGCAACATCAACATTTATCCAAAAGGTTCTTTCAAAGATTACCTTTATCGGTGCTCTTGCACTTTCAGTAATTTCAGTAATTCCGCTCTTAATCCACGTTGTATTGACAATTGTCAGAAACAATTTCGAAGTGAACATTGCATTCTGGGCATTCAGCTACCTTGGTGAGCTTGCTACAATAGGTACGTCAATAATCATCGTTGTGGGCGTTGTTCTTGAAATCGTAAGAGAGATGGAAGCACAAATGACAATGCGTCATTACAAGGGATTCCTTGGTTAATAAGGAGAAATTATGACAAAGAATCTTAAGATGATTTTCCTTGGCGCCCCCGGGGCAGGTAAGGGAACACAATCAGACATAGTCGCCCAGCAATATGGTATTCCTACCATATCAACAGGCGTTATGATTAGAGAAGCAATTAAAAACAATACTGAAATGGGTATCGCTGCTAAGGCATACACCGAAAAGGGCGCACTTGTGCCTGATGAGGTTGTTATCGGCATTATAGCTGAGCGCTTAGCAAAGGATGACTGCCAAAACGGCTTTATCCTTGACGGCTTCCCAAGAACAGTTCCACAGGCTGAAGCACTTGACAAAATGGGAGTTGGTATCAACTGCGTTGTTAGTCTTGAGGTTGCGGACGAAAAGATTGTTGAGCGTATGAGCGGCAGACGTGTCTGCGCAAAGTGCGGTGCTTCTTACCACATCTTATATAATCCATCCGCGAATGGCACAAGCTGCGATAAATGCGGCGAGGCGCTCTCAATTCGTAAGGATGACGCTCCCGAGGTTGTTCTTGATAGACTTAACGTATATCACAACCAAACAGAGCCACTAAAGGATTTCTACGGCAAAAAGGGCGTGCTTGTGCTTGTAGAGGGTCAAGAGGAAGTTAAAGATACAACTGCTCTTACACTTCAAGCAATCGAGAACGCAATTAAGTAATTATGATTCAGTTGAAAACACCTGAGCAAATTGAGATAATGAAGGTCGCAGGTAGAATTACAGGCGAAGCATTGCTCGTTGCAAAGGAACTTATCAAAGAAGGCGTAACAACCAAGCAAATAGATGATAAAATCCGTATGTATATCAAGAAATGTGGCGCTAAGCCAACATTTCTTGGTTACGGTGGATTCCCGGGCAGTGCGTGCATAAGCATCAATGAGGAGGTAATACACGGTATTCCCTCACATTCAAGGGTGCTTAAAAACGGCGACATCGTAAAAATCGACGTCGGCGCACAGTGGAAGGGCTTTACCGGGGACAGTGCAGCAACCTTTGCAGTCGGTGAAATATCCGAGGAAGCAAAAAAGCTCATTAAAACAACCGAGGAATGCTTCTTTAAGGGCATTGAAGCAATTGAAAAGGCTGAAACTCCAAGAATCGGGGATTTGGGCTTTGCGATTGCAAGCCACGCTCACGCAAACGGTTTTTCCGTTGTTGAGCAATACACCGGACACGGTGTGGGAAGCGAGCTTCACGAGGACCCAAGTATTCCAAACTATGGAACGTCTGGGCGCGGAGTTCGTATTTACCCCGGTATGACCTTAGCTATTGAGCCTATGATTAACGAGGGCACAAAATCAGTCAAGGTTTTAAAGGACGGTTGGACAGTTGTTACCGCAGACGGAAAGCTCTCTGCTCACTACGAGCATAGCGTAGCCGTTACAAATAACGGTATCATTCTTTTGACAAAGGTTGATTAAACCTAAATAAAAGCTCGTCATCGCGGCTGATTTATGATGGGCTGAATTATTTCCGACGGCTCGCCCGTTACTTCGAGCCACGGACTGAACCAAAATACCCGAGAAATTTTTGAGAGGATTATATGGGAAAAGAAAATGTAATGGAATTTGAAGGCATCGTAACGGAAGCACTTCCTAATGCGACCTTCAAGGTTAAACTGCCGAATGGGCACATTATTACAGCCCATATTTCAGGCAAATTAAGATTAAATTATATAAGAATATTGCCAGGTGACAAGGTTACCGTAGAGGTTTCAGTATATGACCTCACAAAGGGACGTATCACATGGCGCGCTAAATAAGAAAGGTGGTTTTATAATGAAAGTAAAGCCTTCCGTAAAGAAAATCTGTGATAAGTGCAAGATTATTAAGAGAAAAGGTACCGTTATGGTTATCTGCGAAAATCCTAAGCACAAACAGAGACAGGGCTAATTCTAACCAAACCGAAAAGGAGAAAACAAATGGCTCGTATAGCTGGTGTTGACATTCCGAACGCAAAGCGTGTTGAAGTTGCTTTAACATACATTTACGGTATCGGATTAAAGAGCGCACAGGACATTCTTGCTAAGACAGGTATCAATCCTGACACACGCGCTAAAGATTTGACTGAAGATGAAATCGCGAAGCTTCGTGAGGAAATCGAAACAAATTACAAGGTAGAAGGTGAACTCCGCCGTGAGGTTGCCCTCAACATTAAGCGTCTGGTTGAAATCAACTGCTACCGCGGTACCAGACACAGAAAAGGTCTTCCTGTAAGAGGACAAAGAACAAAGACAAACGCAAGAACTCGTAAGGGTCCTGCAAAGACAATAGCTAACAAGAAGAAATAAGGAGTGTAGCTAAATGGCAGAAAAGAGAGTAACTAAAAAACGCCGTGAGCGCAAAAATATTGAAAAAGGCGCTGCACACATCTGCTCAACCTTTAATAACACAATAGTTACCATCACAGACGTAGCAGGAAACGCTGTTTCTTGGGCATCTGCTGGTGAGCTTGGTTACAAGGGTTCCAGAAAGTCTACACCATTTGCTGCACAAATGGCTGCTGAAGCTGCAGCTAAGGCCGCAATGGAACACGGCATGAAAACTGTAGAAGTTTATGTAAAGGGCCCAGGTCAGGGTCGTGAATCTGCAATCCGCGCGCTTTCCACAGCAGGACTTCAGGTTACTATGATTAAAGACGTAACTCCAATCCCACACAACGGTTGCAGACCACCAAAACGCAGACGCGTTTAATCTAATAGGAGGAACTTAAGATGGCAAGATATACAGGACCTTCATGCAAGCTTTGCCGTAGAGAAGGCACAAAGCTTTACCTTAAGGGTGAGCGTTGCCTTTCCGACAAGTGTGCACTTAATAGAAGAACATCTGCTCCCGGTCAGCACGGTGCTGCAAAGAAGAAGATGACTGAGTACGGTATGCAGCTTCGTGAAAAGCAGAAGGCAAAAAGATATTATGGCGTTCTTGAAAAGCAATTCAAGAACTACTATGTAAAGGCCGACAACCAAGAGGGCATCGCTGGTGAAAACCTTCTCCGCCTTCTTGAAAGAAGACTTGATAACGTTGTATTTAGAATGGGACTTGCTGCCAGCCACAAGGAAGCTCGTCAGCTCGTGCTTCACGGTCACTTCACATTGAATGGCCACAAGGCTAACATCCCTTCAATACTCGTTAAGGTTGGTGACGTTGTTGCCGTAAAGGAAACAGACTCATCAAAGATCAAAGAACTCGTTGAAGCTATGGGCGAAAAGATTTCACCAAAGTGGCTTGAGATTGACAAGAACGCAGGAGTTGCTAAGGTTGTAGCAATGCCTGAGCGTGACGATATCGATTTCGAATTCAACGAGCAGCTCATCATCGAGCTTTACTCGAAATAATAACTCTTTGTCGACTGTACGCCTCCAAATTTGCATATGCACACTTGGGGGTGTAGAGATCGCATCGGGCGTATCTACAAGTATGGTTGACATCAATGTTATGTACGACACTTCCCATACGGCGGGAAAAAACCAATGCATATATTGAATATAGGAGGGTTATTTAATCATGATGATAGAAATCGAAAAGCCGAACATTACAATCGTTAGCGAAAGTGAAGACGGCAAAAAGGGTAAATTTGTCATTGAACCGCTTGAAAGAGGCTTTGGTACAACTCTTGGTAACTCACTAAGACGCGTGCTTTTAAGCTCCCTTCCCGGATATGCTGTTTCATCAATCAAGATTGACGGTGTTTTACACGAAATCTCAAGTCTTGACGGTGTAACAGAGGACGTTACTGAAATTGTGCTCAATGTTAAGGGCATTGTTTCAAAAATTCATGGCACAGACAGCGTAAAGACAGTTTGCATCGACAAGGTTGGTCCTTGTGAGGTAACTGCAGGTGATATCACTCCTGACGCTGATCTTGAAATTTTCAACCCTGAGCTTCACATCGCTACGCTTAGCGAGGGAACTCGTTTCTATATGGAGCTTACATTTGAGCGTGGCCGCGGCTACGTTTCACAGGAAAAGAATAAGAATGACCACATAAAGAGCCAAATTCCGGTTGCTATCGGAACAATCTTTACTGACTCAATCTACACACCTGTTTACAATGTTAGCTACAACGTAGAAAACACAAGAGTTGGAAGCATCGCCGATTTTGATAAATTGACAGTAGAAGTAGAGACAAACGGCACCATTGGGGCAACTGATGCAATTTCATTAGCAGCCAAGGTACTCAACGATCATTTCACTTTGTTTGTTGACCTCTCAGAGGAGGCAAGAAACGCTGAAACTATGGTTGAACGCGAGGAAACCAAGAAAGAAAAATATCTTGAAATGTCCGTTGATGATCTTGAGTTGTCTGTACGTTCATTTAACTGCTTGAAGCGTGCAGGCATCGACACCGTAGAGGACCTCATCAACCGCACAGAAGAGGATATGATGAAGTTTAAGAATCTCGGTAAGAAATCCCTCGATGAAGTAAAGAACAAACTTGAATCACTTGGCTTGTCCTTGAGAAAAGAAGAGGACTAAGACCAATCGCCCATAAAAGGGCAAACAGACGATGAACAAGCATCGGTAAAAAGAATCGGCAAAGGAGGACAAATCAATGCCAACAAGAAAGCTCGGCAGAACATCTGAACACAGAGTTGCAATGCTCCGTGGAATGGTTACCTTGCTTCTCGAGAAGGGCTCAATCGAGACCACACTTCCAAGAGCAAAGGAACTTAGCAGTGTTGCTGATAAAATGATTACACTCGGCAAGAAGAATACACTTGCTGCTCGCAGAGAGGCTCTTGCTTACATCACAAAGGAAGATGTAGTTAAGAAGCTCTTTGATGTGATAGCTCCAAAATATGCTGATCGCGTAGGTGGCTATACACAAGTATATAAGCTCGGTCCAAGACGTGGAGACGCCGCTGAAATGGCTCTCATTAAGCTTGCTGACTAATAGCAAACAAAAATAGGCGCTACGAAAGTAGCGCCTTATTTTTAATATATCATATGAACATATGTGCATAACATAAAATAACAAAAAAGCAAACAAAAAGCCCCGAAATTTACCGTTTTACGGTAAATCGGGGCTTTAATATTCAATTAATTAGCAGCCAACGCCGTTTACAATCTCGTACATATCGTCGAAATACTCGGCTCTTTCCTTGCAAATTGCTTTCATTTCTGCAATTTGTTCATCGGTGAAGTTGTCAAGGTCGCCGTCCTTTAACTTACCCTTGTACATTCTGTCAAGAATAAGCGCGTACTTAATTTCCATAGATGTTATTTTGTCGTGACGTGAAATTACAACAACGTCGCTAACACCTTGAAGCAAAAGCTCTGCTGCCTTGAAGCCGCATTTTGAAGCAAAGTTTCTGTCAGCAAGCGTCGGAATACCGCCGCGAACAATGTGACCCGGGCGAACGAATCTTGCTTCGATGCCTGTTCTTTCCTCTATCTCCTTGGTAAGACCCTCACTGAATGCACCGCCCAAGCCCTCGGCAACAACAACTGTAAAGCTGCGTCTGCCGTTTTTGCGCGCGTGGGTCATTTTTGCAAAGAGAGCTTCCTTGTCAAATTCCTTTTCTTGAACGGCAACGCCTATTGCATTAAGTGCAAGACCTGTTTCGATAGCGATATAGCCCGCGTTTCTGCCCATAACCTCGATAACCATACAACGTGCGTGCGATTCGCAGGTATCACGAAGTGAGTCACCGATGTGCATTACCGTGTTCATTGCCGTGTCGTAGCCAACTGTAATGTCGGATGCGGTAATATCGTTGTCTATTGTACCTGTAACGCCGATGCAGGGAATGCCGCGAATGCTAAGATCTGTCGCGCCTCTGAACGTGCCGTCGCCGCCGATTGCTACAATTCCGTCGATATTGTGCCTTTTGCAGGTCGCAATTGCCTTTTGCATGCCCTCCTCATACTTAAACTCGTCGCAACGGTCAGAGTAGAGGAACGTGCCGCCCCTTGCTTCGATGTCGCAAACGTCGTTCTTAGTGAGAGGACGGATTTTATCGTTTATAAGACCCGAATAGCCGCCTAAAATACCAACAACCTCAACACCGCGATTAATTGCCGCACAGGTAACGCTTTTGATAGCGGCGTTCATACCGGGTGCATCTCCGCCTGAGGTTAAAATACCAATCTTTCTAAACTTCTTTTCCATTTTTTATCTCCTTGAAATACATATCTAAATGGAATTTTGATATGAATTATCTATAATTATTACGCTTGGCAACCGTCCAAGCATAAGCCACAAGTATTTTAACATAATAATATTATAAAATCAATACCTTTAGGTAAATTTAGGAAATCTTCTGACATTTTTATTTTCCTATGAATAGAATAGCCTTTTTGGGCAAATTATAAACAAAATAGGAGGTTTTTATGTTAAGAGTTATATCAACGGTACTAATCTCGGTGGCAACGTTTTTTACGTTAAATGCCTTAATTCCAACCGCATCCGAGGTTGAAATATACGATAGCTGCGTGCGCTTGCACGTCATTGCAAATTCAAATAGCGAGAGTGACCAGGAGCTTAAATTAAAGGTCAGGGATGCGCTTCTTGAAAAGATAAATTCATATGAGGTAGATAGCAAGGGTGAGGCGCTTGAAGCTATTGAAAACGACAGGGACAAGCTTATAGAGGCGGCAAATCAAGTGATCGAGGAAAACGGCTACGATTACGGTGTGACAATCGAAACAGGGCTTGAAAGCTACCCTACGCGCCATTATGAGGATTTTTCCCTGCCTGCAGGCAAATATACCTCGGTAAGAGTAAAAATAGGTGAAGCAAAGGGTGAAAATTGGTGGTGCGTGCTTTACCCACCGCTTTGCAACGCAGGGGCGGTAGCATACGAGGACGGCGCGTACACGGACGTGGGACTGACGAAGGACCAATATAGCCTGATAACGGGCGCAAGCGGAGAATATAAGGTGAAATTCAAGCTTATCGAGGTTGCCTCAAGGCTTGCAGGCTTTGAATATTAAAGCTTGTTAAACCGCTCAGTGGGCGCGTTATCGCAAGCACCGCTGACTAAGGTCAAGCTTACAAAGCAAAAGAAACACGGGGTGCTAAATTTTCATAGCACTCCGTTATTTTTATATTTCTCTTGAAAAAAGAGCACAAAAGTAGTACAATATAATGGTACAAATAGATATAAGCATTTTTAAAGGAGGAGAAAATATGTTCGGTTACGTGCGCCCATATACACCCGAGCTTTTAGTTAAAGATAATGAGCTTTACCGCGCCACGTATTGCGGCCTTTGTCGCACAATGGGTAAAACGACAGGCAAGCTTTCCAAGCTCGCACTAAGCTACGATTTTGTTTTTCTTGCTCTTTTGAGATTTGCAGTAAGAGGAGAAAAGGTAGAGGTCAAGCTTCACCGCTGTCCTGTCCATCCCTTCAAAAAACGCCCTATGCTTGAGGTTAATGACGACCTCGTTTATAGCGCACGCACATCTACAATTTTGACACGTCTGAAGCTCAAGGATAACGTAAATGACAGCCACGGAATTTCACGCATAAAAGCAAAAATAGCGGGGGGAGTGTCTGTTTTCTTCAAAAAAACCGATGCTTCGCTAAAAGAACTCGAAGAAAAAATGGTAGCTTCAATCGATGAATTGACCGCACTTGAAAATCAAAGCTCCGACTCTATTGACAAAACCTCGTCAACGTTTGGCACGCTCCTTGGCAATCTTGCTTCACACGGAATAGATGGGGCAAATGCGCGAATATTATATGATGTGGGCTATCATCTTGGAAGACTCATATACGTCCTTGACGCGATTGACGATTTTGAAAAGGACAAGAAAAGTGGCTCGTTCAACGTAATTAAAAACGCGTACGGTGAATCACTTGATGAAAATATGCGAGAAAGCATAAAATGCTCAATGCTTATAGAGCTTGAAAAAATTTCGCGCGGAGTGGAGCTTATCGACTTTTTCTCGGCTCAAGACGTTGAAAGAATAATAAAAAACATAGTCTACATAGGACTGCCAAACGAGATAAAACGCGTAATTTCAGGTGAAAAACGCAAAAAAGAGCCAAAGCATCCACGTGCTCATGTCTGATCCTTTGTGTTCACTAAAATACTTATAAGAAAAGTAACAAAAAATTCATTTACAAACAAGAAAAGCTATGGTAAAATATCACTAAGCAGAAAATCTGCACTTAAATAGCACACACAAAGGAGGTGCACAAATGAAAAATCCATACGAGGTGCTTGGCATTTCACCCGATGCAACAAATGAAGAGGTTAGAGATGCGTATAGAGCACTTGCAAAAAAATACCATCCCGATAACTACGTTGACAATCCCCTTGCCGATATGGCAGAGGAAAAAATGAAGGAAATTAACTCCGCATATGACGAAATTCTGCGCCAAAGAGCAGAGGCGAAAAATAGTGCAAACCATCAAAATAGCGACACAGGTCGGGCAAAATACAACTACGGCACGTCAAATAACCCACATTACGCAAGGGTTAGACACGCAATAAACGGTGGCGATATGGCAACGGCGGAATCACTCCTTAACGAGGTTGAGGAAAACGCACGCGATGCCGAGTGGTACTTTTTAAAGGGCTGTATCCTTCTGCAAGGCGGTTACGTTTTCGACGCAGTAAGATACATCAACAAGGCATGTACGCTTGACCCCGATAACGAGGAGTACAAAACCCTTCTTGCAACAATTCAAGCAAATTCAAACGCACGTGCACAACGTGCACCGCGTCAAGGCGTTGGCTGCAGTATTTGCGATATTTGCTCGGCTATAATTTGCATTGACTGCTTGTGCAGATGATATGAAAAAATCAAGAGAGGTTGCATTCCTCGGTATTATCAGCGCCCTTGGCGTTGTGATTTTGTTTCTCGGCGCTATCGTAGATGTGCTCGATATGACCGCCGCTGTTTTTGCCGCACTTATGCTCCTTATCGCATGGCAGGAGCTTCGGTACAAGGCGGTTTTGGTCTATTTTGTAACCGCGATAATTTCATTCTTTTTTGTGATGTTTAGCATATTACCCGCGGTGGAGTATCTGATTTTCGGGCTTTATCCTATCTTAAAGCCGCTAATTGAAAAGACCCCAAAGGTGCTTGCATATGTCCTCAAGGGTATATATATTGTGCTCGCAAGCGTGGGCAGCGTGCTCGTTATGTATTTCTTTGTTCCTGCCTCAATAGAAAAGCCTTATATGATTGCGGTTTATATTTTAATGTTCGCCGCTGTTATCGTTCTTTTCGATGTGCTTATGGCAAAATTCAAAAAATACTATGTATTAAAGCTGAGACGCATTTTGAGAATAGATAGATTTTTTAGATAATATCACTAACAAAATACACAAAAAACACGGCCTTATCGCCGTGTTTTTATTCATTCATACAATAATTCAAGAAAAAAGTTGACAATTTATTTTATATAATGTAAAATTATTATGTACATTTATGTTATATATAATAAAGGACGGACAAATATGTTTAGAAGTATGACTGCCTTTGGCAGAGCGAGAGAAACCGTTAGCGGAAAGGATATCACGGCTGAAATTAAGTCGGTCAACAACAGATACCTCGACTGCACGGTGAAAATCACGAAGCTTTATAGCTTCCTTGAGGAAAAAATCAAAAAATATCTTCTTGAAAAGGGAATTACAAGAGGTAAGGTTGAGGTTTATATTTCCGTTGATCAGCTTGAGCAGGCAGGCGTTGAAATTAACCTTGATACCGCGTACGCGCACTCGTACATAGAGGCGCTAAAGAAATTACGCGACACCTTTGACTTAAAGGACGATATCTCCGTTTCTCGCGTTGCAATGAACAAGGATATTTTCACGGTGAAAAAGCCCGAGGACGATATCGAGGGTGACTGGGCGGATATCAAGTCCGTGCTTGACAAGGCAATTGACACCTTCCTTGAAAGACGAAGCGAGGAGGGCGAAAACCTTTACAAAAACATCGTTGAAAAAATCGACAACATCAAGGGCTATCTTAGTGTTATCGAGAAAAACTCCGAGAGCGATATTAAGGGCTACGCCTCAAAGCTTGAGGATAGGATTTTGAAATTCTTGAACGATAACTCGGTTCAGATAGACGAGCAGAGGATTTTAACAGAGGTTGCAATTTTTGCGGATAAGGTTGCAATCGATGAAGAGCTTGTGCGCTTAAACAGCCACTTCCAAGCGTTTTACGGTATTGCAGAGTCGGGTGAGCCCGCGGGCAGAAAGCTTGATTTCTTGCTTCAGGAAATGAACCGAGAGACAAACACAATTGGTTCAAAGGCTTCAAATACCGAAACGGCGCATTTGGTGGTGAACATTAAGAACGAGCTCGAAAAAATCAGAGAGCAAATTCAAAATATTGAGTAAGAAGTATGAAATTTGTAAATATCGGCTTTAACAATATGATTCTTGATACGCGCATCGTTGCCGTTATCTCGCCCGAATCCGCACCTGCAAAAAGAATGGTTGGCGAGGCGAAGGACAGCGCGCGTATAATAGATTGCACAGGCGGTCGCCGCACAAAATCGGTTATCGTTACCGACACGGATCACGTTATTTTATGCGCGCTTTCGTGTGAGGCACTTTACACACGACTAAACGATAATAAAAATGACGATAATGGAGATAGGATATGAGAAAGGGACTATTGTTTATTGTTTCGGGCCCTGCGGGCAGTGGCAAGGGCACAGTTGTTAACACGCTTGTGAAAAACCACCCCGAAATTTTCCTCTCCGTCTCCGCAACAACAAGAAAACCGCGTCCCGGTGAGGAGCACGGCGTTCACTATTACTACATTTCAAAGGAAGAATTTGAAGAGAAAATTAAGAACGGTCAGATGCTCGAATACACAACCTATAGCGGCAACTACTACGGCACGCCTCTTAAGGAAATCGAGGAGGCAATGGAGAGGGGTAAGGATATTATCCTTGAAATTGAGGTTGACGGTGGCATGCAGGTTAAGAAAAAGCTGCCCGACTCCGCGGTGACTGTTATGCTGACTCCGCCCGACAGAGAGGTGCTCGAAGCCAGACTTCGCGGCAGAGGCACGGAAACCGAGGACGTTATAAGGTGGCGTCTTGAGCGTGCTAAGGAGGAGATTTTGCTCCTTCCCGATTATGACTACTCGGTTGTAAACGAGGACGGCAAGAGCGATTTATGTGCTGAGGCTTTATATAAAATTATTCAGGCTGAGCACCAAAGAACAAAATACACAAAGACAATTATTGAAAAATTTATATAAGACAAGGAGAAAAATATGCTTTATCCATCAATTCAAGAGCTTTTGAAATCAACAGAGAAGAACGGCGAGGAGCGCCTCAACAAATATTCCATTACTATGGTTACCGCTAAGTGCGCGCGCGTTATCACAAACGAGTACGCAGAGCAATGCTACTTGGCAAACAAGAAGGGCAAAAACGATGACGGCACAACTGTAAAGAAGGAATATAAGGACGAAAAGAGTGTTAAAAACGCACTTCGCGAAATGGCTGCGGGTGAGTTTGAAATTTACCTTCCGGGCGATGAGGGCTACGAGGATTCTTTGGTTGAAATTAAGAACTATCAAGAGCCGAAGGAAGAAAACGTTTTCGTAAAGCCAACTAAGGTTGAAGCACACGAGGACGACGAGGATGAGGACGATTTCGATGAGGAAATCGACGACGAGGAAATGTCCACAGAGGAATTAATGGGCGCAACAGGCGTGTTTGACGATGATAGCGGCTATACAATCGAGGACGCTGAATAATTTAGCAGAAAAATAAAAATCAAGGAGGCGCAGTATGTGCGGTGAGTATATAAAAGTTCATATTCTTGATGTGCCATACCACGCCGACCGTGAATATACCTACTACGTGCCAAACGAGTTTCGCGAGGAGATAGAGCTTGGCACATCGGTTGTTGTCCCCTTCGGTCGCTCCGACAGACAAAAAACCGCAATAGTAACAAGCGTGGAAATTAGTCAAACGGAAAAAATCAGCTCGTTTATAAAGCCGATTTCGTCCGTGCTTTCAGACCTTTTAAAGCTAAGTGGCGAAATGCTTGAATTATGCTTTTTTATGAAAAACCGCACCCTTTGCACAATCGGTGAAGCGGTAAAATCAATCATTCCGTCGCTTGTTATGACAAAAACGCGCCAAAGATATTTTGCCATCGAAACGTCAAAACAGCTTGACCCTATGTCAAGACAGCTGTACGATTATATTTCGTTAAACGGCGGAGTGGACGACAAGCATCTTAGCGTTAAATTTGAAAACAGTGAGCTTACCCTTTCGCGCCTTATCAAAATGGGTGTGCTTTCCAAGGAAACCTTTATCTCGGAGGATGACAAAAATAAGTACGAGGCAAGGGTTTTTCTTGCGGTTTCAAAGGAAGAAGCACTTTTAGTGGCAGACGGACGCGGAGATATTAAGCTGAGGAGCAAGACCCACGCCGAGATTTTGCGCTATCTTTGTGAGTACGATGAGCTGACAGATAAGCAGCTATATGAGGATGTGCCTTGCCAAAAATCGCAGCTCGATTCGCTATCTTCAAAGGGACTTATAAAAATCGAAAAGCAAGAAATTTTAAGGGATCCGTATGCGCTCCTTAAAAGCTCAGCCGATGAAAAAAAGGATATCACCTTAAACGAGGAGCAGACGGCGGCTTTTGAAAAGCTGCGTGCGCTATATTCTGAAAAAGCACCGAGGGGTGCACTTCTTTACGGCGTAACAGGTAGCGGAAAAACGAGCGTCATTAAAAAAATGATTGACGAGGTTATAAATGACGGACGCGGAGTGATTATCCTCGTGCCCGAGATTTCCTTAACACCGCAAACCGTTTCCGTTTTCGCTTCATACTACAAGGAGCGCGTTGCGGTTATCCACTCGTCTCTTTCGGCTGGAGAGCGCTTTGACACCTACAAAAAAATCTCAAGGGGAGAGGCGAGCATCGTTATCGGCACTCGCTCCGCAATCTTTGCGCCCCTTAAAAATATAGGTATGATTGTTATCGACGAGGAGCAGGAGCATACCTATAAATCAGATACAAACCCGAAATATAGCGCACACGATATTGCAAGATTCAGGTGCGCTAAAAATAATGCACTTATGCTTCTTGCATCGGCAACGCCCTCACTCGAGTCCTTCTATAAGGCGAAGGGTGGCACTTATACGCTTGTTGAAATGAAAAAGCGATATGGGGATGCGGTTTTGCCCGATGTTATAATTACCGATATGCGCAAGGAGCGCGCAAGAGGAAACTCAAGCCCGTACAGCAAAAAGCTCGCAGAGTATCTTTTGCGTACCAAAGAAGACCAAAAGCAGTCAATCCTCTTTCTGAACCGCCGCGGATATCTCTCGTCCGTCAGCTGTCAAAGCTGTGGCGAGGCTTTGGAGTGTCCGCATTGCTCCGTTGCGCTTACATACCATTCGTATAAGAAAATTAACGAGGAAATAAACGCCTCAAACGCACACGAGGTGCTTGAAAAAAGCGGTGTGCTCCGTTGTCACTACTGCGGTTACCGTATGCGCTTGCCCGAAAAATGCAAGTGCGGAGAAAGTGATTTCAGCTACGTTGGCTTCGGCACTCAACGCGCGGAGGAAGCCCTTGTCGATATGATTCCCGACATAAAAACGCTTCGCTTGGATGCGGACACAACGACGTCGAAATCATCGTACGAGAAAATCCTCGGAGAATTTAAAAATAAGCAGGCAGACACGCTAATCGGCACACAAATGGTAACAAAGGGACACGATTTTCCGCTCGTTACCTTAGTCGGTGTTATGCTTGCTGACACTATGCTATATACAAGCGACTATCGCGCAAGCGAGCATACCTTTTCTATGATCACTCAGGTTATAGGCAGGGCAGGGCGCGCACGCGACCGCGGTGTTGCCATAATTCAAACCAATTCACCAAACGACCAAACCTTAATCCTTGCCGCAAACCAGGATTATGATGCGTTTTACGAAAACGAAATAAAGATAAGAAGCGCCTATACCTTCCCGCCGTTTTGCGACATCGCGCTGATAAACATCTCAGCAGGTGATGAAATGGCGCTGAATACGTTATCGGGTGAGGTTTTCTCAAGGCTCCAAGAGGAGCTGACAAATGCGGGTGCACCCGCATACGTTTACGGTCCGTTTGAAGCGCCGATATACAAGGCGCAGGGCAGATACCGCAAAAGAATAATTATAAAATGCAAATTAAACAGCCAAACACGTGAGCTGTTTTCAAAAATATATACGGAATTTTCATCGAGGGGCGAAAAGAGGTTTATATCAATTGACTTTAATCCCTCGTCTTTATAAGGAGTTAAAATGGCAGTACTTAAGATTGTTACAGAAAGCGAAAACGAGGAGTTTTTGAGAAAAAAGAGCCGTGAGGTGACTGAAATCACACCAAGAATCACAACATTGATTGACGATATGGTGGAAACTATGCGCGCGGCAAACGGCTGTGGCTTGGCGGCTGTGCAGGTTGGCGTTTTGCGCCGTATAGTCGTTATCGAAACGGAGGAGGGGCTCTTTGAGTTTATAAACCCTGTTATAACAAGAAAAAGCGGCACACAGGAGGGGGCAGAGGGCTGTCTTTCCTTGCCCGGCAAATGGGGCAAAACAAAGCGTCCGCAGTGCGTAACGGTTGAAGCGCTTGACATAAACGGAAATAAGATCGAGGTGACGGGCTTTGACCTCCTTGCCAAGGCAATGTGCCACGAGATTGACCACCTTGACGGAATTTTATACACAGATAAGGTTATAAAAATGTTAGAGGCGGATGAGGTAGAATGAGAATACTTTTTATGGGCACGCCCGATTTTGCCGCCGCTAACCTGAAAGCAATATACGAAAGCGGCGAGGAAATTGTCGGCGTTGTTACAACTCCCGACAAGCCGAGGGGAAGGGGAATGGTATTAACCCCAAGCCCTGTAAAAGCGTACGCGCTTGAAAAAAATCTTAACGTATATCAGCCGCTTACCTTAAAGGACGGCGCGTTTCTTGATACGTTAAATGAATTAAAGCCCGAATTAATTATCGTCGTTGCATACGGCAAGATTTTACCAAGCTACGTCCTTGATTACCCGAAATACGCGTGCATAAACGCGCACGCATCAATTTTGCCAAGGTACCGAGGGGCTGCACCCATTCAGCGTGCCATCATTGACGGCGAGAGTGAGACGGGCGTCAGCATAATGAAAATGGATGTTGGGCTTGACACAGGCGACGTTATTCTTATAAACAAGGTATCAATAGAAAAAGACGATAACTTTGAAGCAGTTCACGATAAGCTTGTCGTAGCCGCAAGTGAGGGTCTTATCGAAGCGATAAAGCGCTTTGAAGACGGAACGGTCAGCTACACAAAGCAGGGCGAGGACTTTACCTACGCGGAGAAAATCACCAAGCAGGACTGCTTAATTGATTTTGACAAGGATGCGTGCGCGGTTCACAACCAAATAAGAGGCCTTAGCCCAATACCTGTTGCGTTTACAAAAATGAGCGACGGAAAGATACTGAAGGTCACAAAATCACACACGTCCCCCACCGATTTCACAGGTGAAAGCGGCGAGGTTGTTTCCTTGGACGGCGGAATTTTCGTTAAATGCAAGAGGGGCACGGTTGTCCTTGACGAGGTCATCCCCGAGGGCAAGGGGAAAATGAGTGCCGCTTCGTTTATAAACGGCAGAAAAATCGCAGTAGGCGATATTTTAGGATAAAATTCAGAAGGGAGAGGGAAAATGTTCAATCCAAGACAAGGCGCGCTTAATTCACTTATAAAGTGGGAAGAAAACGGCGTTTTTTCAAATCTTGAATTAAATACCGTCATTTCACGCACGGACGCGCCAAGAAACGATATTTCCCTTTATACCCTTTTGTTCCTCGGCGTTATCGAAAAAAGAATGCTCCTTGATTTCATTATCGCCAAATATTCGCGCATACCCTTAGAGGAAATAGACACACAAACAAAAAATGCGCTCCGCTTGGGAATTTATCAGCTTTTGTTTACCGATAAAATTCCCGATTACAGCGCGGTTGACGAAAGTGTAAGCCTTGCCTCAAAAAAGACAAGGGGCTTTGTCAACGCAATTTTGAGGAGCTTTTTAAGAGATAATAAAAAAATAGATTTACCAAGTGACAAGTGGGAGAAAGCTTCAATTGAAGCGTCAATGCCAAAGGAGATAATAGACATTTTTGTCAGCTCCTACGGCGAGGACTGCGCATATGAGCTATGTAGGCTCGAGCAAAAAAAATCACCGCTTTGCTTGCGCGTGAACACCTTGAAAACAACCGCCGATGAAATTGTCGATATGATTTTAGCGCGCGCAGGCGTTTGCGAAAAATCAAAGCTCGCACGCGATATAGTAAAAACGGATTTGCCGATTTCTCAGCTTGATGATTTAATTTCAAGCGGTCTTGTCTTTGTGCAGGACGAGTCCTCGCGCATTGCAAGTGAGGTTTTGGCGGCGGAGCGCGGCGACACCGTTGCCGACGTTTGCGCGTGTCCCGGCGGCAAGAGCTTTAGTATTGCAATTGATATGCAAAACGAGGGTGCACTCTATGCCTCTGACCTACACGAAAGCAAGCTTTCCTTAGTAACAAAGGGATCAAAGCGCCTCGGCATTGACATCATTTCAACAAGGGTTCAAAATGCAAAGGAATACAAGCCCGAGGGTGACATTTTGTTTGACAAAATTCTTTGCGACGTGCCCTGCTCGGGTCTTGGCGTTATCTTTAAGAAGCCTGATATAAAATATAAATCAACCGATGCATACAAAAATTTACCGAGCGTTCAGTACGAGATTTTGTGTGCATCGTCTAAATTCCTTAAGCGCGGCGGCGTGCTCGTTTACTCAACCTGTACGTTAAATCGCGCGGAGAATGAAGCAAATATAGAAAAATTTTTGCTTGAAAACAAGGACTTTGAACCGTATGATTTCGAGCTTGGCGATATAAAATCGAAATGTGGGGCGTACACCTTTTTCCCACATATAACCGAAACTGACGGATTTTTCGTTGCAAGACTCAGAAAAAAGGATGAATAGCACAGAAATGAAAATCGATATTTTATCACTCTCACTTAGCGAGCTGACTGAAAAAATTATAGAAATCGGCGAGCCGAAATTCCGTGCTAAGCAGATTTTTGATTGGCTATGCAAGGGCGCGTGGGACGAGGAAATGAAGAATATTCCAAAAGCACTTCGCCTGAAGCTGAACGAATACTTCTTTTATCCGCTCCCAACTATCGAAAGAAAGCTCGTTTCCAAAATAGACGGCACGCAAAAATACCTTTTCAAGCTATACGACGGTGAGCTTATCGAGTCGGTGTTTATGCGCTATCAGCACGGAAACACCCTTTGCATCTCCTCTCAGGTCGGATGCCGTATGGGCTGTAAATTTTGCGCTTCAACCTTGCTTGGAAGGACAAGAGATTTATACCCGTCAGAAATGCTCGGTCAGATTATCGCCGCCGAAAAGGACACGGGTGAGCGCATTTCAAACGTAGTTATGATGGGAATTGGCGAGCCGCTTGATAACTACGATAACACAATCAAGTTCTTAAAGCTCGTCTCAAGCGACGACGGATTAAATATAGGACTACGCCACATTTCCGTTTCTACCTGCGGCTTGGTTGACAAGATTGAAAGATTAAGCTCGGAAAATTTACCCGTGACCCTTTCAATTTCCTTGCACGCGTACGACAATAGCGTAAGAGACGAAATAATGCCTGTAAATAAGAAGTACCCAATTGAGATTTTGCTTGGGGCGTGTCAAAAATACTTTGAGAAAACCTCACGCCGTATTTCGTTTGAATATACCTTAATAGCAGGCAAAAACGATACTGTCGAGGGTGCTTGCCGCTTGGCAGCCATAATAAAAAAATACATAAAATCACCGTGTCACGTGAATCTGATACCGCTTAACGAGGTCAAGGAAACAAAGCTTGAAACCTCAAAAAACGTGACTAATTTTAAGAATAAGCTTTTGTCCCTCGGCATTAATGCAACGGTTAGAAGGCGCTTGGGCGCTGACATCAACGCATCGTGCGGACAGCTAAGAAAAGGCGCAAAGGAGGTTAACCAATGATTTGCTCAGCAAACACCAACGTTGGAATGAAGCGTGAAATAAATCAGGACAATTTTATGATTCGCAAATATACCGATAAAACCACGCTTTGCGTTGTCTGTGACGGCATGGGCGGAATCAAGGGCGGCGAGGAGGCGTCGAAGATAGCGGCGGAAACCTTTGTTCAAACGGTTGACCAATTTATTATTCCATATCTTAAAAATAAGCAAAAGCAGGTTAGCACAAGTGATATCAAGCGCGCACTTTCCAAGGGCGTCGATATCGCTAACGAGAAGGTATATATTGCCGCGAAGAAAAGCGTCAACCACAAGGGTATGGGCACAACACTCGTCGGCGCGCTTATAATTGACAAGGTTGTTTTCGCAATTAACGTTGGAGATAGCCGCCTTTATAGCTTAAAGGGAAGCACGGTTAAGCAGATTACAAAGGACCACTCATACGTGCAGTACCTTGTCGATATGGGACAAATGACGCGCGAGGAGGCGGAAAACTCCTCACATAAAAACATAATTACAAGGGCTGTCGGCACGGAGATTTCCGTCGAGGGCGATATCTTTACGGTTCGCTTGGAGGAGGGTAGCTATCTGCTTTTCTGTACCGACGGACTTACAAATATGGTTGATAATGCAACCATTTGCGACATCGTTTCAAACGAGCGCAATTCATCAAGGGTCGATCAGGTTGAGCTTGACTTAAAGGTAAGGCGCCTTATCGACACGGCAAATGCAAACGGCGGGCACGATAATATAACCGCTGTATTAGTAAGAATTTAAGGGGGGTAGGCGATGAAGAAAAACGAATTGGTTGAAAAATACAAGCAATACGAGAATAACATTCTTGACGATAGATATATTATTGACAAGCTTATTGGCATTGGCGGTATGGCAGTCGTTTTCCGCGCCCGCGATACCTTCCTTAATAATATGACCGTAGCAATTAAAATTTTGAAGGACGACGTGGCGGCTGACGAGGTAGTTGTTAAGCGCTTCAAAAACGAGTCCAAGGCGGAGAGCATGCTCAAGCACAACAATATCGTTACCGTGCATGCAGTTTCCACCAAGGGCAGAATTAAGTATATTGTTATGGAATTCCTTTACGGTCTTACCCTAAAAAGCTATATGTCTGCAAAGGGTGAGCCACTAAGATTTGAGGAAATTGTCAGCTACTGCGCGCAAATTTTAAGGGCACTCGGCGAGGCACACAGAAATAATATAATTCACAGAGATATCAAGCCGCAAAACATTATGCTTCTTGAAAACGGACGCGTAAAGGTGATGGATTTCGGTATTGCCAAATTGCCCGATGCCGAAACAATAACGGTGACAGACAAGGCGGTTGGTACAGTTTACTATATGAGCCCTGAGCAGGCAGGCGGCAAAAAGAGCATAGACGCAAGGAGTGATATTTATTCCTTAGGCGCTATGATGTACGAGCTTGCCACGGGTCAAACCCCATTCAAGGGCGAAACACCGCTTCAGGTGCTTATGAAGCATATGCAGGAGGAGCCAACACCGCCAAGACAGATAAACCCATCAATCCCTGTCGGACTTGAGCAAATCATTCTTTGCGCAATGAGCAAGGAGCCGACAAACCGCTTTCAAACCGCAGAGGAGATGCTCGGCTACTTAAAAAGACTTCAAGCGGACAGAAAAATTAAATTTGACGAATTACCCTCAAACTCTGCAATGCAGAATTTCTGGGGCAGAATAAAGAGAATATTTAAAAAGAAAAAATGATTTTAGGAACAGTTATAAAATGCTTGGGCGGACTTTATACAGTTCGCTTAGATAGCGAAATTGACGGCAAAAAATACGTTACCGTGCGTGCTCGCGGCGCGTTCAGGCACGAAAAAATTGTGTTGCTTGCAGGCGACAGAGTGGAGCTCGAAAAAACATCTGAGGGCTCGTTTTTTACCGCGAGAATTCTTCCGAGAAAGAATTCTTTGATACGTCCACCGCTTGCAAACCTTGACTACATATTCGTTGTCATTTCATCAAAAAAGCCGACCCCCTCGCTATTTATCGTTGATAAAATGATTTCAATAGCGGAGCATAATAAAATAAAGCCCGTTATCGTCATATCAAAATCCGACCTCGACTCGGACTATGCAGACGAGCTTTACGGCATTTACAAGCGAAGCGGCTTTGATGTGTTTATTACCTCGTCACAGAAAAACGAGGGAATAGGTGAGCTGCTTGAATTTTTAAGAGAAATTACAAAAAGCGGCGACCCTGTGTGCGCTTTTGCAGGTGCATCGGGTGCAGGAAAAAGCACTCTTATGAACGTATTGTTCCCGAAGCTTTCACTTGAAACGGGAAATTTAAGTGAGAAGATAGAGAGAGGAAAGAACACCACTCGCCACACCGAGCTTTTTGTTCTTTCTGAACTTTTGGGGCAGGAATATAACGGCTATTTAGCCGACACCCCCGGCTTTTCCTTGCTCGATTTTGAACGCTTCGACTTTTTCGAGCTTGAGGATTTGTTTTCCACCTTCCGCGAGTTTGACAGCTCCGTTGGAAAGTGCAAATACACAAAATGCTCACACACCAAGGAGGACGGCTGCGACGTTATTCGTCGAGTAAAATCCGGCGAAATCGAAAAATCAAGGCACGAAAGCTACTGTGAGCTTTATTCAACGTTAAAGAACAAGCCAAAGTGGAAATAACCGACCACGTGTCTGTTTTTTAACTAAATTTACGCAAAATTACAACATTTAAGACCTATATTCAGGCACTAAGGAGAGATTATGTTTAAGACAGAGCTTCATTGTCACTCAAAAAGCGTTAGCGCGTGTGCAAGAGTTTCAAACGAAGAAATCATTCAAAAATTTACCGAGGCGGGCTATACGTCACTTGTCCTTACCAACCACTTTAACAAGGGAACGCAGGATTTTCTTGGATGTGCAAATTACCAAGACTTTGTCACCGCGTATTTAAAGGGCTATGAGAATTTAAAGCGCGATGCAAGCGGAAAATTAAACGTTATTTTGGGTATGGAGCTTCGCTTCAACGAGAACTCAAACGACTATTTGGTTTTCGGTATAACCGAGGAGCTTTTGCGTGCTCACGAGGATATTTTTTCTCTCAATCCCGAAAGCTTTTCAAAAATCTCAAGAGAAAACGGGCTCGTCTTTGTTCAGGCGCACCCATTCCGCAATACTATGACCGTTATAAATCCCGCCTTCCTTGACGGTGTCGAGGTATATAACGGACACAAGGGACACGATTCAAGAAACGAAATTGCCGATATGTGGGCTGATAAATATGGTCTTATCAAAACCTCAGGCACGGATTTTCACTATCCGCACGTGCCTGCAAACGCAGGAATTTTAACGGACGAGAAAATTACCACAAGCGAGCAGCTTCTTGAAATTTTAAAGTCAGGCAGCTACTCACTTATAAAGGAATAAAGGAGCTAAAATGGCAAAATTTATTTTTGGCGAGCTTGAGCTTTCTACCAAAACCGAAAATCCACTCACGAGCGAAAATATTATTTGCACACAAAAGGGCGAGATTGCAAAGTTTTCACTTGACATTGACTTTGGCAAGAAAATAATGCCAAGCGAATACACAGTATCTTGGACAATGCCACAAATTGATACAGTAGCATTTTGGTCTCCGCGCCACCACTTTGACGTTTACCTAAAGCCCGATTGGGAGAAAAACCGTTCAAGAAGCTCACTTGCAAGCGGAATGCCCGTTTGTGCGCTCGTTAGCAAAAAAGGCGAAAACCGCGCAACGGTTTATGCAGATGAATTAAAGCTCCCCGTCTGCTTAGCGGCTGGCGTTGTCGAGGAAACAGGCGACCTTGTGTACGAAATTCAGCTTTTTTCCGAGCCAACGGCGAAAATGAAGGAATATCATTTTGACTTCACCATAGACACACGCCCCCTTCCGTTTATAGACACAGTTAAGGACGCACGTGCGCATTGGGAAAGCATTGGCTATAAATACGCCTATACACCGAGGGACGCACGCGTTCCGCTTTATTCCACGTGGTATAGCTTCCACCAAAGGACAATTCCCGACGAGATTTTGGAGGAATGCCGTGTTGCGCGCGCGCTCGGTATGGAAACCTTGATTGTTGACGACGGATGGCAAACGAGTGATAATTCCCGCGGCTACGGCTACTGCGGTGACTGGGAGGTCGCAAGCGACAAAATCCCCGATATGAAAAAATTTGTTGACGGCGTGCACGACCTCGGTATGAAATTTATGCTTTGGTTCAGCGTGCCGTTTGTTGGCTGCCACAGTAAAAATTTTGAACGCTTTAAGGGTATGTATCTCTCAAAAAGGCTCACCACAAATACAATGGTGCTTGACCCGAGATTTAGCGAGGTGCGTGACTTTATCGCAGGGATTTATGAAAGATTTATGCTTGATTACGGCGTTGACGGCTTCAAGCTTGATTTTATCGATAGCTTCCGCTTGGGCGAGGAAAGCTCCGAGGAGTACGATAAGATGACAACCTCGTCGGTTGACGAGGCGGTTGAATTGCTCCTTGACGAGATTTCAAGAAGATTAAAAGCAATCAACCCCGAGGTGCTTATTGAGTTTAGACAGTCCTACGTAGGACCTGCAATCGGCAAGTACGGTAATATGTTCAGAGTTTGCGACTGCCCAAACGACGTGCTTGTAAACCGCACTCACTCACTTACAATGCGTCTGACGCAAGGCAAGGGCGCTGTGCATAGCGATATGCTGATGTGGAATAAAAACGAAAAGGATGAAGCACTTATGCACCAGCTCCTTTCAATTATGTTCTGCGTGCCTCAAATCTCCGTGCGCTTTGACAATATTACCGAGGGGCACAAGAAAATTCTTGCAAATTACCTCGATTTTTGGTGCAAGCATAGCGAAACAATCTTAGACGGCGAAATCGATTTTGAGGGCCTTGATGCAAACTACACTATTGCAAGCGCATATAAGGACGGCGAAAAAATCACCGTTTTATACCAAGGCGTTGCCCTAGAGATTGACACAAGCATTAAAAACTACGTTTTCAACGCTTCAGGCAATGATGCGGTTTACCTTGATTTGTCAGGTAGCGCAAGCTACGAAATTTACGATATGTACGGCAACAATGATGAGCAGGGAACACTTGCAGGCGGTGCATGCAGACTAAATGTGCCCAACGGTGGTATGATAAAAATTATTTAATGAAAAACGGCTGTCACTAAAACGACAGCCGTTTACTTATGTGCGCAGAAGGTTAATTCTCCTTGGAGATTTTGAAGATTTTCCTTAAAAAAGGAACGAAAAACCTCGGCGACTTAAAAATTACGATTTTCATTTGAATCCCCTCCGTTTATTATCATAATATGACAGATTCAATGCTTTTGATAAACAAATTTGAAGGATCAAAACCGTTACCGAGCGAAAAGCTTAAATATTAATGGAAAACACCTAAAAAACAAACACAGGGTGGGCAAAATTGCCCACCCTTTATTATTATTTATTCAGGAACGATAAGACCGTATCCGCCTCTTTTGCGCTTATAAACAACGCAGGTTTCAAGCGTGTCTGCGTC
This sequence comes from Clostridia bacterium, assembly GCA_017625935.1. Classification (GTDB taxonomy): domain Bacteria; phylum Bacillota; class Clostridia; order Oscillospirales; family CAG-272; genus RGIG2000. Next base: position 86,453 of record JAGALA010000054.1, read on the forward strand.
CTTGAACACGAAAAAGTCGTGCCCAAGCATGTTCATTTGCAAAATTGCTTCTTCAACGTTCATTGGCTTGAATGGGAATGTTTTGGTTCTGATTTCCTGAACGAATTCCTCCTCGTATTCATCGCCAAGGTCGTCGTTGATTATATCAAACGCGCCACTCTTTAGCTTCTTTTGGAGGCGTGTTTTGTTTTTTCTTATCTGTCTTTCAAGTGCTTCAGTTGCGGCGTCAATCGCGTTAGCGAAGGTTTTATCGGCCTCCTCAGCTCGGAAAACCATACCGTCTGCACGAATGGTAATTTCTACTCTTTCAAGGTCGTTTGGCATTGAAAAGGTGATATCCATCTCGGCATCGTCGCCAAAAAACTTGTCAAATTTTGCAAGCTTTTTCTCGGCGGTTTCCTTTACTTGGTCGTAAACTCTCATTTGTCTTGCTGTGAAATTCATTTTCATAAAAGCACCTTCTTTGCTAATGGATTTCAGAAGAGTCAAGCTCCTCTGTTGATTATATTATACCACACTTTATTGTGAAAATAAATAGAAAAAATGAAAAAAATCTAAATTTTTTGTATATTTTACCTAAAAATCTTGTGAAAATCTCAAAAAAGCATATCTTTGATGAAAAAATTCACGCCAAAGCTATAATTCTTGAAAAAACAGACAAAATATTATTAAAAGTCACGCTTTTTTATTTGACTTTTAATATAAAATATGTTATACTTAATTTTGTGATTGGCGCGCGCGTCTATATGCAATTTAATTTATGGCTCGTAAAACGCGAAATAAAGGCGGTAGCCACACTTGAAAAATGGCTTGATTTTAGTTTTTAAATCGGGCTTTTTTGATTTTTTGGAGCGTGCCAATCCCTATAAATGGAGAATTTATGGCTTTAAAGGCAAACGCAATTGTCGGTCAATCGGGCGGCCCTACCGCCGCTATCAATGCAACGCTTTCGGGCATCATTCGCGCATCGGCTGATTCTGAAAATATTGAAAAGCTGTACGGTATGAAAAACGGCATTGAAGGGCTTATTGACGGTAAAATTGTCGATATTTCATATCTTTTCGGCGACGAAAAATCGCTTTACACGCTTGAGTCAACCCCTGCCGCCGCCTTGGGCTCGTGCAGAAAAAAGCTGCCCACGTGTGGGGAAAACAAGGAAATTTACGAAAAAATTCTCGGTCATCTTAAAAGCTTTAATATCCGTTACCTTTTCTATATCGGCGGAAACGACTCAATGGACACGGTGAAGAAGCTAAGTGAATATTTTGAAGCGAATAACTGCGATATTAGCGTTATAGGTGTGCCTAAAACGATAGACAATGACCTTTGTATAACCGACCACGCACCGGGCTACGGCTCAGCGGCAAAGTATGTTGCAACAGCGGTTTACGAAATCTCGCGCGACTCTGCGGTATATACCGTGGATGCGGTTACAATTATAGAGCTTATGGGCAGAGATGCAGGCTGGCTTGCCTGTGCCGCCGCGCTCCCTAAATATTATACAGGCGTTGGCGCTGACCTTGTTTATTTGCCAGAGGTTCCGTTTTCAAGCGCACGGTTTATAAGCGATGTAAAAAATGAGCTTTTAACTCACCCAAACGTAGTGGTAGCGGTGAGCGAGGGGATAAAACACGAAAACGGCAGCTACGTTGCAGACAGTATGGCAAGTGGCACAATTGACGTCTTTGGACATAAATATCTCGGCGGAGCATCGAGAAATCTCGAAGCGCTTGTAAGGCGCAAAATCGGATGCAAGGTGCGCTCCGTTGAATTAAACCTGCCTCAGCGCTGTGCATCTCATATAGCATCAAAAACCGATATAGACGAAAGCGTGTTGGTTGGCGCGTATGCGGTTAAGTTGGCAACCAAGGGCAACACGGGAAAAATGGTCACAACTACAAGAAAAGGCGGGGACGTGTACGAAATTTCGCTTGATTCTGTGGACGCTTCGCGCGTTGCAGGCTGTGTTAGGTCAGTTCCGCCCGAGTTTATAAACGTACAGAAAAACGGCGTAACTCGTGCGTGCATTGATTATATTTCGCCACTTATTCTCGGAGAGAGAAAAATAGAATATAAAAACGGAATACCCGTTCATTTAACAATAAAATGATTTTGAGGGAGAGTTATGTACAGAATAGGATTTGACAATATCAAATATTTGAAGCTTCAGTCAGAAAAAATCAAGGAGAGAATTGCTCGCTTTGGCGGCAAGCTTTATCTTGAATTTGGCGGCAAGCTCTTTGATGACTACCACGCCTCGCGCGTGCTTCCCGGCTTTGAACCGGACAGTAAAATAAGAATGCTTGCTGAGCTTAAGGACCAGGCAGAGGTTATCATTGCGGTTAATTCGGCTGATATAGAAAAGAACAAGGTCAGAGGCGACCTTGGCATCACCTATGACCTTGATGTGCTCCGCTTGATTGACGCTTTCCGCGGCTTCGGGCTATACGTTGGTAGCGTTGTACTTACAAGATACGACTCCTCGCAAGCAGTTGAAATCTTTAAAAACAAGCTCGAGGGGCTTGGAATCAAGGTTTATAAGCACTATGCAATCAAAAACTATCCTTACGATATTGATTATATTGTAAGCGATGAGGGCTTTGGTCAAAACGAGTACATAGAAACCCAGCGCGAGCTTGTTGTTGTCACAGCTCCCGGACCGGGTAGCGGAAAGATGGCAACGTGTCTTTCTCAAATCTACCACGAAAACAAGCGCGGTCAAAGGGCGGGCTACGCAAAGTTTGAAACCTTCCCTGTGTGGAATCTTGCTCTTTCTCATCCTGTCAACGTAGCCTACGAGGCGGCAACAGCCGACTTGAACGATATAAATATGATTGACCCATTTCATTTGGAGGCGTATGGCACAACCGCGGTAAACTACAACCGTGACGTTGAAATTTTCCCTGTGCTTCGCGCACTATACGAGGGAATTATGGGCGAGTGCCCGTACAAATCACCAACCGATATGGGTGTAAATATGGCAGGAAATTGCATTTTCGATGACGAGGCGGTAAGAGAGAGCGCAAACAATGAAATTATAAGAAGATATTACTCCGCGCTTTGCCAACAAAGAAAGGGCAATCTTTGCGATGAGGAAATCAACAAAATCAAGCTTCTTATGAATCAAAGCGCAATCAATGCCAAGCAGAGAAGATGTATTCAAGCCGCTCTTGACAGAGCTGAAGCAACAGGTGCTCCGGCGGCGGCAATCGAGCTTCCCGACGGCAGAATCGTTACGGGAAAAACCTCGTCACTTCTTGGCGCTTCAAGCGCGGTGCTTGTAAATGCAATAAAAGCAATTGCAGGCATTGACAAGGACGTTGACATAATTTCACACGAGGTTTTAGAGCCCGTTCAAAGATTGAAAATCGAAAACCTTGGCAACCACAATCCGCGCCTTCATACCGACGAGGTGCTTATCGCTCTTGCAATCACCGCTGCGAGCGATGAAACCGCAAAGCGCGCAATGGAAGCGTTAAACGAGCTTAAAAACGCAGAGCTTCACTCATCTGTGATTCTATCCCCGATAGACGTGGCAACCTTCAGAAAGCTTGGCATTCACCTAACCTGTGAGCCGATTTATCAAACGAAAAAGCTTTTTCACGGTTGATTTTTATATTTAATAAAACAAAAAGACCGAGCGTTTGGCTCGGTCTTTGCTTTACTTTTTGAGATTAGTTAGCTGACTCCTCGGCTATTTTATCCATATGCTTTTTGATTGCTGACTTTATATCGAACAGCAAAGCCATATCGTTTTCGGAAAGGGAGTTAAAGTAACTGAGTGAGAGAAGAAAATCTGCGCTGATGTTAAGAATTTGACAAATTCTGCGAAGCTGCATTAAGCTTGGCTCCTGCACGTTACGCTCGATTTTCGAGTAACCTGATTGGCTCATCGGAATCTGACGCGCCACTTTCTCTTGTGAAAGATCCAAGTCCTCTCTTGCGTTTCTAATTTTTTCGCCTATATTCATATCTGTCGTACCTCTGTAAAAATAAAAACTGTATATATTATACTATTTTTTATGAAAAATGGGGGATTTTATTCGCATATAAAATAGTATATTATGAAATATACTTTTGTAGTTTATCAAAAACAGTTATTTGATAAAAAACGGTTCTTTATTTTCTTTTTGCGTAGCAAAAGTTTGAAAATCAATTGATTGTGCTCATCTGCTCGCCTAAAATTTTTTCGACCTCTATGGCAAGAAGAGAATGCTCCGGAAGTGATAGCTCAGGGTCGCACTCAAGTGTTTTCTTTGCCGCATCAAATGACATATGGAGTAGCGCTGTGTCAGAGCAGGACTTTGCAATTCCCAAATCAATCTCGCCTGATTGGCGCACGCTTTTGTCACTTGAGAAGAAGTCACCGGGACCTCTCATTTTAAGGTCGTGCTCGGCAATTTGATAGCCGTCGTATACGGTTTTCATTATGTTAAGTCGCTCGCGTGCGGTCTCGCCCTTAGAATCCGAAACTAAAATGCAATATGATTGCGTGCTTCCGCGTCCAACGCGTCCTCTTAGCTGGTGAAGCTGGGAAAGACCAAAGCGCTCCGCATTTTCTACAATCATAAGCGATGCGTTTGGCACGTTTACGCCAACCTCAATAACCGTGGTGGAAACCAAAACGTCAATCTCACCAAGAGCAAAGCGCGACATAACAGAATCCTTTTCCTTGCCCTTCATTTTCCCGTGGATAAATTCAACGGTAAAATCGGGGAATTTTTCACCAAGCTCACGCGCAAAGTCAACTGCGGATTTCAAGGGCGGCTTTTCCTCGAAATAGAAGGGAGAGAATGGGTCAAAATCCGATGCGTTGTCAATATCGTCGTGTTTTTCCTCAACACTTGGACAAACGATGTAAACCTGTGAGCCGCTTGACACCTGCTTTCTTATAAATTCGTTGAGGCGTGCGCGGTAGCTCTCGTCAACAACAAATGTTTGAACTCTTTTGCGCCCGGGTGGCAGCTCGTCAATAAGCGAAATGTCAAGGTCACGGTAAATCATAAATTGAAGCGTCCTTGGTATTGGTGTCGCACTCATAACAAGCGTATGCGCACTCGCGCCCTTTTCTGAGAGGGTAGCACGCTGATTTGCACCGAATCTATGCTGCTCGTCGGTTATTGCAAGCGCTAAATTATTAAACTCCACACCGCTCTGAATTAACGCGTGTGTGCCGATTACAAATGAACATTTTCCGCTTTTTATGCGACCCTGTGTCGCTTTTTTGTCCTTTGCGGGTGTGCTTCCCGTTAAGAGCTCACAGCTGATTCCAAGCGAACCAAAGAGTGGAGAGAGGGATTCGTAGTGCTGCGTTGCAAGAATTTCCGTTGGTGCCATCAAAGCACATTGATATCCGTTTTTGCAGGCAAGATATGCGCCGATAGCGGCGCAAAGAGTCTTTCCGCTTCCAACGTCGCCAACGACAATTCTGTTCATCGGTGACGTCAGCTCCTCCCCCTTACACATATCGCCTATCATATCGTTGATAGCGCGCATTTGCGCATTTGTCGGTGCATAGGGAAGCAATGCTAAAAATTCGCTGATATCACGGTCCTTAAGTGAAGGTGCGAGCCTGCTTTTTTGTGAAACCTTGATTTTTGAAAGTGTCAGCGCGAAAAGATAAAGCTCGTTAAAGGTCAGTCGCTTAATAGCGCGGTTAAGTGCTTCCTCACTTTCGGGGAAATGGATATTTTCAAGCGCGTAGGAAAGCGTGCAAAGACTGTTTTCTGCACGCACATTGCTCGGCAAAAAGTCAACTAAAAATTCGGGTAATGATGATATGATTTCACGCTCAAGCTTATGAAAAAGCTTTTGGTTCATACGCGAAAACATAGGATAAACGGGTATTAGAGCATCAAGCGGCTTAGATGGCAAAATCGGCTCATAGGACGGCGAATTCATACACAGGGTCCGCTTTTCCTTGGTTGCCTTGCCCCAAAATCTGAAGGTTGCGCCCTGCGAAAATACCTCTTTCAGATAGTTTTGATTGAAGTAGGTGATGTTTACCGTTCCGCTGCCGTCAAACGCCTTGAACTTGAGCAGCGACATTCCACGCCTGATAAGTGAAACACGCGGCTCGTTTGCGATAGTTAATACGTATGAGTGATATTCACCGTATGCACTCTCGTCACTCAATTCCTTTACGTCAGCTCTGTTTTGATATGCTCTCGGAAAACGGTAAAGCATATCCTTTACAGTGTATAAGCCGCCACTGAAAAGCATTTTTTCAAGCTTTTCGCCAACGCCGTAAAGCTCTCTTACAGGTGAGTCTAAATTCATACCGTTCTCCTTCCTAAAATATCAAATTCGTACACAGGTAAGCCGATTTTTACAAAAAGCACCCGCAAAAGCTCTTTAGCGGGTGCTTTGTTAGTGAGGGGGTTCCCCGAACAGTTGTAGGGGACGGCGTCCTCGACGTCCCGCCTGTGCCTGGGGTTATTTATTCTTGGATTATAAACCGAGCACAGCCGCGCCAATGATACCTGCATCATTGCCGAGCTCTGCAATCTTAATTTCGGTTTGCTTGCCCTTCGAATATGTTTCCTTGAAAACAGCTTCCTTAAGAGGAACAAGGAGGTAGTCCTTTTCGCCGCAAACGCCGCCTCCGATTGAGAGCACGTTTGGTTGGAAAATATTGATGATGTTAGCGATGCCGCAAGCAAGGTAGGAAATATATTCGTCAACGATTTCCTTACCAACCTCGTCACCCTGCTTCATTGCCGCAAATGCAACTCTTGCATTGCAGGCTTCGATGTTTCCGCCGATTAAATCCTCGATAATGGTTTTTCTGCCTTCTTTTCTTGATGCGAGCACGTGCTCCTTAGTCATATTTGTAAGACCTGTTGCGGAGCTGTAGGTTTCCCAACAGCCGCGTCTGCCACAGGAGCATTGCTTTCCGTCCTTTTCAATTACAATATGACCAAGCTCGGCACCTGCAAAGTTGAAGCCGGAATATACCTTTCCGTCAAGCACGATGCCGCCGCCAAGACCTGTGCCAAGGGTAATCATTACTGAAAACTTAGCACCTCTTGCAACACCTGCGATTGCCTCTGCCTTTGCTGCCGCGTTTGCATCATTTTCAATATATACCTTTTCGATTCCCGTGTATTCTCTTAGCAAGTCGGCAATAGGGAAGTTTTCAAACGGGAGATTGTTTGCGTATTCAACAACGCCTGTTTCGGAATTTGCGGTTCCCGGGGAGGCAATGCCCGCATATGCAATATCATCCAAGGTAAGACCGCAGTCCTCAACAAGTGAAAGACAAAGCTTTGCCATATCCTTGATGATTTCCTTGCCATCTCTGTGTGCAAGGGTTGGCACGCTCTTTTTCTTGATGATGTTGTAGCTTTCGTCAACAATACCTGCGGCGATGTTTGTGCCGCCGAGGTCGATACCTAAATAGTACATAATTATACCTTCCTTGAGTTTTTATTACTTCAATTATAGACCGATTTTTTCCCAATGTCAACATTTTAGTTAGATAAAATGTAAAATTTTGAAAAAATGACAAAAAAACGGCGAAAAAGTCAAATTTGTGCACTATGTATATGTGACAAAATTATGTGCAGAAAATTGTGCAAGTTGCACAATGTGTAGAAATTTTATAAATAAGGCACGCATAAATTATAGTTTCCTTTATTTTGTTGACTTTGTAGCACCAAAATACCGAAAAAAATTTTTTTGCTACCCTCACAAATGTACGCATTGACGGTAGGCAAAACGCAAGTTTTTCCACACCTGTGTCGGCAATTGGCTTTCCTTGGAAAAATGGTCTCTTGACTTTAATATATTCTTGTGCTACAATATTATATACTAATATATACGCATATGTATATCCGTGCGGCTATGCGCTATGCCGCACCTGATTAGAACAAACATCATGGAGGTTTCTTATGAAAGAAAAGGCAAAAAGACTACTTGCATTTTTCCTTTGCATGCTGATGCTGCTTGCGACGTTATCGTTCCCTGCATTCGCACAGGAAAACAGCGGTAGCTCGTCGGGAAGCACGTCTTCCGACAAAACGTCAATGTCCGACGTTAGTGCTATCCTCAATGCGCTTTCCTACGATGAGTATATGGAAAACGTTTTGAGCAAGTACCAAAACAAGGAGTTTGAAAAGGGACACGTTATCGAGGTTGATATCCTCGGCGGTGTCTTTACTGTGGGTGACACCACAACTGATTTAAGAGAATTTTATAAGGACAGCACCAAGTGTGATGAGCCCTCACCCGATGGCAAAAACGATGGCGTTTTTCTCGGCTCGGAAGGTACAGCCACTTGGACATTTGTCGTTGACGACGATTTCGCAGGTAACTATACCATTCAAATCGTTTACTGTCAGGCTGACGACCGTGTGGTTGACAAATCACAGGCAGATGACGACGACAAGGACGGTACAAGTAACGCAATTGAGCGTATTTTCTACTTGAACGGAAGCTTTCCTTTCGCGGAGGCACGTACGCTCGTGCTTAATAAGGTATGGGAATATGACTATTCCAAGACCGAGGACGGAGAAAATACCTTTAAGAATGAAAAGGAAAACGGAAAGGGCGACGATATTCGTCCCGCGGTATACAAGGATCCTACTTGGGTACAGTATACCATCAGTGATGCAAACGGATATTACGTAAATCCGTTTGAATTCTACTTCAAGCCGGGCGAAAACTCAATTTCACTTGAGGGTCAAAGAGAGGACTTGATTGTTCAGTCAATTAAGCTCGTTCCTTACGAAGCTCCTATTTCATATAAGGAATACATTGCCGAAATGGAAGCGCTTCACGGCAAGGTTTCCGAGAATAGAGTTGACTCCTCAGTTTTCCAAGAGGCAGAGGAGCCGCTTAACGTTTCCGCTATTACTATGTACCCCGTTTACGACAGAACATCGTCTATCACAAGCGGACTTACAGGTAAGCAAAGCCACAAGGCGGTAAAATACAATACCGCAGGTAAGGAGCAATGGCAAAACGTTGGCGAATGGATGAGCTACGATATTGAGGTTCCCGAATCCGGCTACTACTCAATAGCTGTTAGATACAAGCAGGCACTCCTTAGCGGTATGTACGTATCAAGAAAGCTCTACATTGACGACAAGGTTCCGTTTGCAGAGGCTGCAAACTGCCGTTTCCCACACTCAAACTCATGGCAGACATGCTTCCTTGGCGACGGTAAAACAGAGTTCGAATTCTACTTTGAGGCAGGAAAAACCTACAATATTAAGTTAGAAGCAACTCTTGGTGAAATGGGCACACAGATTAAGCAGGTTAGCGATTCGTTGGCAAATATCAACAGCTGCTATCTTGAAATCTTAAAGCTCACAGGTACAGACCCTGACGCAAACCGTTCATACGGCTTTACAAGAGTTATGCCTGACGTTTTGAAGACCATGCTTTACGAAGCACAAAACCTTGAAGCTGTTTATAATTACCTCGTTGCTGTAAACAAGGCACAGGACGGTGGTACGGGTGAGGGTGAAAAGACCGCAACAATCAAGCAGGTATATCAGCTTCTTGAAAAGATGGCAACAAACGAAAGCGAAATTCCCTCGAACCTTTCAACATTAAAATCACAAATCGGTTCACTCGGTACATGGATCAACAGCGCAAAGACCCAGCCGCTCCAGGTTGACTATTATCAGCTTCAATCTAAGGAAGAGGACTTACCTCGCGCCGATGCAAACTTTTTACAGGCATTTTGGTTTGAAATAAGACTTTTCTTTGCTTCATTCACCGGCAATGAAAGCGAAAAGCCAACCAAAAATAAGAATAAAAAAGACCCCGAAACAATCGAGGTTTGGGTTACAACAGGTCGTGACCAAGCACAAATCATAAGAAATCTCATTGAAAATGATTTTACTCCTGATAAACACACAATCTATGTAGATGGCAAGGCAGAAGAGGTTGATATAAACGTTGATATCAAGCTTATTGCGGGCGGTACGCTCTTACCGTCAATTATCGCAGGCGTTGGCCCTGAGCTTTCCTTGATGGAGGCAAGCTCAACGATTATTGACTACGCGCTTCGTAATGCTATTAAGCCGCTCAATGATTACATAAACAACGATATCGAAAATTACGATCCCGCATCGGGCAAGGATAACATTCTCGAGGTGTTCCCTGATGCCGCATTCGAGCCGCTTACACTTTATAACTTCGGCTACGGTGACTCATACGGCTGGACAGATGAGGACGTCTATCTCTGGCGCGACGACGTTAAAAACGGCGTTGATGCAAACGGAGAGGGCACGGATGATGACCAAACCTACGGCTACGGCTGGATAAACAAGGACAAGGACGGTAAGGTTGAGTCAAGAGGAATCGAGCTTTATGCAATGCCCGATTCGCTTACCTTCTCAATGATGTTCTACCGCAAGGACGTTTTGACATCGCTTGAAATCGAGCTTCCCGAAACGTGGGACGATATGCTCGCTATTTTGCCTATTCTTCAATTTAATAATATGGAGATAGGTATTCAAAATGATATATACACCTTCACCTATCAAAACGGATACGAGGCGTATGCAAACAACGGTATGACAATCAATTTCGGCTCAGCGGGCGTTCTTAACTCGTTTGAGCAAATGTGTAACTACTATACACAGTATTCACTTCCATACACTTATGATTTTGCAAACCGTTTCCGTACGGGTGAAATGCCAATCGGTATTTCGGCGTACACATCGTGTAACCAGCTTTCAGTCTTCGCTTCCGAGCTTTCGGGACTTTGGACATTCGTTCCACTTCCGGGTCAGGTTGTAAAGGATGAGGCAGGAAATACAATTTACAACGCTGACGGCTCACCGATGATTAACAGAAACGCAATAGCAACGGTAACAGGTTGCGTTATGATCGATAACGGAAACGACAAGGTTCAGCAGGGACGCGACCTTCGCGCTTGGGAATTTATCAGATGGTACACAGGCAGTGAATTCCAAGCTGACTATTCAAATGAAATAGTTTCTATTTTGGGTATTGCCGCAAGACCTGCAACGGCTAACAGAAAGGCACTTGAGGATCTTCCTTGGACTGCTGAGGAAAAGAACAATATCAGCAAGCAGTTTGAAAGCTTGGTTGCCGTTCCTAACCATCCGGGTAGCTACTATCTTGCCCGTTACATAAACTTTGCATTCTTGGCAGCATACAACGAGGGTAAGGATGCATCCGATGCGCTTAACGAATATGTTGCTACAATCAATAAGGAGCTCGAAAGAAGAAGAAAAGAATTCGGCATGCTCACTTATGATGATTATATGTCGCTCAATCCCGATGGGATTTTGAACTGATTCTAAAATACTAATGAAGGAGAAAATGTAGATGGAAAACCGTAATGAAAATTTACAAGACGTCGAAGCTGTTGAAATACAGAGCGGCGAAGCCGTAAATGCAGACGAGCAAATACATAGTGACAGTATTTTAGAAGCAGAAGCACCTAAGAAAAAAGCGAAAAAGGTTAAAAAGAAGGCAACTGCAAGAAAGGATATGACAAGGGCACAGTGGACCTGGCACGAAATTAAGCGTAACAAAATAGCTTATGTTATGGTTGCGCCGTTCTTCCTTGTATTCCTTCTCTTTACCGTATTCCCCGTTGGACTTTCACTTGTACTCAGCTTTACAAACTTTAACATGCTCGAATTCAAATGGGACATGTTCATAGAAATTAAGAACTATACACGTCTTTTCTTCGAGGATGATATATTCATTCTCGCTTGCAAGAACACTCTCGTGTTCGCAGCGGTAACAGGACCTGTTTCGTATGTTCTTTCATTCCTTGTTGCTTGGTTCATTAATGAGCTTTCACCGAGAATCAGAGCAATTGTTACACTTATTTTCTATGCACCATCAATCGCCGGCTCAGTTTACCTCATTTGGGGTACACTTTTCCACAATGACAGCCAGGGCTGGGTAAACGGTATGCTTATTAAAATGAATATCATAGATACGCCTATTTTGTGGTTCTACGATGAAAAGTATGCTATGACGCTTTGTATCGTGGTTGCACTGTGGATGTCACTCGGTACTGCGTTCCTTTCGTTTATCGCAGGTCTTCAAACGGTTGATAAGAGCTTGTTTGAGGCGGCAGCCGTTGACGGAATTAAAAACAGATGGCAGGAGCTATGGTATGTTACACTTCCAATGATGCGTCCGCAGCTTATGTTCGGTGCCGTAATGTCAATTACGGGTGCGTTCGGCTTCGGCGGCGTCGTTACCAACCTTTGCGGATTCCCGTCAGTCAACTATTCGTGCCATACTATTATGCACTGCTTGGAGGACTACGGAAACCAGCGTTGGGAGGTTGGATATGCCTCCGCTATCGCGGTTGTGCTATTCTTAATAATGATCGGCGCTAATACGATCGTTAACAAAATGCTATCGAAGGTAGGACAATGATATGCAAAAAATGAGAGTTAGAAATCATCAGGTTGTCCTTAACCGTTCGGTAGGAGGAGACGCGGGAATATTTACCTTCCTTATTATAATGGGAGCGTTTATGTTCTTGCCAATGTTATATGTAATAATGCAGTCCTTAAAGCCGCTTGACGAGCTTTGGATGTTCCCACCGAGATTTTACGTTGTTCATCCAACCTTCAAGAACTTCCAGGATTTGTTTACGCTGCTTAGCGACTCTTGGGTTCCGTTCTCAAGATACATATTCAACACAGTATTTATCACGTTTATGGGTACGTTTGGTAACTTGCTCCTGTCGTCCTTGGCGGCATATGCAATTTCAAAAATCCCATTCCCCGGCAGAAAGGGAATGTTCTGGCTCATTCAGCGTTCACTTATGTTTACATCAACAGTAACAGCGATTGCCAACTTCATCACCCTTTCAACATTAGGACTTATGGATAACCCGTTTGCACTTATTATTCCTGCATGGGGCTCATCTATGGGACTTTACTTAATGAAGCAGTTTATGGACTCATCAATTTCAGACTCCGTGCTTGAAAGTGCGCGTCTTGACGGATGCAGTGAGTTCAGAACGTTCTTGACAATAGCGATGCCAATGGTTAAGCCCGCTTGGCTTACACTTATCATTTATTCATTCCAGGGTCTTTGGAACACAGGTGCCTCAGCGTACATTTACAGTGAGCAATTAAAGACACTTAACTATGCGATAGGTCAAATTACCGCAGGCGGTATTGCCCGTGCGGGTGCATCTGCTGCTTCAAGCGTTGTTATGATGATAGTTCCTATCGGCGTATTCGTTATTTCACAAAGTAACATTATTGAAACAATGGCATCAAGTGGTATGAAGGATTAAGGAGGGCAGTATGAAAAAATTAGCAAGAATAATTGCATTTACGTTTGTCCTCGCCTTCGTTTTCTCCACTTGCGCATTTGCAGTAACACCGTATGACACGTACACATACTCAATTGACGGCGAGGTTCTTAAATCACCCGACGCGTACGTAGCCGACGGCGTTGCTCCAATCGACTCAGCAACAATTGGTCTTGACAACTTAGATGGCAAAAAGCTTAACAACCCAACAGATATCGAAACAGATAGCGAGGGTAACATCTATATCACAGACCAAGGCGAAAACAGAATCATAGTTCTTAACAGATACTATGAATGGCAGGCAACAATTGAAACCTTCGTAAACAGCGACGGCGTTGAGGACTCATTTAACACCCCAACAAGCACGTTTGCAGTTAGCGACGGCGACTATAAGGGCTTATACGTTTGCGATAAGCTCAACAAGAGAATTATCAGATTCTCAATAGATGATTATTCATACGAGCATACGTACAAGGAGCCGCAAATCAACTTTGCTGACGACAAGGGCTCATATACCCCTGTTAGCTGTGTAGTTGACAAGCACGGCAGAATGTACGTTGCTTCGGACGGAACAACAGAGGGTATTATAGTTCTTACCTCAGGCGGTGAGTTTATCAACTTCATCGGCGCGCCAAAGGTTAGCGTTTCAGCGCTTCAGGCGGTGCTCCAAACGGTAAACCCATTCTCAAAGAAGGAATTTACAAACGTTCCGTCAACCTACACAAACCTCGAGCTTGACAATACCTTCGGCGATTTCGTTTACGGTACTGTAAAGATTCTCGAAGATGACAAGCCACAGCAGGAGGCACAAATCACATCCAAGCAGCCTGACTATTCGCCTGTAAAGCTCCTTAACGCGGGCGGTACGGACATTATGCAGCGTACAGGCTTCTTCTCACCTGCAGGTGAGGTTGCGGTTAAGACAATCAAGGTTAAAACCTCAATGAACAAGGATGCGTACAACGGTGTTTCAACAGTTCTTGACGTATCAAGCGGACCTGACGGCGTTTGGTCAATTATCGACAGAGAGCGCTCGAAGATCTACACCTATGACCGTTCAGGTAACCTCCTTTACATCTTCGGTGATAAGGGTGAGCAATTCGGTCAGATCTCACAGGCACAGGCAATTACATATCAAACCTATGAGGTAGAGAAGGACGTTTTGGACGAAAACGGTAACGTTATCGGCACTGAACTTGTTCCCGTTACAAAAATCATCGTTCTTGATATCAAAAACCTTTCATTTACAGTATATAGACAAACAGACTACGCTTCAGTTCTTTCGACAGCTATAAAGCTTCAAAACGCGGGCGAGTTTGACCTTGCCAAGGATGCTTGGGAAGAGGTTTTGGCAAGAAACAACAACTTCGACACGGCTTACGTTGAAATGGGTAAGGTTATTTACCGTAATGCAAACGGCGACCGCGAACAGCTCGACCAAGCACTCAAATACTTCAAAAACGCTTACGACACAGAAAACTTTGCAACGGTATTCAAGGCAATCCGTGCGCAATTTATGGAAAAATGGTTCATTTTGATGGTTATTGCTATCGTTGCGGTGCTGTTCGGTGTTGTTAAGGTATTCGGCTACGCAGGAAAGGTTAACAAGGCAGCTGCTACCAAGGGCGGCAAGCGTACCCTCAAGGAGGAGTTAACCTACGGCTTCCATTTGATGTTCCACCCGTTCGACGGCTATTGGGACCTCAAGCACGAGAAGCGTGGTTCAATGCGTGCATCAATTATCTTCATTATTATAACAGTAGTAGCGTTCTACTACTCAGGCATCGGTAAGGGATATTATTACAATCCAAAGGGCTCAACGGCAACAATCTTCAGCCAGGCGGCAATGGTACTCATTCCATTCTTCCTCTTTGTTGTATCCAACTGGTGCTTCACAACGCTCTTTGACGGTGAGGGTAGCTTTAAGGATATCTTCATTTCAACCGCATATGCGCTATACCCATTACCGATTCTCGTAATTGTTTCAACAGCACTCACAAACGTATTGGTTGGTACTGAATCACAAATTCCATCGCTCATCTTAACAGTAGCGTACATTTATATGGCATTCCTGATTATCATAGGTATGCAGGTTACACACGACTATTCAACAGGAAAGAATATAGTTACAATTGTTATGACGCTTGTCGGCATGGTAGTAATTATGTTCATCGCAGTATTGTTTATTTCACTTATCACAAAGATGTCGGGCTTCGTTTCGACGATTATGAGTGAAATAAGCTACAGGTAGGGAGGACCGAGATTATGAAAAAAAGAATAATAGCGGTTATCCTTGCCGCATTAACAGCACTTTCCGTGTTGGTTTTGCCGCTTAGCGCATCAGCCGCAAGCGTTGACCATATGAACGACGTGTTTACTTCCAAGGAAGAGCGCCTCGCTTCTATGGACTTTGTTGTGACAAGCGATGATCCAAACAAGGAAGGCACGGGCGATGGCTCGTTAGAGCTCTACGTTGATTACGTATCGGGCGAGTTCGCAATCAGAAATAAGGTGACGGGAGAAATTACTCTTTCCAACCCACACACCGTTTCTTCATCATTCACAAACGCATCAGATAAGGGCATTCGTCTTTCACAGCTTTACATCAACTTTTTCACGATTTCAAGCGGTAAGGACTCAATGCACACTCTTTACAGCTATAACGACTGCTTCGCATATAACCAAGGTAGCATCACAGCGATGGAGAACGGCATCAAGGTTGACTACTCACTCGGTGAGGAAAGCAGAGAATTTGCAGTTCCTGTTAAAATCAGCATTGAAAAGTTCATAAATGCATTGGTTGCAGGCGGTATGACCGAGAAAAAGGCTAAGGAGTTCATCGAAAACAACTACGATGTTTATGACCCCGATCAAAAGTATATTGAGAACTTCCTTCTCACGCTTGACCCAACCATGAGAGATGAAATGATTGCAAAGTATCCGCTTTGCGCAGAGGTTCCGTTTGTTTATTTGCCAAAGGGCAAGTTTGATAACAACGCTACCAAGAAAATCCTTGAGGAGCGCCTTATAAAGGCAAACCCCGATTACTTTAGGGTTGCAGGCGAGGGCGAGGAGGAAACTCAGCTTCAAAAGGATATGAAGGAGCTTTGGACCGAGGAGGACTCAGAGCTTTATAAAGAGACTCAAAAGCCAAACTTCAAGCTCAGCGTTAAATATGAGCTTACAAATGAAGGACTTGTGGCTACTGTTGACGCAGGCTCAGTTCAGTATGACAAAGAAAAATACTGTCTTTCAAGCATTTCCGTCCTTCCTTATTTTGCAGCAACCTCTCTTAAAGAGGACAGCTACGACAAGGGCTACATCTTTATGCCTGACGGTAGCGGTACAATTATAAGATTTGAGGACCTTATTGCAAAGCAAAAGTACGGTAAGCTCTCAGGCTCACTTTACGGTCCTGACTACGCTTACTATCAAATCAGCGAGAAAAACGTTGAGCAATACACAATGCCTGTTTTCGGCTTTGTAAATTTAAGTGAAAACAACGGAACAGGTTATTTTGCAATAATCGAGGATGGCGATGCTCTTGCGACTATCACCGCAAGCACAGAGCAAAACTTCTATGCAAGCGCTTATGCATCCTTTAAGTATGCTGAATACGATACGTACGATATCGATGCATCACTTACAGGAAACGCAACAAGCACAACCGCAATTACAGTAATTTCAAAGGACACCTACGACGGTGAATATAAGGTAAATTACAAATTCTTAATGGCTGATGAAACAGCTGAAGCATATGGAATTGAGGGCACGTATGACACGTCATATCTCGGCATGGCAAAGCTATACAGAGAATACCTTGATAAAAACGAAGTAATCAGCAAGATTGAAGATCCGGATGAAAACGTAAAGCTTTTCCTTGAAATGTTCGGTTCAATCAAGGTTAAGGAGCAAATTTTTACCTTCCCTGTGACAATTGACAAGGAGCTTACAACATTCCAAGATATTATCAATATTCAAGCAGAGCTTTCAGAGCTTGGAATCAGCAATACCTCGTACATTTTGAAGGGCTTCTATAATGGCGGTCTTTCGGCGTCTTATCCGTCAAAGATAAAGTGGCAAAGAGTTCTTGGCGGAAAGAAGGGACTTACAGGTCTTCTTAATGATGCTGAAAATAACGGCTACGATGTTGCAATAGACGTAGATTTTTCATACGCATATGCAACAAAGAGCTTCAGCGGCTTTAAGACAAAGCGCGATGCGGTAAAGACTCTTGACAACAGATATACAACAAAGCGTGCATATTATGCGGCAACACAAACCTTTGAAAGAACGAGCGGCGTTGCGGTTTCAACTGCTTCATTTATCAATTTGTTTGATAGCTTTATGAAGTCTGTGGAAAAATATAACCTTACACTCTTGGCAACAAGAACGCTCGGCTCAGACTTAAACTCTGACTTCGACAAGAAGGATTACTACACAAGAGAGGATTCTAAGGACAATATAGTAAATCTTCTTAAGCATATGACAAATAACGGCGGTAACAGCTTCAAGCTTATTACCGACGTTGGAAACGCTTATGCAATTCCGTATTCATCGGGCATATTGTCAGCACCTCTTGACAGCAGTAAGTACATAACAGCAAGCGAAACAATTCCATTCTACGGTATGGTTTACCACGGCTCGGTTGAGTTTGCGGGAACTGCACTTAATATGGAGGGTGATGAGGACTTTATGTTCCTTCGCGCACTTGAAAACGGCGCCGCACTTTACTACACACTTGCAAAGGAAAACGTAGAAGCGCTTAAGTTTGACAAAGAATACAGCAAATATTATTCCGTAAGCTATGACTTCCTTAAGGATTCTATAGTTTCAACCTATAAGGAATATAACGATCTTATGAAGGATAAGCAGGATAAGTACATCGTTGACCATAAGTTCTTGAACGATGAGGACGATGGCGTATCCGTTACGTTCAAAAATGGCACAAAGGTAAACAATTCACTCGTTGTTCTTGTTATGTACGAGGGCGGTGAAGGCTTCATTCTCAACTATAACAGTGAAGATGTTGTTCTTACCTTGACTGATGAGAACGGAGCAGAAACAACACATATTATCGGTGCTATTAACTATTTAGAGTACAGTGAAAAGGAGGGCGCGTAAATGAGTTTTGACACAAAAAACAAAAGAAGCTTTAAGGCGACCTCCCAAATCGTCGGTGAAGAGCAAAGCTACCTTGCTGAGCCAATTGCCCTTGCGGGTAGCGAAAAAATCGTTCCCTCAGAGGTAGTTGTCGAAGCGCCGACAGTGAGCGCACCTGAGGTAGCAGTAAATGAACCGGCTCCTTACATTCCCCGTAAGAAGAAAAAATTCAAGCTTAGCTTGACGGGCAAAAAAGCTCTTTCGGGATGGCTATTCTGCTTGCCGTTCGTTATCGGTATTCTTGGAATTTACCTTCCAATAGTTCTTAAATCAATTGAGGTTGGCTTCCACGGCTCAATGGGTAACAACCCTGCATTCACACTTGACGCATACAAGTTCGTATTTATTGAAGACGGTCAGTTCACAACAACGGTTGTCGATGCTATTAAGGATTTGATTATTCAGATCCCGGCAATAGTTATCTTCTCGCTCTTTATGGCTATTATCCTTAACCAAAAGATGACGGGCAGAACCTTCTTCCGTGCTGTTTTCTTCCTTCCTGTTATTTTGTCAACAGGTATTATCGATGCAATCGATACAAGAATTTCAGCAGGTGCAATAGTTGAGGGTGGCGCAATGGATGACAACACAGGCGGTGAGACAGCAGGACTTATGTCCTCGCTCGATATGGAAATGCTTTTATCAAGCGTTAATCTACGGTTGACGCTTGGAAAAACAACCATTGACCTTGTTGAAATTGTAACAACACTCGTAAACAATATTTTTGAAATTGTTAGCCGTTCAGGCGTACAAATGCTTATCTTCTTATCAGGTCTTCAGTCGATTTCACCGTCGATTTATGAGTCCTGTCAGATGGAGGGTGCAACAGC
The DNA here is from genome assembly GCA_017625935.1 of Clostridia bacterium. Taxonomy (GTDB): domain Bacteria; phylum Bacillota; class Clostridia; order Oscillospirales; family CAG-272; genus RGIG2000. Next base: position 105,722 of record JAGALA010000054.1, read on the forward strand.
TTGGGAAACCTTCTGGAAAATTACTCTACCAATGATTAGCCCAATGATTCTCGTTAACGCGATTTATACGGTAGTTGACCTCTTTACCGCTGCGGATAACCGTGTAATGCAAGGTCTTGCAGGATACGGCGGTATGTTCGGCGATAAGAACCCGGGTAACTTCTCTGCGGGAATTTGGGTATATACGGCACTCGTTCTTGTGGTAATTGTAGTCGTTGCACTACTTCTCAGAACCGTCGTATTCTATCAGAGAAGAGATTAAGGAGGTGCTGAAATGGATACTGTAAAAGTAAAAAGAGAAACCAAAAACAAAATCAAGGTTGATTTTGAAAGAGCACCTTTGTGGGTTCGCCTCAAGCAAAAATTCTTCTCATTTAATTTCTTGAAGAATGTAGTTTTTAAGATTTTTAGACTCATTCTGTTAATCGGTATTACCTTTGTTATATTATATCCGTATATTTCAAAGATACTTAAATCCATAATGTCTGTCAGCGATATGAAGGATGCAACGGTTGTCCTTATTTCCAAGGCGCCGACGCTTAACCAATATTGGTACATTTTAACCGAAAACGGTTATTTGAAGGCGTTTATAACCACGTTCCTTGTGTCGTTCTCGATTGCTCTTATTCAGACTCTTATCTGCGCACTTGTTGCATACGGCCTTGCTAAGTTCAAATTCAAGGGCAACGCAATTGTCTTTGCATTTGTTATCGCAACGCTTATGATTCCGCAGGAAACACTTAAGAACTCAATGACTGCATTCTTTAGACAAATCACAATGATTGAAACAACCTTGAACCCGGTAAGCTTGGTTCTCGAGCTTATCCAAAAGTGGACGGGCGTATTTGAAAACGGAGTTGGCTTCACAAACAGCTTAATTCCATTGTACGTTCTTTCCGTGTTCGGTCTCGGCTTTAAGAATGGACTTTTCATCTTTATGCTAAGACAGTTCTTCAAGGGCGTTCCCGACGAGCTTGAGGAGTCCGCATTCGTTGACGGCTCAAGCACGTTAAGAACCTTCTTTAGTATTATTCTTCCAATTTCCGTGCCGATGCTCATCACCGTATTTATCTTTGCTTTCTCATGGCAATGGACAGATGACTTCTACACGAAGATATTCTTCAACGATGCATCCAAGTTCTCATTTATGAGCACGATAGACGGTGTTCCTGCTACAATTCGTGAGATGATGAAGTACGAAACGTCATCAATTCAGCAGGCATACAGCGCAACGCTTTCGGGTACTGCATCAATTCTTATAGCGCTTCCGCTTATAATTATGTACGTATTCCTGCAAAGACGTATCGTTGAGGGCGTTGAGCGTAGCGGTATCGTTGGATAAAATGCTTATTTTCTCGCTTGGTGCGTTAGCACCGAGCGGGGAACACGGCAGAACGGATTTGTCAAAAAAATGATTTTTTAGAATATTTTATTAAAAATTAAAGATAAATCCCAAAAAGATATTGACAAAGGCAAAACAATTTGATATAATAAATACAACCTAATGTATGTTATAAACACAAAAGGAGAATTGCGATGAAATACGTTTCACCTATTTATGAAGTAGAAGTTATCTCTTCTGAGGACATCATGAACGATCCTTCAATGATGGCTGATAAGCTTGGTATCACACTTAGCGGTGATATGGCTACAATTAAGCAAAACGTAAAGATCGAGTTGACTGACGAAAACGGTAGCACAGAGAATGTTGATCAGGATCCTGAAAACACAACTGCATCCGGCGTTTCAATCAGCATGAACTTCGGTAGCTTGTTTAACTAATTCTATTGAAAAAATTCAAAAGCCACACATCCGTGTGGCTTTTGGTCGTTGAACGGAACAACTGAAAAACAACGAAAAAGCGAGTGAGAAAATCACTCGCTTTTTATATCAAAATGCAAACAAAAGACGGCACGTAAGCTCGTGCCGTCTTGATTTGTGAACGAATATAGTTTTGAAAAAGAAAAACGGACAAGCATTTTTGCAAGTCCGTTTTAAGTTATTATTCTTTAATAAGCGCCTCAGCAATTTGAATTGCGTTAGTAGCTTATTCCTTAATAAGTGCCTCAGCAATTTGAATTGCATTTGTCGCTGCGCCTTTTCTCACCTGATCGCCACAACACCAAAGGGTGATTGCATTCTTGTGAACGAGGTCCTTTCTGATTCTGCCTACGAATACAAGGTCTTGGTCAGAGGTTACAAGCGGCATTGGGTAAAGCTTGTTTTCGTTGTCGTCATAGAGCTTGCAGCCGTCAGCCTTTGCAACAGCCTCGCGTACAGCCTCAATGCTAAGCTCATCCTCAGTTACAACGGTAACTGAAATTGAGTGTGAACGAACAACAGGAACTCTAACACAAGTACAGGTAACGTTAAGCTCGGGGAGGTGAAGGATTTTTCTGCCTTCGTTTTGCATCTTCATTTCCTCAGTTGTGTAGCCATCCTCGTTGAATGAGCCGATATGAGGAATAACGTTTTCTGCAATTTGGTATTGGAAAACCTCGCTCTTAATCTCGCCGCCCTCTAAAAGTGCTTTTGCTTGCTCACGGAGCTCAACGGGACCCTGCGCGCCTGCGCCTGAGGTCGCTTGGTAGGTTGAAGCAACCATGCCTGTGATTTTTGAAAGCTTGTTAAGTGCATTAACTGCAACAAGTGTGATAATTGTAGAGCAGTTTGGATTTGAAATAATACCCTTGTTTTTCTTTACGTCCTCTGCATTGATTTCGGGAACAACAAGCGGAACGTCGTCGCACATACGGAATGCGCTTGAGTTGTCAACGAAAACCGCACCTGCTTTTACAATGTCGGGAGCAAGCTCCTTGGCAATTGCGTTTGAAGCCGCACCTAAAACAATATCAAGTCCCTCAAATGCGCCTGCCTCAGCAAGCTTAACCTCAATTTCTTGACCCTTGAATGAGATTTTCTTGCCAACGCTGCGTGGGCTTGCCAAAAGTCTTAATTCGCCAATGGGGAAGTTTCTTTCCTCTAAAATTTTCATCATTTCGCGGCCAACAGCACCTGTTGCACCGAGAATACCTACATTATATGTTTTCATTATTCATTTACCTCGCTTAAGTTATAAAGCACTTTTATTGTGTCCTTAAAGTTTCTGTCATTTACACCTATTATGATGTTGATTTCGTCCGCGCCCTGCTCAATCATCTTGATGTTGATGTTGTTTTCGCCAAGTGCGGTGAAGATTTTGCCTGCAATACCGATGTTTGATTGGAGCTTTCTGCCTACAATTGCAATCAAGCTGATTTCGTTGTCAATCTTGATTGAATCGGGAGTGAGCGCATCGTTGAGCGCGGCAACAAGCTCGTGCATACGGTTTTCAATATGCTTTGAAGCAATAACAACAGAGAAGCTGTCAATACTGCTTGGAATGTGCTCGATAGGAATTTCAAAGCGCTCAAACACCTCAAGCGCGCGTCTTACGTATCCTATCTCGTCATTCATTCTGCTTTTTGCAATTGTAATAATAGAGAAGTTCTTCTTACCCGAAATACCTGTTATGAAGTGCGAGGATTTGTTTTCGTCCTCCTCGTCAAAGCTCTCCATAATAAGAGTTCCGCGTGCGTTCATATCATTTGTGTTCTTGATATAAAGCGGAATGCTCTTTTGTCTGACAGGGAATACAGTCTCCTCGTGAAGCACGTCAGCGCCCATATATGAAAGCTCACGAAGCTCCGCAAAGGTTACGTTTTCAATAGGTCTTGGATTGTCAACGATTCTTGGGTCAGCAGTCATAATGCCGCTAACGTCTGTCCAGTTCTCGTACATATCAGCATTGATTGCCGCCGCCGCAATAGCACCTGTAATATCGGAGCCACCGCGTGAGAACGTCTTGATATTTCCGTCGGGAGTCGCACCGTAGAAGCCGGGAATTACAATTCTTGGGCTTTTTTCAACGATTGATGCAAGGTTTTGATACGAGCGCTCGAAATCAACCTTACCGTTGAAGCCAAACACAAGCCAGCTTGCACTGTCCACAAACTCGTAGCCGAGATACTCAGCCATAAGGCGTGCGTTTAAGTATTCACCGCGTGAAACGATGTAGTCAACGCTTGTTTTCTTGTTGAGCATTGATGCGATCTTGTCAAATTCATATTCAATATCTTGGCTAAGACCGCAGCCCTTGTGAATCTCGCGGTATCTTTCCTTGATTTTTTCAAACATATCGTCACAGCCAATGCTGTATTTGATATGCGCGTGGCAAACGTAAAGAAGGTCGGTAACCTTTATGTCCTCCTTAAATCTTTTGCCCGGGGCAGAAACAACGACAATTGTGCGTGATTCATCTGCCTTAATGATGTTCTTAACCTTTTGGAACGATTCTGCACTCGCAAGGGAAGAACCGCCAAACTTTACAACCTTCAACATAAATTATTCCTCAATACCCGCGAAGAATGCAAGCGGGTCGCTTTCTAAAATGGATTTTGCAAGCTCGTGTATATCCGCAACGGAAACCGAATTTGTTACAATATAGTAGCAGTCGCCGATTTTTTCAGATGCGCAAACGAGCGAAGAATCGAGATTAACGTTTGTTCTGATATAATATTTACGCATGCATCCTGAGTTATCAACGTCAAGCGGTGCGTATTCCTTATTAAGGGCTCTGTCACCATTTACAATATCGCAAACGTCGGAGGCAAGCGCATTTCCCGTTGGGTATTTGCCCGCGCCCTGTCCGTAGAAGGAAAGACGGCCGAGGGATTTACCAAACAAGGAAATCATATTAAAGTTTTTGTTTACGTTAGCTTCAAGTGCATCGCTTGAAAGGAGCACAGGCTCAACAAAGCAGGAAGCCGAATTCGCATTTTTAATGCCAAAGCCCATATATCGAACGGTTTTTCCAAGCTTTTCGGAAATATAGTCAATATCGGACTTTTTGATGTTTCTGAGTGAGAAAACAGAAACGTTTTCTTCCTTTATAATAGTATTAAATGCAATAGAGGAGGAAATTGCTGTTTTTCTTGCCACGTCAAGACCGTCAATGTCTGCACTTGGGTTCGCCTCAGCATAGCCAAGTGACTGCGCTTCCTTTAAGACCTCATCAAAATCTCGGCCTTGGGAAATCATCGCATCAAGGATAAAGTTCGTTGTGCCGTTCATAATACCCATAATTTTGGATATCTCGTCCGCGCGTACACTACGCTTTAAGTTATAAAGCCACGGAATACCGCCGCCAACGCTTGATGTAAAGCGCAGCGCAACGCCGTTTTCACGTGCAAGCTGATTTAATTCGTCGTAATACTCGCAAATTAAATGCTTGTTCGAGCTGACAACACATTTGCCCGCCTTAAGCGCCTTAACAACAAAAGTGTGTGCAGGCTCAAGACCGCCAATTGCCTCGGCAACAACGCCAACCTCGCTATCATTTAATATATCATTGTAATCAGAGGTGAGCTTGTCACCAAGCTCCGCGTGAGGGCGAATGTCAAGCACCCACTTAACGTCGTAGCCGTTTGAGGTAAGCACCTCGTATGCGCCGGAGCCAACCACGCCATACCCGAGAATTGCAATTTTCATATAAAATTTTGTCCTTCCTGAGAAAAAATCAAAAAAAATTTGTTTTTATTTCAAAAACACTTGTTTTTCTATGGAGAATAGTGTATCATATATTCAACGAAAAATCAAGGGGTAAAATGAAAAATGTTTTATTTAAGTACAAGAAATAATAAAATTTCCAAAACACCGTCCGAGGCAGTGCTCGAGGGCATCGCAAGAGACGGCGGATTATATATGCCGAAAAGCTTTGACGGCTGCGCTTTCCCAATGGAAAAGCTTGAAGAAATGACAAACAAGGAAATCTCCGCTGAGGTTATTTCATTGCTATTTTCCGGGGATAAAATGCTCGCAAACGAAAACGGCGAGCTTGCGGGCGCATACGCGCTTGTTTCACGCGCATATGACGGAAAGTTTGAAAACGAGGACTATGCACCGCTTGCAAAGGTGGGCGATGCTTACGTAATGGAGCTTTATCACGGACCAACGTGCGCTTTCAAGGACGTTGCGCTTCAGCTCCTGCCACAGCTCGTTTCCGCAGCTAAGGAATCAACGGGAGAGAAGGACGAGATTGTTATTCTTACCGCAACAAGCGGTGACACAGGCTCAGCGGCACTTTCGGGCTTCTCGGGCGTTGACGGCATTAAAATTATAGTTTTCTATCCAAGAAACGGCATCAGCGCGGTTCAAGAGCGCCAAATGGTATCTGTTGACGGAAAGAACACCTGCGTTTGCTCCGTTGGCGGTAACTTTGACGATGCACAAAGCGGTGTAAAGAATATTTTTGCGAGCTTGAAGCTACCGGAAGGCGTTAAGCTTTCAAGCGCAAACTCAATTAACATCGGCAGATTGGCACCGCAGGTTGCTTACTACTTCAAGTCATACAGAGATTTGCTTAAAAACGGCGAAATTAAGATGGGCGATAAGGTTAACTTCATCGTTCCGACAGGTAACTTCGGCGATATCTTAGCAGGCTACTTTGCAAAGAAAATGGGCTTGCCTGTTGGAAAGCTCGTTTGTGCATCAAATGCAAACAAGGTCCTTACCGACTTCTTTGAAAACGGCGTATATAATAAAAATAGAAGCTTTTTCGTTACAAATTCGCCGTCAATGGATATTCTTATCTCCTCAAATCTTGAGCGTCTCCTTTACTTAACCTGCGGCGATGAAAAGTGTGCTTACTATATGGCACAGCTTAAGGAAAAGGGCGAATATAAGCTTGAAAAAGATGAGCTTGATAAGATAAAGAGCGAGTTTGATGCAGGCTTCACAAGCGAGGACGAAACTATAAAAACAATCAGAGACGTGTATGAAAAGCACGGTTATTTAATGGATACACACACCGCCGTTGCGTGGAGCGTTTACGAAAAATGGCAAAAGGAAACGGGCAACACGGACAAGACCGTTGTCCTCTCAACCGCATCACCGTACAAGTTCTCAAACAGCGTTATGAATGCGCTCGGCAAGGAGTATGACGGCGAGTTTGACGCGCTTAAAAAGCTCAATGCATACACAGGCGCGAAAATTCCAAGCTCACTTGACGGAATTGAAAATAAGATTGTCTTCCACAAGGTTACTGTTGAAAAGGACGAAATGCTTTCCTTTGTTGACAAAATGGTAAACACGAAGGTTTGGCACGAATAAAAAGCAAAACAGTGGGTGGAGTGTCGCTTTAATGGGCTAATTCCTCTCACAATACATAGAATTAGCAAAGCCCCAAATAAAAATTCAAATGAATGATACCGCAACCGCTTTTTGGTTGCGATAGATGAGGTGTAAATATGAAAAGCAGATTTTTGCTCGTTGACAAGGAAATTTTGCCCGAATGCTACTTAAAGGTTATGGAGGCAAAGGAGCTTCTTTTAAGCGGAAAAGCAAAGGACATTACCGAGGCATCGAAAATTATAGGCATTGCAAGAAGTACATATTACAAGTATAAGGATTACGTTTTTATGCCAAACTCAGACACGGAGTGCCGCAAAGCTGTAATTTCCTTCACCCTTTACCATAAATCGGGTATTCTTTCCGAGGTGCTCAACTTCATTAGTGAAAAGGGCGCAAACATCTTGACAATCACACAAAATTTACCTGTAAACAAGCGCGCAAACGTCGTGCTTTCCTTGGACGTTTCACAGCTCAGCACCGATATTTCGGCAATTTTGGACGAGCTTGGAACAAAGGAAGGCGTTACAGGCACAAAGCTGCTTGCAATTGAATAAGCAAAATGACGGTGGAATAAAAAAGCATTCTGCCGTCTTTTTTATTACTATCACACGGATAAATACATATATTATATAAATAACTTAAGCTTTTTTATTGACATTTGCACAATAAAGTGCTAAAATAGATATACAAGTAAGTGCAATTTGCACTAAATTTAAGGAGAACATATGAAAAAACACATTTTAGCAATCATTCTTTGTGTGCTTTGTGCTTCATTGGTGTTCGTTCTCGCTTCATGCGGCGATACCAACACTAACACAGATAGCGGTTCGGGTGAATGTACTGAGCATAGCTTTGGTGATTGGACAACAGAAACATACGCATCCTGCACATCAGCAGGCCTTAAGGTAAGAGTATGTACAAAGTGCTCTTTTGAGGAAGAAGAGGAAATTCCTGCAGGACACAAGTTTGGCGAGTGGAAAACCGTTACTGAGCTTTCTTGTGAGCAAGACGGAGTAGAGGAAAGAATTTGCTCGGCTTGTGACTTTGTTGAAGAGAAAACCACAGAGGCAACTGGTCACGCATGGGGTGACTGGGCAGTTACTACTCCCGGCGACTGCACAAATAAAGGTGAAGAAACAAGAGTGTGTGATAATTGCGGCGCCGATGAAACACGTGAAATAGCGGCAGACGGTCACAATTGGACTGATTGGGGCATCGGCTGGGACAACGAGGAATTTGCAGAGGCCCCAACCTGTACAGAAGAGGGCTATCTTGGTAGAGTTTGCTTGGACTGCGGTGATGAAGAAAGAGATCCAATACCTGTAAAAGGCCACGAATGGGGTGATTGGAACGTAGTTGGCTCTTGTGCTGACGGTGCAACAAAGACAAGATCTTGCACTGTTTGTCAAGAGTCTGAAACAGAAACAACTGAGCCGGGTGAGCACGCAAACATCGTTTTCGAGGGCGCAAAGGAAGCTACACGTGAAGAGGATGGCTCAACAGGTACAAAGAAATGCTTGGCTTGCGGCGAAACGCTTGAGTATGCTAAGATAATTAGAATTGTTAATGTTGCTTTGGGCTCAACTACAACGTGTGGATCACCTGCGGGTCAGTTCTGGGCTTCAACGGATGCATACACTCAAAAGATGGTTGATGGAAACAGGGAAACAGGCGTATGCAGCAATCCTAAGGTCACAAGCATTTCTGATACAATCACATTTGTATCTCCTACTAATATTAATAAGGTTATTCTTGTTGTTAACGGCAAGGGCTCAACAACAGATTCTAAGAGCTACGATAAAATTACAAACAACGACTATACAATTTCATTTACAATTTACAATGCAGATGGAAAGGCGATCTACATATCAGAGAGTTACCAAACTGTTGATCAAATAGAAATTGAGGTTGACGTAGTATTGCCCGAGGGCGAATTAGCTTCAAGTATGGTAGTTAAACGCTTTAAGCAAGCATATATCTGTGAAAATTATCTTTGGGAGGTTGAGGTTCTCAACACACTTTATCTCTCACCTTGTGAAGCCAACGGACATACATGGGGAGAAACAACTACAGTTGAACCAACATGCAGTAAGGAAGCGCTCACAGACGGATATACAACAAAAACATGCACAACCTGCGGTGAAGTTGACAAACAGGTTCTTGTTGCAACACATAAATGGACAGAGTGGAATGTTACAAACTTCTCCTGTATTGATGGCGGAACAATGACAAGAAGCTGTACATCTTGTGGCAAGGAGGAAAGCCAAACGACAGAAGGTGGAGAGCACGGTGAGATAGAGCTTAAAGGAGCAAAAGAGGCAACTCTTGAAGCAGAGGGCTATACAGGTGACAAGGTATGTAAGGTTTGCGGTCAAACAACAGAAACAGGCGTAGTAATTCCTAAGCATGTAAATGTAGCACTTGGTGCAACCGTTACTACTACAGCTACACATTGGCACGTTACCGGACAAAATAATGGTAATGGCTTGAAGCCACTCGTAGATGGAGACCCCGCAACAGGTGTTGCAAGTGACCCAAGCAATCCAACTAACATTTTAACGATAGAATTAGCAGAAGCAAATTCTGATATATTCAAATTCATTTTCGTTGTAAATGGATCAGGTTATTGTCCAGGACCATATATGAATCTTGAAAATACTAACAATGCTTATGAGCTTTCTTTCGTTCTTTATGATGAAAATGGAGAAGTTATTTACACATCCGAAAAATATCAAACTCTTGATAAAAAGCAAATAGAGGTTGATGTTGATCTTGGCGGCAAAGCTGTTAAGAAGATAGAGGTTAAGCGCTTTAAACAGGCATATACTTCCGAAATTGCTATTTGGGAAGTAATGGCGATTGCCAACGGAAAAGTAGCGGAATAATTAAAACACAAAAAACGGACACAGATGTGTCCGTTTTTTTATAAAACAAAATGAAAACGCACCAAAACGGTGCGTTTTCTACATTATACTATTGAAATGTGGAAAAAAGATTAACGATTTTCTCAAATAAAAATGGAAATGTTAAACATTCTCGATAAAACCGTGATTTCGGTTTTACACGCATCTGACTGCAAAATCCCCAACCTCACCTTGAGGGACAGTAGTGGGTATAGAAAGTGCGAGCAAGGGAACGTCGGCGTACTTTGTACGGTAGAGCCCTTGCTCGTGATTAGAAAAGCACATAAAAGAAAACAGGCAAAATTGCCTGTTTTCTACATTAAATACTATTATAGTTTAAGAAAATACGAATTTTTAATATTCGTGCTTTTCGTTCTATGATTACTAATGCGCCCTCAACCTTACTCAGTTCTTAATGCAATAACAGGATCCTTCTTCGCCGCTACCCTCGACGGAATAAGTCCCGCAATAAGAGTAAGCATCATACTAACAACAATAAGTATGAATGCAGGCCAGAAGCCGAGCGACGCCTTTAGTCCAACAAGACCTGTAAGTGCTAAAATCACGATATTTACGATAACAATCAAAACAAGAGTTATCAAAATACCGAATATACCCGATACAAAGCCAACAATTACTGTTTCAGCATTGAATACTCTTGAAACGTCCTTCTTTGACGCACCCATTGCACGAAGCACACCGATTTCCTTCGTTCTTTCCTGTACGGAAATAAGCGTTATAACGCCAATCATAATTGATGAAACGATAAGTGATGTTGCAACAAATGCAATTAATGCATACGTGATTGCATTAATAATGGTTGTGATAGAGGACATCATAAGTCCGATATAGTCCGTATAGCTGATTCTTTGATTTTCCTCAACGTTTTTGTTGTACTCGTTGTCGATAATATCCTTAACCTTGTCCTTGTCATCAAAGGTAGGAGTAAAGATATTTATGCCTGAGGGGGACTCTAAGTCAACGTTTCCGAAAAGCTCTAAGTTATCGTCGTAGCTTGTGGTTGAAAAATCAATCACGTCATCGTAATAACGCGCACATTGCTCATCTGTGAGTGTGGCAATTTTTGCATCAAGAGCAGCAGCACGCGCCTCGGGTGTCGGCATTGACATATTAAGACCCTGCAATACCATCATATCAATCTGCGCCTTCATTGCTTGAATGATAGTCGGCTTTAAAATTGCTTTAAGCTCGTCAAGGGTGAAATCCTCGAAATAAGCGGCAATTTCCTCGGGTGTTGAATTCATTTGCTCCGCAATTGAGGTTGATATTTGTAAAATCAAAGCATCGCGGTCAGTCATACCTGCCATAGCGCCCTCAACCATAACGTCAAGCTGAGCGTCATATGTGTCAAGACACGAAATCTTGTAGAAAATTTCAGCCTTTTGTTGAACGGAAAGAGTGCTTATATAATCCTTTAAGTAGCTCGCCTTCTCACTCTCGCTCATAGTATCAGCGGTTGATTTGAATGGCTTGCCCGTTAAAACATCGATGGTTGGGTTTGCAAGCTGAGCCTTTACAACCTCGCTGTTTGCTGCCTTTTCGATAATGTGCTCGGTAAGCAGACTTGTGTAGCCGATAGAGCCCGAAATCATACCCTGGTCAACGTCGTCCTTAAGACGGATGATACCCGTTACCTTTAATTCAAGGGCATTATTGTATAGGCTTGTAAGGAGTGCCTCGTTTGAGCTTGCGTCAACGTAAACGTCACCGATTTTCTGATAGCAGTCAGCGGGCAAAATCACCTTAAACGTAAGACCGCTTGATGTGCCGTCATAGCAAATCTCGTCAAAATTCTTTGACCATTCCTTGCCCGTGTCCTCAAGAGGCTTTCCACTTGCCGCCGCATCGATGATAGCGTCAATATCCTCCTTTGAAAGAAGACCGAGAGCATAAAGTGTTAAATCGTCAAGCTCGTTATCCTCGTCAACAACAAGCACAATCTCGTCGTATTCGTTTGGCCATTGACCGTGGATAAGGTCGTACTGACTTGTTAAAACGTCACTGATGACCTTGTCTTCCTTTATTCCCGGGAGCAGCTCCTGCCACATATTCATGCCCGACATAGAGATAAAGCCGCCGCTTGAGCCTGCGCCGCCCGCGGATGAGCCGGAGTCGCTATCCGCGCCACCCGACATACTTATCTTCATAAAGTAGTCCGCAAGCATTTCCATCATAAGCTCGGACGTGTCGGATTTGATAATTTCGCCGTCTTGGTTTTTTGTATAAATATTTAGCTTGATATTATATGAATACTGCACCGCGCTTACTGCCTTGCCAAGCTCGGAATTGGGGTCATCAAGCTCCTTTTCAAGATATGATTTGAAGGACGCAAGGTCGTTTTCGTTCACCTCGGTTTTGCTGAGTGATTCAACAAGCTCCGCGATAAGCTGGTCCTTGTAAAGCTTTCCGTCCTCACGGTCCTCCTTGCTTTCGTCCTCGTCGCCTGCACCTAAGATAGTGCCTATTAAGCTGCTCATATCAACCGTTTCGCCTTGAAGAGCAAGCGGATAAGCGGAGAGCGTTGTTTCCTGAACGTGTCTGATAAAACCGTTAATTCCGTTTGAAACTGCGAAAATAAGTGCAATTCCGATAATACCGATGCTGCCTGCAAATGAGGTGAGTATCGTGCGTCCCTTCTTTGTAAGAAGGTTGTTAAGCGAAAGGGAAAACGCCGTGAAAATCGACATAGAGGTTTTCTTCTTTTTCCCCTTGGCGTTAATTTTCGCTTTGTGTTCAGCTCTTTTGCGTGCCTTTAATTTTACCTCGCTCTTTTGCTTGCCCGAGCTGAAGGAGTCAACTACTGTGTCGCAAATATGCTCGGCATTAACAAGCGGCTCAGCTTGGAATTCCACGCCTGCCTCGTATGGGTTTGAATCGCTTATTACAAGTCCGTCCAAAAGATTTATAATTCTTGTGGAATACTGCTCGGCAAGCTCGGGATTGTGCGTAACCATAATTACAAGCTTATCCTTGGAAATTTCCTTGATAAGCTCCATAATTTGAACGCTTGTTTCGGAGTCAAGCGCCCCCGTCGGCTCATCAGCAAGCAAAATCTCGGGGTCGTTTACAAGAGCACGCGCAATTGCAACTCTTTGCATTTGTCCGCCCGACATTTGGTTCGGTCTTTTGTTTATTTGGTCACCGAGTCCAACCTTGATAAGCGCTTCCTTTGCACGCGCGCGGCGCTCCTTTTTGCCGATGCCCGAAAGCGTCAGCGCAAGCTCCACGTTTGAAAGCACCGTCTGGTGCGGAATTAGGTTGTAGCTTTGGAAAATAAATCCGATAGAGTGGTTTCTGTATGTGTCCCAATCTCTGTCAGTAAATTTCTTGGTGCTTTTTCCGTTGATGATCAAATCACCGTCGGAATACTTGTCAAGACCGCCGATGATGTTAAGCAAGGTCGTTTTTCCACAGCCGCTTTGACCGAGGATTGAAACAAACTCGCTTTTTCTAAACTCTAAGGAAACACCCTTAAGAGCATGCACGGTCGAGTCACCGCTTACATAGTCCTTTTTGATGTTAGTTAGCTTCAGCATTTTTCGCCTTTCTTTAGTATTGGAAATAATAAAAATATAAGTATATTTTATAACTATAAAAAGCGCGTGTCAATATAATATGTGCAATTTTCACTTAATTTTCACAAAAGAAAAGCCTTGCATATATACGCTCATTATGATATAATATTATAGACCGTAAATAAACCGAATATAAACGAAAAGGAGAAAAAATGAAAAAAAGAATTCTTTCAATTGTTTTGCTTCTTTGTATGCTGTTTGCCCTAAGCGCGTGCGGCACTCCCGCAGTAACCGACACGGGCAGCACCGACACAGGTAGTGATGATACAGGCAGCGGTGACACAAATAGCGACACAAGCACAAGCACAGGCGGCGGCACGTACGTTCCCCCAATTCTCGACCACGATACAATAAAGTACGAGGCGAAGTATTCCGATACTAAGAAAACAAAAATAAAATACGGTAACTATTCCGTTAAGGCACCAAAATTTACCGATTATTATAATAACTATGAAGCGGCGCTTTCAATGACCTTTGATGACGGTGCAAGCATTTCAGCCGCAAGACTTGCTCACGATATTATGACGCCGTATGGCTTAAAGGGTACGCTCCTTGTTAATATCGGTAACATAAATGGCAACCTTTCCGAATGGCAGGAGCTTGTTTCAAAGGGTACACTCGATATCGGCTCACACGGCTGGGATCATAAGGACCCAAGCTCAATCACCGCGGGTGAAATGAAGCACGAAATCAAGGATTCATATGACTATTTGCAAGAGCATTTTCCGAATGAAAATCCTGTTACGTATGCAACACCGTTATCCCGACTTACAAGCGCGTACGAGCAGTATCTAAAGGACACGGGCTTTATTGCAAACCGCTTGGAAACCGGCGGAACGATGATTACACCAACCACCGAAAATCCTAACTTTTATTCCTTGTATTCAAAGCGTATTGACACAGGCAACAACGTTGAAACAAACGTAAGAGTTAATGTTGGTGATGCGCTTGACTCAGGCAAATGGTTTATCGAGCTTTTCCACAGTGTAAGAACACAGGACTCAACCGACATTCCCGAGGAGGATTTCAGAAATCATTGCAAGTGGCTCTACGACAACTATAATGGCAAGGTTTGGTTCGCCTCATACGATGACGTTGCAAAATATATGGTTCAAAAGCAAAGCGCAACGGTTGAATATACAGCAGCTGATAGCGAGTCAATGACCTTCGTTGCCAAGGTTGACAAAAACTACGGTCAGGAAATGACACTTAAAATTTATTTGCCGTTCTTTATCGATTCCGCATATGCAGAAATCAATGGTGAAACCCAGTATTTAACTCTTGACAAGGAGCCAAACACAAGAGTTGTTTACGTAAACACCGTAATTGAGGAAGAGGGCACCGAAATCAAAATCGTAATGGGTGGCAACGATAAATACTTCAACAACTGCCAACACGAGTATGTGGTAAACGAGGTTGTTGCGCCAACTGCTGACACATTCGGCTATACAGAAATGGTTTGCTTGAACGAAAAGTGCGCTCATACATATAAGGAGCAATATACAAACAAATTAGGAAAATAAAAGTTAAAAGCAGGCGTTTGCCTGCTTTTAATATATTAAATAAATGAACATATGTGCAAATAATAATATAATGAATAAACAAAAAGCTCCGATTTCTCGGAGCTTTATTGCTTTAACAGCTCGTCGCATGAGATGTTAAAAATCTCTGCTATTTTTAAGAGTTCAATGTCAGTAACGAAGCGTTGCCCCGATTCTATCCTTTGAATTGCGTTTTTATCAACATCAATGCCGTATAGCTGTAGCTTTTCTGCCAATATGCGTTGAGACATTTTGGGTATTTGAGCTTTTCTTAGCTTATAAACATTTTCACCACAAATGTTGTTTTTTCCCGCCGCCTTGTTTTTGAACATAATAAACCTCTTATAAATATAATTTGACATTCAGTGCTTGACAATTATATTTTATTATGTTAACATAAAGAAAATGACATTCACAAAATGTCAAAATGCGGAGGAACTATGGTAATTACATATTTTATGCGTTTGGGACTAACAGCACTTGCCGTTACTAATCCAATTCTTTCTTTATTTTTGAGTAATATAATGCTCAAGTGGGAGGAAAAAGGAATTATAAACGCAGATGCAACGGCAAAAAACAGTATAAGAATCGCCTTAATAGCTTTAACTGTTTGGTTTATTTTATGTCTTGTTATTCTTGCGATTGGATTGCTTTTTACTACTGCTTTGCGATACTACATAGTGCGAACATAACAAAAAAGCTCCGATTTCTCGGAGCTTTTGTTGTTATTAAATTACTTTTGAAGTCTTGCTTCAAGAGCTGATAATTCATCGTACATTGTCTTTGGAACTCTGTCGCCAACCTGTGCGTAGAATGCTTTGATGTTTTCAACGTCCTCAAGCCATGATTCCTTGTCAACGCTGAGAAGACCCTCAATTGTGTTAATATCAAGGTCAAGACCCTCGATGTTGATGTCCTTAGCATAAGGAACGTAGCCGATTGCTGTTTCGCGTGCGTCAACCTTGTCCTCGCATCTTGCTAAAATCCAGTCAAGCACTCTCATATTGTCGCCGAAGCCCGGCCAAATGAAGTGACCCTCGTCATCGGTACGGAACCAGTTAACGTGGAAAATCTTCGGTGCGTTAGGAATCTTGTGTCCCATATCGAGCCAATGCTGGAAGTAGTCACCCATGTTGTAGCCAACGAACGGACGCATTGCCATTGGGTCACGGCGAACTACGCCAACTGCACCTGCAGCTGCCGCTGTTGTCTCAGAAGCCATGATTGAACCAACGAATGAGCCGTGCTGCCAACCAAATGATTGATATACAAGCGGAGCAGTCTTTGCGCGACGGCCGCCGAATACGATAGCTGAGATAGGAACGCCTGCAGGATTGTCAAATTCCTTTGAAATGCAAGGACAGTTCTTTGCAAGTGCTGTAAAGCGGGAGTTAGGATGAGCCGCGGAGGTGTTAACCTTATCCTTCTTGTCATACTTTGTCTTATCCCACTTTTCGCCCTTCCAGTTGATGCAGTTGTCAGGAGCGTTGTCGTTAAGACCCTCCCACCATACTGTGTTGTCATCAAGCACGTGGCCAACGTTTGTGAAGATTGTATCTCTCATTGTTGTAGCGAGAGCATTTGGATTTGACTTGCTATTTGTACCGGGGGCAACTCCAAAGAAGCCGTTTTCAGGGTTGATAGCCCAAAGTCTGCCGTCCTTACCAACGCGGAGCCAAGCAATATCGTCACCTACGCACCAAACCTTGTAGCCCTTTTCTGTGTAGGACTTAGGCGGAATAAGCATAGCGAGGTTTGTCTTACCGCAAGCTGATGGGAATGCAGCAGAGATGTACTTTGTTTCGCCGTTTGGATATTCAACGCCGAGAATGAGCATATGCTCAGCCATCCAGCCCTCCTTGCGTCCGAGGTAGGAAGCAATTCTGAGCGCGAAGCACTTCTTACCGAGAAGCACGTTTCCGCCGTAACCGGAGTTAACTGACCAGATTGTGTTGTCCTCAGGGAAGTGGCAGATGTATCTGTTTTCCTCTTCAATGTTGCATCTTGCGTGAAGCCCCTTAATAAAGCCCTCGCCGTCGCCCATTGCTTCAGCAACGTGCTTACCTGCTCTTGTCATAATGAGCATATTGAGTACAACGTAGATTGAGTCTGTAAGCTCAATGCCGTACTTAGCAAAGTCTGAGCCAACCTGACCCATAGCGTAAGGGATAACGTACATTGTACGTCCCTTGTATGAATTCTTATAAAGCTTTGAGAGCTTTTCGTAGCATTCCTTTGGATCCATCCAGTTATTGATGTTACCTGCATCCTCTTTTGTTCTTGTGCAGATAAAGGTTCTGCCCTCAACACGTGCAACGTCGTTGATAGCTGTACGGTGGAGATAGCAGTTAGGAAGGATTTCCTCGTTCAATTTTTCAAGCTCGCCGATAGCGCAAGCCTCATCACGAAGCGCCTGTGTTTGCTCCTCGCTGCCGTCAATCCAAACAATCTTGTCAGGATTAACCATTTCTGCCATTTCCTCAATCCAGTCGAGGATAAGCTTAGAATCTGTGAGTGCTTTGTTTTCAAATTTAAGCATAATCTATACCTCTTTCATTAAATTAAAAAATTCAAGGTTAAACGAAACAAAAGTCCCAAATTTAACCATTGTAATTATAGCACAAAGTATTTATAATTTGCAATATAAAAATGTAAATATTTCAAGAAATATTTGACTTTTTTCGCTTATTTTAAAAGCGCGACAATTCTCTGGCTCAAAACGTCCTTTTCGCGCGGGTGAATGTCGATGTTATCGCACACGTCGCGGCAAATTACCGTCTTAACCAAGGGAATTTCGTCCTGCGCGCGCAACTGCTCGCTCTGTATTTTTTCCCAAGCGTAGCCCGCACGGTCAAGATGGTCAGCAAGCTGAATAACGATAAAGCGCATTTTCTCGTTATTAAACTCGCGCCTCCAAGAGGTGATAAGAGCGCGCAAAAGCTCAAGATAAATGTCTGCCTCGTTTACGCTTGCGTTGCTCTCTCCCTGATACCAAAGCACTGTGTTAAATACAAACGGAAGGATTTTCTCCATCATATTTTCCCAAAGCACTCCGTCGTCATTCCAAATAGGATACCATACGTGGTCAGCAAAGCGATTTTCGATTTCAAATTCGGGCACAAGGGCAACGTCCCTTGGCATCCAGCTTTGAATTACCGAGGCACCCTGATAGCACGCGATAAGACCGATTTTTCTATTCTTACTTGCTAAGCCCTTAGCAACATAGTAGCCGATTGCGCTGAAATAAGGTGCATTTTCAAGTGAAAGCGGCACCCAGCCGTCACGGCTTGAAAATCTTTCGCCCGTCTCCATACGGTCAACTGTATAAAGGCGCACATCCTCGTTTGCGCGGTAGTTTTCCTTTGATTCGCTTGACTCATATAGCTTAAATTGCATATTTGACTGTCCGCCAAGCAAAATTACATCACCGAAATATACGTCGCGAAGCACAATAAATGCTCCGTCAAGCTCAACAGTTATATCGTATGGCCCACCGTAGTCAAACGGATCAAATTCAACAAGCCACTCGCCGTCAGTCTCCGCTTCCTTCCGTACTCCGTCCAAGGTTATCGCAACCTTGCCGCAGCCGTCACCGAAAAAGCGCACAGGCGCCAATGCCTGAAGCACCATATTGCTTCCAAAAATAGAGTTTAACCTTACCATAAATGCCTCCTATGAAAAAAATCTATCATTATTTTATCATAAAGGGTTTCAAATTCCAACAGAAAATGCTAAAATAAAATTGGATTTGTCTCTGTCACATCACCTGACTGATTTTTAGCGGTAAAATACTGTGAAATACGGCGCGTTATTGCTCAGTTACAGACGTTCTTCGAGTATGCGCCTTCACAAAACGCTTGTCTTTCCCCGTATTTTCTTCGCTAAATCACAAAATATGTTAATCAGTGATTCTCTGTGACAGAGCCATAGATTTGTCAAAACGGAGATATCTTATGGAGATTGAAAGAAAGTTTTTAGTTAAAGAGCTGCCAAGCCTTGACGGAGTAAAATCAAGCGAAATTATGCAGGGCTATGTCAGCACCTTGCCCGAAATTAGAGTGCGCAAGCTGGACGACAAATATTACCGCACCGAAAAGGATGAGGGAACGGTGGTAAGAGAAGAGCGCGAATGGGAGATAACCAAGGACGAGGCGGACAAGCTTTTCTCGGAGGTTAAAACCAATATTATAAAGAAAACAAGATACTATATCCCATACGGCAATTATACGGTAGAGCTTGATATTTATAAGGGAAAATTCGAGGGGCTTGTCGTTTGCGAAATTGAGTTTCCAACGCTAAATGAAGCAAATGAGTTTACCCCGCCCGACTGGTTCGGCGAGGACATCAGCGAAAAAAAGGAATACAGAAACAAGATTTTGGCTCTAAAAGAGCTTTAACTATTGACAAAAAGCCATTGATTTGATAAAATTATCAATATATTATAGACGGACGAGCAATGCTCGCCCCTACAAAGAGGTAGAAAATGAAGATTTATGACGAGTTAGTTGCCCGCGGTCTTATCGCGCAGGTAACAAATGAAGAAGAAATAAGAGAAATGATTGATAACGGCAAGGCCGTTTTCTATATCGGCTTTGACCCAACGGCAGACAGCCTGCACGTTGGACACTTTATGGCTCTTTGCTTAATGAAGCGACTTCAAATGGCAGGCAACCGCCCAATTGCACTTATCGGCGGCGGCACGGCATATATCGGTGACCCCTCGGGCAGAACCGATATGCGTTCAATGATGACAAAGGAGTCAATTGAGCATAACTGTGAATGCTTCAAGAAGCAAATGTCACGCTTTATCGAGTTTGGAGAGGGCAAGGCGCAAATGGTAAATAACGCCGATTGGCTTCTTGACCTTAACTATATCGAGTTCATTCGTGATATCGGCGCTTGCTTCTCTGTAAACAATATGCTTCGCGCAAAGTGCTATGAGCAGCGTCTTGAAAAGGGACTTTCATTCCTTGAATTTAACTATATGCTTATGCAATCATATGACTTTTTGGAGCTTTACAACCGTTACGGCTGCAATATGCAGTTCGGCGGCGATGACCAATGGTCAAATATGCTCGGCGGTACTGAGCTTATAAGAAAGAAGCTCGGCAAGGACGCGCACGCAATGACAATTACCCTCCTTCTTAACTCCGAGGGCAAGAAAATGGGTAAAACACAGTCGGGTGCTGTATGGCTCGACCCAAACAAGACCGCACCGTACGATTTCTACCAATACTGGAGAAACGTTGCAGATGCTGACGTTCTTAAGTGCATAAGAATGCTTACCTTCCTTCCTCTTGAGGAAATTGACAAGATGGACAAATGGGAGGGTAGCCAATTAAATACCGCAAAGGAAATCCTCGCGTACGAGCTTACAAAGCTTGTTCACGGTGAAGAAGAGGCGGAAAAGGCACAAACGGCAGCAAAATCAATCTTCGGCGCAGGCGGCAGCGAAAATATGCCAACCGAAACGCTTTCCGAGGGCGATTTTATAGACGGCAAAATCGATATTCTTTCAATCCTTGTTAAAGCAGGACTCACCCCGTCAAGAAGCGAGGCAAGACGTGCAGTCGAGCAGGGCGGCGTTACCGTCGATGGCGACAAGGTGACAGATTTCAAAAAGACCTATTCAAAGGACGAGGTTGCAAACGGACTTGTTGTCCGCCGCGGCAAAAAAGCATTTAAGAAGGTAATACTCTAAAACCCAAAACAGGAGGCACAATGCCTCCTGTTTTAATTTACGCTTGTATTAAAAGATTCCGTTATCGGCAAAAAATAAATAAAAAACTCTAAAATTATGTTGATATTTTGCCGATAAAATGTTATAATATATACAGGATAAAATTTAGAGGTGCAAATATGAGCTATATATCAGTACGTGAAATATCAAAAAAATGGAATATGTCAGAGCGTAGTGTTAGAAACTACTGTGCCGAAGGAAGAGTAGAGGGAGCAATTCTTATTGGCAAGACCTGGACAATACCTGAGGACGCAAAAAAGCCCGAAAGAAAAAACAAGCAAGCGGAAACAAAAAGGACATTGCTTAATGTTCTTAAGGCTGAAAAGCAAGCCAAAATGACAGGTGGTATATATCACAAGGTGCAAATCGAGCTGACCTATAACTCCAACCATATTGAGGGAAGCCGCTTGACACACGACCAAACAAGATATATCTATGAAACTAACACAATAGGCGTTAGTGATACAGCTGTGAATGTTGATGATGTAGTGGAAACAGCAAATCACTTCAGATGTATTGATTTGATTATTGATAAAGCCAATGGGGTTATAACCGAATCGCTAATAAAGGAGCTGCACCGAATTCTCAAAAACGGAACCTCGGATAGCAGAATATCTTGGTTTGTCGTTGGCGATTACAAGAAAGTTCCAAACGAGGTAGGCGGTAAGGATACAACACCACCCGAGAATGTAGCAAAGGAAATGAAAAAGCTCCTTGAAGAGTATAACAAGAGTGAAAATAAAACACTTGAAGAAATAATAGATTTTCATTATCAGTTTGAGTGTATTCACCCATTCCAAGACGGAAATGGAAGAGTTGGTAGATTACTGCTGTTCAAGGAATGCTTAAAGCACAATATAGTTCCGTTTGTAATTGATGAAAGCCTAAAAATGTTCTACTACCGTGGGCTTACCGAATGGAAACGTGAAAAGGGCTATCTTGTAGATACATGCCTCACCGCCCAAGACAAATTCAAAGCTTGGCTTGACTACTTTAGGGTTGAATATTAACGCATAAATGATTTTAGAAAAACCTAAAACAAATCGTTTTTGGTCGAGAAATATGCGAATATTGATGATAGAATTAAGTCAGTAAACAAAGTGCACGACTGTTTGCAAAAATGAAAGGAGCTTATTATGGAAAATAATGAACTTATAACCAATGCTTTGCGTTATATCAATGGCGAATGCAAAAATAGTGAGCTTACCATTGAGGACATCGCTGTAAACGCAGGCTTTTGTACTGACTATTTTAATCGTATATTTTTAAATCACACAGGCTTTAATGTAATGGAATATGTTCGCTTTACAAGGCTTAGCTATGCTGCGACAGAATTAAGACGCACAGACAAATCTATACTTGATATAGGATTGAAATATGGCTATGACTCACACGACGGATTTACTCGTGCTTTTAAAAAGCAATATGGAAAGACACCAAGCGAATATCGTGAGGAAATGAAAAATATTCCTGTTACATTTGCAGATTATAATATGAATGCAACATCAGGAAACAGAGTTGCTCACGCACTAAGTGAGTTTAAGCAAATCCCGTCTGATATTGTAATTGATTATCTGTTGAAGCTTGATGCTAAAAAATTCGGCTATGATGCTTTGTCTATTAAATGGAATGGCACATCAATTTTAACCGATTGCAATTTTGAAGAAAATGGTTGTTTCATCGGTGCAGATATGTTTTTTGGAGAAAAGCCTTATTTATACTTGCATGTAAGACATAAGAAAGATATTGCAAGATATGTGAAAACGCTTGCAAAGCTAAATCCAAGTGTTATACAGTTATCAGTTGAGGAAGAAATAAGCGAGCAAGAAATAAAGGACTGTTTAAGCGATATAAGATATAACAATCTTAACTCTTTGCCACAGGCTATGTATTTGGGTGAGCCCTTTGAAATTTCAGAGTCAGAATATACAATGCGTTTTCTTAATGAAAACGATATAAATAAGGCTCTTGCTTGGGCTGAAGAAATGAATGTTGAGAAGGGTTGGACTTGGGGGCTTAACCATATATTAAAGCTACCTCGTGAAAGTCATCCGGATGACCAACCTATCGGTATGTTCTGTAATGGCAAGCTAATAGGTGTGTCAAGAGTTTCGCTAATGGAAGCTCACGGATTTAAGATTAATAATTGTATTGTTACAGCAATCTTACCTGAATATAAAACAGATGAATTACACGAAATGCTTTATAAATTCTCGCTTAATGAAATGATTAAGCAAGGCTGTATTCCTTATGAGGATATGCAATTCGGAGAACAAGCGAAGAACAACGGTAATTTCACAGCAATAGATATTGGATACGAAATTGTAAAATACACAAGACTAATTGAGTTTTAAACTCAACTTCCTAAAAAGCGAGT
Source organism: Clostridia bacterium (assembly GCA_017625935.1). Classification (GTDB taxonomy): domain Bacteria; phylum Bacillota; class Clostridia; order Oscillospirales; family CAG-272; genus RGIG2000. Next base: position 129,049 of record JAGALA010000054.1, read on the forward strand.
GCTGATTTTTCGGCACTCGCTTTTAACTTATAAACCATATTTTTGCAACAATTTTAAGGCTTTATTAATATGACTTTCAATTAACTCTTTTTTACTGTCTTTGCACTCGCTAATGGCAATATTAAGACAATCACGCACCATTTCTTGCTGATATTTTAAACGGTCAGTTTTTGAATATCTTTCTAAGCCGTCATCATTGAGTAACAGGCAAGAGCCTTTAGAGCCATTACTTGCAAACTCCAAATAAGCTTTTGAAGCCTCGATTAGTTCATCAAAACACTCAATTGCACGAGCTTCATTTTCGAGTTTCAAATGCTTGCTAATAAGCCCACAAAGCAATCTTAATTTTTGATAAACTTGGTTAAATGTAAGGTGATCTCCGCCCGATAAAAGTGCATTTATAATGCGTAGCATATATTCTTCAAGCTCAATTTGTTCTTGAATAGTTTTCTCGGGCAATGATGCTACAAGAGAAATGCTCTTAATTAAAAATCTTGCACGGTAGGTAAAGCTTTGCTTGCAGAATTTTTCAACACTTGCATAATCGCCACAGAGTTTAACAACTTCGGCAGAGAAATAAGCTCTATCACCATACTTAAATGGCATTTTTGAGAGAGCTTCGTTAGCTTTCCCCTTTTGTCCTATACGCATATACACGGAGGCAATCAAAAATCTTGCCTCTGCGTGTAAGTCAGCATCCTCGCTAAATCTAAAAATGCAGTTAGCGAAGCGCTCACATTCCTTAATAGTAGTAGCTTCATCAAAAATATCGAATTTCCCAAAGTAAAGCTCTGCCATATCAAGTAGATATTTTGCAGCTTTAGGATTTGTAGGATGTGTGCAGAAATAGTCGTACATTAAGCGAAAACCTTTTTCTGCTTTTTTTGGCTCCGGAGGCCATTTGCAAGGGCTGAGTGTTTCTATTTCCATACACTTTTTGTATATATTTTCAAATTCCTTCGTGTCATTATCATCAACAACACCAAGCAAAATATCGGTTGAAATATTGAGTGCCCGTGAAAGTGGAACGATTTGTGAAATATCAGGCATACCTGCATCAGTTTCCCACTTGGAAATTGCTTGTGTGCTAACACCAATCATATCAGCTAAATCCTGTTGAGTCCAACCTTCATTTTTACGAAAAGCCTTAAGCCTTTGTCCAAAAGTCATAGCCATAATCATATCTCCTTTGTGCTTTGTACCTTAAGTATAGCATACAAAAAACACAAAATCCACAAAACAAACGAAGAATGTAAATCCACGCTCCGTTGATTTCGACAATTTTGTTAAATTTCAGTTTTACAAATAACATAATTCAAGCAATCTACATTGAAAAATTGTATATAACAGTTGATTTTTCCTTCGTAAAATGGTAAACTAAAAATAACGTAAAATATTTCCACAAAGGAGAGAAAAATGAAGTACGAAAACAACTGCTATAAGGGCTATGATCTCGGCTCGCTTCCCAAGGATTCAATTAAGGAGCTTGAGGATTTTTCACTTGAATGCGCCAAAGAGGGCATAGTAATGCTTGAAAACAAAAATGACGTGCTTCCCCTGAAAAAGGGCGAGGGAGTGTCTGTTTTTGGCAGAATTCAAAGAGAGTATTATAAGAGCGGAACAGGCTCGGGTGGCCTCGTTAACGTAAAATACGTTACAAATATAGTTGACGAGCTTAAAAGCCTTAACTACGTAAAAATAAACGAGGAGCTGCTTTCCGTTTATGAGGAATGGAAAAAGGAGAACCCGTTTGACAAAGGACAGGGCTGGGGCGGTGAGCCGTGGTGCCAAAAGGAAATGGACATCGACATAGACCTTGTTAAAAAAGCAAGAGAGTTTGGCGAAAAGGCGATAGTTGTTATCGGACGTACCGCGGGCGAGGACAGAGACAATTCAGCCACCGAGGGAAGCTATCTTCTTTCCAAGGGTGAGGAAGCACTGCTCGAAAAGGTATCAAGCGTTTTTGATAAAATAATCGTTGTTTTGAACGTTGGTGCAATTATCGATATGAAATGGGTTGAAAAATACAACGTATCGGGCGTTTTGTACGTATGGCAGGGAGGAATGTGCGGCGGACGTGCGTGCGCAGAGGTTTTAACAGGCTGTTCCCCATCGGGTAAGCTTGCCGACTCAATTGCGTACGACATCAGCGATTATTCATCAACTGCCAACTTCGGCGGTAAGGAAAACAACCTCTACAAGGAGGACATTTACGTTGGATACCGCTATTTTGAAACCTTCGCACCCGAAAAAGCACTTTATCCGTTTGGCTACGGTCTTTCATATGCGCGCTTTGAAATTAATTCCACCGCGTGCCTAAAGGACGGCAAAATTTCGGTTGAAGCAACCGTTAAGAATATAGGTGAGTACGAGGGCAAGGAGGTAGTTCAAATCTACTTCGGCGCACCGAACGGAAAGCTCGGAAAGCCAAGGTGCGAGCTTATTGCATACGCTAAAACAAAAACGCTTAAAAAAGGCGAATCCGAGACACTCTCCCTCGAATTTTCGCCAAGCGATATGGCTTCCTTTGACGATAGCGGCGCAACAGGCAACAAGAGCTGCTTCGTGCTTGAGGCAGGTCAGTACATAATTTACGCAGGCAACTCCTCACGCAATATTTTACCTGTTTTCGTATATATGCAAGACGAAACAGAGGTTGTTTCAAAATGCACTCAGGCGCTCAGCCCGAAAACACCTTTTGAAAGAATGAAAAATGTTGACGGCAAAATCGAATACGAAGACGTGCCGACAATGGACTACGACCTGATTGACAGAATTAACGCTAATTTGCCAAAGGAAATAGAGTACACAGGCGACAGGGGAATTAAGCTTGAGGACGTACGAACGGGCAAGAATACAATTGACGAGTTTATCGCTCAGCTTACCAAGGAGCAGCTCTCTTGCCTTGTGCGCGGAGAGGGAATGAACTCGCCAAAGGTAACGGCAGGCACAGGCTGTGCCTTCGGCGGTGTTACTGAGGAGCTTATTTCATACGGAGTGCCGATTGTGTGCGCAACAGACGGCCCGTCAGGCATCAGAATGGACTCGGGAGCAGCCGCTACGAGTATGCCAAACGGCACCTGTCTTGCCTGCACCTTCAATGACGAGCTCGTTTCAGACCTTTATTCCCTTGAGGGCGTTGAGATGACCGCTTACGAAATTGACGTGATTCTCGGCCCCGGAATTAACATTCACAGAAGCCCGTTAAACGGTAGAAACTTTGAATATTTCTCCGAGGACCCATATCTTACAGGTAAAATGGCATCAGCAATTTCAAGGGGTTTAAATCGCGTTGGCGTTTATGCAACAATTAAGCACTTTATGGCAAACAGCCAGGAGTGGTACAGACACACAAATGACTCCGTGCTTTCTGAAAGAGCAATTCGAGAAATTTACGCGCGTCCGTTTGAAATCGCAATTAAGGACGGCGCAGTTAAGTCAATTATGACCGCGTATAACGCAGTAAACGGCTACCACGCCGCATCAAACTATGACCTTACAAAAACTATGCTCCGTGATGACTGGGGCTACGACGGCTTCGTTATGACGGATTGGTGGGCGCATATTACCAACCTTGACGGTACAACCTCAACGAGCGACTTTGCATCGATGGTTAAAGCCCAAAACGATATTTATATGGTTATGGAAACCGCAAAGGACCATAACGATAATCTCATTCCTTCGCTTGAAAGCAGTTACTTAACGCTCGGTGAGCTTCAGATTTGTGCAAAGAGAATTTGCGAGTTCGCAATGACCACGCACGCATATGAGCGCTTCCGTGCAAGCGGCTTCAAATACGATGCGTCCTCACTTGACACAAGCACAATGACGCTCGAAAAGGAGACCTCGGGAGTAGAGCTTGGCGCACCTGTTGCGCTTGGACTTGCAAAATCGGGCAAGTATTTAATAGAGCTTGAATTTACCACACCTCAAAGCGAGCTTGCACAAATTAAAATCCCAATGCTCCTCGACGGCCGCGACGCCTGCACCTTCGTTGCAAAGGGCACAAACGGCAAAACAGGAGTAGTTAAAGCCCAAGTGTCAATTATGAACTGGGCAAAAGCAGTTGTTTTCTCATCCGAAAACGAGGTTGAAATCAAGTCCGTAAAATTCTATATTTAAGGAGAAATCATGAGATCTAATCATACTACTTTAAGAATAGTTGGTGGCATTTTTGCAGTTTGTGGGATCATTGCCACAATCGTCGGCGCAATAATTGGTTTCATGGCTTATGTTATTCCGGGAATTATAATTTTAATATGCGGTATTTTTACAACCGTTGCTAATACCTGTCTATATTTCGGACTTGCAAACGTTCAAGAAAATCAACTGCTACTTGCAGAAATGATAGAAGCGAACAAAAATGATGAAGAATAAACAATTGATAAAATTAAAAAAACATTGAATAATGTTTTATAATAAAAAGGCACTCAAACGAGTGCCTTTTTAACATATAAAATTGTAATTATGCTTTGTTTACAGAACCGAAAAGCTCCATCTTCTCCTTAACAGTTGCCTTGATTGCCTCAAAGCCGGGAGCTAAAAGCTTTCTTGGGTCAAAGCCCTTACCGGAGAGGTCCTTGCCCTCTTCAATGTACTTTCTTGTTGCTGCAGCAAATGAAAGCTGGCACTCTGTGTTAACGTTAATCTTTGAAACGCCAAGTGAGATAGCCTTCTTAATCATTTCCTCAGGGATACCTGTGCCGCCGTGGAGAACGAGAGGCATATCGCCTGTCTTTTCAGAGATAGCACCAAGAACGTCGAAGTTAAGACCTGCCCAGTTAGCGGGATACTTACCGTGGATATTACCGATACCTGCTGCAAGCATTGTAACGCCAAGGTCAGCAACCATCTTGCACTCGTCAGGATCTGCACATTCGCCTGCGCCTACAACGCCGTCCTCTTCACCGCCGATAGAGCCAACCTCTGCCTCAAGTGAAATGCCAAGAACGTTACAAGCGTTTACAAGCTCTGTTGTCTTCTTAATGTTTTCCTCGATTGGGTAGTGTGAGCCGTCGAACATAACAGAGGAGAAGCCTGCGTTGATGCACGCCTTAGCACCCTCGTATGAGCCGTGGTCGAGGTGAAGTGCAACAGGAACAGTAATGTTAAGACACTTGATCATGCCCTTAACCATACCAACTATTGTTTCGTAGCCGCACATATATTTGCCCGCACCCTCGGAAACACCGAGAATAACAGGTGAGTTGCACTCTTGAGCGGTAAGAAGGATTGCCTTTGTCCACTCAAGGTTGTTGATGTTGAATTGACCTACTGCGTATTTGCCTGCCTTTGCTTTTTCAAGCATTTCTTTTGCTGAAACTAACATAATTTTAATCTCCTTTATGATACTTAAAAATTTTTCGTGTATATTTTACTACAAAATAACCGTAAAATCAATATATTTTTAAAATTACTTAAAAATAGTTATAATAAAGTCGCCGCGCATCTCGGTTTGAAAGCTTAGCGCGGTTGTGTCCACCCTCGTTATCTCTGCGGAGTTTAAGCCGTATTTTTTTATATACGCTTCCTTACGTGTCCAAATTTCAAAGAATTTTCCAAGCTTATTTTCGCTTTCTTTAATCTCATTTTGCTCGTTTGGCGTAAAATATCTCTTGGAAAAGCTATCCACGCGGTCTAAGTACGCGGGGTCAATTTTTTCACAGTCGATGCCAATCGGAGTATCGCTTACCGCCACAGCACAAAGCCCGTTTGTGTGCGAAATACTGAAATGAATATTCGCGCCGTCAATATACGGCTTTCCGTTTTCATTTCTTGAAATTTCGTAGTCTACAATTCCGTGCGCACCGAGCATCTTGTCAAGCAGAGAATAGGCAGAATTATGCTCCAAAGCTCTCTTTTCCTTGGGAGATACTGTACCGCTATAGTCAATTTGCATAAATTCAAGCTCAAGCATCGTTCCTCTCCCACCTAAAATTTCGTTTATTTAGTAAAAAACAGAGGCAAAAACGCCTCTGCTTATATGCCATTTGAATTATTGAGCGTTTTCTTCGAGATACTCAACTACATCACCAACAGTGATGAACTTATGTATGTCGTCCTCGTTGAATTCAACGCCGAACTCGTCCTCGCAAACAAGAACAAGGTCAGCAAGCTCAAGTGAGTTTACGCCAAGGTCATTTGCAAGCTCAGAATTAGGAGTAACGTCATCAGGATTGAGGGATAACTCTTCAACAAGAATTTTCTTAAGTCTTTCAAACATAAAATAAAATCTCCTTCAAAATTAAGGGTTTTACACACCTTTAGTGCGCAACCTCAACTATTATATAGTTTTTGCTGTAATAAGTCAATAGTGAAATTGCACAAAAATTTTTCGATAAAATTGTATCAATTACTGCAAAATCGCTAAAAAATGTTGATAAAATTAACCATTTTATCAAGACTGACAGTTGGCGTTAATCGTCATTTTTGCTTTTGATATTAGCCAATGGATTGTTGTCAATTGCGTCCTGCATTCCTTGGTTTGAAACGTGTGTATATATCTGCGTGGTGTTTAGCTGCTCGTGTCCTAAAATCTCCTTTAATACACGCACGTCAACCTTTCCCGTTTGGTACATTAAGGTTGCCGCTGTATGTCGTAGCTTATGCGTTGAGAAATGCTTGTAGTCAAGCCCTGCGCGCTCAAGATACTTGTAAACAAGCCATTGAACAGTTTTGTTGCTGATTCTTTTGTATTGCTTGCTCACAAACAGAGCATTTGTGGGAAGCGGCTTTTTAAGGCCGTCACCGCGCACCCTTAAGTATCGCGACAAAGCATCACGGCAGGCATCATTAAGATAAACGATTCTTTCCTTGTTGCCCTTGCCGACAACGCGCAGTGAGCGCAGCTCCCTGTCAACGTCGTTTAGGTTTATTCCGACAAGCTCCGAAAGACGCATGCCGCAGTTAAGAAACAAGGTTATAATAGCGTAGTCGCGCTCGCGTGATTTAGATTCCTTATCGCTCTCAACCGCATCAAGGAGCAAAAGGCATTCCTGCATTGAAAGGTGCTTCGGAAGTGATTGCTTTTTCTTCGGTGCTTCAACGTCCACGGCAGGATTTTTTTCAAGCACTCGCCTTTTTTGGCAAGCATACTTAAAAAACGCTTTAATTGATGATAGCTTTCGCGCCTTTGCGTTTGCGGAGTTTGAACGCTCGTTTGTCAGATAAACGAAAAAGTCGTATATCTCGTTTGTGTCTATTTTTTCAAAAAAATCGAGGGAAAGGGCGGAAATGTCAAGCGCATCAAACGCTTCCGACGGGATTTTTATTCCGCTTCTTTTTGCGTGAATAAATTTTATAAAAAGGCGCAAATCCGAAAGATATTCATCAACCGTTTTTTGTGAGCAGCCCTGAATTGTCAGCTTGTAGGTTGCAAAATCGCGTGCAAGCTGCGGCATTGCTTCATATGAAAATCCCATACGTCCCCTCCGTTTCCCAAAATTTCGGTGCAAAATAAAGCACTATATTCATTCTAACATAAAACTATGCGGTTTTGTATCAAAAATATAAATTTTTTAAAACATTATTGAATTTATCCGCATTTTACTATATAATAGAATAAATTACGCAAAGGGAAAGGGGCAAAAATATGGACGAAAACGAGAAGGGCGGTCTTGGCGCATTTTTCAAAACCAATATGGACGGCATTTCAAAGCTGTTTATTTATCATATCGCAATGTGCATTTTCGGGCTCGTTGTTTCCATCGCGCTTGAAATGCTCACCACGCAAATTAGAGGCGAGGATAGCGAGTGGCTCAGCGTTGCCACCTGGATTGGCGGCGCTTGTGGTATGCTCATTTACCTTGGTCTTTTATACGTTTGTATGTGGGAAAAGGGAGCGTCAGATAAAATTAAAATCGACGGCGGACGTCAAAAGAAGAATATAGCAAAGGGCATTTTAATGTGGCTCATTGCAAATTCAATAAATATATTCATTCTTGTAAACATCGCAGTGCTTTCCTTTATTCCCGGCGCGGAAAACACCCACGGTCTTATCAGCATAGCAGGCTTATACTACAACGCAATGTATTACCCACTTTTGTGGCTCTTTTCAAAAATAGAAATTACCTCACTTTATTTGGTGACGTTAATCCCGGGCGCACTTGTCGCATTTCTTTCGTACCTCTCGGGCGTGAAGGGACAAAGGTGCATTTTCCCCGAGCCTAAGGGCGAGCGCAACCGCAGAATCAGATAACATGGGAGCTGTTACCTTAAGGCGCAATCATAAAAAATTCACCTCTCTGTCAAAAACAGAGAGGTGTTCTTATATTTAGTGGAACGTGTAGGGCGGTGGCCCTTGATGCCGTTTGTTTAGCAAGGAGTTTTCTTGGCAAGGCGCTTTTTTAAGCGCTTTCTTTCAATTTTGTCCTCTAACCTTGCAAACCACTTAAATGAAATTGGGTAAACGGCGATAACGAAAATTACAACCAAGCCGTAGCGGAGTGCGCGCGCAATCGTATATTCTGGCAAAATCGCGTTTAGCGGAATTTTCAGCCCCTCAAGCAGACCAAGCGTGAGCGCAATTCCAATGGCGGATTTGAAAACCTGCGTGTACCATTTTCCGCCCTCGTTAAACTTAACAAGATAGCGCTCGATAGGTAATGCTATCAAAACGCCGACAAGCGCGCCGAAAATGAGATACGCATTTTTTAAAGCCGAGATATAGTTATGCATTTGGCTTTCGTCCAAAACCTCGGGGTCGAAAATAAACTGCACGTAAACGACAAAGAAAATTGCCAAAACGGACATAAAGCCAAGGAAAGCGTACATTCTGCATGTTTTCTTGTAGCAAAATTCAAAAATCGGTGAAATAACGATAATTAAGAAAATTGCAAAAAAGAACGAGAAGAAAACGTCAAGCGGTGTATGAACGCCAAGGTACATTCTCGAAAAGGGAATGATAAGGCAGAGAATAAGGCAAACGGCCTTCACCCACTTATTCTTTGAAAAGGAGAATACCGTGCCGAAAATTCCAACGGAGTTTTGCGTGTGGCCGCTCGGAAAGGAGAAGCCGCCCGCATCAGGCATTGCCGCCTCGACCGCCTTAAAATTCGGATTTAAGTCCCACGGGCGCAAAATGCGAAACGAAATTTTCAAAAATTGATTGACAACCATTCCAACAAAGCCAACCGACAAAAGCAGGTATCCGTTTTTCTTCGATACGCACCAAAAAACAATGACCGAAACCGCGATAAAAACCATCTCGCCGCCAAGCTCCGTTATAAGTAAAAACAATTTATCAAGCAGGGGAGAGCGCAGCCCTGCCAAAAGCTCAAGAAACCTCATAATTCTCTCCTAAATAGATTTCAAAATTATTATATCATATTCAGAATGCTATTTCAATAAGAAAAGACTCGGGAAAAACCCGAGTCTTTTAATAAACTGCTTCGCGAAAGCAAATTAAATTAATTACTCCTCGCAAGGAACCAAATAAACGGTCACATCAGCTGAGTTGTATAGCTTAGAAGAGCCGTATTTTTGGGGGGCGAAGACGTAGGTTGTACCGCTTTCAAGCTCTATATCAAGCAAGAACTGATCGTCATCACCGTTGTAATCCTTGGACGTGATAAATGTAAGTCCGCCGTTTTCAAGCTTATAAACCGTTAGATACGTATCAATGCTATCGTCGCTTGCAGCCGCTGAATAAACGGTATATTTGCCTGCGGTCGCCTCGTCAATAGTAATGCTAAAGCCTGCATAGCTTGTATCCTCGTAGTATTCATAGTCAAGCACGGAATCAACCGTTATTGTCCATAGATAATTGTCGGTATATTCATCGCAGTTTAGACATTTGTTCTTTGCGTAGTATTTGCCGTTTTCGTAGGAGTAAACAGGAGTTACATTGTGTCCGTTTGTTCGGAAGCTCTTGTAAGAATAATCACATTCGGTGCATTCGTAGTAATTATAGTAAATATTTGTGCAGCTGCCGTCGTTCTCTTTTGAAAGCTCCTCGTTAAGTTCAAAATTGTGTCCGTAGGTGTCGAATAAACTGCCGCTTGTGGGTACAAATTTACCGTCCACTATTGAGAAATAAACAGAGGTTGTTCTATTTGTCATATTTTTGAATGTGCAATTAAGATTGTCAAGCTCAATGTATTCACGCAAGCTTATGCCATCAAGATCCTTTGGAGCAACAACTGTATATGACACAGTTGACTCCTCGGTTTCAAAAAGCTTCATTGAAGCTCTGTAAGCATATAAGCCGCCGCAAATAGGAGCAACCTTTAATTCACTGTAATCAGCTGTAATTTTTTCAACGGATAAATTAAGATTATATGTGGAATTTTCCGTATCGTTCTCAATTTCTTCCGAATAGTAGCTGTTTATATCAATCTTAATCAGACCGTCATCTGTGATGATGTATTTGTATGATGAGCCATATAATTTCTCAAAATAATCCTTCAAATCATCAAGTGTAATGGTGTACTCGTTTTCGTAAAGAGAAGTGATTCTTTCAACAACCTCATCGTTTATTTCAACCGTTTCGTTCGGTGTGATTACCGCTGTAATATTGCTGCTTGAATCATCGCTCGTGTCTATTACGTTAATAGTGATAACGTCTGTGATAACTACCTCTATTGTTATCTCATCTTCAACTTTTATCTCAAAGCTTGCTGTAGCATTTCCATCCTTGTCAAATGTAATTGCGTATGAGAATAATTTCTCAATTTCAGCTATCTGCGCCTTGGAATCCTCTCTTGCTTTCTCAATGTACTCAGCTCTTTCATCCCCTTTTATCGAAGAATCCATAGTAAGCTCAACAATAGATGATTCCTTTAGCTTTTGGGCGTAGGAGGAAACCATATCTCTAATTGCCTTTTCGGATTCCTCGCGCTCGTTTACCTCGACAGTTTCCGGGTCATCAACGCTTGGTGCGCCCGTAGCCATTAAAATACCGTCCATAACGGTCATTTTCGCAAGCTCTTCGCTTGTTATCGTCTCGTAAATGTCAAGTCCCTCGGGAAGTGGCTTACCGCTTACTAAGCCAAGGAGTGCTTCAAATGTTGCATCCTCGCTTTCAAGCACGATAACCGCCAGTGCGTCGAGCGATTCAAAGAGAGCTTCAAGGTCAATGCCTTGGTCAACCTGGATGTAGTTGAGTAAATCTGCAAAATCGTAAGCGTAGAATTCATCAGAGGTCAAAAGACCCTCAAGGTCCTCGTATGTGCCTTCACCCAAAATAGCATCAAGGTATGAGCTGATTGGTGAATCGCAAAGTGTGTCGATAAGCTCGTAATAAGCTTCGAAGCTGAGTGTGTAAGTGATGCTTCCGTCGTCATTTGCTTCTCTTACGTATACGCTATTTATTGCATTTGTGATAAATGATTTTAATGCATCGGGACACTTGCCAACGGTAACGTCAGCAAAAATAGGTGATAAAACGTTTGTGTACCAATCCTCAACCGCTAAAATTGTATCCTCATATGCGGTATAAAGCTCCTCAAGCTGAGAAAGCTCATCGGGCGCGAGTGCAATTCTTTGCGCTGAGAAATCACTAAACGTTGAATCGGCATTTGACGAGCCCTCGTCTAAAAGGTATATATAGCCGTCTTTAATATAAAGGGCAATTTCTTGCTCGTTTTCAACGCCTGTGTTTGTTCCGACGGTTTTAATTATGCCGTGACCGTAGCCGATAAGCTCGTCGTTTTCGTCAAGCGCAATGTAAGCGGAGAAGAGCTCAAGCATTGATGCTGATGATGAATCCTCAATGCTGATATTATCAACTATGCTCAATTGGTAATCCGTTATCTTAAATCCGAGTGATTTGTATTCGTTTGCATCGAATTCAGGCAACGGTGCGGTTGGCAGGTTACACTTTTCACAAATAAGTGTTTCTGTATGACCTGTTTTTTCCAAAATCTTATTTTCTATTTTTGGACATTTTGTGCAAGAACGGGTTGCTTCGCCGTTTTCGGTACAGCTAACGCTTGTAACGTCCTTCCATTCTGTCCATTCGTGGAGTGAGTAGTCTCCACCCGTTGAGCGCGTTTCACGCTCGCCGCATTCGGAGCAAACACGCGCTTCCTCGCCGCCGTCACAGTAGACAACGCCGGTCGGCTCCCATTCGCCCCAGCTGTGCTTGCATTTTCCACAGGAGGTGAGCATAATGCTCATTACAATAACGCCTATGGAAAGCATAATAAGTAAAAGTTTTTTGAAGCTTTTCATAAAAACCTCCTAAAGTGTATTCAAAGATAGTATTCTTTGTAAGGTTATTATATCATAATTGTGCAACTTTGTCAACAAAATTTATATTTATAAAACAAAACTGTGCAATATGCACAAATACTCACTTGACATTTAATATATGCGTATGATATACTTTTTATAGTACAAAATCGCGCTTGCGTAGGCTAAGGGGAGGACGGTATGCATAATACGAAAAAATCATTTATTTTGCGTTTGATTTCTGCAGTAATTATGACGTTTATGCTCGCTTTTTTGCTCTCGGGCTGCACGCATAAAAAGGTCACTCAAACCGACATTACCGTCACCCCTGACGATGAAAGCTATGAATATAGCGAGGCGTCGGTTTCCTATGCACAAAACGCGGTTTACTCCTGCCTTTACGCATACGAGAAGGAGAAGAGCGGCGCTCCCAACCAAGAAAAAATAAACAGCTTGAAAAAGCAAGCGGAAAAGATACAAAAATCGTTTCCTAAAACGCTTGAGCCGAAAAAGTACGATTCGCTCTTTATTTCTCTGAACGCAAACAGTGACAAAATAGCCAAGGGCTTGGTTTTGCTCGGCGGTGATGAAAAAATCAAGGGCTTTGAAGAACTAAAGGATGCATACCTTGCGCTTACCGACACAGTTGACGGCGAGTATATAGGTGAGCTTTTATATAACGCCGCACTTGCCGCGTATGACGAAAAATACGAGGCGCAAATTTCGGCGTATGAAAAATACGGGCACGAATATATGCTCGATAAGGCAAACGAATACGCAGAACGCAAGCAAACATTTATTAGTGACATAGGCGCCGAAAACGTATCTTACCTGATAGAATACGCCTTGTTGATAGGCGATTTATACTGCGGCACAGCATTTGACGGCGACGAGATAAGCAGCTTTACAAACGAGGAAATTTTAATTTTCTTCAAATCCCTTGACCTCTCGGAAATTACAGTAACCGACCTTGGCTATGAATTAATCCTTGAAACCTACGCAGAAACGATAATTGCCGACAAAAGCAAATCGTTTTTTGATAAGGTCATTTTCGAGGCGGAAAGAAACGGTGACGTTTCAAAATTTGCCGTAGCCATTTCTAAGACACTTTCGCTCATTGCCGAGTCACAATCCAAGCTTACAACCGCCGATATTGAGCTTTTGCGCCAAGGCAGCTTCGATGAATTGATTTTTGCTATGATAGAGCGCTTTGACGATAGCGCTTGGGCGCGCTTTGACTCAGCTCTTACGCAAGAAATAAACAAGGAAGCATATAACGCGCTTGCAAAAAGCTACTACAAAGATGGCTTTGATATCTATTTGCAAGCGGGAAAGAGCGCAACGCTTGAGGAGCTGAAAGCATCGTGCGGAACCGATGGCTTTAATAAAACCCTGAAGGAGTATATTTTCGGAATTTGCCCTGCATTTTCCTATAATATGAATTTTTGATATGATTGCTACAAGAAATATAGAAAAAAGCTTTAACGGCGAGGCAGTCTTGAAGGGAATAGACCTTGAAATTTTTGATGGCGAGTTCGTTTCGATAATGGGCAAAAGCGGCAGCGGAAAAAGCACGCTCATTTCTATAATCGGCGGCTTTTTAAAGCCCGATTCGGGTGTCGTTGAGCTTGACGGTCAAGACCTCCACGCCTTGCGCGAAAAGGAGCTGTCACAGCTAAGATGCACCTCGCTCGGCTTCGTTTTCCAAGCGTTTAAGCTGATTCCCACGCTAAATGTGATTGACAATATTATGCTCCCGCTTACTTTGAGCCATATGGCAAGCGAGGAAGCATATAGCTACGCGCTTTCAATCGCGCGCGAGCTTGGAATTGACACGATGCTGAAAAAATTTCCCAATCAGCTCTCGGGCGGTCAATGCCAAAGGGTCGCAATTGCAAGGGCGCTTTCCTATAAGCCTAAAATCATCATTTTGGACGAGCCGACAGGCGCGCTCGATACCGCAATGGAAAAAACAGTGATGGAGCTTCTTGCAAGGATAAACAAGGAGCAAGGCACTACGGTAATACAGGTGACGCACAGTGAGCGCGTTGCCGCCTACGGAACAAGAATAATTAGAATAAAGGATGGAATTATAGAACAGTGAAGCTCTTTTTTAAGCATCTTTTAAGAGGCATACAAAAAAGACCGCTTCAGCCAATAATCATAATACTTACAATATCGCTTTCAATTCTTGTGTCGATATGCGCCTTCACAGTTAAAAGCTCGGTTGCAGATGAAATAAACGCATCAATCGACGCAAAATACGGCTCAAGTGACCTTGTGGTTCAGCTGAACAGTAACTCAAAATCAAGATTTATGCTTGATAGCGAGGCTGAAAAAATACTCGGGGGCGACGCAAAATGCGCAGGCACGTACGAGCTTGTTTTATCGCTTGATGACGATACCGTTTTTGCAAAGGCGGTTGATTTTTATAAAATCGGCGCGCTTTTCGATTTTCACTTTACCGAATACAGTGAAATAAAGGAAAACGAGCTTTCAAGCTCCCTTGCAATAACCGAAAAGCTTGCAAGGACACACGGCGTGAAGCTAAACGACAAAATCGAGCTTGAAATTTTCGGCAAGCGCGCGGAGTACAGGGTATGTGCAATATCGAAATCACCGTTTTTTGACAATAGCGATATTATGGTTGATATATCGGGCGTTATGGAAATTTTGGCAAGCGAGTCACTTTTTGTATCAATCCTTGATAATATAAAGCCATATAGCACGGTTTACATTGACGTGGCAGAGGACACAAAAACGGAAGAAATTATTTCGCGCTTAAGGGAGAGCGAAATGTTTTCTGACAAAACCGTAGTAGAGGTTAGCCAAAGCGTAAATAGCGGCATAGTTGAGGTCAGCTTACCGCTTATTATCAATTTAAGCATTATTCTGTGCTGCTTTTTGTGCGCAGTTGTCGTCTTTAACAGCATCTTTATTCTCTCAAAGCAAAGGATAGAGGAAAATGACTCGTTCATTGCGGCAGGCACAAGGAAAAAAACGCTCAATTTGCTGCAATATTCGGAAATTTTCATTTATTGGCTTATCGGCACACCGATAGGAATTTTCGCGTCCTTACCCACGCTTCTTCTCGCAGAAAAATATCTTGCGTTTAAATACGCATCTCACTCGCTGACGGCAGAAAATGCGATCTATGCCGCACTCCTTACCTTAGCAGTGTCGCTTTTGACGGTTACCGTCTTTGTCCTTTCACGCGGCGAAGCGAAAAAAGCACCCAAAATGGGAATACCCACAATTGTGCTTGCTTCAGTCATTTCATTGACGCTTACCGTATCGCTCGCATCGCACGGAAGAGCTCGCATCGTGTTTGGAATTTTAACTGTTTTGCTTTTGCTCGGATTTGTGTTTTTGGCGACCCCGTGTCTGATTTCCAAGCTTTTGGAGCTGATTTTCAAAGCAACGGAGCGCAAAAACCGCACGTCAAAAATCCGTTTTGCTTCGCTTCACTATGCACTCAAAAGCATCAAAAATATAGCGGTTTTGAAAAACACCTCGCGCTTTATTGCCTCGCTTGTGCTGGTCGTTTTGTCCGTGTCGGCTCTCGTAGGCGCAGCGCACGGAAACCTAAATGCCACACGTGAGTTTTTCGACGGTGATTTTATCGTCTTGAATGCCACCGAAAGATGCTACGATGAAATTAAGGATTTGGAAAGTGCCGAGTCGGTAAGCCGTGTATATCAGTCACGCGCAACCTACGAAAGCGGCTATCTTACCTTGATTACCTCAACCGATAACAAAAACGCCTTTGGAAAAAGCTTTGAAATAAAGGAGCTGCCAAAGGGCAACGAGGCTATTTTGTCAAAAACCGATGCAACCGCATTAAACGTCGGCGTAGGTGATGAGTTTACGGTAAACATCGAGGGAGTGTCTGAAAAGCTGCTGGTCAAGGACATTGTTGACACAGGCACAGTAGCGGTTATAATTGATAGCACTCATTTTTCCTTACCGCCGAATATGTTGCTTGTAAAAGCGAAGGACGGACACGAAAGTGAGCTGCTTGCAGCTTTAACTCTCGCTTCCTCAAACGAGCTTGCAACCGTAATTTCAGCCGAGGAATTAAGGGCGGATAAAATAGAATCAAACACATCACTTTTAAGATGTGCAACAATGCTTCTTTTAATAATCGCCGTTTACTCATTGTTAGGCATTTTCAACAACCTCTTTGAAAGCTACCGTGCAAGGCGCGAGGAGCTGATGCTATACCACTACGCGGGAATATCAAAATCACAAATCGCAAAAATGATTCTTTGTGAGCTTGGCGCAGTTTTCCTCTTCGGTGTCACATTGGGACTTGTTGCCACCTTCGCCTGCGTTCTTGCTATGAACCAAGCATTTTCACCGCTTAACTTCGAGGTGATTTCATATCTAAAATTTCTATTTTAGGCGAAAATCCCCCTTGACGTGTCTGATTTTATCCATAAAATAAAAAGCTACGCTCCAAAACAAGCGTAGCTTTTTGAATTATTTTGCTTTTTTGCCGAACAAGAGATAAGAAGATGTGACGAGCATTATTATCGGGAATATCAAGGCAAAGATAAATCCTACCTTTAGGTTGTCGCCAAATATGCTCGACACCTGACCTCCAAGGAACGGTCCCGCCAAGCAGCCAAAGTCCCCGGCCAAAGCAAACATACCGAACATAAACACACCGCCAAGCGGCTCGCGTCTTGAAGCAATGCTAAACGTGCCGGGCCACATAAGACCGCATCCAACGCCGCAAAGCGCACAACCGATAAGGGAGAGAATTTCAAAGCCCTCGGGTGCAAAAATAGCAAGCAAATAAGAGAAAATGCAAATTACAGAGGAAATCAATAAGCCTCTTTCAAGCTTGATTTTCTCGCCAAACTTTGCAAAGAAAACTCTTGTTAGTGCCATTGCCAAAGCAAACAGACAAGGACCTAAAAGGTCGCCAAGCCATTTTGAAACACCAAGCGCCTCCTCGGCAAAGCTCGATGCCCATTGCGACATTGTAAGCTCGGACGCGCCTGCGCACATCATCATAATAATAAAGAGCCAAAACATCTTTGACTTTACAAGCTCACGCGGCTTTTTCTCCTGACCCTCTATGGTAAGCGTGTATATAGGCGCGCCAATGAACATAAATAAGTCAATAAACGGAACAAAAGTCCATAAAAGAGCAAGTATTCCCCAGTTTTCAACGTCAAATACAAGGAACAAAAGAGTTGATATCAAAACAACGCCGAACTGTCCCCAGCAGTAGAAGGAGTGGAGCAAACTCATCATGCCGCTTTTGTTTTTCGTTGGACACGCCTCGACAATTGGACTGATTAAAACCTCCATAAGTCCTCCGCCAATTCCGCAAAGCATCATGGAGAAGCAAAGCGCAAGGTACGGCACCTTCGGCAAAATAAGTGGAAGAAAATACATTGAAAACAGACCGAGAATAGCACATAAATCAGCCAAAATAACAAGCTTGCGGTAGCCGATTTTCGGAGCGTATCTTGAAGCTATCAAGTCAACGATAAGCTCGGTGACAAAGTTGAACGCGATAAGGAAGCTGACCTGCGAGGTCGAAATGCCGAAATCGTCCTTAAAGAAGTAGAAAAGCAACGGCGGAAAGTTTATCATTATCGCCTGCGTGATATATCCTAAAAATGATGCACCGATCGTGCGCCTGTAACCCTTAAGCATAAAACCCTCGCCAAAAAATAAATTTAATAGCATTTTAGCACACCCACACACAAATGTCAATCGCTTTTAAAATTTACATAAATGATTTGCGCTGATGCTTTATGGCGGTAAACTGTGTTTCCTTGCGGCATCGCGATGACACCAACATAAGAGATGCGCCGAATTACAATAGCAAGGAAGAATAAACACAAAAGGGGTGACACATTAAGGCACAACCATAAACCACAAAAAGAGAAAAACTACCTATATACGGAATCGTTTGAAAAATAAGGTTGAAAAGCTCCGCTTTTCTTCGTTATTGTGGTTTATTATCGCCGATTTTTGCTCCCCAAGGGCTCCCGTAAAAATCTGTCAAGATTTTTTGGGAATGGGTCTTCCGTACACAAGTACGCCCA
>JAGALA010000055.1 GCA_017625935.1 Clostridia bacterium
CGCAAAGAGCAGCAAAAAGAAAACTCCACTTTCGTGGAGCTTAAAAATATACAAAATTTACGAATAAGGCGTTAGCGAGAAAGTGGGTGTTTTCGCAAGCGGATCAGCGCGAAACCCCACTTCGCTCGCCTTCGTTTTTGTGTTTTTAACTCAAGTTGAGTTTTTTGTTCCTTTTGTTTTTTCAGTTCAGTTTTGTTAGGCGTGTGCTTGTATTCGCCGAGCGAAGCGAGGCGACTTGTATATATACAAGCACACGCCTAACTGTCAAAGTGTCATTTTAAGGTCTTTTTTATGCCAAAAAAAGTAGGATTGCTCCTACCTCTTTTGTATGCAAATGCATCATTTTGAAAACGAATTCTTATAAACTTCTAAATATAATTCAAATAAATTGTGGCACTTTATTTCTAGTGCATTCCCCCAAAAAAGTTTGTTATCGTACACGTAAAAATCAATTAATGAGCCATTCTTAAAAAATACTGTTATTCTATCATTTGATAATATTTGATGTCGTTCCAATTCACTAATACTATTAGAATAATCACAACAAGTCATATTGTCAAAACAGTCCTGGGATAATTCGTAAACATATTTTTCAGAATTTGTTTTTGCAAAATAAATCTCTACATAATCAATTTCGTCATGATTTTCAAGATTTTTAACATCGGATAAGAATTCATTTTTACGTTCATTTTCTTCAAACCAATCTGATAATACAATAGAACGATAGATAAAAATTGACAGAGCCGAACAAACAATCATTAAAAAAATACATATTATTGTTATTTCTAATTTTTTCTTAATTTTCATTCTTGATCATCCCAAAATAGTAAGATTTATTAGGACTGACGCTTTTAGATAATTATTTCTAATCGGCTTTTGCGGCAGCCCATTTTTCACCTTCCAGACTGTAATTAGAGTATGCTTTTATCTTGTTTTGTTATGGTAAAACCACTGAATATGACCAAAAATAACGAAGAGTGTTCCAATTTTCCATTGTTGCATCTATCTCAATTTGATCCCCTGATTTATAAATTCCTTGATCATCCAATTCTAAAACAAATGCTGTAACATCAGAATCTGTACTTGATTTAACCCATATTAAACTATTATCCTGTTGTTGTGTCGCAGGATTAAGGGATATCAAATCTAAAATATCTGCTATCGTTGATATAACAGCTGTTTGAGGAATTTGCCCAATTGTAAACATCAACAAATCATATGCATTATTCACATCCGCAAGTTCAATTCTTAGTGCTGCACGCTTGAAAGTACCAGAATCCAGTGTAACAGCTATAGAAGGATAGAATTTCATACCTCTATCAGCAACATATCTCAACTTTTTTGTTGATAAAGTCATTTCAGTTCTATATGAAAAGTTTGAAATAGTTGTTTCATTTTCTCTTTGAACAAATCCAAATGACATGCTTCCAGTTTCATAAACATATGGTCTAATCATTGCGAAATAGAAAGAATATGTACCTGAATAAATCGAATAAATGGCACATCTAACAATGCGATAATCAAAACTATTTGAGGATGGCACATATGTTTTCCACTGCTTGCTTGCATGAGTTGTTGTAACATCTGTAAAAAAATCTTGAGGAACATTATAATTATTAAAATACAAGCTCTGATTATTATTCATTGCATTAAAAAGTGTAATCCAATCATCTAAGTATGAATTTGCAACCTGTACTCCATTACTGTCCATTGAAGCATTTTCTTCTATTATACCCTGAATAGTATAAGTATTAAATTCTTCTAAATTATTTATAGCATGATTGGGAGACTTAATGTTATAGAATATCAAATTCATATATTGATTTTCATCTAACAAGTTAGATTCTGCAACCAAATTAACCTTACTTAGTAAAGTATTATTTATTTCAGCAACTGCATGAACAACATTACCCGTTTTATTGTTTTCTATGTATATACTTGCTTTTGCAGATGTATCATAATATATTTCAAAATATGTTACTGTAAAATTATTTGACTGCGTTTGCAAATCTCCTATGTAACTCATACTATAATTTACATGTTGTCTATTATACATTAGTCCATTGGCTACAACACTTAAGCTTTGATTAGATGAATTTAGTTTTGCTACAATATTCATAGTATTTGTTACAGAATCATAATTTAATTCCAAATCTACAATTCTTGTATCTTCTACATTATTGCTAAGTGAATATGTTAATGCTTTTCCATCAAATAAAGCTCCATTCATCACTTCCTGTTCTATAATAGAACAAAAGTGGCTATCTCGCTCTTCGTTAGTTTCAGCACTAATTATTGTAGAAAAGCATGATAGCAACATTATTAACGATAAAATCATTGATAAACATTTTTTCATAATTTTGTACTTCCTAATTTTCAAACATTATATTTTAATCCATAAGTGAAGTGAAATAATTATATCTCCACTCGGTAATGCGAGTGCCCGAATTTTCTGTAGAACTTCCGTAACAATGTATACCATATGCAATATTATCGGATGTATAAATAGGTGATCCACTTTGACCGCCGGTTGTATCTATTGTATTATAATATATCTTTAGTGCTTCACTTTTAGTTATTTTTCCCGACATTTTATACTGATGATAACGTTCTTCCCCAGGATATCCTGAAATTGTAACATTTGTTCCCGTCATATCGTTAGAAGACCATCCAATTCCAAACCATCCAGTATCTTCACCTATATTTTCATCGAGTTCTATAATTCCCCAGTCATATTCCCAATCCTCAGATTCAACCCATTGAGAGGCAGTGTGTAAAGCACTTGACTTTGCCGTTCCGTATGGATTGTTCCAAAAACCATATCCATCTTTACCAGGCCAAATTTTAATGCTTTCAGCCCAACCACCATTAGCACTACTATACATACAATGTCCAGCAGTAACAGCAAGATCTTTATAAATCATCCAAGCTGTTCCAAGACCAGTGCTACCATCTGGCCAATCTATTTCGATATAACAAATTGCTGAATATGGCATCACTTCGGTGTCTGAAACTTCAACTCTACCATCGCTACCGATAATACTATTAGGAGCAACAGTATTAGAGATTCCGTTAGAGTCTACGGATATAGCTGTGGTTGGAAACCATCCCTCGGTATGAGCTTCCGAAACACCCGATGAAAAATCCGCATCATTTTCTTCAAAATCAATATTTGAATATGTAATTTCTCCCGTTGTCATATCTTTTGAAACTACAGTTTCAAATCCCTCTGCTATTTCTAAAGCCGGAACTAATTGTGCTTCATCACTCTGATATGTTACAGCACTCACAGATAATACCATACCACACATAATACATAAACACAATAATAAACTTAATATCTTTTTCATTTTTGCTTTCCTTTCAATTATTAAATTGTTTCATAAATTTTGAATATTTTTTCAAATTGAGTTAAACATGCTTCCTCCTTTCTCGCCTCAATTTGATTCTTATCCCACAGCGAATTAATTCGCTGTGGGGCGTTTAAACGCCCCGTGAATGCACATGAGCATTTTGTGAACTATTTAAAATATACATTTATTTCATCAAATTCTATATTTGAAAACTCGGTCATTGACTTTTTTAAGGATAATATTAATTTTTCATAATTTACATTATCATACTCTTTCAATTTTTCTGAAATTGTTATGTCAAACAAAAAATAATCACCTTGATCATAGTTTACAACTTCTTTTCCAATAAAATCAGTAACATACTCATTTCCATTACTTGTAATCTTGCACTCTAAAAGTTCAACATCATCACCTATTCCATTTAAATGTTTCCAAGTTATAAAAATATTCTCAGTAGAACAAGGTAAAGTTACTCGTTCTTTTTTTACATTTGTTCCATCAACATAATATACCCATACATTGCTATCTGGTATATAAATTTCTTGCCCATTAGCTCCAATATAACTATAATTCAACTCATATTTGATAGGTATATATTGTTGTACAATGAATGTACAAACAAACACGAGTATCAGACAAGCTGCAACAATAGAAGACCACTTTATAACAACAAGTTTGTTTTGTTTAAAGTGATTTTCTTTTGATTTCTGTCGCATATAAAAATATTTTTGAACAATATCATCGTCTATATTGCTAATGCAATCTACCATCAAATTCTTATTCATAAATATACTCCGTTTCTTTCAAGATGAATTTTTAAACCTTGTTTTATTTTTTCAATTTCTTTATATACACTTGATATTGAAATTCCTAATTCATCTGCAATATTCTCGATTTTATCTGCTATGTAAAATCTTCCGACAAATATGTACTGCTTTCTATCAGATAAACCTCGAATATATTCGCTAATTATTTTTCCTATTTCATTTGCTTCATATTCTTTTTCAACAGATATGTCACTATGTAGAGCATAATTTAAATCATCCATTGATATTTGAAGTTCAGACGGTATTCTTTTCTTACTTGTTTTCTCTTTATAGCGATTTATTGCTATATTTCTCATTATCTGCGTAATAAATGCTGGAAATACAGCTGGTCTTGTTGGTGGAATTGTATTCCATATTCCAAGATATGTGTCATTTTGACACTCTTCGCAATCACATTGATCATGTAGAATGTTATATGCCATTCTAAGCAAAAACTTTCCATATTTTATATCTGTTTCTTGTATAGCTCTTTCTTCTCTCAACCAATACATTTCTATTATTTGTTGATCTGTAATAGTTGTTTGCTCTACCTCTATATTTTTTGTCATAAATCTCCTTTCATTTGTCTCTAAAAGCACTTTCATTAATATATGTCAACAAATGTTTCTATTTTTGGAATATTTTTAAAAATTTTTTTGATTTTTTTACAAATTATAACATAATAGCATTTTCTATTCAATAAAAGAGTTTAGTTTAATTAAAAACATCAAATAATGATGTATATAAAGCAAAACTAAAAGCCGTTATTTTTGAAGTGGCTTTGATATATTAGTTAATTAGTAAACATAACTTTCATAAGGCACGCCAAACACCTTGATGTATTTCTTTCTTACCTGTTTTACACGCTCATATATGGCTACATTGCTGACTTTTAAGTGCTTTGATACTTGGTATGGGTTCATTCCTCCCATAATCAAATTTACGGCTTGCTTTTGCTTCTGTGTCATATTGAGCTTACGCTTAATTCTATTAACATCAACCTCTTTTTCCTTAACACTTTCCGTTTCAAAGGGTACACTCATTTCAATTATGTTTGGATGACCAAAATCAATTGTATAATTCTCGTGCTGCATATTCTTATTTATGTATCTGAATACCACTTTAAAGCAAGCGTATCTTACATCTATGTTTTGTCCTAAATTTTCAATAGAACAAATATCTCCAAGTGATTTACCAATAAATTCACATAAAAAGCAAGTTGCTTCACAGGCTATATCGTAACCGTCACTATAGGTTTCGTTTGCTCCTTTTTTGTATAGGATATCTCTGATTAAACCGTTATACAGTTTATATCCTCTTTCACCGTGATAATGCATAACTCTTTTGATAGCGAGTAATGCAATGAATTTTCCCAATGCTTGTACATTGTCATAAGTGATTACTACATCATCCTTTAATGATAAATCACATTTTTTGATATATCTTTCAAAATCAGTCATTTTACTTTACCCCCCTCAAAATCGTTGATATTGATTTTTTCGTAATTGATACCATACTCGAAATAAAAAGAACCGTTACTGTCAGTTAAGAGGTCATAAGTTGTAACGCTTATTCTACCTCTATTGCTAATAGCAACGGTTATCTCGTTTTTATCTGTGTTAATGGCTACGATATTGAAGGTAATGAATACCTCTCCATCGTGGAGTTGAAATTCAGAAAGATAATATTTCTTGAATTCCATTGATTTTTCAATTTTCTTTTGACTTTGCTTTTGCATAGGACTTTACCTACCTTTCATATTTAATTTTTACCTTTCGGCAGAGTCAAAAAAGCACAGGTGGAGTTTATATGCATAAACCTTTTTAGTACCAAAACAGATGTCAACAGAAAAAAGAAAAAATATTGCTCATTCTCCCTTACAATTAGAGTTTTAAGCAATATTTTTACGCTGTTTACATCTGCGACACCTGTGCTAAAATAGACTCGGGCGAGAGGTAAATATGACAGATAGTTTATACAGTAGTATAGATAACAAAAGAATAGAGCCTGACTTTTTACATCAAGCTCTATACTAATATTAAATTTGACTGCTTTTTATTTTGTGTGTACTTTTCAGATATTTACTGTTGTCCTTATATCTGAGTGCCCTAAAACAACCTGAATTGTTTTAACATTCATTTCTGCTTCACACAATCTTGTGGTAAATCTTGAAATTCTTCTGAATTTCTCGACATTCTTGAAACTGAGTCAAAACAAGTGTCCGTACAGAGATAAATGCCATAAACCTAAAACCGGTTACAGAACGGTTAAAGTACCATAAATAGAGGTTTCTCTTAAATGCTTTGGAATAAAATACTCTCTTGTTTCTTTTTTGATATTATCCTTTATTCCCTGCTTTACAAAAGTAGGAGAGGGAAATATAAATTGAAGCTCTTCAATACCGGTGAGTTCTTCCTTCAATGCCTCAAAAGCGTATATGGAAAAATAGGATGCTACCATTTTAAGCTTTGCACCCTGCTTAACTTCCTTATGTAAATCATCGCCTAACAATTTAGACTTATTGTCGATAAGCTCCATGTCAAAATCCCCCATAAAGTGATAAAAATGTAGACTACATCACTTTATTTTAACATAATATTATTTTTTATTCAAGTAAAACATATAATATTATTTATTGTTCTTTGCCACATAATAAAAGAAAAAGAAAACAAACGCCAATACAAATGCTATAAGCATAATTAAAGACCTCCACTTTCTAGTTGTAACTATTATAACATCACTAAAAATCTTTGTAAAGTTTCAGGTGTCTCAAAAAGGCGACAGTAGAAGTCAGGCACCACTTTTCACATCGTATAACATATACCGCGTGGCTTCTCACACGGCTATTTTTATTTAGTGGAAGTTTTACTTAGTTCTCTACATCTGCAAAATAGATTCATAACAATTTTGGGAACGGAGTCCATATGAGTCCGTTTTCAAACAATTGAGAGAGGGCCTTATAAATTACAAAATAGTGGAACAAGTGTCGGATTTTGAGTCATATGAAACCCATATAAGTATTTCGATTAAATAGTTCAAGCTGTCAATTCATAGTCGTCTTGTTTGTTTTCGAACGGAGCTCACGGGAACCCAATATCACACACAATAGTTTTCTAATACAAATTGTTAAGTTAACAAACAAGTGTTGAATATGGGTTTTGTGGTGCTCCATATGAGCGCTTGAGAGAGGGAGTTTGGCACACAAAAATAAGCTCACACGATTGATTTCGTATGAGCTTGATTTTTATTAAATTTTCCGTGTGTTTTTGCATGCAAATTGGCATACTATTGGCATACTAACGGCTTTTTGGGAAAAGCGAAAGTGCCGTGAAGCCTTGTAGTATAAGGCTTTGTGGGTTTAGTTATCGCTCAAAGGTTTCATCGTTGGGAATAGGAGCACGTCGCGGATGGATGCGCTATCTGTGAGGAGCATCACGAGGCGGTCGATGCCGAAGCCGAGGCCGCCTGTTGGGGGCATGCCGTATTCGAGGGCGGTGACGTAGTCGTAGTCCACCTCTGCCTTGGAGTCGGGCTCTTCCTTGAGCTTAAGCTCAACCTGGTATTCAAATCTGCCCTTTTGGTCGATTGGGTCATTCAGCTCGCTGAACGCGTTTCCGTACTCGGTTGCGTTAATGAAGTACTCAAATCTTTCGGTAAACGCGGGGTTTTGCGGCTTTCTCTTTGCAAGCGGGCTGTTTTCAACGGGATAGTCATATATGAAGGTTGGCTGAATTAGCTTTTCCTCAACGTATGCGTCAAAGATTTCGATAAGGACTCTGCCCTTTGTAGCATCGTCGCTAACCTCAACGTGAAGCTGCTTTGCAACCGCGCGAGCGTCCTCGTCGCTTGCCCAGTCGTTATAATCAACGCCTGCATATTTCTTAACTGCCTCAACCATGGTTAAGCGCTCCCAATTACCCATATCAATTTCTGTGCCTTGATATGTAATCTTGGTTGAGCCGCATACCTTTTCGGCTAACATTTTGTACATTTCCTCAACGAGGTCCATCATACCGTAATAATCGGTGAATGCTTGATAAAGCTCAATAGAGGTAAACTCGGGGTTGTGCTTTTGGTCCATACCCTCATTTCTGAAGATTCTGCCAACCTCGTAAACCTTATGCATTCCTCCTACAATAAGGCGCTTTAGGTAAAGCTCGGTTTCGATACGAAGTGTCATATCGATGTCGAGAGTGTTGTGATGTGTCTTAAACGGACGTGCCGACGCGCCGATTTCCATAGGAATAAGAATAGGGGTATCTACCTCTAAGAAGCCCTTTGAATCAAGGTAATTTCTGATTTCCTTGAGAATTTGCGAGCGCTTGTAGAAGGTGTCCTTAACCTCGGGGTTTACAATCAAGTCAACGTATCTTTGTCTGTATCTTTGCTCAAGGTTTGTAAGTCCGTGATACTTTTCGGGAAGCGGACGGAGCGCCTTTGACAAAAGAACGGCACTTTTTGCGTGGATTGAAACCTCGCCTGTTCTCGTTCTGAAAAGCACGCCCTCAACGCCGATAATATCGCCGATGTCCCATTTCTTGAAGCCTGCGTAGTCCTCCTCGCCAAGGTCATTCTTTGAAACGTAGAGCTGAACCTTGCCACCTTCGTCGGAAAGGTGCGCAAAGGATGCCTTGCCCATAATTCTTCTTGACATCATTCTGCCCGCTACGCGAACGGTGATTTCCTCGCCCTCGCTAAGCGTTGCTTCCTTTTCCTCAAAAAGTGCAATTGCCTCCGTGCTTAGGTGAGTAACATCATACTTTGTAATTACAAACGGGTCCTTGCCGTCGTCCTGAAGAGCTTTTAACTTCTCTCTTCTTATTATCATTTGCTCACTGAGGTCTTCCTCAGTGGCTACGTTTTCGTTATTAATTACGTCTGCCATTTTATTTTCCTTATTTCTTTGTTCTGTCAACGTTAATGATTTTTGCGTCCTTCTCGCCTGCCGGAGTAACGATTGTTACGCTCTCACCCTTTTTGTGGCCAACGAGTGCCATGCCGATTGGAGAGAGGTCTGAAATTTTCTTTTCAAGAGGAGCAACCTCGTTTGAGCTGACAATACGATAGGTAACCTCGCGGCCGTCCTCATACTTAATTGTAACGGTTGAGCCAATTGAAACAACGTTTTTATCGATGTTTTCCTCAGAAACAACCTCACCGTTTTTGATAAGGAACTCAAGCTCGGCAATTCTGTGCTCTACCTGCGCCTGTTGGTTCTTTGCTTCATCGTACTCACTGTTCTCGGAAAGGTCGCCAAAGCTTCTTGCTTCCTTCAAAAGATCCTTTACCTCTTGACGGCGAGTAACCTTTAAAAATTCGAGCTCATCAATTAATTTTTGATAGCCCTCTTTTGTATATTTTGTCTTTTGATCTGCCATTTCTATATACCTACCTTTTGATTATTTATTATTTTTCAGTGCGTCGTATGCACTCTTTAGCTGATTGTCCGCTTCGTCTGAAATTTCAAAATAGTTTTTGCCCTTAAGCTCATCTGCAAGCTCCACATAAACCTCAGGAGTGATGCCCACGCCGTCAAAGTTTGGCGTTGTCGGGCCATTAAAGAGGTTTGTAGTGTATTTGAGCGCGCCGCCTGTCGGAAGCGATATTATATTTTGCATACAGCCCTTGCCGTACGTTTTTGTGCCGACAACTATTGCATTT
Source organism: Clostridia bacterium (assembly GCA_017625935.1). Classification (GTDB taxonomy): domain Bacteria; phylum Bacillota; class Clostridia; order Oscillospirales; family CAG-272; genus RGIG2000. The sequence goes on from JAGALA010000055.1 coordinate 9,821, forward strand.
GTCCTATCCATTAAGGTGCAGGTGAAAAGCTCGCCTGCGGATGCGGTGTTGCCGTCAACCAAAATTGATATCGGAACGTCGATTCCGCCGTCCTGCGAGTAGTGCGTTTCCACCACGTTGCCGTCAGCATCCGTGATATGCGCAATTACGCCGGACGGGAGCAAGAAATCAAGCATTTCAAGGCACGAGTCAAGTGTGCCGCCTCCGTTTCCGCGCACATCAAACACGAGCGATTTGCAGCCGCCGTCAAGGAGTGTATTTACCGCATTTTCAAACTGTGCGGGAGTGTTTTGGTTAAATTCAATAATACGCACGATACCTACCGCTTGGTCAAGCGCATACTTATGATAAAATACCGATTGCGCCTCAAAGCTGCGGCGAACAACGGTAAATTCCAAGATTTCGCCACCTCTTAAAGCCTTCAAGCTAACGCTTGTGCCTGATTTGCCAAGGAGCATATCTGCCGCCTTTTCGTAGCCGACGTCCTTAACGGGTGTGCCGTCGATTTCAAGGATTATATCTCCGCTTTTCAGACCTGCGTCCTTAGCGGGAGAATCATCCATTACTGCGTAAATTTTAATGCCGTCACTTTCGAGCGTGGTTTTGATATAAACGCCAAGACCCGAAAGCTCACCGTTTAAGCCGCCGAAAAGCGAGTCAACCTGCTCGGGAGTGTAGTAAACGCCGTACTTATCGCCAACGTAAGCAATATACGCATTTGCCATAAAATAAGTAAGGTCCTCGTTGTCTACCTCACCGATATATCCGTTTTGATAAAGATAATCGACTACCGCGAGCGTTTTGAAAAGCTCGGGGTTTCTTTTGTCCTCGGGCAAGCTTTCTTGCATAGCGTCAATTTGTCCGCCAACGGAGTCAACGTTCTTGTATGCGTCTATAACGTCAAAAATTGAGTTTGCAATTTGTGTGCCCGAAAAGGTAATAATAAACGTTGCTAAAACTGCTGCTATTATTGTTATAACAAATGTTGATAGATTAACCTTTTTTTGCATATTTTCCCTCTTTTCTTATATGACGAGTGAAAACGATTTTAGAACTTAACAGGCTTTGACGTGAGGTATCTCTTAACCATCAGTGCAACCTTAAAGGTAATTGCGTGGTCGAACTCACGAAGGTCAAGTCCCGTAATCTTCTTTATTTTTTCAAGTCTGTACACCAAGGTGTTTCTGTGCACGAAAAGCTTTCTTGAAGTTTCTGACACGTTTAAGTTGTTGTCGAAGAACACTTGAATTGTTTGGAGCGTTTCCTTATCAAGTGTTTCAAGTGAGCCGTGCTTGAATACCTCGGTTAAGAACATATCGCAAAGAGTTGTCGGAAGCTGATAGATAAGACGGCCGATGCCGAGGTTTTCATAGCTGATGATTTCCTTTTCACTCTCAAAAACCTTACCAACCTCTATTGCAATTTGTGATTCCTTATATGAGCGTGCAAGGTCCTTAATATTCTCTACAATAGTACCGATTCCGATACCAACCTTGCAATAAAATTCGGAGCTGATTGTATCGCTGATGTCCTGTGCAAGCTTTTCAACGTCCTTGCTTGTCGCATCTAAGTCAAGTCCCTTTACGATAACGATATCTTGGTCTGTCGTGGAAATTACGAAATCCTTTGTTTTGTCGGGGAACATATTTTGAACAAGGTCAAACGGCAAAACGTCTCCCTTTGTGTAGAAACGAATAAGCAAAACGGCTCTTGGCTCGTTTCCGTCAAAGTGAAGCTCCTTGCTCTTTGCATAGATATCGCTTGGCAAAATATTGTCCATAATGATATTTTTGATAAATGAGCTTTTGTCACTCTTTTCATCATAAAAGTCCTTGATGTTGGAAAGAGAAATCGCCAAGATAGCCGCGTATTTTTCCGCCGCCTTATCCTCTCCCTCAACGAAAACCATAAACTCAGGGCTTGCGCCGTTGCCTATATGCTCATAGGTGTAGCCGTCAACCACTGCTGCCTCGGTTGTGTATGCCATTTCTTCCTTTGCCCTTGCGCGTGCCTCACCAATGAGTGAATGCTCACTGCAAGCAACCACCGTGCCGTTCTCGTTGATAACGCCTATAACGCGGTCAATTGCTGAGTGCATTTGATGAATTATGCCTTGAAACAATCTGTTTGACATATTTAACCTCCGAATAAATTTGTCGATTTTTTCTTTGTGCAAATTTATGTATTTTTGTGCATTTTGTGCACTTGTGTTATTTATTTTACACTATTTCATTGTCTTTTTCAATAGTTTTTTTAATATTTTTTTGTGAATATTGCACATTTTTTCGGCAAAGTGAACAAATCGGTGTTTTTCGCTATATTCCCAAAAACAACAAAAGAGCAAGAGCGCGGATAGTTAAATCCACCTCTCTTGCCCATTTTGCTATTTAGTTAAACAAATCAAACGCGGTCATTATCACGTTGCCCGCCTTGTTGCCGTTTCCGTCCGTGCTCTCGCTGATTTCGTATTTTTCCGAGGATGATAAAATATCTTCCGTTTCAAAAACGGTCATTTCATATTTAGGGGAAACGTATTTCACTGTACCACCTCGTCCTCGTCGGCAGGCAACAACGCAAGCACGTCGTTATACGAGGCGAAGAAATATTTGTCATTCTCGCTTGGCTCGGCAATTTGCAAATACGCATACTCGCTCACGCCGTCCTTGGCTGTGCCAACGAATGCGCCCATTGCAAGGTCAATTTCCTTTTGCTCGTTTGTGAAGCCAACTATTCTCAGGTTGAATATATCAAAGCCGCTGTTTGTAATATCTGCGGCAATAACGCCTTTTATTGCTTCTCCGTTTTCATCGAAAATATCGTTATTACCGATATTATTCGCCGTTACCGCAAACACACCGTATTTAACCGTTTTTCCGGTCACAGCTTCATATTCCGCGATTGCCTCGCTGTTTACCAAGAAGCCGATAGTCATTCCTCCGTCACCGTACTCAGCAGCGGAATAGCCGAGGTTCTTAAAGAGTATAGGTGCTTCTGTTTTAGTGTATAGGTTGCATCCCTCGTTGATACAGCCGTCAAATCTCGTTCCTACAGTTGAATAATTTGTATATTCTATTACCGTTTTTTCATTGTGTACGCCGTTCAAAAACGCTTCGCAAGGGCTAATATAATTATACGATGCATTTGTAATTCCTTTATTACCCGAGCCGAGAGTTGCAATAGCAAACTTTTCTTGTAGCTTTATGAATTCCTCTTGCGTGCCTGCGTAATACACGGTTATTCCCTCTATCAAAAACGTTGTATGTAGGTCATCCGCTAAATTTTCCGCCTTAAAGGTTGCAGGTAAAACAACGGTTTTTAATTTTTTCGAGTGTTGAAACAGTGATACATATTCATCGGCATCGCCTTCGATTCTTACAATTCTTTCAAGACCACCGCCAAAATTAACGTATTCAAGCGCGGGACAGTGTGCAAAAGCTCTTGGCTGAATTGTCTTAACGCTATTTGGCAGGGTAATCGTTTTAAGTGAATTGCAATAGTTAAACGCACCTTTTTCAACAACCTCAAGCTGCGAATTTTCACCAAAAGTTATCGTTTCTAATTTTTGGCAATTTCTAAAAAGTCCGTTTTCCCAATATTTATCAGAAATAAATTCTGTTTTTAATCTTGTAACTCCCTTGGGAATATATATACTTCTTAAGCTTGTAGCTCCAAAAAACGATGCCGCTCCCATATCGGTAAGCTTAGAATTTTCTGAAATACCGATGCTAATAAGCGATATGCAGTTTCTGAAGCAGTTGTTTGAAAGCTTTGTAACCGAATCGGGAATATTGGCAAATAAGAAAAATCCTTGGTTGGACGTCTTATGGAACAAGCCGCTACCCGAGCTATTAGTACCAAATTCCGTTATTCCCGAGTTTTCGTCAAAGGTTATGCTCATCAAGTTGTTGTAATTCGTAATTTCCGAGGCAGTCAATACACCGTCGCCGTCATCCTTCACGGCATCCTTGGTTTTTAGTGAGGTAACCGTATATTTTATTTCACCCGAATCAAGTGTTTCCGTTGCACTACGGTACCACGTGAGCGCATCTCCATCGCTATCGTATTTGGCAAAGCCCGTGCCGGAATACGAGGTTATCGGATAATCACCGCTTGCAATTTCATATCTGAATATTTCCTCCTCTGTTTCATCGTCAACACAAATATATGATTTTGCCGAGGCAACAATTGTGAAAACGGAAACCAAAATTGCGATGACAAGCGCCGTAAAAAGAATTTTCTTTTTCATTTTTCTCTCCTATATTATTCAAAAATAAATATTTCTGTTTTTATTGTATCACGAAGCGGCTTCAAAATCAAGTATGATTTTAAGCGAAAAAAGAGCCAAGCATTTACTTGACTCTTTTAATAATTACATCTCCGTTTCGTACGATATTGCGCTCAAAACAAACGTCGGCGCGGTCTCACAGCGCAAAATTCTCTTGCCTAAGCTAACGCTTGATGCACCGCTCTTTGCTATGTAGTCAGCTTCTCTTTGGCTAAAGCCGCCCTCGGAGCCGATAATAACGGAGATTGATTTTGCATCCGTGCCATCAAGTGCATCCCTCAGGCTCTTTTCCCTCTCGCGCTCGTTGCAAAAGAGGACAAGGTCGCTTTCATTTGCATTCTCGATTGCGATTTTGAAATCAAGAGGAGAGGACACCTCGGGAATTATGCCGCGTCCGCTTTGCTTTGCGGCACTTTCGGAAATTTTTTGCCATCTTTCACGCTTTTTTTCGCCATCTTTTGCGTCAAGCCTTACAACGCAAAGCTCCGAACGGAAGGGGACTATCTTATATACTCCGCATTCAACGGATTTTTGAATTATCGTTTCCATTTTGTCGCCCTTTGGAAGTGCTTGGAAAAGTGTGATTTTTACGCTCGGCTCACTCACCGACGGTGCGCTCTCGATAACGCGACATGTAACCTCTTTTTCAAAAAAGCCGCAAAGCTCACAAAGATAAACCGTGCCGCTTTTGTCGCACACCTCTATTTTTTCTCCCACCGCCATTCTGAGCGAGCGTGAGATATGGTGCGCGTCATCACCGAAAAGCGTAACAACCGTTTCGCCGTCGTTTGTGCTTATATTGCTTTCGTCTATAAAAAATCTCGGCATATTAGTACCTCTTTTATTAAATGGCGGTGTTGGAAGTTTGGTTCAAGCGAGTATTTGGGACGTTGTCCCAACGGGGCGTCGAGGACGTCTTTTTGCGGGTCGTCGAGGACGTCTTTTGCGGGGCGTCGAGGACACGGGGTTCCCCGAACCGAAGTATGAGGTTTGGGGGTTCTCGGACACCGCCCCCTACGGGTTATCCCATACGCGCATTTTTTTCGCATTCCATACACAACTCCGTTGTGATTCCATAGAGCGCTGTGCGTTGATGCCATGCGTGCGTTTTGTAAAAGTTATAATATTGCTACCGCAATAGTTATGAGCTTGGTATTGCCAGGCGTTATGATATGATTGCTTTCTCCAAACGTGTCAAAGACACTCATAACGTGCGAAGCACTTATAACGGCATCGCCTCATAGCTTGCACGAAGTGCAATCATAGTTGCAATATCTTTACGACAAGCGTAAAGATATTGCACACCAGCCGTTTTCGTGGATTTCCTCGACTGTTGTGAAGCCGTTTTTGCTGATAGATTCGTACACGTCGGCGCATCTTTCGTCAATTATGCCCGAAATTACGAGTATAGTGTCCTTGTGCATATACTTGCCGATATCGGGAAGCATTCTTATGATAATGTCGGCAACTATGTTTGCCGCAATCACGTCGTATTTTTGCTCTTTTACGCCCTTGAGTAGATCCGAAACCTCACACTCGATGTTAGTTACGTCATTGTCCTTTACGTTTTCGCGCGCGACTCTTACCGCAACAGGGTCAATATCGTATGCGTAGCATTTTTCAGCACCTAATTTCGAAGCGCAGATTGCCAAAATGCCGCTTCCCGTTCCGACGTCAAGCATAAGCGTGCTTGAATTTACGTACTTTTCAAGAAGCGTTGCGCAAAGGCGCGTCGTTTCGTGTGTGCCTGTTCCAAATGCCATACCGGGGTCCATTTTAACGATAATTTCGTTTTCGCTTGCATCGTATTTTTCCCACATTGGAACAACAACCAATTTTTCGCCGATTTTGATTGGCTTATAATATTGCTTCCAGGAGTCAGCCCAGTCCTCCTCGCAAAGAGAAATAAGCTCCGTTTTATGCTCAATTCCGAGCGCACCCAAGCGCTCACTTATGTAAGCAACGTGATCGGTGACGGGCTTGTCCGCGCTGACGTATGCGGAAACGCTGACAACCGTTTTGTCCGCATTAAGAACGCTTTCGTCAATTAAGTCACCGTACACGCCGTCCAAAATTCTGTCCTCAAGGTCGGAATAGTCCTCAATTTGAAGTCCGTTTGAAATCATGCTCATAACGGCAATAATATCGTCCTTATTTTCAACGGCGGAGCTGACCTTGATTTGTATCCAGCTTGTATTTTCCATATCGGTATCCTTACAGTTTATTTTTTAAGCTTTTTGAAAAAGCCGCTTTTCTTTGAGAAATTCTTATCTCCGCAGCTCTTTGCAAACTGCTCCATTATCTTCTTTTGCTCACTGCTAAGGCTCTTCGGCGTTTCAACCGTCACCTTAACGTAAAGGTTGCCCTTGCCCTTGGAATTTACCATTTGAATTCCCTTGCCCTTAACGGTAAATACAGTGCCCGTTTGCGTGCCCTCGGGAATTACAACCTCGCAATCTCCGTCAAGCGTTGGAATTTTTAAGGTTGCGCCGAGCGCCGCCTCATAGAAGGTGATAGGCACATCACAGTATAAATCGTAGCCATCGCGCTCGAATACGGAGTGCGGTCTGACTGTAACCTGAATGATAAGATCTCCGGGGTAGCCGCCGTTTTTGCCCTCGTGACCCTGACCGCGAAGAACAACTCTTTGTCCGTCATCAATGCCCGCAGGGATTGAAACCGAAAGCTTCTTTGTAATTCTGACAAGTCCCTTACCCTTACAGTTTTTGCACGGCTCTTTAACAATTTTGCCTGTGCCGCCACAGTCGGGACACGCGCGTGTTGTCTGTGACATTCCGAAAATCGTTCTTTGCTGAACGGTAACCGTACCGCGACCGCCGCAGCGCGAGCATCTTTCCGGTGTTGTGCCCCTTTGTGCGCCTGTGCCCGAGCATTCGTCACATTTTTGAATTTTAGGGAATGAAATTTCCTCCTTGCAGCCAAATGCCGCCTCCTCAAAGGAAATAGACACTCTGACCACAATATCGTCGCCGTCCTGCGGTGCGTTTGTACGATTTGCACGCGATGCGCCGCCACTGAAGATGGACGAGAAAATATCTCCCATATCAAATCCGCCAAAGTCACCGAAGCCGCCGCTATATGCGCCGCCACCGCCCTGCTCAAACGCCGCGTGACCGAATTGGTCATACTTTGCCTTTTTTTCCTCGTCGGAAAGAACGGCGTACGCCTCGTTTACCTCTTTGAATTTTTTCTCTGCCTCTTGGTTTCCCGGGTTCATATCGGGGTGATATTTTTTTGCCATCGAACGGTATGCCTTTTTGATCTCGTCCTGGCTTGCGCCCTTAGATACACCCAGGGTTTCGTAATAATCCTGCTTGTCTGCCATTTTTAACCTACTTTACAAAATTAATTTTGATGTTTCTGTCGTTTTCAAGGTTAGAAACAATGAAAAACGCGACACTCCTCGGCACATTTTGCCGAAAAGGCGTCTTTTTTGTTGGCTTATATACCCACACAGGACAGCCGCTTTTTTCGGCTGTCCTCGGGGTTAATTTTGAAAATTATTTATCTGTTTTGTCCTCGAAATCAGCACCGTAGAAGTTGCCGTTTTCGTCAGCGCCCTGCGCACCTGCGTTACCTTGTGCTTCCCCTGCCTGCTTATAAAGCTTTTCACTGATAGCATAGAAGGACTTTTCAAGCGCCTCTGTGTCTGCCTTGATAGCCTCGGTATTGTTGCCCTTTACGGTTTCCTTAAGCTTATCGATAGCGCTCTGAACCTCTGCCTTTTCGCTCTCTGTTACCTTATCGCCGAGGTCTGAAAGTGTCTTTTCGCTTTGGAAGATCATATGCTCAGCGCGGTTCTTAACCTCAACCGCCTCCTTCGCCTTTTTGTCCTCCTCAGCAAACTTCTCCGCTTCCTTAACTGCGCGGTCAATATCCTCATCGCTCATATTTGTTGATGATGTGATGGTGATGTGCTGCTCCTTGCCTGTGCCCTTATCCTTTGCGCTTACGTTTACGATACCGTTTGCGTCAATATCGAAGGTAACCTCAATTTGTGGGATTCCGCGCGGTGCGGGAGCAATGCCGTCAAGTGAGAAAAGACCGAGAGTCTTGTTGCCCGATGCCATTTCGCGCTCGCCTTGGAGAACGTGAATTTGAACGGATGTCTGCTATCTGCCGCCGTTGAGAAGATTTGGCTCTTCTTTACAGGGATTGTTGTGTTTCTGTCGATAATCTTTGTGCAAACGCCGCCGAGTGTCTCGATACCGAGTGAAAGCGGTGTTACGTCAAGGAGAAGAAGGTCCTTAACGTCGCCGCCGAGAACGCCGCCTTGGATTGCAGCACCCATAGCTACGCACTCGTCTGGGTTGATGCCCTTAAACAGCTCCTTGCCGATGAACTTCTTAAGTGCCTCTTGAACGGCAGGAATTCTGGAAGAGCCGCCAACGAGGAGCACCTTGTCAATATCAGATGCCTTAAGTCCCGCATCCTTAAGCGCCTGCTTTGTCGGGATCATTGTTGCCTCTACGAGGGAAGCGGTAAGCTCGTCAAACTTAGCACGTGTCAAGTTAGCATCAAAGTGCTTAGGACCTGTTGCATCAGCTGTGATAAACGGAAGGTTGATGTTTGAGGTTGTAACGCCCGAAAGCTCAATCTTTGCCTTTTCAGCAGCTTCCTTAAGTCTTTGGTGTGCCATATTGTCAAGGCGAAGGTCAATGCCGTACTCTGCCTTGAATTGGTCAGCAATCCAGTCGATAATCTTCTTGTCGAAGTCGTCGCCGCCGAGACGGTTGTTACCTGCTGTGGCAAGAACCTCGAATACTCCGTCGGAGATTTCAAGGATTGAAACGTCAAATGTACCGCCGCCAAGGTCGAATACCATAATCTTTTGGTTTTCTTCCTTATCCATACCGAAAGCAAGCGCAGCAGCTGTTGGCTCGTTGATAATTCTCTTTACCTCAAGGCCAGCAATCTTACCTGCGTCCTTTGTTGCCTGTCTTTGTGCGTCGCTGAAATATGCGGGAACTGTGATAACCGCCTCTGTTACCGTTGTGCCGAGATATGCCTCTGCATCAGCCTTCAGCTTTTGAAGAATCATAGCAGAAATCTCTTGAGGAGTGTATGATTTTGAGTCAATTGTAACCTTGTGGTTTGAGCCCATTTCTCTCTTGATTGAGCTAACTGTTCTGTCGGGGTTGGTGATAGCCTGACGCTTTGCAACCTGACCTACAAGACGCTCACCTGTCTTTGTGAATGCAACAACTGACGGTGTTGTTCTTGCTCCCTCCGAATTTGGTATTACGGTTGCTTCTCCACCCTCGAATACTGCAACGCAGGAGTTTGTTGTACCTAAGTCTATTCCTATAATCTTTCCCATTTTCTTTTTCCTCCATATGAGTTATTATTTTTGCGCGTACCGCTTTGGCGGTGTGCGTATTTAACATTTATTTGCGTTTTAGACCCGTCGGTCTTGTTTTGTTTTTGTGCCCTATGGGATCCTTCGACTACGCTCAGGATGGTGATGCAATCATCAGTTTGCTACCTTAACCATAGCGTATCTTATGACTCTGTCGCCGTAGATATAGCCCTTTTGGAAAACCTCAACAATTTCGCCCTCACCGAGATTTTCGTCATCAATGTGCATAACCGCGTTGTGCAAATTCGGGTCGAAGGCTTTTGTTTCGATTTCGCAAACGCCCATTTTTTCAAGCGCTGCGTGAACGGATTGGACAATCAGCTCAAGTCCCTTTTTGTCGTTTTCGTCAGCCGCGTATTCAAGCGCCCTTTCGATATTGTCAACAACGGGGATAATGCCCTTTACCGCGTCCGCATATGCATCCTGATAAACAAGCTCGCGCTCCTTTGCGGTGCGCTTTCTGAAATTGTCATACTCGGCAAGAGTGCGAAGGTATCTGTCGTTTGTTTCCGCCTTCTCCGCCTCAAGCCCCTTGATTATCTCATTTAGGCTTGCAATTTCATCATCCTTGGGGTCAAGCTCGCACGCTTCGCTTACCTCTGCCTCGCTTACCTCTTTTTCTGTGTTCTGTTGGTTCTTTTCGGTTTTCTTCATTATTATTCTTCATCCTCTTCGTTTTTTGCACTCGGCAAGGAGCCGATGTCAGAAAGCTTACTGATTTCATCCGAAAGCTGATCAATGGTTGAGAGCACCTTTGAGTAATCCATACGGCAAGGACCTATAATACCTATTGCGCCGATGGTTTTTCCGTTGAGCTTCAGATTCTTATAAATAAGAGTTGAGTCATCCATTATCTTAACCATATTTTCCGAGCCGATAAAGATTTTCGTATCGTCATCGCTTTGGTCAATGGTGCTGACGGCTCTTATAATATCCTCCTTGTTTTCAATGGTGGATATCATTTTTTGAAGCTTGTCGAGATTTTTGTACTCGGGGTATTCAAGAAGCCTGTTAACGCCCTCAAACTTGATTTCGCTGCCAAGCTCGTTCATCGTTTCGTAAATGCTCTTGACGGTTACCGAAACAAGCTCCTCTGCAAGCTCCTCGTTAAGACCTATCAGCTCGCTGAGCTGCGAATTCATTGACATCATAAGGTGGATGTTAATACCGTCAACGTAAACGCCCGAAAGATTTTCGTTAAGCACCTTTGAAAGTGCGGAAATTTCATCGGGGTTGATATTGAAATTAACGTTTACCCTCTTTGTCTTAACCGCCTCGGTGCCCTGCGCAATCATAACTATAAGGTATGACCTTGTGTCAAGGTAAACCGCCTCATATTTTTTGATCGCTATGCTTGACGGACGCGGACGGAGCGAAAGCGCCGTGTAGTTTGTCATTGCCGAGGCAACCTTGGTTGCGTTGTCGAGGATTTTATCAATCTCCGACATTTTAACCGAGAGCATTTTTTTAAGCTCCTTTGCCTCGCTCGTCTTAGCATCGTACTGTGAAACCAACGTATCAACGTAAAACCTGTAGCCAAGCTCCGACGGAATACGGCCTGCCGAGGTATGCGGCTTATCAAGATAGCCAAGCTCCTCAAGCTCTGCCATTTCGTTGCGAATTGTTGCAGAGGAATAAGGAATTCTGCCCTCTTGCATCAGGTATTTTGAGCCAACAGGCTCGCCAAGCTTGATGTGCGCCTCTACAATTGCACGTAGGATTAGCTTTTTTCTGTCGCTTAACGCTTGATTTTCAAAGCTCATTTTCCTTTTTCCTCCTTGTTTTTTGATTTTAGCACTCTTTTGTGCCAAGTGCTAAACTCTATGAATAATATACCACCGAATATTCCGTTTGTCAACCCCTTTTTTCAAATTTTTTCGAAATTTTCAAATAATTTTTAGCAGTCTGCCGTTTAAAGTGCTTAAAGCGCATTTTTTCGACAAATTTCTTCCTTTATATATAATAAGAGGTGCTTTAATTGGCGGTTTTTCGGTTACACAATAAAAAAAGCACTCTCGCGTAAAGAGTGCTTTTTATGTTTAATTTATTATTCTACAACAACGTAAACAGGGTTTTCGCTAACAGTTATGGAAACTGTGTTGTTTGTAATTTGAAGGTTTGTTTGAACACCGTCGATGTCAGCATTCTTGTAGTCACACTCGGTGAGTGTTGCCTTTGTGCCGTCGATGTTAAGAACGAAGTCCTCATATACTGTGCCGTTAGAGGTTGCACACCATACTGCGTAGCCAACCTTGCCTCTGCCGTCTGTAAACTCATAAATCCACACGTCCTCATTGCCTGAGTCGATTTCCTTAACGAAGGTCATATCGCCAAGTGTGTTCATAAGAGTGTACATATAGTAGTAGCCGGCCTTTGCCTCCATCTTTGATGCAGTTTCGAGCTTACCTTCCTCGGGAATCTCAACCTCCTCGTCATTGTCAAGGCGGTAGAACGTCTCAACGGTTTCCTCGTTGCCGCTATCATTTACAACAATAGTTTCTACCTTGTAAACCTCGAGCTTTTCGATAACCTTACGCTCGCCATCCTCATTAGGTGCGCTGTAAATAGTGCCGTCATAAATTTGGTGACGTGTTTCGGCTGTTCTTGCAGTTGTCCAGATACCGCACGTACCGTAGTGACCTATAGCACCAACCTCGTCATCTGCTGCGTCCTCGCACATATACATTGTTGCCTTGTCAACGCCGCAAGCAGCAAGCATAAGATATGCACGGATGAGCCACATACCCTGAACCTCACGGCCGCGCATAACAAGCTCGTACTCGGAGATTTCACCGTCACCGTTTAAGTCCTCGGTGAGGTATGCGTGTGATGATGTCTTTGTTTCATATGATTGGTTTGTATCCCAGCCGAACTCTGTGAGCCATACCTCAGCGTCAGGATAGTACTTATCTCTGAAGCGAACGAGGTCTGACATAGCGTCAACAAGTCCAAACTCCTCAGGGCTAACGCCAACCAAGATTGACTGGTCGTTCATATTGAATTGCTTAACGAAGTAGTTATGTACGTTAAATGCGTCCATAGCGATGGAGCCGTCTGTTCTGTTAGCTCTCATCCAATATGTCATTGTCATAATATATCTATCCTGGATACCCGCAAAGCCTGCAGTTGCAACCTTAATATCGGGGTCAGCTGTCTTAGCACCGAATGGGTAGGTAAAGCTGTTAGGATTGAATACGTGTGAAAGGATTGTTCTTTGGTGTCCGTCGTAAGCTGCTGACTGTAAAGCCGCACACTGATACGGTGTTGCACCTGCTGAGTCCTCACCGTTTGGCTCATTACCGAACTCAAGCCACTCAATGTAGCCACGGCCAACCTCACAGTTATCAGGGGTCGCATCGGAGTGAGTAAGAATGTTTTCTACCAAGTAGCCCATCTTACTTGTGCCGTAACGAGCTGCGTATTGGTACATAAGGTCTGCATATGCAGCCCATGATGATGGCAAATACTTTTCTTCCCAAGAAGCGATTGTATTTGAAAGCTTGTTTTCAAAGTCGTCGTAGAGACGTGCGGGCATTGATTGCTCGTTCCATTGTAAGCAAGGAATAATCAAAAGGCCTGCCTCTGAATATTCTTTGTAAGCTTGGTCAAAGTCACCAACAACGGTGTTAACGAACTTAGCCGCCTTACCGGGGAATGAGCCGAGTGAATATGACCAACCCATATTGTGATATTCACGAACAACATACGAGCAAGCGAGCTGCTCTATCGTACAGTTACCGCCGCCGCCTGCAACGAAGCCGCATTGACCCATAACCTCCTTGATTGTAGGAAGCTTGTGTGTTGGCTCCTTTATCAACATATTTTCGTCCTCGCCAACAGCGTAACCGTATACGAGAACCTCCGTAGGAGCTTGACCGTCTGTAAATTCAACCTGAACGTATCTTGCTTCAATACCGATTTCTACGCTTTGATAAGCATACTTAGTAAGCTCCTCTGCCTTGTAGGTCTTTTCAAAGTCCCAAGCCTCAGGAGTATTAAAGTTAGCCGCGTCCTTAGAAGCACGAACTGTTACGTCATATGTTGTAAGACCGTAATAAAGCATAACGGTATCAACGTAGTGAACGTATTCAAGGTCGATGATAGGAGCAAGCTGAGTGCCGAAGCGCTCATCGGTTACATCCTTAACCCAGTTCGGGAAAACGTGACCCTTTTCAAACCAGAATTGCTCAACCCTTGAAACAGGAGTATCCCAATAGTCGCCTATTAACGGGTCACCAACGATTGTCTGCTCGTCGATAAGCTGTGTCAAGCCACGGTTTGTTTCACCGTTATAGAGCTGTTGCGGGTTTGTATGGTCAAGCACGATAAGCTCAGTACCGCCTGCGCGAACCGTCTTATAGTCGCTAACCGCAAAATCATTCTCGGCAGTAACCGCGATATACGCCTTGTCCTCTTTACCTACTGAAAGGTTATTAATAGTAAAGGTCTTGATAGCGCCGTCACCTGTTACTGTAACGTCAGCAACAGTTGCCTTGTCATAGTTTTTGTCTGTGATTTCCTTGTTTGAATATCTTACCTCATACTTGTTTGCGGTACCAACAAGGTTGAACTTGATAGTAACGCTGTTTTCGCCGATTTCAGCGATTCTGAGATAATTTATAACAGGAACAGATTTTGATTCAAGAACAGACGCGCCGCCTGTCGGAGTTGAATCACCGCCGTTGTCCGTATCGGTATTACCGGTATCGGTATTTCCCGAGTCGGTATTTGTGCCGCTATTTGTGTCGGTACCACGACCTGCACAAGCAGCAACAATTGGTAATACTAAGCAAATTGAAAGGATAATAAGTACTACCGAGAGCCATCTTTTTTTCATTTTTCTTCCTCCGAAAAAATATGTACTGTAGCAAATCTATTTATATAGAATTTTATACATATTAATAATACTATAAAATGAAGTTTTTGTCAAGCAAGTTTATACTTATTTAACAAAAATTTTTTAAGATAGCTCCCGTTTATGTGTACTTTTGTACAAAAGCAACAAAACCGCCTTTTATTCCTCGCTCCAAAAAGCTCGTTTTTTGTGCATTTTGTTGCAAGCTTGATACTGTGTGACAAAAAGATGTTGCGCTTAAACGGTATTGTAAAGCTCTTTCGAGTGGGTTTAAGTCAATGTTGGCTACAAAATCCCTTTTGCGCTCACCCCTCGGGTGAGATTGGTGTCAAAGTGGTGTAGGCGTCAGGCGAAGGCGCGCTTGGTTCGGCAATTGGCATCTCCTGCGGCGACGTTTACGGTGTTGTCTGTGGCGTTGTCGGTGGCGTTGTCTGCGGTGTTGTCGGTGGTGTTGTCTGCGGTGTTGTCTGCGGTGTTGTTTGTGGCGTTGTCTGCGGTGTTGTCTGCGGTGTTGTCTGCGGTGCTGTCATCACATCTTGCGGTGGGCGCGGGGCAAACTCGGGCGGCTCGGGAATTTCGGTGCCGGGTGGGGAATAAAGCGAGTCAAAGCACTCTATCTGATACCTTGTATCGTAGCGCACGCCCTCAATATGGATTACACGGAGCGAATCATAGTCATAGCTTGACAAGGGTCTATCGAGCGCGTCGTTTGAATTTGCGCAAATATAAATTTCATTTTCTTCGATTTTTGTTATTACAAGAGTATGATAAAACCGCCCCTCGCTGTTTTGTAGCTGAATGAGGTCGCCAAGCTGTGCCTCGGAAAGCTGGGCACGCTTACCAAACGGACCGACTCCCTCATTTGTTGTCATAAAATTGTAAAAGAATTCAACGCCCGTCCACGAAGCACTACGCTTAGCAAGCGAAAGATAATACCAGCCGTAAACGTCATTATAATTCATAACACAGCTGCCCGCCAAAACAGATTGTGAGGCAAAATTGGTGCAGTTCCCCCCTATGCCCTCAAAGGTATAGAAAAGCGGATTTCTGACAAGAGCGAATTTGCGCGCATAGCGCACGGCACGCTCCCTTAAATATTCCTTTTCAAGTATCATATAAAATCCTCCCCTTAAATACATTTTATGTAGAAGGATGAAAAAGTTGACCGTTGCGTTGCTTTTGCATCGCTCGGCTTACATTTTGTCGTTGTGCGCGCACCTTGCTCACCCCGTTTATCAAGGAGGTTTTATGAATTTACTGTCAAAATTAGACACTCCCCTTGACTTTTTTGCATTTTTCCTCGCCTTGGGCGTAGTTTTTGTAAACGGCTTTACCGATGCGCCAAACTCCATTCACTCATCTGTAAAGGCAGGGGCACTCTCGCTCAGGCGCGCCTCGTTTCTTAGCGGAGGCTTAAATTTTTTGGGCGTTATTGCTTCCGCATTTATATCGTTTTCGGTTGGAAAAAGCGTATGGGCTCTTGCCGACACAAAAAGCGGGGAAAACGGCACGGTCATTGTTTGCTCCTGCTTGATTACTGTAATTTCGGTTGGTGCTTTAGCTTGGCTTTTTAAAATGCCGTCAAGCGAGAGCCACGCACTCCTTTTTTCATTAATGGGTGCAAGCTTAAGTGTGGGAAAGGGGAGCTTGCGCCTTGGCAAAATATTTTTTATCACATTTTGCATGGTAATTTCCACGCTCGCATCATATGCTCTCGCGCGCTTGTTTTTATGGATTTTCAGAAAAAGAATCCGTGTGCGCACCACCTTTCTTGCGCTTTCTTGCTGTGCCCTTTCATTTATGCACGGCGTGCAGGATGGGCAAAAGCTTTTGGCAATTATACTTATTTTGTCGGGCGTCAACCTCGCTAACGTGTCCGCGCCTCCTGCCTTGGCTGTTTTCTCAGTTGCCGCGGTTATGGGTGTTTCCACCGTGCTCAGCGGCAAAAGAATCCTCTCGTCAATAGACAAATTAAGTGAAAATACAGACACATCAAGCGGTTTTTTTGCGGATGCCGCTGCTTTTTGTACCCTTATTGTATGCTCCATTCTTGGCATGCCCGTTAGCACAGGAAACGTAAAAAGCGCATCGGTCTTTGCCACCGACAGAGTGGCGAGCGGTCAAAGCAAAAGGGTGATAATGAGGATTTTTCTAACCTCTCTTATCACCCTGCCTATTTCGTTTTTCTTTGGATTTATAATTTGCAAGCTGCTCTTACTTGCTTTTTGATTACTCGCTCGGAAGTAAATTTTCAAACGCACCCCAAGCCCCGCCATCGGGAATTGACACAAAGCTCATATATTTTCCGTTTGGATGCAAAAAGCCAAGCTTATAGCAATGAAGTGCGATTTTGTCGTTATCCTTGGCACCGTATTTTCCGTCACCGTAAAGTGGATTGCCTCGTGAGGAAAGCTGAACTCTAATTTGGTGTGTGCGCCCTGTATGAAGCAAAATTTTGACAAGAGAAAGCTCCTTTTCCTTGTATTTTCCCTCGCCCTGTGTCCATAATTCAAGCTTTGCTTCCTTTGTTCCGCTTCTCTTTTTATTGGCGACAAACGATTTGTTTTTTAGTTTATCGTGGTATAAAAGGTCAACCATTTCCACATATTCGGGTGTTTTTCCGTGGCACACGGCTAAATATTCCTTGTGCATTTCTCCGCTTGCGACAATACGCGAAAGATGCGATGCGCTTTCCTTGGTTTTTGCGTAAACCATAACGCCTGTTGTTTGTGTGTCAAGGCGATGCACGCAAAACGTCCTTACACCCGTTTCCTTTTCAATGAGCGAAATCATATTTTCGCTGTTTGACTCCTGAGAGGAAACGCCGTATTCCTTCTCCACCACTATAATTTCGTCGTCCTGATAGTAAATTTTCACGCGGCGCGCCCCCTTAAATTTATTTGCATATTTATTGTAACACAAAAGGGTTGATTTCTCAACCCTTTTTTACTGTTATGATTTAATGGCTTTTTTGCGGAATGTGTTTATGCCTTAATGTGTCTGCCGCTGTTTATTTTACCTCAACGATTGATTCGTCCCACATATTCGGCGCTTCATAGCCAAGGAAGTTTACAACAGTTGCGGCTACGTTTGAAAGACCGTACTCACCGTCAACCTTTACTGTGTACTTATCGTTATAGAAATTATCGTAAACGATAAACGGAACAGGGTTCAAGGTGTGGCTTGTCTTTGCCTTGTAGGAGCCGTCCTTGCCTACCTTTAGCTGACCCTTCTTGTCAACCTCGTACATTTCGTCTGCGTTACCGTGGTCAGCAGTGATGAGAGCAACGCCCTCAAGCTTATCAACCACGTCAAGAATTCTCTTAAGCTGAAGGTCAAGCGCTTCCATTGAGCAACGTGTTGCCAAGATGTTTCCTGTGTGGCCAACCATATCTCCGTTCGGGAAGTTTACGCGAAGTGACTTATATTTTCCGCTTTCAAGGCAAGAAATAAGCTTGTCGGTGATTTCGGCGCATTTCATCCAAGGTCTTTGCTCGAATGGAACAACATCTGATGGAATTTCGATATAGGTTTCAAGGTCGTTATCGAACTTGCCGCTCTTGTTTCCGTTCCAGAAGTAGGTAACGTGACCGTACTTTTGCGTTTCGGAGATTGCAAGCTGGCTAACGCCTGTATTCGCAAGATATTCACCCATTGTGTTGGTGATTTCCGGTGGGTTAACGAGGTAGTTTGACGGAATGTGAAGGTCGCCATCATACTCGAGCATGCCTGCATATACTACGTTTGGATAACGAACTCTGTCAAATTTGTCAAATTCTTGGTCGTCAAACGCCTTAGAAATTTCAATAGCGCGGTCGCCGCGGAAGTTATAGAAGATAACGCTGTCGCCGTCGTTAATTGTACCAACAGGTACGCCGTCCTTTGCAATAACGAACGGTGGGAGGTCCTGGTCGATAACCTTGTATTCCTCACGGTATGCTTCAACCGCACATTTTGCGCACGGGAACTGTCTGCCCTCGCCAAGAACGTGTGTCTTCCAGCCGAGCTCAACCATTTTCCAGTTCGCCTCGTATCTGTCCATTGTGATAACCATACGTCCGCCGCCTGATGCGATCATAACGTCGAAGCTGTCCGAGCGAAGCTCTGAAAGGAAATCTTCAAAAGGAACGATATAGTCAAGCGCGCTTGTTTCACCAACGTCACGGCCGTCAATAAGAATGTGGAGGCGAACGCGAGAAACGTTTTCTTCCTTAGCTCTTACTATCATAGCCTTTAAGTGGTCGATATGTGAGTGAACGTTACCGTCGGAGAAAAGACCGATAAAGTGAAGTGTGCCGTCATTGTCCTTTACATTTTTAACGATATTTTGCCAAGTTGATGAAGCAAACATTTTGCCGTTTTCAATAGACTCGGAAACTAATTTTGCGCCCTGTGCAAAAACCTGACCTGAGCCAAGTGCGTTGTGGCCAACCTCGGAGTTGCCCATATCGTCGTCAGTTGGCAAGCCAACTGCTGTGCCGTGCGCCTTAAGGGCTACGGTTTTATATTTTTCCATAATCATATCGAGTGTAGGTGTGTACGCCTGCTTAACTGCGTTGCCTGCAGTATCTGGAGCGATACCAACGCCGTCCATTACGATTGTAAGAACAGGACCTTTAACGCCAATTGGATTTTGAAGCTTGTTAAGAATCTTTGCCATAGTAATTCCTCTCTTTATTTTAATGATTAATTATTTTTCCTATATAGTATATACTATAATTGTGAATAAATCTTGAACAGATGTAAAATAGTTGACATTTTTATCAAGTAATGGTAAAATATTTCTTGAACTTAACTATAAAATATAACTAACGTCGGAGGACTTATGAGTATAAGAGAGGATTCAATAAATGCAATACGCGAGCTTTGCGAGGCTGCGAAATTAAAGGCGGGCGATATTTTGGTTATCGGCTGCTCAACAAGCGAGGTGGTTGGCGAAAAAATCGGCACGAGCGGAAGTGAAAACGTCGCCGAGGAGATTTACGACGCTATAACCTACGTGCTTCTGCCAAAGGGAATTTACCCTGCGTTTCAATGCTGTGAGCACTTAAACCGTGCAATTGTAATTGAACGAGAATGTATGCCTCACTACTGTGAGGAGGTCAACGTTGTTCCGCAAAGAAAGGCGGGCGGCTCACTTGCCACGTTTGCATACTCCTGCTTTTCCGACCCCGTTGTGGTTGAGGAAATCAAGGCGGATGCGGGAATTGACATTGGCTCAACACTGATCGGCATGCATCTAAAAAAGGTGGCTGTGCCTGTGCGCCTCTCTGTTTCAAAAATAGGCGAAGCAAATATCACCTGTGCGCGCACACGCCCAAAATTCATCGGCGGCATACGAGCCGTTTACAACGAGGATTTGCTCTGATTTTACCCTCGAATTTAATAAAATTGCAGACACGTTTTGGCAAAAAAAGCCGAGGACGTGTCTGTTTTTCGCCTTCTTCACTATTCATTATTCATTACACAAAAAGGGGCTGGCTCATTAAGAATCCAGTAAAATCAATAGGTTTCATCCAAATAACGAAAAAAGCAGAATTTCACTACGAAATTCTGCTTTTTATTGTTAATGAGCTGCCCAAAAAGGACTCGGGGGGTTGACAGATTAAGAGCAGAAATCGTCGATTTTTAAGCGTCGGCGTACTTGTGTACGGTAGAGCAAAAATCGGCGATAATAAACCACAATAACGAAGAAAAGCGGAGCTTTTCAACCTTA
>JAGALA010000056.1 GCA_017625935.1 Clostridia bacterium
GAACCACTACCGAGGTGTTAAAAAATACGATAATACCTACTCGGGCTTTATGTTCTGCGGTGATTGCGGAAGTCCGATGTTTGCTATGAGCCGTAAAGACCTTGCAGAAGCATACACTTGTGGAACGTATCACGTAAGAGGACTTGCAGGATGTACCTCGCATCACGTGAGAGCCGACTTCCTTGATAAAATGCTAAAGCAATATGTCAAGAGAGTACGGGATAACTCGGCGGCTATGCTTCGTATCCTTGAAGAAATGCTCAGCCACGAACAGCGAGCAACCGATAGCGGTATGCTTGCAGCCGATGAATTAAGGGCGCAGATCGAAGCGGAACGAGAAGAATTAAAATTACTCGCCCGTCAAAAAATTCGTGATATGGCAAGGCACAAGGATAACGCGCAGGTGATGGAAGAAACCTACGATGCTCTGATTGAAGAAGCCAACAACCGCATCGAAGGCTTGACCAATCAGCTTGCCTTGGTAGCCGATACCACCAATACGATTGTAAAGGTCAACCGTGTAGCACGGTCGGTTATCGAGATATTTGACGATATCATCGAAAAAGATAAACTTGATAAGCACACGCTACACCTCATCATTGATCGAATTATCATATACGAGGATAACATCGAAATCAAGCTTCAAGCAGATGTTGACGAGCTTTTACGCACGGGAACGATTGAGCATATGAAGCACAACGAAGAAAGCGAAGTACCCGTAAATTTTAATCCAGACACGGAAAATATCGAAATATCCACCGAGAATTATTCAATGGTGGTAGCCCAACGCGCAAGAAATCAGCGCGATAAGGTTTTTCGTGTCAATGTTATCAGTGACGGCGACCCACTTGAAATATATACAGACCGTGAGGGTGAGGTTATTTTTAAGAAGTACTCACCTATCGGCGAGCTTGCTTCCTTTGCCGCGCAATACGGCGACACATTAAATAAAATTTGTAATATGAGCGTCGTTATAACCGACCGCGACGTTGTGATTTCGTCGGCAGGAGTGTCTAAAAAAGAGTATAATGAGAAAAAATTGAGTGAGGAATACGAGGGTATTATGGACTCGCGCTCGCTCTATACTACAAAGGAAAATGCAAGAATCAGCGTTTGTGAGGGTGCAAGCGGCTACGTAAAATACGCAATGCCCATTGTGTCCGAGGGGGACGTTATCGGCTCCGTTGCATGCGTAACAAGCGAGGAAAATCCGACCATCGATAACCACTCGACAGAGGCAAAGCTTATTCAAACAGCGGCATCATTCTTAGGCAGACAATTTGAAGGATGACTGTTTGATACTCCTTCCACCGCTAAAGCGGTCCCCCTCCCTCAAAGATGGAGGCAGTTTCAGCGGCAAGCTTTCTTGGTCGTCAGTTTGAGGGATAACTGTTTGATACTCCTTCCACCGCTAAAGCGGTCCCCCTCCCTCAAAGATGGAGGCAGTTTCAGCGGCAAGCTTTCTTGGTCGTCAGTTTGAAGGTTAAAAAGAAAAAAAGCTTTCCCTAAGTGAAGAAAGCAGATGTATTCGCCTATCGGAGAGATGTGTTTTACACCTCTTCCGTCTGCTAACGCATCCACCTTCTCCTCAAGGGGAAGGCTTTTTTATTCAATTTATTATCTGCATACTCTGTATTGAAGTTTAGAATTTTTTATGATATACTATAAATTAAGAAAATCGAGTATGCCCTGATAAATTCCGCGGGCAAAAAGGCTTGGGTTGTCGCGCATTCGAGCGGCGTCGCTTGGGTTGGAGATGAAGCCGAGCTCAACAAGCACGGCAGGCATTGCCGTTTTTCTAAGCACATAAAGCCCCGGGCGGGATTTCACACCGCGAGAGTTAAGACCTGTAATTTCGGTCACCTCGCGTAAAATATCCTCGGCGAGATTTGCTGAGGTTGACGGCTGAGCGTAAACCAGCACCTCTGTGCCGTTTGCCGAGCGCTGAACCGAAGCATTTGTATGTATGCTCACAAAATAATCAGCGCCCCACGAGTTTGCATCATCTACTCTTGCACGCAAGCTTGAGGAGTTGGAGTTTCCAAGCTGTGTACTCGCAGTTGGACGAGATAAGCGCACCTCAAAATTACCGTTTTGACGAAGCAGCTCCGCAAGACGAACACCAACCTCGTAGGTGATATCCTGCTCTCTTAGTCCATTTCCCTCCGCACCTGTGTTTGGCGGATTTGGATTATGCCCTTGGTCTATATAAATTTTTATAGCCATAATTCCCCCGAAAATTTAGATTTACTACACATTATATGCATTTTTTCAAAAGAGGTTAAAATGAAAGAATTTTCAAGTATTGAAAGAATTTTAAGCCACGCACGAAAGGCTGTCGAGGAATACTCAATGATAGAGAGTGGCGACAAAATTGCCGTTGGCGTTTCGGGCGGCAAGGACTCGCTTGCGCTCCTTTGTGCGCTTGCCAAGCTAAAGCGCGTTTTAGGGATTGATTACACAGTTGTGGCTGTAACCATAGATATGGGCCTACCCGATATGGATTTTTCAAAAATAGCCGACCTGTGTCGCGATTTAGACGTTGAATACCATATAATTAAGACTCAAATTTACGAAATTATCTTCAATGTCAGAGAGGAAAAAAGCCCCTGCTCTCTTTGCTCAAGAATGAGGCGCGGCGCACTCCACGATGCCTGTAAGGAGCTTGGATGCAACAAGCTTGCGCTCGGTCACCACTATGACGACGTTGTTGAGACCTTTATGCTTAATCTGTTTTTCGAGGGAAGAATAGGCGCATTCCGCCCCGTTACATATCTTTCTCGCAAGGATTTGACGATGATAAGACCTCTTATATATACACCAGAGCGCGAAATCAAAACCTTTTCAAAGTCAGCAGAGCTTCCGATCGTTGAGGTAAAATGCCCAGCAGACGGCAACACGGAGCGTGCAAGAATGAAGGAATATCTTGATATATTCGAGCGTGAGCACAGAGGGCTTTACCATAGAATAATGGGTGCAATACAACGCGGAGAAGTAGATGGTTTCCATATAGACCTCATTGACAATGAAGAGAAGAAAA
The DNA here is from genome assembly GCA_017625935.1 of Clostridia bacterium. Lineage (GTDB taxonomy): Bacteria > Bacillota > Clostridia > Oscillospirales > CAG-272 > RGIG2000. Next base: position 3,041 of record JAGALA010000056.1, read on the forward strand.
GGCGCAAGGAGTTAAAAGCCAATCCCTCAGTCAGCCAAGCTGACAGCTCCCTTTGCACAAGGGAGCCGGATTGAGGTGGACGGCTTCCATATTGACCTCATTGACAATGAAGAAAAGAAAAGGCGCAAGGAGTTAAAAGCCAATCCCTCAGTCAGCCAAGCTGACAGCTCAACACAAGGCACGCCCTAAAGGGTGCCTTACATAAAGGAGCCGAACGGCGTTAGCCAATTCATGTTTCAGAGAAACAATTCATGTTGTAAAACAACAATTTATGCAACTCTGTTGCAATTCATAAAAAAAGATACCCTGCAACGCAAGGTATCTTTTTTATTTCGTTTTGTGCGACACGTGTCTGAATTTGACTATTTGTCGCGCTTTTTTGCTTTCTCAATCGCTATAACCGCGGTTTCCGAAAAATCGGGCAGCTCCTGCTTCTTTTGCGGTTGCTTTGATGGAGTGGTGCTTGCCCAATAGAAGCGTCTTTGTCTTCTCTTCTTTATAAAGGTGTAAACAAAGAATGCCACAACACCAAGGGCGATAACCAAGCAAATTATATAGATGCCAACCATTGAGGTTGACTCAATCTTCAAGGTTTCCCATTTATCGTTAAGCATTGTAAGGTTCGACACCTTTGTGCCATTGGAAAGCTCAACGTAGGAATTTGTCAAGTCCTTATAAGCAAATTTTTCAAACATACTAAGAAGTGAGTTTTCAAAATCCGCGTTATAAATAACGAAGTAATCACCTTCGGGGTCAACGATACGGTTGCCGTTTTCGTCATACTCCAAAATGTAGCTTCCGTCACTGTCGGTAAGTATCTCGCCATTTTTATCGAAAAGGTACTCATAATAGCCCATATTGATGCGGTAATTATCAATTGCCTCTTTGTTTGCTTCAAGCGTTTCCTCATCAAGGATTGAGTCACCGTTTTCGTCCGTCGGTAAGTAATTGTACGGACAGCCGTAATAGATATATTCCGCATTTGCGTATGCAATTTCGGGCTCCATCATAAAGTTGATGTACCAATGCGCAAGCTCTAAATTGCTTTCGTCCGCAGTGGACGGAATGCACATTGCATCCGCAAAAATATTTGTGGTGTAATCACCGTTTTGATCCTTTGGATAATAGAAATCAAGGTCGGTGTTTTCGCCCATCATAGAGAGACAGTCACCTGCGTAATATGCGGCAATCCAGGACTCGCCCTTTTCCATCTTGTTATAGATTTCGTCCATAACGTAGCCCTGAACGTAATCCTTTTGAAGTGCAAGCAAGCCGTAAACCGCGCGCCAATCCTCCTCACTCGGATTGTTTACATCAATTCCAAGATAGTACATAGCTGAGCCGAATGCGTCACGTGGGTTGTTAAACTGAAGGATTTGTCCCTTTAGCTTTAAGTACGCCTCGTTAAACTTTTTGTTATCGGGGTCGTCCATATCAAGGATCATTTTGCCGTTTTCGTCATACACAAAATTACCGTTTTCGTCGCGCTTCGGGATTCCGAACATAACCTCCCAGCCTGCTTCCTCCTTCTCGATATACTCAAGAATTTCGGGCGCGTTTTCAAGAAGCTCCGCACTGTTATACACAATACCTACAACACCGTAGGTATATGCAATACCGTAGGTTTGGTTTTCCTTCATCTCTGCGCCGTTTTCGTCCTTTACGGTATGCTCGTATACGAACATATTTTCAAATTGGTCACCGAGATAAATAAGGTTTGGAATTTTTTCTGTATCGAGTGGCTGTAAAAGACCCTCGCTATACATTTTTTCAAGCATATAGTCGGATGGAACGATAACGTCATAGCCGCCCGCTCCGTTTGCAATTTTAGCGTAAAGGTCCTCGTTGCTTGCGTATGTGGTGTAGTTTACCTGCACCTTGACCTTTTTGTCGTATTTTTCCCGATACTGCTCCTCTGCCCATTTTTCAAATTCCTTGTTCACGTCAAGTGAGTCATCGCCGCCGTCGGAAATATACTCGCCCCAGTTATAAACATTTACCGTTTTAACCTCGGTTGCGGCGGAGATGCAAAGAATAATCAAGGTTACAGTGGCAATTGTGCCAAACACGCCTATTCCCGTAAATTTAACCGCGTTCTTCGCCTTTTTTGAAAGCTCTATCTTATTCTTTCCGCTTGCAAAATTGGAAATTAACAAAAGAACGAGAATTGTAATAAAAATAAGCGTTGAAAGTGCGTACATATCAGGGGTAACGCGCTTTTTGGTCATCGAATAAATTCTTATCGGAAGTGTTTCAAAGCCACTGCCTGTTGTAAAATAGCTGATTACAAAGTCATCAATTGACAAAGTAAACGCCATAATAAAGCCTGCAACTATACCCGGCATTATAGCGGGCAATTCAACCTTAAAAAACGATTGAAACGGCGTACAGCCAAGGTCAAGCGCCGCCTCAGGCAGACTCTTGTCCATTTCCTTGAATTTCGGCAAAACGAGGAGTATTACGTACGGTAAATTAAATGTAATGTGCGCAATAAGCACCGTCCAAAAGCCGAGAAGCGAGGATGAGCGAACAATATTCGCCACGAACACGAAAAGAAGCATCATTGATATACCGGTAACTATCTCGGGGTTAATCATCGGGATTTGAGTTGCCGACATTGTTGCGCTCTTTACGTATTTATTTCTCATTTTGGAAATTCCGTATGCAGCCGCAGTACCTATAATTGTCGAGATAACGGATGAAAGAATTGCCAAAACGAGCGTGTTTTTAAGTGCGTTTAGCGTTGCCGCATCTGTAAACAGCTCCTTATACCATCTGAGCGAAATCCCTTGGAATACCGCTGTGCTATCACCTGAGTTAAAGGAAAAAAGGATAAGCACGCCGATTGGCATATAAAGGAAAATAAACGTCAAAATTATACACAGGGTGCGCCCAATGTTCTTTTTCTTTGTCATACAATTACCCCTCCCTCATCGTCAGAGTACTTGTTCATAATAGCCATAGAAACTATTATTAAAATCATAAGGACAAAGGACATAGCCGCGCCCATATTGTAGTTATACTGCGTTTGGAACTGACGCTCAATAGAGTCACCGATGAGGTCAAAATTACCACCGCCTAATTTTTGCGAGATGTAGAATGTGCTGATTGATGGCACGAATACCATTGTAATACCCGAAATAACACCCGAGAGGCTAAGTGGGAAAACAACCTTTGTAACAACTCTTAATGGGTTGCAGCCAAGGTCGGACGATGCCTCTAAAACCCTTGGGTCAATTTTTGTCATAGCGGAGTGAATCGGAATAATCATATACGGCAGGAAATTATATACCATACCGAGAATTACCGCAGCGGGGGTATTTATCATATGTAGCTCCCAACCGAAAATGCCTAAAATTGAGTTGATAATTCCCGTATCCTCCAAAATTGCCATCCACGAATAGGTTCTTATCAAGAAGTTTAACCATTGTGGAAGCATAACAAGCATAACAAGAATTTTTTGCGCTTGTGGGCTTGTCCTGGAGATAAAATACGACACAGGGTACGCAATAATTAAGCAAATGACAGTTGCCAAGAAGGCAAAGCAGATCGAACGTAAAAACACCTCAAGGTAAGCCGCCTGTGCTAAGCTTGCAATATTTGCGAAGGTGAATTTGCCGTTTTTATCGGTAAAGGCATAATATGCTACAAACAACAGTGGAGCAATAATAAATAAAACTGCCCACACCATATGCGGATACGCCGCTGCTTGCTTGAGAATATTATTCTTCTTTGTCATTTTCTTTACTCTTCCTCCTCGCTGGCATCAGAAAGATGTTCAAGCTCGTCACTAAAGGATGAGTAGTCACCGAACATATTGGAGTATTCGGATTTTTTCATAATGTGAATGGCATCAGGCTCAACGTAAACGCCAATCTGCTGTCCAACCTCAACGTAGTCGGTTGATTGAATCATCCACTTGAAGTCCTTGATGCTAACGATAATTTCGTAGTGCACGCCCTTGAAGGTAACCGAGGTGACAACACCGTTTAGCATACCCTTGTCAAGCGGTACTACATCAACGTCCTCAGGGCGAACAACGACGTCAACCGCCTCGCCTCTTCCAAAGCCGCTGTCAAGACACACAAACTCGTGCCCTGAGAATTTAACCTTATAGTCATCAAGCATAACGCCGTCGATTATGTTACTTTCACCGATAAAGTCCGCAACAAACGCATTTTCGGGCTCGTTGTAAATATCGGTTGGGGTGCCTATTTGCTGAATTTTACCGTCTGCCATAACGACAACGGTGTCAGACATTGAAAGTGCCTCCTCCTGATCGTGGGTAACGTAAACGAAGGTGATGCCTGTTTTTCTTTGTATATTTTTAAGCTCATTTTGCATATCCTTGCGGAGCTTTAAGTCAAGCGCGCCAAGCGGCTCGTCAAGCAAAAGCACCTTTGGCTTATTAATAAGCGCACGTGCGATTGCAACGCGCTGCTGTTGGCCTCCGGACAGCAAATTAACGTCTTTTTTCTCAAATCCGCGCAGGTTAACCATTGCAAGCATTTCCTCTACGCGCTCATAAATTTCTTCTTCTTTAACCTTCTTCAATCGAAGAGCGAAAGCAATGTTTTCATAAACATTGAGATGCGGAAATAACGCATACTTTTGGAAAACGGTATTCACGTGTCTCTTGTGAGGCGGTAAATCGTTAATCTTTACATTCTCAAAAAGCACGTCTCCCGTATCCGGTGTAACAAAGCCGGCAATTATACGAAGTGTGGTTGTTTTACCACAGCCCGAGGGTCCTAAAAGCGTAATAAATTCCTTTTCATGCACATCAAGATTGATGTGGTCAAGGATAATTTCGCCGTCGAAGGACTTGGCAACATCGATAAGCTGAACTATTTTCTTTGCCTCGGTATTTTCAGTAGCTTGCTCTGCTTCACCCTTTGGCTCAATGATCTTGTTTTCGTTCATTTTTCTCCCCGTTCTTTCATAAATTTGACCTACTCGACAAATATCCTCTTTATTTGTCAAAAACGTAAATCAATTGCATTATAGCAGATATTTATAAAATGTGCAATAGTTAGGGGCAAAAAAAATTATACATTTTATTATTTTAGCGCAAACTACGCGCTCGCGCACGTAATTTACGGTTGGATTTGCTCACTTACGGAAAAGCAAAGCTCAATCAGCAAAATGACGGAGATAATAAAAATTGAAAAGTTAGAATAAAAAACGAGCTGTAAATAAATTGAGATTAGCCATATGAGTAAAATGGCAAAAACAGACACTCCCCCGATGATTTTGTCCGCTTTCGGTGGAGAAACAAGCAAGTAAAGGAGTGCTTTTAACGCCCCTGCGCCGTCAAGAATTGAGGCGGGATATAGATTCATAAGTGAAAGGAGAATACTTGCTATGATGAAAAAAGTTATTCCCTCGTTTTTTATCGGTAATAGAAATGCAAGAAGCGCAGATGCAAGATTGAAAATTATACCGCCAAGGCAAACCAAAATTTCCCTTTGGTAGCTTAGATGGCTTGAATCATAGGACAGGGAGAGATGAAACGCACCGAGCTTAAATTTTTTCATTTTTGCCCCGACCAGTGTCGCAAAAACGAGGTGTCCAAGCTCGTGGATTGCGTAAACTAATACTAATATTATCGGGTGCGGTGATGCGCACAAGCCGAAAACCGTTATTACAAGTGATAAAATTGCCATTTGTCATCAGCTCCCTTCGTTTTAGTCGTGCAATTCGTGTGATTTTTATTTAAAAATCAGACACTCCCCTCGATATTTTCGGTATTTTCGCAATTATCAAGGTCTAAAAAATCATATAGATATGTTTGCTTAAAGACGCTGATTATTTCGCTTTTTTCCTCATATCTCGGCGGTGATGTGTCGCTTAGCGAAAAAAGCATAAATAGTGACGATATGCAAAGTGAGAAAACAAGGATCAGTCCGTTCTTTGTTTTACTGAATTTTGAGGGCAAATTTTCGTTTTTTTCCTGCCCTTTTACATATTCAATTTTTTGCTTCATTTCTCCTCCCTAATATTTTGACAGTTTGTATAATTATATTGATTTTTTAGCTTTTGTATGATAAAATAATAGACAGATTGCGATACCAAAAGGAGGCAACAGATGAACAATATTCCACTTGCCGAGAAGCTGCGCCCGACCTGCTTTGACGAGGTTGTCGGACAAAGCCACTTGATTTCGAGAAGCGGCGTGATCAAAAGAATGATGCTTTCAGGCAGAGTTTCAAATATGATTTTCTTTGGCCCTCCGGGTACGGGAAAAACAACCGTTGCAAACATTATTGCAAAAAATTCGGGCATGCAGCTTTTTAAGCTAAACGCGACTACCGCTTCTCTTTCCGACGTTAAGGATGTCATTTCAAGCGCGAACGGCATTTTTAGTGAAAGCGGTATTTTGCTCTATCTTGACGAAATTCAATACTTTAACAAAAAGCAACAGCAGGCGCTTCTTGAATATATTGAGGACGGGCGCGTAACTCTTATCGCATCTACGACGGAAAATCCATATTTTTACATTTACGATGCATTGATTTCCCGTTGCTCTGTTTTTGAATTCAAGCACGTATCGGCTAAGGAAATTGTACCACTGCTTAACCGCGCGCTTACAAAGTTAAATGAGGAAGCAAACGAGAGCAAGGTGGCAGATGATGATGCACTTGAATTTCTTGCCTCCTGTGCCCACGGTGACGTAAGACACGCACTGACCCTTTTTGAGGGCGCTTATTTTGCAAGTGGGGATACAATAACAAAGGACGTGGCAAAGGAATTTATCCCGTCTGTCAGCGCAGGGCTTTTTGACAAGGATTCCGACACGCACTACAATTTGCTTTCGGGACTTCAAAAATCTATACGCGGCTCCGACCCCGATGCCGCAGTTTTCTATCTTGCAAAGCTGCTTGAGGGCGGAGATTTGCTCTCACCTATAAGGCGTTTGCTTGTTATTGCAAGTGAGGACATCGGTCTTGCTTACCCACAGGCGGCACAGATAACCTACTCACTTTGCGAGAGTGCCAAATCACTTGGCTTACCCGAGGCGAGAATTCCGCTTGCAAGCTGTGCTATTATGCTCGCAACTGCGCCAAAATCAAACACCGCATATGAGGCAATCGCGAAAGCAAGTGAGGACATTAAGCTTGGCAAGGGCGACACAATTCCAAAGCATCTTGAGGCACCGCTTTTCAAGGGCTATGTTTATCCGCATAGCTTTCCAAACGATTGGTGCGAGCAGCAGTATTTGCCCGACGATATTAAGAACGCAAAATACTACACCTTCGGGGAAAACAAAACTGAGCAAGCCGCCAAAGCATATTGGGAAGCAGTTAAGGGCAAAAAATTATAGTTTTATTCTAAATTCTCATTTTTTATAACAAAAAGCACGGAAAATTCCGTGCTTTTTATATACATTATTGTATGTTCATATGTTCATATGTTATTCATTATTATTGTTATCGTCATTTTGACAAGTAATTTCTACGGTCAAGTCGCTGTTTGGCATTTCAAAGCTGTAAATATACTCTACCATCCCCTCGCCGTCATCTACACAAAGACCGTCGATTTGAATTCCGTCCTCTGAAATAATGTCGATTAAGTAATCTGTATAAATTACAACTCTTTTGCCCACTTGATAATAACCGTCGGCAAAATTTGCAAGCAAGTCATCCTTGTCTATAATGTTGAGATACTTCCAATTCTCTCCAAATGACGAATTAATTAAGTATGCATCTATTTTCAGCGACTTGCTTGGCATTAAAACGCACCACTCGTTCTTTCCCTCGACTAAAACGCCGTTTGCTTTTAATATAATGCCGCGGTCTTCAATCAGCGCATCGGGATTGACGTCTATTTCTACTACGTCACCCTCTGCGTATTCCTCCATAAAATCAGTTATGAATAAATTTTCTATACCTGTGTGATTATTAAATGTAAAATTCACAAGAGACGGTTCATACATTGACAAGTCAACATTTACGGTTAAGTCATGACTTGGCATACTGAAGAAATATTCATAATGCGAAAATCCACCGTTTTCGTTTTTTATAAGCTCAGGCGCACTTATTTTAACATTTGGCGTAGTTTCAAATATCAAATCATTACGCATTGAGCGAATAATTACCTTCTCACCGTTACAATACAGCTGACCTTCAAGGTCATTCAAAATTGCATTTAACTTATCGTTTACGGTTATTCCATATTCTAACACGGGCGAAAATCCCACGATTTCAAGCTTTAAATAGGAATGTTTTTCGGGCATTATAAATTTCCATTCGTGATGGCTATACCGTCCGTTTTCGTCCTCTACAAGCTCGTGACTTATTGCTTTTTCTCCATTAAGTGTAACTTTTACACCGGCATCGCAAATTATGCCTGTTTTGACAATGACGGTTTCGCCCGGCTTATACGATTTCTTTAACGGCTCGCAAAGAATACTAATATAATCTTCTTCAACCACGGTCAATTCATATTCACCCTCGGGGATTTTGTCCTTGCCCACGCACGAGGCGAGGGTCAGAAGGCAGATAAGCGCGGTTAAAACTATAATAAGCTTTTTCATATTTTCAACTCCCTTCACATATATAGACGGATTTTATAGGCAAAAGGTTACAAATAAAAAATGCGATTTTCAAGATACTAAGCTGAGTAAAAAATAAGAATAAGCACTACACCTCATCCACCTGAAAAAGAAACGCCTTTCCCTCAAAACAAAGGGAAAGGCATTTTCGTGATTATTATTTTATAATGTGGCATAAAGGACTGCTTTAATTGTGTGCATCCTGTTTTCAGCTTCCTTGAAGACTATGGACTGCTCGCTCTCGAATACCTCGTCGGTTACTTCCATATCTTGACGTCCGAACTTTTCGCCCATTTCCTTGCCGACGGTAGTTTTCATATCGTGGAAGGCGGGCAAACAGTGCATAAACACGGCGCTTTTCTTGGCGTTTTGCATAAGTGCTTTGTTTACCTGATATGCACCGAGGTCGTTAATTCTTTCCTGCCAAATTTCTTGTGGCTCGCCCATTGAAACCCAAACGTCTGTATAGATAACGTCAGCGCCCTGTGTGGCGATTTGGGGGTCCTCTTCAAGAGTGATGGTTGCGCCTGTTTCCCTTGCAATTTCCTTGCATTTAGCAACCAAATCCGCATCGGGGAAGTATTTCTTTGGTGCGCAAGCAACGAAATCAAGTCCCATTTTTGCGCATCCAACCATTAAGGAGTTGCCCATATTGTATCTTGCATCGCCCATATAAACGAGCTTAATGCCCTTAAGCGAGCCGAAATGCTCCTTTATTGTCATAAAATCGGCAAGAATTTGCGTTGGGTGAAATTCGTTTGTCAAGCCGTTCCAAACAGGCACACAGGAGTATTTTGCAAGCTCCTCGACAATTGACTGACCGTAGCCGCGATATTCAATTCCGTCATAGATTGAAGAAAGCACGCGTGCAGTGTCCGCTATTGATTCCTTTTTACCGATTTGTGAGCCTGTCGGGTCAAGGTAAGTAACACCCATGCCGAGGTCGTATGCGGCAACCTCAAAGCTACATCTCGTTCTTGTGCTTGTTTTTTCAAAAATCAAAGCAATATTTTTGCCCTCACAGTACCTGTGCGGAATACCGTTTTTCTTCTTTGCTTTTAAGTCTATTGCTAAATCTATAAGCCCGCCGATTTCCTCTGAGGAGAAATCAAGCAGCTTCAAAAAATCTTTTCCCTTTAAATTCATTTTAACCTCACTTGTTTTCGCTTGCTACCTTCTTTATAATTTCAACGGATTTTTCAAGAAGCTCCCATGGAATATTAAGCGGCGGCAAAAGACGAAGCTTATTTTTCGCCTTTATGGGAAGGATGCCGTTTTCCATACATTTATTTAAAATTACAGACACGTCCCCCACCGTTTCTATGCCAATCATAAGTCCAAGACCGCTGACAGACACTATTCCGTCACTACCGTTTAAGGTGCTAAAAATATACGCAGATTTTTCCTTTACCTCGTTAAGCAATGCTTCATCAATACGGTTAAGCACGTACACGGCCGATGCGCACGCGATAGGATTGCCGCCGAAGGTTGAGCCGTGGAGTGACGGAGCAAGGGTGCTTTCGGTTTTATCAAACATTAAGCAAGCACCTATCGGTAAGCCGCCGCCAAGGCCCTTTGCCGTGCTGACTACATCAGGCTTAATACCGTATGCTTGGTAGGCATAGAGCTCACCGCTTCTGCCATTGCCCGTTTGCACCTCGTCAATTACCAAAAGCACGTTGTATTTTTCGCATAACTTAGACACTCCAAGGGCAAAATCGGGGTCAAGTGCTAAAACTCCACCCTCGCCTTGAACAAGCTCCATCATAACGGCACAGCACTTATTTTCTGAAAGAAGCGCTTCAATACTGCCAAGATTATTCGCCTCACCGTACAAAAAGCCCTCGGTAAGCGGATTGAAATATTTATGGAAAACGTCCTGTCCTGTTGCGGCAAGAGTCGTTATTGTTCTGCCGTGAAAGCTATTTTTAAGGGTGATAATATTGTAATATTCCTCGCCCTTGTTAACTGCGCCCCAGAGGCGCGCAACCTTAATTGCACACTCGTTTGCCTCAGCACCGGAGTTACCAAAGAACACCTTTTTTGCGCCTGTGCGCTTGCACAAAATTTCGGCAAGCGTAGCACACGGCTCGCTATAATACAGGTTCGAGGTATGCTGACATTTCTTTAGCTGAGCGTATACCGCATCAGCCCAGCCGTCATCCGCCATTCCAAGAGTGTTAACGGCAATTCCGCTTGAAAGGTCTATATACTCCCGTCCGTTTATATCGTAAACGAGCGAGCCCTTGCCGTGCGAAATTTCAACGTCAAATCTGGCGTAGGTATTTGCTATATATTCCTTGTCCTTTTCCTTAAAGCTCATCATCTTCGTTCATATCTGCCACAACCATTGTGCCAGCTCCCTCATCGGTCAAAGTTTCGATAAGAAGCGCGTGCGGAACACGTCCGTCAAGGATTGTAACCTTTTTCACGCCCTTGTGAATTGCATCAATGCAGCACTCAACCTTCGGTATCATACCGCCGCTTATCACCTCGCTCTTAAAGAGCTCCTCAGCCATTTTAAGGTCGATGCACGGAATGATGCTTGAGTGGTCGTTTTTATCTCTTAAAATGCCCTCAATATCGGTCATTGTGATAAGGCGCTCAGCCTTAATTCCGCCTGCGATAAATGATGCCGCGGTGTCTGCATTTATGTTATATACGTTGCCCTCGTCATCACATCCGATGGTTGAAATAACAGGGATATAGCCCTTTTCCAAAAGGTCGGTGACTGGGGTGATGTCAACCTCGGTGATTCTACCTACATAGCCAAGGCGCTCATCCTTCATCTCCGCCTTTATCATATGGCCGTCAAGACCCGAGATACCGATTGATTTGCCACCGTTGATTTCAAGCATATTAACAAGTGATTTGTTAATCTTACCCGCAAGCACCATTTGAACGACCTCGGCAGTTTCCTTGTCGGTCACGCGAAGACCTTCACAGAACACAGACTCCTTACCTATTTTTTTAAGAGTTTCGGTAATTTCGGGGCCACCGCCGTGAACTAAAACAACCTTAACACCGATAAGATGAAGAAGGACGATATCCTCCATCACCTGTGCCTTAAGCTGCTCGTTTATCATTGCGTTTCCGCCGTATTTTACAACGACAATTTTGCCGTAATACTTTTGAATATACGGAAGCGCTTGTGTCAAAACCTGCGCTCTTTGCGCGTTTGTAAGATGAATTGGTTCTAAGTTTTTCATCAGGTTCTATAATCTCCGTTTATCTTTACGTAATCATATGTGAGGTCACAGCCCCAAGCGGTTGATTTGCCCTCTCCGTCACCGAGTGTGATTTTGATTGTTATCTCGTCCTCTAAAAGAATTTCCTTTGCTTTTTCTTCGGAAAAATCAACGCCCGCGCCGTTTTCGCAAACTGAAATTTCACCCTTTTTTGAAACAAAGGAAACGAAAACTCGATTTACATCAACCTCGGCACCGCTATATCCGATGGCGCAAAGCACGCGTCCCCAGTTTGCATCGGAGCCGAACATTGCGCTCTTTACAAGCGAGGAGCAAATTACGCTCTTGGCAATTATCCTTGCGTTTTGCTCGTCAACCGCGCCGTCAACGGTACATTCAAGGAGCTTTGTTGCGCCCTCACCGTCTCCTGCAATTTTGCGGCAAAGATTCATTGTAACCGTGTTGAGCGCTTTCATAAATATCTCAAAGTCAGCCCCGTCCTCGGTAATTTCCTTGTTACCTGCCATACCGTTTGCCAAAACCGTGACCATATCGTTTGTTGAGGTGTCACCGTCAACGCTGACCATATTAAAGGTGCTTTGAATATCGGTTGAGAGTGCCTTATTCAACATTTTCGCGCTGATATTACAGTCGGTGGTGATGAAAACGAGCATTGTTGCCATATTGGGGTGAATCATACCCGAGCCCTTGGCAATTCCGCCTATCTTGCACTCCTTACCGCCTATCTCAAAGCTAACGGCAATCTCCTTCATACGTGTGTCGGTCGTCATTATTCCCTCTGCCGCATCAGCACTTCCGTTTTCGGAAAGCCCTTTAACGAGCGCGGGAATTCCGTTTTTAATCGGCTCAATATCAAGCGGCTGACCGATAACGCCCGTTGATGCAACAACAACGTCGCTTGCGCCGATTTTAAGCTCGGACGCGAGTAAATTACACATCTCGGTTGCTATTTCAATACCGTTTGCATTGCAGGTATTTGCGTTACCGCTGTTGCAGATAACCGCCTGTGCGTAGCCGTCGCTAATATTATTCTTTGTAACGGTTAAGGGAGCGCCCTTTACCTTATTCGTTGTGTAAACAGCTGCGCAGGTGGCCTTTTTCTCTGAATAAATAAGAGCCAAATCCTTCTTTGATTTGTTTTTTCTTATACCCGAATGAATGCCGTTTGCCAAAAAGCCGCTTGCTGCGCAAACTCCGCCATTTATAATTTTCATAGTTTCTCCCTTAGATTACAAGTGTTTTTGTTTTTTCCTCGCCAAGGACGATGTTAAGGCACTCAACTGCCGCGCCCGATGCGCCCTTGCCCAAGTTGTCATATCTTGCAACGAGCAAAATTCTGTCCTCATTGCCATACACCTCAACGGACATTGAGTCCTTGCCCTCATATCTTACAGAGGACAAAAAGCCCTGTTCGTCATTTGCTTCGTTATATGAAACGATAGGTCCCTTGTAGGTGCTTTTGTAAATTTCCTTGATTTCTTCAATGCCTGCGCCGTTTGAAAGCTGACTCTTAAAGATTGGCACGGTAACCTCCATACCCGAATAGAACGTGCCGACAATCGGTGAGAAAATCGGTGCGTTTTCAAGACCTGTAATTTTTGTCATTTCGGGCAGGTGCTTATGCTTTTGGGCAAGCGCGTACTGTCTTGGTCCGACAAGAAGCATATCTAATTCGTCATCCTCGTACTCGGCAATCATTTTCTTGCCGCCACCGCTGTAGCCCGTCAAGGAATGAACGGTGAGAAGTGCGTCTCTTGGCAAAATACCCGCCTTTACAAGAGGGTAAACAAGCGCGATAAAGCCGCTTGCGTGACAGCCGGGAACGGCAATACGCTTGCTATTCTTTATTTTATTTTCAAAATCATCGCCAAGCTCGGCAAAGCCGTATGCCCATTCGGGATTGGTTCTGTGAGCGGTTGAGGTGTCTATTACAACCACGCTCGGGTTTTCTATAAGTGAAACGGACTCAATAGCCGCCGCATCGGGCAAGCACAAAAACGCAACGTCAACGGAATTTAATACTTCCTTTTTAGCCGTTGGGTCCTTTCTTAATTCATCGGGCAGGGTGACAATTTCAATATCGTCGCGCATAGATAAGCGCTCCTCAATTCTTAGACCCGTTGTGCCCGCTTTTCCATCTATAAATACCTTTTTCATTTCAAAAACTCTTTAACGTAGGTTAACTGCTCCTTTACGCTTTCGTATCCCGTTGAGCCCTTTGAGATGCGCTTTTGTACGCAGGTTTCAAGCGAGATTTCGTTATATAAATCGTCTTCAAATATATCGGAGTGAGCCTTATACTCCTCAAGTGATAATTTGTCGAGCGTTGTGTTCTTCTTAATGCACTCACCGACTATTGTACCAACCACCTTGTATGCGCTTCTGAACGGCATACCCTTTTTGGTGAGGTAGTCAGCAAGGTCGGTGGCGTTTATAAAGCCCTTGCACGCTGCCGCGTACATATTTTCGGGAATCGGCTTCATTGTTTTTATCATAGGAATGAAAACACCGAGGCATTTAATAACCGTTTCGGTTGCATCGAAGATAGCCTCCTTGTCCTCCTGCATATCCTTGTTGTATGCAAGCGGAATGCCCTTAAGCATTGTAAGCGTCGCCATTAAGTCACCGTAAACTCTGCCCGTTTTGCCGCGCACAAGCTCCGCCATATCGGGATTTTTCTTCTGCGGCATGATAGACGAGCCTGTTGTGTATGAATCATCAAGCTCGATAAACTTAAACTCCCAGCTTGACCAAAGAATGATTTCCTCACTCAGACGTGATAAGTGCATCATAATAGTTGCAAATGCGCTTTCAAGCTCAATGCAATAATCGCGATCGGAAACTCCGTCAATGGAGTTCATGCATACGCCGTCAAAGCCGAGTGCTTTTGCGACCATATCGCGGTTTGTCGGATAGGTTGTGCCTGCAAGAGCGCAGGAGCCAAGAGGCGAATAGTTCATTCTCTTAAGCGCGTCCTCAATTCTTGTCACGTCACGCATAAGCATCATACAGTATGCCAAAAGATGGTGTGCAAACGTGATTGGTTGCGCCCTTTGAAGGTGTGTGTAGCCCGGCATAATAACGCCTTGGTTGCTTTCAGCCTGCGTATAGAGTGCGCCGATAAGCTCCTTTAAAAGGGCAATAATACCGTTTGCCTGATTGCGCATATAAAGACGGAGGTCAAGTGCGACCTGGTCGTTTCTGCTCCTTGCTGTGTGGAGCTTTTTGCCCGTGTCGCCTATTCTTTTGGTAAGCTCTGCCTCATTGAACATATGAATGTCCTCGGCATTTTCGTCAAATGCGAGCGTTCCGTTTTCAAGGTCCTCTAAAATCGAGGTAAGTCCGTCAGCAATTTTTTCGTATTCCTCTTTTGTGATAATTCCGACGGTTGAGAGCATAAGTGCGTGCTTAATAGAGCCCGCTATGTCCTCCTTATACATTTTTTTATCGAAATGAATGGAAGAATTAAAGTCGTCAGCCTGCTTGTCGAGTGCCTTTTCAAATCTTCCTGCCCACATTTTTTCCATAAATTTGTCCTTTCGTGCGCGTATAAAATAAAGCCGTATTGCGATGGGTGTTTTTTCACCCATCGCAAATGCTTGTCTTATTTTTTATTCTTTGCGTTAACCTGCGCTTGAACCTTGATTGGCAAGCCAAAGAGGTTGATAAAGCCTGCGCTGTCCGCTTGGTTATATACGTTGTCCTCACCGAAGGTAGCAATTTCCTCGGAGTAAAGTGAATAGTCACTCCATACGCCCGCCTTGATGATGTTGCCCTTATAGAGCTTTAAGCGAACCTTACCCGTTACGTTTTCCTGTGTCTTGTCAACAAAAGCGCTGAGAGCCTCACGGAGTGGTGTGAACCATTGACCGTTATATACAAGCTCAGCAAAGGTGATGGAGAGCTTTTGCTTTTCGTGCATTGTCATTTTGTCAAGACAGATTGTTTCAAGGTAGCTGTGTGCTGCGTACAAAATAGCTCCGCCTGGAGTTTCGTATACACCACGGCACTTCATACCAACAAGACGGTTTTCAACGATGTCGAGAAGTCCGATGCCGTTAGCTCCGCCGAGCTTGTTGAGCTTCAAGATAATATCCTTTGCGCTCATCTTTTCTCCGTTTATTGCAACGGGAATACCCTTTTCGAAATCAAGCTCAACGTATGTTGGCACATCGGGAGCCTTAATTGGGGAAACGCCCATTTCAAGGAAGCCCTCCTTGTCATAAAGCGGCTCATTTCCTGCGTCCTCAAGGTCAAGTCCCTCGTGGCTTAGGTGCCAGAGGTTTTTATCCTTTGAATAGTTTGTTTCACGGTTAATCTTGAGTGGAACGTTGTGCGCCTCAGCGTACTCAATTTCCTCCTCACGGGACTTAATTGTCCATTCGCGCCACGGTGCGATAATAGGCATATCGGGAGCAAACGCCTTGATTGTAAGCTCAAAACGAACCTGGTCATTTCCCTTACCTGTGCAGCCGTGACAGATAGCGTCAGCACCCTCAGCAAGTGCGATTTCAGCAATTCTCTTTGCAATTACAGGACGTGCAAAGGATGTACCGAGCATATACTCCTCGTAAAGTGCGCCTGCCTTTACAGTTGGAATTACGTAATCGTCAACAAACTCGTCTGTTAAATCCTCGATGTAGCACTTTGAAGCGCCTGTTTTGATTGCCTTTTCCTCAAGTCCCTCAAGCTCGTCTGCTTGTCCAACGTTACCCGAAACTGCGATAACCTCACAGTTGTTATAGTTTTCCTTAAGCCACGGAATAATAATCGATGTATCAAGTCCGCCCGAATATGCCAAAACTACCTTTTTAATATTCTTCTTATCCATTTTTCTCCTCCAAGTGAAATAATATTCATTTTTACGAATTGTATTATATAACCTATTTTTTGATTTGTCAAGTCCTTTTTTCAACTTTTTTCATCTTTTTATTATATATATTGCTTAATTTGATGCTTTTCTCATCAAATATGAATATTCATTGTATATTTATGCATAATTATGCATATTTTTTGTATATTTTCATTTTTCGTTTATTAAAAAATCGCACCCTCAAGGGATGCGATTTTCGTTATTTTATTTATGCGTATTGCTTGCTCTCGGGTGCTTGTGCTTCGCACGAGATGCTTTCGGCAACCTCAGGCACGATGCTGAGCGATTTTGCAGTTGCCGTATCTGATGCGATGTCGCCGCAGAGGTACGTGATTTCACCGTTTATTACTGCATACGCGTTACAGTTAATGGCTCTTTCGTCGGTGATGCCATTTATTTTAATAAGAAGATTTGTGTATTCGGTATTAGTCATTTCAAGTGAAATTGCTTTATCAACTGCAATAATTTCGTCACCGTTTAGGTAAATCGGCTTGCCGTCCTTATGCATTGATGCAACAAGACCGTATCTGACGGTTATGCCGGTTAAGCGCTCATATTCTGCTATATTATCGAGGTTAACCTTCACTGTGTGAGAAATAAAGCCGCCGGATATTTCATTTTGAGAATATCCAACAGGGGTGAAAAGCGCACCTAATACTGTATCCTCATTTGAAGCTGTGCAGCCTGCACACTTGATTTTTACTTTGCCGTTTGCAAAGTAATTATTATTAATGTAGATAATTTCAGCTAAGCTTGCACCGTTTTCAAGGTCAAAATTATGCTCCTTGGACACAAACGCATCAGTTGCTTCCTCATATGTATCCTTACAGCCTGCGCAGGTATAAATAATGAGTGAGCCGCTTGGGCATACCGTTTCATCGGCTACGCCCGTGTATTCGTGATTTACGTAGTTAAAGTCTTGCTTTGTGCCGTCAGCAAGCGTTACACTCGCTGTTAAGCCGCAGGCTGCGTACAAGATAGCTGAGCCATCTGTGATAGTATTTACGGTTACGTTTGATTTTGATGAAAGGTCTGTGCCCGTATATGCTTTACAATATAATACGCTACCCGATTTATTAAACACAGTACCGTCGGTAAAGTTTACCGTATCACCTAATGCAACAACTGTGCACTCTGCTTCAAAGCGGCATTTTACCGTTGTAACACCTTTTCCAAGAACAACGAACGGGAAGCTGTTTCCGTTCATCGCCCAGTATTCAAGAGTGAGTGTTTTACCCTCTGAGGCATTTATATACATTGGCTGTGAAATATTACATTTTCTAAAGCATTGGTCTCCTATGGAGTCAAGCGATTTTGGCCAAATGATTTTTGCAGAACCAATGTTAGCGGATGCAAATGCAGTACCTGAAATTGTTTTCAAATTTGAGAGATCAATTATTTTTTCGCCCTCAAGATTGTACCATTGTGCTGTTGTGGAGCCGTTGTCATATTGCTTTGCAAAAATGAAAGCACTGCCACCTACGTAAGTACAATTGGAGAAATCAATATAAATCTCTTCTACAAGTGGGCATGATGCAAACGCATTCGAACCAATGCTCGTCAATGATTTTGACTCTATTGTAATACTCTTTAGGTTTGGCATCTGTGCATATTCATAATTTGATATTTTTGTGCGTTCTCCCTTGACAATCAAGGTATGAGCAGTTGATTTTCTAAACAACTGCGAATAATCTCCACTTACACCAATAGTGGTATTAGCATGAATAACTATTTTATCGAAGTTTACACCTTGGCATGAGGCGTAGCCGATAAACTCAATGTTTGGAAAATCGAAATCCGTTACCTTGTTTCCGTTAAGATCGTAAAAATATATACTGTTCGCTTCAGGGTCATTACCGTTGCTGTTTCGTCCGGAGTTAAGTCCTGCCGTTTCTATTCTCGTAATCTTTGTAAAGTCAAGCGAAACACTTCTTAAGGCGCCGTTATACGTGTTAAGAATGAACGAATGTGGGATTGATGTAATATACGGACTTTCAATGCGAATTGATTCTACTGTATCATTGTTGTTAAATGCACTGTTTGCAATTGAGGTAACCTTATACGTTACGCCCTCATATTCAACCGTTTCAGGAATGAGAACGACTGTAGTAGTCGAGGTTGCATTATCCTTTGAAACCTCAGCTGTCGGTGTCTCACCGTTCTTTAGCGTATAGTGAACGCCGTCAATCTCGACTGCAGAAATTGAAAATGCAAAGAGACAGATAAGCGTAAGAGTCAGCAAAACACCAAGTAAAATTTTCTTTTTCATAATATTTTCTCCTAAAATTTTATTATGGGAAAACGCGAATTATTTTAGCTTAGCCAAGAGGTCATTAATTTCAAGCTCTCTTTGAAGAGAAACGAGGTCGGTTTTGTCGTCAATAACAACAAGCTCGGTATCTGTGAGCTTTGCGAAAAGACGAACGTCCTCAACCGTTATTGCGGTTGATACTACTGTGTGGTGTGCGCCGCCTGCGTAAATCCAAGCAGCAGCACCTGTTTTGTGGTCGGGCTTTAGCTTCCACATAATTCTTGCAACAGGAAGCTTTGGCATTTCCTTCGGCTGTTTTACAAGCTCGATTGCGGCACAGATAAGGCGGAAGCGGTTGCCCATATCTACCATACAAACCGCAACGCCGTCACCGCAAACGCCGTCAAAAACAAGACGTGCAGGTGGCTCCTTGCCGCCAATGCCGAGCTGATGAACCTCAATCTTTGGCTGGGTTGATGCAAAGTTGGGTGATACCTCAAGCATATGCGCGCCGAGGACAACCTCCTCGCCCTTTGTAAAGTCGTAGGTGTAGTCCTCCATAAAGCCCGTTGAGCCCTCTCTGCCCTTTGCCATTTCGCAGAAGATTGCGTTGAGTGCGGCTGTCTTATAGTCGCCCTCTGCACCGAAGCCGATACCCTTTGCCATCATTCTTTGAGTTGCAAGACCCGGGAGCTGACGCATTCCGTGGAGATCCTGGAAGGTGTCTGTATATGCGCCGAAATTACCGCTTGTAAGGAACTTATCAAGTGCGATTTCGTACTTTGCCTGCTCCTTAACCGCATCAAGGTTGTCTGTGTTCATTACGTAAAGCTCGCTATACTCCGCCATTTTAGCGTTAAGCTCATCCTCTGTAACTTCATTTACGAGTGCAACAAGGTCACCAATGCCGTAGTAGTTTACGTTCCAGCCGTACTTGATTTGGCTTTCTACTCTGTCGCCGTCAGTAACTGAAACCTCTCTCATATTGCTACCGAACATACAAACGTTTAAGTTCTTTGAAAAGTCAACTGCTCTTGCTACGTCGATAAATTTCTTAACAGCTTCGATAACGTCCTCGTGCTGATAGTAACCAACGATAACCTCACGCTTTACGTTAAGTCTTGTTACCATAAAGCCGTATTCACGTCCGCCGTGTGCAGTTTGGTTGAGGTTCATAAAGTCCATATCGATTTCGTCATATGGAAGCTTCTCATTTGCCTGTGTATGTAGATGTAAAAGCGGCTTTGTAAGAAGCTGAAGTCCCTTTATCCACATTTTTGCGGGTGAGAAGGTGTGCATCCAGGTGATAACCGCGATACAGTCGGGGTCGTTTGATGCAACCTTGCAAGCGTCAACACAGCTTGCTTCATCTCTTACTGTTGAAACGTACTCAATTTTTACGCCGTCAATCTTCTCGTCAAGATACTTTGCAATTACCTTTGAGTCCTCGGCAACCTGTAAAAGAACCTCCTCGCCGTAGAGGTCTTGGCTACCTGTGATAAAATAAACCTTTTTCATTATATTTTCTCCTTAAAATTATTTAGCAAGCTTATTTTCAAGTGCGGTAATCATATCAACGCGAGTTTGATGTCTGCCGCCCTCAAATCCTGTGTTTAAGAAAACGTCAACTATTTCGAGTGCAACGCCCGCGCCCAAGGTTCTTGCCCCCATACAAAGCACGTTTGCATCATTGTGAAGACGTGTGAATTTTGCCGAGAAGGTGTCGGTGCAAAGCGCAGCGCGAATGCCCCTGCATTTATTTGCCGCAATACTCATACCAATGCCTGTGCCGCAAACCAAAATACCGAGATCGTATTCCTTATTATATACTGCGGTGCATACCTTTTCTGCGTAATCGGGATAGTTACAGCTATCCTTCGTGTAGGTTCCGAAATCGTAATATTCAAAGCCGTTTTCCTCAAGATATTTAAGGATTTCAGCCTTTAAGTCAAGTGCCGCGTGGTCGCAAGCTACTGCAATTTTTTTAGCCATTTTTGCCTCCAAGTCTTTCTTCTCTTTCGCGCTCCGCCTGCGGCTTGCGCAAATATTCTACTCTTAATGCTTCGTCGGTCGTATATTTGCCGTCCTTAAATTTCCTCAATGCTACGCGCCCAACGGAATACGCATTTTGGTATCTAAGCAGCTCGGGAGTTGGGCAAAAGCCTTTAATCTCGCGGTTCAAAACCAAATCGTAGCCATCACCGTTAAAGCGAATCGGTGCGCCTGCTTCTTCAAGCATAGGAATTAAGTCATCAAGCATCATACAGGTATCGTCTATTATGCGCTTGCCGTTTAGGAATGCGCCTGTATATACCTGACCGCGACGCGCGTTCATAATTGGACAGACAACACCGCCGTAGTCCGACAAATTTTCATAAAGCGCTTCGATGGTGCTAACGCCAACGCAGATCTTATTTCTTCCAAAGGCGAGTCCCTTTACGGTTGCTGCGCCTATTCTAACTCCCGTAAACGAGCCGGGTCCCTCGGAAACAGCATACAAATCTATATCGTCGTTTGTCAGCTTCAAGGAGTCAAGAAGTGCTTTCACCATTGGCAAAAGCGTTTCGCTGTGAGTGTTTTGAATGTTAGCCGAGAAAAGCCCGAGAAGGCTTTCGTCCTCCAAAACTGCAACGCTTGACGTTTTTGCGGTTGAGTCAAGTGCTAATATTTTCATTTTATGCCTCTATGGTAATTATTCTTTCATTTTCACCAAGCGGTGAGCGTTCGATTTTAACGTAATAAGCGCCGCTTGGTACGGAGTCGAGAATATTCTCGCTCCACTCCACTATGCAAACGCCCTTTTCAATGTAATCGTAAAAGCCTACAGAGTATAAATCGTCCTCGTCCTCAATTCGATACACGTCAAAATGGTAAAGAGGGAGCTTATCTCCGTGATATTCATTTACAACGGTAAAGGTTGGGCTTTTTACGCGCGCGCCACTTGCAAGCACTGAGGCAACGCCGCGCACAAATGCGGTTTTGCCAACGCCGAGGTCGCCAAGCATAGCAACAAACTCGGGCTTGCCTGTGTCGAGCCTTGCGGCAAAATCACGCGCAATTTGCTCGGTTTCCTCGGTTGAATGCGAATTAAAAATTTCCTTCATATTAGAAAAGTCCTGTGATTTTTCCATTTTCGTCAACGTCGATGTTAAGAGCCGCAGGAGCCTTAGGCAAGCCCGGCATTGTCATAATAGTGCCTGTCAATGCAACGATAAAGCCTGCACCTGCTGAGAGCTTAACCTCGCGCACGGTCAAGGTGAAGTCGGTCGGTCTGCCGAGCTTTGATGGGTCATCGGAGAGTGAATACTGTGTTTTTGCCATACACACAGGGAAGCGTGCGTAGCTTGGGTCAAGAGCCTCAAACTCCTTAATGGCCTTCTCTGCCTTTACGTCAAACTTAACGTCCTTAGCACCGTAAATTTCCTTTGCAACTGTTCTTATCTTATCCTGAATTGACATTTCGTCGGGATAAAGCACGTGGAAGTCGCTTTCCTTTTCGCAAGCGGCAACAACCTTATTTGCAAGGTCAATTCCGCCGTCGCCGCCCTTAGCGAACACCTCGGAGAGTGCAAAATCCGCGCCCTTGGCAATACAAATATCCTCAACTGCCTTAAGCTCAGCATCCGAGTCTGTGCCGAAGCGGTTTATTGCAACGACAACAGGCACGCCGTACTTTTGAAGATTGTCAATGTGAGCCTCAAGGTTAACTGCGCCTGCCTTAAGTGCCTCTACGTTTTCGTTTGAGAGGTCTGCTTTGGCAACGCCGCCGTTATACTTAAGTGCGCGCACGGTAGCAACCAAAACAACACACTTTGGCTTGAGGTTTGCAAAGCGGCACTTGATATCAAAGAATTTTTCAGCACCGAGGTCAGCGCCGAAGCCCGCCTCGGTAATTGTGTAGTCCGCAAGCTTCAAGGCAAGCTTTGTGGCTCTTACAGAGTTACAGCCGTGTGCAATATTTGCAAACGGGCCGCCGTGAATAATTGCGGGGGTGTTTTCAAGAGTTTGAACGAGGTTTGGCTTGAGTGCATCCTTAAGCACCGCCGCCATAGCGCCGTTTACGCCGAGGTCCTTACAGTAAACGGGTGAGCCGTCGTATTTATATGCAACCAAAATTTTGCCAAGGCGCTCTTTAAGGTCGGAAATTGACTCGCTTAGGCAAAGGATTGCCATAATTTCGCTTGCAACGGTAATCATAAAGTGGTCCTCTCTCGGCACACCGTCCATTTTGCCGCCAAGACCGACAACAACCGAGCGCAAGGCTCTGTCATTCATATCAAGCACACGAGTAAACAAAATCCTTCTTTGGTCAATGCCGAGCGCGTTACCCTGCTGAATATGGTTATCGATAACCGCGGAGAGAAGATTGTTTGCGGTTGTTATTGCGTGGAAGTCACCTGTGAAATGAAGGTTGATGTCCTCCATTGGCAAAACCTGTGAGTAGCCGCCGCCTGCAGCGCCGCCCTTTACGCCGAAAACAGGTCCGAGTGACGGCTCACGAAGGGCGATGATGGTGTCCTTGCCTATCTTGCTCATTGCCATACCGAGACCGACGGTTGTCGTTGTCTTGCCCTCACCTGCGGGGGTTGGGTTGATGGCGGTAACGAGAATTAATTTTCCGTCCTCCTTAGACGCCATTCTGTCAAGGAACTTGTCCGTGATTTTCGCCTTGTAATGACCGTACGGCTCGTACTCCTCGGGGAGCAAGCCGATTTTTGCGGCAATTTCGGAAATGTGGCTTAATTTTGCACTCTGTGCAATTTCGATGTCTGATAACATACATTCTCCTTTTTGGCAAGCAATTCTTGCCGAGTTTTAATATCTTGACATTATTGTAGCATATAATATATATAAAATCAAATACTTTTTTCTATTTTTAAGAAAGTTACGCAAATAATTTTATAAATATTTTGAACAAGAGTTGAAATTATTCATTTTTATGATATAATGCTATTATCTACCCGTGGCACAGCTGGATAGCGCGCAAGACTCCGACTCTTGAGGTCGTAGGTTCGAATCCTATCGGGTAGGCCATAAAAGGGCGATAAAAAAGATATCGCCGCAAAAAGCCTTGATTTTTCAAGGCTTTTTCGCTTTTTTAGGGCGAAAAATTTTTGTTCGATTTCGTAGATGAAAAAAGGATATTTTCCGATACTGAATAGATTTGAACTC
>JAGALA010000057.1 GCA_017625935.1 Clostridia bacterium
AGCACTTCGAATCACCGGGAAATAAACATTAGAAGCACCGCGTTGAGATGGAATCACTGGTGCATCACATGATTCGTTCTTATGATCTGGTCTAAATGGATGATGTCCACAACACTTTAAGTCATATAATAGGATTGTCTGTTTAATGGTTAAAAATTATATTTCCTTGAGCATATTTTCAATGAAAATTCCGTAGCCCGTTGTCGGGTCATTGATTAAAACGTGGGTCACAGCGCCGACGAGTTTGCCGTTTTGAATAACAGGTGAGCCGCTCATTCCTTGCACAATACCGCCCGATAGCTCAAGCAGCTTTTTGTCCGTCACCTTGATTTTGAAGTTTTTTACCCCCGAATTTGAGGTGTCAATATCATAAATTTTAACCTTATAAGTGCCGATTCCGCCGCTGTTTAAGGTGCATTTTATATATGCTTCGCCTTCATTTATCTCGTTTTTAGGGCAAATTTTGATTTTTTCGCTTGTTTTGTAGTTTGAATCATTTGATAAAACTCCAAAAACGCCCGCGTTACAATTTTTTAGCAGCTTTCCCGTTCTTTTTGATGAGAATGCGCCCTTTAGTTCGCCCGGTGTGCCAACCGTTCCCTTGATAACGCCGTTGATTTTGACGTCCATTACAGCGCCCTGCGTAAACACGGTGGGCTTTCCGCTTGACGTGTCTGAAATTGCGTGTCCTAAGCCGCCAAAGCTTCCTGTTTCGGGGTCAATGAAGGTTACTGTGCCGATGCCTGCCGTTGAATCCTTGATGAAAATTCCTGTTTTGTACCGTCCGTCATCCCTTGAATATTTTGGTTTTACGTTAAAGGTTAGCTCCTTGCCGTTTCTTCGCGCCACAAGCTTTATTGTGTTTGCGCCTGCCTTGTCAATTTCCTTTATAAAGGACTCAATTGTGGTAACTCGCACGCCGTTTACGTGAGTTATAATATCTCCCTCGCGAAGCCCTGCCAAATATGCGCTTGATGCATTTTTTCCCTTGGTAGCATTGAACTTGACAACGGTAAGCCCGGGCGAGGAAATTTTTACGCCAAATGGCATTCCGCCTGTGCAAAGCTCAATTTCGTCCAAATTTTTGATATCACGCGCATAAGTAGTAATTGAAAAGGTAGGTACAAATAATAAAATTGCAAGCAAAACGACTGAAAGCGTCCTTAATTTCACTTTGTTTTGCATTTTTTAATTCCTTTCATATTTGTACAATATTAATTTATGTAGCTTTGAAGTAAATATGAATAACAAAATTATTAGGGCGTGAAATAAAATGCCAAACAATTTATTGAATTATTAAAAATATTGTGATATAATGTTAGCAGACTAACAAATTTGGAGAATAAAATGAAGATTCAAGAGAACTACGATATTTCGCCGCTTGCGTTAATAAGATGGGTAAATAGCGAATACGAGGAGCATATTGGAAACGAAACAAAAGGAAACAAAATTCTAAATCAACGTGCGGTACGCTCAATTTTGAAAATTTTGACAATTAAAAACGGTATAAACCAAAACGAGCTTGCACGCGAGGTGCATCTTAAAAGCTCGACGGTGAGTGTGGCACTTGGTGAAATGGAGAAGCACGGATACGTTGTGCGCCGCCCATCGGAGAACGATATGCGTAAAATTAACGTATATATCACCTCAAAGGGCTACGATTTGAAGAAGGAAATTGATGGAATTGTTGAAGAGGTTGAGAAAAAAATGCTTGCCGCGCTTTCCGAGAGTGAAAAAGCGAATTTGAAAAATTATCTATTAAAAATTATCGATAATATATAAAAAAGACTGCCATTTTTGAAGCAGTCTTTTTATTTTTATTACTTGTCTTCCTTAATAACCTGATCAAGCCAAATGCCGCCCAAGTCAAGCGCCTCAAAAAGGTCCTTTTTGAATGCTTGCTTACCCTTAACAATCTTGTTTCTGTCATTGGTGTGGCAAATTTGAACCATAATCATATTTGGATTTTCGCTTGCATCCTTTGCCAAAATATTAAGTGTTAAGATATATTTCTCATTTAGGTCGCCATAGCAAAGAACGTCACCGTCTCTTACAAGAGGAAGCCCTTTATAGAGAACGTACTGATTCTTGTTTAACTCCATATCGATACCGCCTTTCAATCTCAATATGTATATAATACAATAAAAAAGAGAATTTGTCAAGCGCGATGGGGCTTAAACCTTAATTTTTTTCGATAATCTTAAGCTCTGTTGGTAAAATACCGCTTTGCTCGTATACGATTTCATTAATTTGGGCAACCTCGCTTGCAAGCAAGCCGTCGGTTTGAACTATAACTGTTGCTTTTCCGTCGGAAATAACGGCGATGCATTCTTCAAAGCCCTTTGCCTCGATAAGTGTTTCAATGTTTGACTCGTTTTCGATATCCTTTGCAATCTGTGCTATATCGTCAAGCGCCGCTTGAACCGATTCGGGAAGTGCGTTTTCACTTTTAGCAACGGTTTGCAAAACCTCAAGCGCCTCGTCTCTTGCTTGCTGACGGGAAAGCGCGGTTTGTGAGAAATAATCGGATGCCATTGGGTCGTTTTGTAAAATGTCGTTAAGGTTTGTGTCGTTTATGTCCATGTCAACGTCAGTATCGCGGTCGTAAACGCCGTTTCTGTATAAAACGTAGTTTACGCAAACTGCAACGCCGATGAGCATTACCGCACCGATGATTATCAGGTTGCGCTTGCCGACCTTTTTGAAAAATGATTTAAATTTGTTGAATTTTGACTCTGTGCTCATAAATTAAATCTCCTATTTTTTATTACATTAAATTTATATTTCAAGCTTGCTTAAAATATGACTAACCGTAGCTAACAATTTCTATTCGGTTTGTCGGAATTCCAAGATAAGCGGAAATAAGCCTTGTTAATTTGTTCTTTACGTAGTCGTTATCGCCATTTGTACAGGCGATAGCCACACCGCGCACGTAAGGGTAAATTTCCATGCTTGCGCTTGTGTTTTCCTTACCAATGAGCGATAGAGACCTTTCATCACTTGAATACAGCTTTTCTTGTGAGGAATCAAGCGTGATTATTACGTTTACGTTATGGATTCCGTCAACACTTAAAAGAAATTTCTCCAATTTTTCTTCAAGCGCTTTTGTGTATTCCTCACACGAAAATTCGCCGTCGTAACTTTTGGGGGATTTGGATTTTAACGTACTGAATAATATTAAACCTACGCCGAGGAGCAAAAGCCCGACTACTATAATTTTGTTTTTATGTTTTTTTATCATTTTATTTTCGTTTTACCTCGATTTCCGAGCTTACCATATTGCTAAGATACTTTTCTATCGCATCAGCGTCGCTCCAAGAAGCTTTTCCCGTAATATATACGTAAATTTTTTCAATTTTTATTTCGTCAATTTCGTCTTGATTTAAAATTATTTCAACCGAAACCTCATTTTTGTCAAATTTGTATTTATCAATAACCAAATCCTTGATGCCTTTTTCGATGCGCGCTTTGCTTGTGCCTATTATAATATCGTTGGTTGAATCGATTTTATCTTGAATGAAAACACCCTCGAAGAAGCTTGAAACTGTACTTTTCAGCTCGCTTACAGAGGTTAATGCTGCAATCAGAGGTTGAAGCAGAGATAGCGTGCAGACAATTGTCACCAAAAACAATACGTATTTTTTGACCTTGCTTTTTTTAGAGACGAGGGAGTTTATTATGCCGCCGACAAGGGAGGCTGTCAAAACGGTAAACGCGAAATTTTTCATAGTCCCACCTCGACTGTGCTTTTTAAAAATACCGTGATTGCAATAATAAATAGAACCGATGAGCAAGCTACAAGTGTTAAAAAGTACGTGCAAAGCGAGTCGGCTTCCTCTAAAATACCGCTTTCTTTGTTGTTCAGAAGTGATTTTGAAATAGAGGAAAGCAAGCCGAATGAGATTTTATTTAGTATTAAATAAATAATGATAGGTAGAACGATAAGAAGAACGATAAGAATGCCAAGCACACCGCACGAGCCTTTTATAATCCCAATGCTTGAGGATACCGTTCTTAATGATTCGTTTACCGATGCTCCAACCAGAGGGACGAAGCTGCTTATTGCAAATCTTGCGGTTTTGAGCGAGAGTGTGTCCGCGCCCTGTGCCAAAACGTTTTTGAGCGAAAAAACGAAGGTGAAAATTGACATAATAAAAACCGTAACTGAGGTAAAGGTTGTGCGCGTTACCCTTGAAATTGCACCAAACTCGTACCCGCCCATTGATTTTATGCAGGAAAAGATCATAGAAAGCTTAATTAATGGGAACATCAGCTTAACAAGGCAAGTATCTATAACGGCAACAAAAAGCATCATCGAGGTGTTTAGTAGCATTGCGCTTGAAATTTTTCCGCTCATTATCTCGACAGTTGTCATAATAGGCACAAACGCGTTCATCGATTCGCAAAGCGTGCCAAGATATGTGCTGACGTAATTACCAATTGAGGAAATTAAGCCGTAAACGCTGAGTGATAATATGCACGAGGAGCAAAACTCAAAGGCAAATTTGATGCTTTCATTTCCAAAGGATGCAGACATCATATGGAAAATTGATGAAATGATAATTAAAATCAAGACAGACACGAATGACTTTAGTGTGGCATCAAGTCCAAAAAATAAATAATCTAATATGTAGTCTAAAATTTTCTTTTCATTTAATAGATCGCTATTTTGCAATGAAAAATCACCGTTTTCTGCATCACTCGGTAAATATTCAAGCACGTAGGGCGGGAGCGACGAATAAAAATCCGACAGCTCGTCCTCAATTTCACCCTTAACCTCGTCGTTTATTTCGGCTGCTGATAAAGAAAGCGGCGCGCAAAGAAGTAATAGCGTTAAAATTATAAATAATATTCTTTTCATATTATTTTATTATCCCCTCGCAAAGCTTGAAGAGGTTTTTTATAAGCGGAATTGAGATAACAAGGATTTCCGCCTTTCCAAAAAGCTCAACTCGCTCGCCGAGAGCACTCTCACCGGCGTCACGACATATATCGGCTGTGATTTGAACTATAAGCGCGATGCAGAGCGCCTTTACTAAAGTAGGCAAATATGAATATACAACGGTGTTTTTCGATATTTCATCGATAAAAGAAAGTAGCGGTGTGACCAGGGCAAGAGATAGAATGGAGATGCCAACTGTTATAGCTATTCTTATAAGAAGGGTATATTCGCTTTTCAGATTTTTGAAAACAATGCAAATAATTAATGCGCACAGAACTAAGCCGCAAATTTTTAATTCGTTCATCAAAAGCTAAAAACGCGCGATATTAGAGAGAGAAGTCCGTCAAGCTCGGAAATTATCAAAATCATAACAATGATTATGCCTGCGATAGAAAGAAGCGTTGCTTGCTCGTCCCGTCCGCTTTTAGATAGAATTTGACAACCAAGGGAAATTAAGAGTCCTATCCCCGTTATTTTTAAAATTAGCGAAATATCCATTTAATCTCCTGTGTTTTATACTAAAAATATTATTGTGGTTGCACCGAAAAACAATGACATAGCGCGAAAAATCTTTATTTTGCTTGGTAGCTCGTAAGAGGCTTTTGTGTAGACGTCTTGAAAATAGCTGATATAGTAATTCGACAGGTCTATTTGTTCCTTTTTATAGCCCTTGCCAAGAGAGGCGAAATATGTATTCAGTTGTTCATCATCCTTCCCGAATAATTTTGGCGCAGCTTTGCTCGATATGATGTCGGATATATATTTTGCTTCAAAGCTTGCGAATATTTTATCTATTGGCGTGGAAAAATATTCAATTTGATTTTTCGCATATTTTATAAAATCTATTATTTCTGCGTATTTATAAAGCTTGTTTTTTAAGCTTTTTTCGTAAAAATAAGCACAGCTAACCGACGAGATAAGTATTAAAAAGCAACCGAGAATTTTCATAAATTTTTTATGCTTTCACTTGTGTCAAGTGAAAATTTGTATCTTTTTTCACCATTATTTCTGCTTACCCCGACGTAATAATCAAAGGTTTCGCTCTCAATTAGGTCTTTTAATATTTCCTTGCGCTTAAGCTCGTTTAGCGTGTCGGCGTGGGTTGTTGCAATCAGCTTAACACCTGCGTGGGCAGCTTTCATTATTGCGCTTGACTCATCTTCGTTTGAAATTTCATCGCAAATAATCAGCTCGGGTGTCATGCTCCTTGTGGCAAGCTCAATTCCAAGCCCCTTCGGATATGATGAAAAGACGTCGCAGCTCAAGCTCTTCATAAACGGTGTAATTATTTCGTTCCGAGAATCGATAACGGAGAAGCGAATGAGCGAAGCATCACAGCTCAGCTTTAAAATCAGGTCGCGCAAAATTGAGGTTTTGCCAACACCCGGCAAGGAATAAATTAATACTGATGAGGTAAAATTGCTTCTTTTCAGTAAGTGGTAAACATATTCTCCCGCATTGTTGATTTTTTGCGGAATCCTTATATTTATTGAGGATATTTCCTTAACCCCGATAATTTCACCGTTTTCTAAAATTGCAGCTCCAGAGACTCCTGCACGTATGCCACTGCCAATAGGAATATATCCCTCTTTTATAGTGCTTGCATAGGCATAAAGTGAATGATTGCATAAATATTCAAAAATTTCATCTATGTCACTTTCGCTTACGTATATATCGGATTTTACAGTTTTCCCATCAGCTATTAAGTATATATTGGAGTTTTTCTTTATTCTGATTTCGTTTATAGCCGAGTAGCTTTCACCTTCGCAAAAATTTCGTATAAACGCGCG
This sequence comes from Clostridia bacterium, assembly GCA_017625935.1. Classification (GTDB taxonomy): domain Bacteria; phylum Bacillota; class Clostridia; order Oscillospirales; family CAG-272; genus RGIG2000. The sequence goes on from JAGALA010000057.1 coordinate 6,733, forward strand.
GATTTTCATCGGCAGCTTATCAAGAACGTACAAAAAAGAGGTATCCTCAACGATTTTTTCCTTAATTGATATTTTCATTGCTTCTCCTTAACTTGTCCTATGCCTGATGGCAACCGAACCGATTAGCTTTCTTGTCAGGCTCAGTAAAGTATATTCAAGAAAAATAAAAAAAGAACGAGTTTTAATTAACTCGTTCAGATTATTGAAAATATTTATTTTTTATGCTAAAATAAATTAAGACAATTCATTTGGCATAGAGAAGGTGTGCAAAAAACCGCGCGAGTCGCTTGAGCATATGTCACCGCCTATTACCTTTCCCTTGAAGGTTAATACGTTTGCGTAAACCGTTCCGCTATAATCAGGATAGTTTGACACCTCAAAGGTGTAGCGCGTTACGGTCTTTTTTGCGTATTTTGTCAGGTCAAGCCCCTGTTGCTTTTGCAGCTCGTTATACTGGCTCATTATTTTGTCAAATTCCTTTGGTATCGACACCTCGCACTCGGTAGCGGTTGCTTCCTTGACTGTCCAGCCGTACTGTGACAGGAATTTTTGCGCATCACCCGCGCTTTTTACGTTATTAAAGGATATATTTTCGTTCATCGCCGCTATTTCCTGCGTTGTATCGACGTTCATTGACGGAATAAAGATTATTAACATAGCAAGCGTTAAAAGCGAAACCCCGACTATACCAAAGAATTTTACTGTTGATGCTTTAAGAGAATAAACAAACATTTTAAGCTCCTTTTTCCTTTACTTAGTAAAATCTATTAAAAAGGGCTTAAAAATATACCAAAAGGAATAAAAAATGATTTTAGTTGTTGATAATAATGATGAAAGAAGGAAAAACACAGTAACTTGGCTAAGGGTTAAGGGCTATATGGCGAGTGGGACAAGCTTTGATGAGCTTGCACTTCGCACAAAGCCGTTTATGACTGTTTACGTAAACCCAACGTCAAGCGAAGTCAATGAGCTTAAGAGCTTTGATGATACATTAAGTGTATTCATATGCGATCGCGCGTCAGTCAAAACACCGCCTAAGTCTATAAGAATTGATTCATTGATATCGCCGCATATATCTATAATGAAGGCTTTTGATGCAAGCTTCAACCATTTTGGCTACGATCAAATGGAAATTGTCGGCTATGCTTGCCTCAAAAATGATGAATTTGCCCTTGGCGGCGAGCTTATTGAGCTATCTAAGCTTGAATATTTGATTGTTTGCTTCTTTATGGCGCATAAAAACAAGAAATTTAAGATTTATGACTGCGCCTCATATTTCAATTTTAAAGCAAATCCCGAGGAGAATTTCAAAAAGTCAATTTATCGTATAAATCTAAAATGTAAGCACGAGGATAGGCTGCCGCTTATAATTGCCGATGCGCACGAGGCTTGCTTCAATCCCGAAATTGCAAGCTACGTATGCAAGCCGTTCGTTGAGCCAAACCTTGAAACTGACGATATGAAAAATGTGATTGTTATTAATTTGAATGATGAATATTGATATAAATAATATCCCTTTGGCAAAATGCCAAAGGGATATTTGCATTAATTTTGATTTTCTATATATCTCTTTGCCTGTGTTGTGAAAAGCTCATAGTATTTGCCTTGCTTTTGCATAAGCTCCTTGTGGTTGCCTTGCTCGATAATTTCGCCGTATTCAACAACGATAATGTTATCAGCGGTTGTGGCACTTGACAAGCGGTGAGAAACGAAAATTGAGGTTTTGTTTTCGGTTAATTCCTCAAATTGCTTGAAAATTTGCTGCTCGGCAATTGCGTCAAGAGAAGCGGTTGGCTCGTCAAGAATCAAAATATCCGAATCGGAGTAGAATGCGCGTGCAACGGAGAGCTTTTGCCATTGACCGATTGAAAGATCGGTTGCATCCTCGTCAAAAAATCTGATAAGCTTGGTTTTGTAGCCGTCGGGCATACGGTTGATGTAGTCATCAGCACCGCTTTTGGTAGCGGCGTCAATTACATCCTCCTCGCTAAAGCCCTTTTCAATATCACCGTAGTAGATGTTTTCCTCAATGCTAACGGCATATTTACCAAAGTCTTGAAAAATTGCACCAAACGTGCTATAAAGCTCTGTTGTGTCGTACTTACGCAAATCCTCGCCGTCAAGCAAAATCACGCCGTCGGTCGGGTCGTATAAGCGCGTGAGGAGCTTAATTATAGTTGTTTTTCCTGCACCGTTAAGTCCGACTAAAACAGATGTTGAGCCGGGCTTTAACGTAAATGAAACGTTTTTAAGCACTAATTTGTCTGTGCCGGGGTAAGCAAAAGATACGTTTCTAAACTCTATTTCGTGCGCGATATGGCGCTCAACGCTAAGAGCAGGGGAAACGGTTGGCACGATTTTGGGTTCAAGCTTGTTAAACTCAATTACGTTATCGATAAAGAGCGTGCCTTGATATACGGTTGCGGTTGAGGCAACAATTGAGCCGATACAGCCGATGATTGAATTTAATGCACTTGCGTAGTAGGAGTAGTCACCGATTTTGAAATCGGCATCGTTGACTGCTTTAATTCCTACGTATAAAAAGAGCGCGGCATTTACAACGGCTGTGGCAATCGCGATAACTATATGCCACATATTTTCGCGTAAAATCAAGGATTTTAAGCCCTTGAAATACTTTTTGAATATGCTTTTAAACTTTCCAATGAACGTGTCGGAGAGGTTGAAAAGACGAACCTCTTTAACTATGTCCTTGCTTGTCATAATTTGTGAGAAATATTCCATTTGGCGTCTGTCCTTTGAACGGCGGCGCATATAAAGGAAATTCTTTCTGCCGTAAACAAATTTGATAATTGCGGCAGGCAGGGAAATAACGAAAATGATAAGCGGAGCAAGGGGATTGAGCGCGATTAAAACAATGATAAATGAAATCATACTAATGATATTGCTTATCATTGAAAAGGTTGAGCTTAAAATTTGAATAGGTCTGAATGACGCCTCGCGGCTTGCATTTTCAAACTTTTCATAAAACTCGGGCAAATCAAATTGAGAAACGTCAATTGTTTTTGCCTTTGAAATGATTTTAACCTTTATATGGTTAGCAACCTTTTCGCTTGAAATGCTGATAAATGCGTTGTAAGCATTTGATACAATGCTGCTGATTACTAAATAGATAAGCTCGAAAAGAATGAAGAATCCAATCCTTGTTTCGGTGAAAATTGCCAAAGCGCTTTGGAATACGTTCAAGCCCTCAAAGGTAGCGGCCAATCCGGCTCTATCGTTAATTGCATCGCCAACGGCGGTAATAAGCTCAGCGCCTATTTTTGCACCTAAAACAGGGAACACGCCGTTAATAACCGTTACAAGTGACATAATGACAAGTATAAACGGGCTTGCTTCCCAAACTAATCTGAAAATAAAGAAATAACGCGAGAAAAAGCCCTTAACTACCTTAAAAACGTAAGGAAATACTTCTTTGAAGGACTTGGGCTTCGGTATATTATCACTCGGTGGCTTTCTTGGTGGACCGTACATTTTTATCTCCTTGAAATTTTCTTAAATATTATTATATCATTATATACTAATAAATTCAAGTATAAAAAGTCGAATTTTAATGTACGAAACTTGAAAATTGCAACAGAATATGACCTTTTTTTCGCGAGAGGTGCAATATAATTAATATGAAAGGTTGTGAGCTTGTGGTAATTTACGCCGATATTTTGTTTGCAATAAATTTTAGTATGGACTTTTTGTCCCTGTTTATATGCTCAATGATTCTCAAAAGAAAAACGTCACGGTGGAGAATAATTGTTGGCTCGCTCATAGGAGCATTATACGGCGTTATCGACGTTGTTTTAGGGCTAAATAAGATATTTAGTGTTATACTTTGCATTATTTTTTCCTTTGTAATGTGCGTAGTATCGTTTTGGGGAGTGAAGCTGAAGGATCTTTTGACATCAACTGCGTTGCTCCTTGGCGTGGGTGCTGCGCTTGGTGGCACAATGAGCTTAATCTATTCATTTATGAACAAAATTTTTGCGGGAGTTATAGAGAAAATTGAGCCAACAACATCATATAACGGTGCAAGATTTTTCTTAATCGCTTCTATAACCGCAATTGTATCAATAATTTTCGCACGAGTGTTTTTGAGGGAAAAGGAGAACAAAGTCGCAACATTAAGAGTAGAGTACGATGGGACGGAATACAAATTCGAGGGACTTGTGGATTCGGGCAATAAGCTGAGAGATCCGCTTAGCCAAAAGCCTGTAATTTTATTGTCGGGGGCGGTTGCCTTAGCGCAAAAAATTAAAATAAAGGATGATAAATATAAAAGATTTATACCGTACGGGGACGTTAGTGGGAAAGGGATTTTGAAGGGCGTTATGCCAAAGAAAATTTACGTAAACGATGCTTTGGTGGACGGAATAATATGCGTTTCGGAACGAGCCGATTTTTCAGGCTACAATGCGCTAATACCGTCTTGCTTGCTGTGAGGAGAGATATGATTATTGCAAAAATTAAAAAACTTATACTAAAATTGCTTTCTAAATCTAACGAGGTATATTACATAAACGGTCCCGAGCTGCTTTTTCCACCGCTTGATCCCGAAAAGGAAGCGGAGCTTATAAAGAGAATTGACTGTGACAAGGATGCTGTTAACACCTTGATTGTGCATAATCTCAGATTAGTGGTTTATATAGCGAAAAAGTTTGAAAATACGGGCGTTGGGCTTGAGGATTTAACCTCAATTGGCTCAATTGGCTTGATTAAGGCGATAAATACATACAAGGCTGACAAAAATATAAAGCTTGCAACGTATGCCTCACGATGCATTGAAAACGAAATTCTTATGTATATAAGAAAAAGCGCGAACAAACGCTTTGAAATCTCAATGGAGGAGCCGCTTAACACCGACTGGGACGGAAACGAGCTTTTACTCTCCGACGTTTTAGGTACGGACGAGGATTCGGTTTATAAAAGCATTGAGGCAAGTGAGGACAGCAAGATAATAAGAGAGGCTGTGTCAAAGCTGAATAAACGTGAGCAGCTTATAATAAAGCTCAGATTTGGGCTTGACGGCAGCGAGGAAAAGACGCAAAAGGAGGTTGCAGATATGCTCGGAATATCGCAATCCTACATATCGCGCCTTGAAAAAAAGATATTTAAGCGACTTAAAAAGGAAATTGAAACAAAAATTTAAAATTATTTATAAAAAAGACTTGACTTTTGATATATATGTGTTGTATAATAAATCGAAAATTATACTTTTTGAATAAAGAGGTGAAAAGAATGAAAGCTGGAATTCATCCTGAATATAAGGAAGCAACAATCAGATGTGCTTGCGGCAACTCAGTTGTTACTAAGACAACAAAGGGCGACATTTCTGTTGAAATTTGTTCAAAGTGCCATCCATTCTACACAGGTAAGCAAAAGTTTGTAGATGCTGGCGGACGTGTTGATAAGTTCAAGAAGAGACTTGAAAACGCGAAATAATTTAGTTAAATTGGGTAAGTAGCTTTTATGGTTTCTTACCCTTTTAATTTTCTTAGCAAAAGATACCGTTATATTAGTTTGGCGCGATTTTTATGTGCTTTATCGGAGGTGTATTATGGAAAGGAAAGCAGTTTTAGTCGGTGTTTATCCGCAGGGCGGAGAAAATGAAGCGTTAAAATCACTTGACGAGCTTGAAAGACTCGCTGATACTGCGGGTGCTTCTTGCTTTGCAAAGCTGACTCAGCTGAAAAATGTTCCTGACACCGCAACTTATATTGGCAAGGGCAAGCTTGAAGAATTAAAAGAGATTTGCCAAAATAACGAGGTTGACTTAGTTATTTTTGATACAGAGCTATCGCCCGCGCAAATAAAGAACGTAGAAAACGAGGTCGGATGCGACGTTGTCGACAGAAGCATGCTTATCCTTGATATTTTCGCGCTCCACGCAACGAGTGCGGAGGGAAAGGTGCAGGTTGAGCTTGCACAGCTAAAATATACTGCGCCGCGCTTAATAGGCAAGGGTAAGGATATGTCACGTCTCGGCGGCGGAATTGGCACACGCGGTCCCGGTGAGAGCAAGCTTGAAATTGACAGGCGACGTCTTGCTTCAAGAATATCTTATCTTCAAGGCGAATTAAACGAGCTTGAAAAAAACAGACAAATTATGCGCGCACAGCGTGAGCGCTCGAATATTCCAAAGGCGTGTATAGTTGGATATACTAACGCAGGAAAATCGACATTACTTAACTATTTAACCGATGCAGGCATTTTAGCACAGGACAAGCTCTTTGCCACACTTGACCCAACGACAAGAAAATTTTCGCTTCCAAGCGGAATTTCAATGCTTATAACCGATACCGTTGGTTTTATAAGAAAGCTGCCTCACCATTTGGTGCACGCGTTCCGCTCAACACTTGAAGAAGCTGTATTTTGCGATTTTTTAATCAACGTGGTTGATGCCTCGGACGATGAATGTGACGAGCATATGCTTGTTACTGAGAGCATATTAAATTCTCTTGGAGTTACCGAAAAGCCCATTTTGTACGTCTTTAATAAATCTGACAAATGTACAAGCGAGCGTCTTTACGATTTAAGATTTTTTAACTCAAAAAGAGGACGTGTTGTCAACGTTTCCTTGAAGGAGGGAACAGGATGCGAGGAGCTCGTTTTGCAGCTTGAGGCGCTTTGCAGATTTGGTAAAACTCGCCTCAATTTTATGTTCCCGTACACAAAGCAGAGTGAATTAAATTCCTTCTATCAATTCAGCGAAATTATAGACACAGAATACACCGACGAGGGAACGCGTGTTTATGCTTGGGTCGATGAGAAGACAAAGAACAAATTTGCTGCATATTTAGAGTAGTTTTACAATTGTCTAAAATATATTTTGGAGAATAAAATGAGCAAGAAAATTAAAAGAATTTCAGAGCCGTCAAAAATCGAGTTTATCGAGAAACGGTCGGAGTTCATCGGGTTTTCTACATATGTCGAAAATGAAGAAAAAGCCCTCGAAATAATTAAACAAAAAAAGAAAGAATATCAAGACGCGACGCACAATGTTTATGCGTACGTAATCGGTGAAAATATCGCAAGATATTCCGATGACGGTGAGCCGCAAGGCACGGCAGGAATGCCTGTTTTGAACGCAATCCGTATGTCGGGAATAAGCGACGTTTTGGTTGTTGTTACTCGATATTTCGGCGGCATACTTTTGGGTGCGGGCGGTCTTGTCAGAGCATACTCGCAGGCGGCGTCGATGTCACTTAATCAAGCGAAAACCGTTGTATATGAGGATTACGTTGTTTACGAGCTCATATGCGGTTATTCCGACTACGGAAAAATAAATATCGAGCTTGGCGCAATAGATGCAATTATCGATTCCTGCGACTTTTCAGACGAGGTAAAATTCGTTTTTGCGGTCAAAGAGGACGTTGCCAAAAATTTTTACGATAGAATTGTCGATTTATTCTACGGTAGGGTAATTCCCAAGGAAATTGACAGAAGAATAGATTATAAGTAATACGCAAAAAAAGTACAAGCGCTTTTTTTGCGTATTTATATATTATAAGCACAAAGGAGGTAAAATATGACAGTTAGCGAAATGTTTTGCGAAAGAGAAAACTCTTTTCTTTCGCCGTATGCTTTCAAGACGGCTGACACGAAGGGACGTGTAACACCGCTTGCGCCTTGTCCGAACAGAACTGAATTTCAGCGCGACAGAGACAGAATAATTCACTCTAAGTCCTTCAGGCGTCTTATGCATAAAACACAGGTCTTTATTTTCCCTCAGGATGAGCATTTCAGAACACGCATGACTCACACGCTTGAGGTGGCTCAAATTTCAAGAATTATTGCACGTGCACTCAGATTAAATGAGGATTTGTGCGAGGCGGCGGCACTCGGTCACGACCTTGGTCATACACCGTTCGGTCACGCAGGTGAGCACGCAATGCAACTATTTTATTCAAAGGACTTTACTCACAACAAGCAAAGCTTACGTGTAGTAGAAAAGCTTGAAAGAGACGGAAAGGGTCTAAACCTCACTTGGGAGGTTAAGGATGCTATTCTCAATCACTCGGGTGGATGCGTTGCTTCAACGCTTGAAGGTCAAATTGTTAATATTTCCGACAGAATTGCCTACATCAACCACGATATTGACGATGCAATCCGCGGAGGAATTATATCAATTGACGATATTCCAAGTGATTTGCTCGACATTTTGGGCAGAGGACACGGTGAGCGTATAAACAATATGGTTTCCGCTGTTGTCAGCGAGAGCATGGACAAGCCGTATGTTCGTATGGAAGAAAAGACATGGGATGCAACCTTAAAGCTGAGAACCTATTTGTTTGAAAATGTTTATTATAACAAGGTAGCAAAGGTAGAAGAGGACAAGTCTATAGAAATGCTTCGTATTCTATATGAATACTTTGTTAAGCATCCAAACGAGATGCCCGATATTTATTTCAACAATACAGTTGACGAGCCGGTTGAAAGGTGCGTTTGCGACTATTTATCCGGTATGACCGACAGATATGCAATAGATTTGTTTAGGGAGCTTTACGTTCCCGGAATGTGGAAGCGCCGATGAATATATCACCACAAATAATTGAAGATATCAAGGCAAGAAACGATATTGAGCGCGTTGTTTCGTCTTACATAACCTTGAAGCGCGCAGGCTCGAATTTCAACGGCTCCTGTCCGTTCCATAGTGAAAAAACGCCATCCTTTACCGTTTTTCCGTCAACGCAGTCGTTCTATTGCTTCGGTTGCGGTGCGGGCGGAGATGCAATTACCTTCGTTATGCGGATGGAGAACCTTGACTACGTTTCTGCAATCCGCGCGCTTGCCGAGCGCAGCGGAGTTACAATTCCCGAAAACGTAACCTACAATAACGGCAAAAAAGAGGTCACACGCTCACGTGTGCTCGAAATGAATAAGGAAGCCGCAAGATTTTTCCGTAATGCGCTTTTCGACCCGAAATACGGCAGTGAGGCGATGGATTACCTAACAAAAAAACGTAATTTATCGACCGCGGTTATAAAGCATTTCGGTCTTGGCTTTGCGCCTAACAGCTTTGGCGCACTTCACGACCATTTAAAGCGCCTTGGCTACACCGATGATGAAATGGTGACGGGCTTTTTATGCGGTAAGGGCAAAAACGGCTCCGCCTACGACTATTTCAGGAACAGAATTATGTTCCCGATTATTGACGTGTCGGGAAATGTTGTTGCCTTTGGCGGCAGAGTGATGGATAATTCCGAGCCGAAGTATCTAAACACCTCGGATACGCCTGCATTTAAGAAAAGCAAGAACCTTTTTGCGCTTAACTTTGCTAAAAATCATTGTGATGCCAATATGATTCTTTGCGAGGGCTATATGGACGTTATCTCCTTGCACGCGGCGGGCTTCCAAAACGCGGTTGCCACGCTTGGTACAGCTATTACATCCGAGCAGGCAAGAATTTTCTCGCGATATACAAAAAAAGTTGTAATTTCATACGATAGCGACCAGGCAGGACAAAGGGCGGCTGACAAGGCGTTTAACCTTTTGCAAGAGGTCGGCGTTGACGTAAAGATACTCAAAATGGAGGGAGCTAAGGACCCTGACGAGTTTATCAAGAAGTTTGGTGCTGACAAATTCGCCGCTATTATTGAGGGCTCAAAGACTCGCTTTGAGTTCGAAACCGATAAAACACTGTCGAAATATAATATTTCAAACGTTGATGAAAAAATTAAAGCATCGCGCGAGCTTTGCCGTGTGATTGCTTCGTTTTCCTCGGACATTGAGCGCGAGCTGTATTCAAGAAAGCTATCAACTATACTTGATATTCCGCTTGTGAGCATTCAAAAAGAGGTTGCATCAATACTAAGAAAAAAGACAAATGAGCTTAAATCCAAGGAGCAAAGTGAGCTATACAGAATCACAAGCGGTCTTGGTGACAGAGTAAATCCCGAAGGTGCTTCAAACATTAGGGCAAATAAAATAGAAGAAGCAATTCTCGGAATATTACTCTTAAAGGGTGATTTGGTTTCCTTCACAAAGGACAAATTAACAGCGGATGATTTTGTCACACCGTTTTCAAAAAGCATTTATGAAAGCATCGTTTCCGTTTACAGTGAATACGGACGGCTTGATATAAGCTACATTCAAGAGAATTTCACAATTGAGCAGTTCTCGCGAATTACTAAAATGATGACTGAGCGTGAGCGACTTTCAAAAAATGATGCGGAAGCGTTAAATTCCTTAATTGAATCCTTAAAAAAGGAAAAAACAAAGAAGGATGATGTTGACGATTCATTCGATAACATTTTTGATTTAATTAAGAATAAGAAAAGAAACTGAGAAGGGGTATTTTATGAACTCAGAGAAAAATTTCAGCATTAACGATCTTGTTGAAAAGGGTAAAGCAGAGGGAAGCATCACAAACGATGATTTGATGGATGCTCTTGACAGCTACCAAGATTTCGACATGGATCAAATCGACAAAATTTACGAAACTCTTGAAAGCAACGGTATAGAAATCACCGATAGCTTTAACAGCGAAAAGTTTGCTGCGCTTGAAAGCGAAGTAGAGCAAATGATGAGCCCTGAGGAAATGGTAAAGATGCAGGAGAGCCTTGCGGTTGACGACCCTGTCAGAATGTACCTCAAGGAAATCGGTAAGGTGCCGCTTCTTGACCCAGAACGCGAGCACGAGCTTGCAAAGAAGATGATGGAGGGCGATGAAAAGGCAAAGAATGAAATTGTTGAAGCAAACCTTCGTCTTGTTGTAAGCATCGCAAAGAAGCACGTTGGCAAGGGTATGGCGTTCCTCGACCTTATACAAGAGGGCAACCTCGGTCTTATGAAGGCGGTTGACAAATTCGACTACGAAAAGGGCTTTAAGTTCTCAACATATGCTACCTGGTGGATAAGACAAGCTATTACAAGAGCAATAGCTGACCAAGCGCGTACGGTAAGAATCCCTGTTCATATGGTTGAAACAATCCACAAGGTTTCAAGAGTATCAAGACAGCTTTTGCAGGAGCTCGGCCGTGAGCCAACCCCTGAGGAAATTGCTGAGGTTATCGGTATGACCGCTGATAAGGTAAGAGATACTATGAAATATGCGCTTGAGCCTGTTTCACTTGAAACACCAATAGGTGAGGAGGAGGATAGCCACCTCGGTGACTTCATCCCCGATGAGGATTCACCTGCACCCTCCGATGCGGCATCCTATACGCTCTTAAAGGAGCAGCTTAACGAGGTATTGCACACCTTAACCCCAAGAGAGGAGCAGGTTTTGAAGCTTAGATTCGGCTTGCTCGACGGTAGAACGAGAACGCTTGAGGAGGTTGGCAAGGAATTTGACATTACAAGAGAAAGAATCCGTCAAATTGAAGCGAAGGCACTTCGTAAATTGCGCCACCCAAGCCGCTCAAAGCGTCTAAGAGATTATCTTGATTAATTTTTCAATTTACTTGACAAACATCTCATTTTATTATAAAATATTTATAACTACTGCAATTGGAGGATCATTTATATGAAAAAAAGATTCCTTTGCCTCATCTTGGCTATCGTTATGATAGTTCCTTTCGTTCTTGCTTCTTGCGGCGAGAGTGAGGATGATAAGATGAAGGAGATTATTCTTGGCGGTGACGGTGCTGAAATTGACAGAGCTCTTACTCTTTCCATTTGGCTTCCTACCGACGCGATTACAATTAAAGGACAAACCGCTGATTTAAGCCAAATGTCTCAACAAAACAAGCTTGACCTTCAAAAATCATACCCCGAGGTTTATGATTTTCTTAAAAGAGTTGACGAGGTTGAGGACGTAATAAATAAGGTTCTTATCAGCAGAAACTACTATACAAATATCGATATTGTTCCTGTGAACAATGAGTTCTACGAGGAAGCGCTCGCTGAAAGATTCGCCAAAATGGATGAAAAAACAAATCCGTTTGATATGAATAACAAAGGCGATTCCGATGAGTATGCCAATGAGGTTGTTGAGGAAATTGTAGGTAATAAAAAGCTTTACAATCTTCTTTACCGTCCTGTTGACGACAATCAGCTTGATATCTTCCTTATCCGTGACTACGGAGAATACAGTGGATACGAGCAGTATATGTCTTATATTGAAAAGGATTATCTCTTGCCGCTTAACAAGGTTACAGATGCAAACGGCACTGACGACCTATTCCCAAAGACAAACTACATAACATCAACCGGCGCATACACAAGCATCAACAAGCTTATCAGAGCTGAAATTATGTCATCAATGAAGGTTAATGACTTGATTTACGCTTTGCCGAACAACCACTTATACGCTTCACAAGAGTATTTTGCAGTAAATAAGGCGGTTTTCGAGAAGCTTAAGGACGAGTACAAGGTTAAGGATTTAACAGACTTAAATAGCATCGTTGCTTATATGAACAGCGTTTCAGCACTTAACGATGCAACAGTTGTTCCAATGCTTAATGACGGCTCGGTTCCTGCATTCGGTCTTATAGATCTTGATAATCTTACATACGGCGACAGCGCACTTAACGATATTTTCTCAAACGAGGAATTTGTTAGCTTTGTTCGTGCTTATAAGCAGGCTGAGGCAGACGGACTTATCGCCTCCAAGCTTGGCGAGGGTCAAAAGGCGGCAGTTGAGCTTTTCCTTGGTGAAAGTGTAGAAGAAATCAACGCAAAGGCAGAGGACTACTACTTAATTCCTGTTGGTGAGCATAAGGTTGACTCAAGCGAGCTTTATTCCTCTATGTTTGCAATCAGTACCTTTACGCTTGACTATGACAGAGCAATGAAAATTCTCAATCTTCTTGTTTCAGATTCTGAAATAGTAACAATGCTTCAATACGGTATTGAAAACGAGGATTATTCGATTAAGGTTGAAAAGGTTGACGGTCACGACGTTGAAACACTTAACCTCAATAAGGATACTACTTACCAAATGAACAATATGTATACAGGTAGCAGTTACTATACCTTCCCACATAATGGCGCAACAATCGACCAGTGGGACGACGTTAAGAACGCAAACCTTAATATGGTTATAGGAAAGTATGTTAACGCACAGTATTACATCGACAAGGCAACCTTGACAGATGAGGAAGCAGCACTCCTTGCAAAGAAGAGTGAGCTTGCAGAAATCGCACTTGCAGCTTTTGCATCTATTGATGAAATGTCACTTGAAAGCTTTAATGCTCTTATAGAGCTTATTGCAAACGAGGGTGACTTAACTCTAAACGCTGAGTATGCAGAGGTTGCAGCCTTCCTTGGTGAAGCATCATATGACGAGCTTATCGCACTTTACGATAAGGTTATGGGTTAAATAATTTACCTCCCGCCAAGCAGCGGGAGGTTTTTTGTTTCCTTCTTTCTACTACATTTCATAAAATTGAATATAATAAAATGAAAGGAGTTGATTTTATGGAGGAAGCATTGAGCTGCTTGATGGAGAAGCAGGTGGTGAATTTGTGCGACGGGAAAATCCTTGGTTACGTAACGGATTTCAAGCTTGATGTATGTCAGGGATGCTTAACCGCGATTGTAATTCCGGGTGACAGTGGCTTTTTCGGGCTTAAGAAGTGCACCGACCTTGTAATACCCTGGTGCAAGATATGTAAAATAGGAAAGGATGCAATTATTGTCGATATTGGCTTGCTTCCCGACAAGGACACGCCGAAGAAAAAAGGATTTTTCCATTGAATTGTAAATTTTTTATGAACTGAGAATATTTTTCTTGCAAAATTATAGAACGCGTGATATAATTTGCGCGTACGCTTGAGAGGCGTACGAAAATATCACACACATATGCGCTTTGAAGTATTGTTGGTGCCGTAAGGTTGCAATAGTAGCGTATATGGTGGAAAAAACCTAAGGAGGACATAAAAATGTCAGTAATCTCAATTAAGCAATTGCTTGAAGCAGGTGTTCACTTCGGACACCACACAAGAAGATGGAACCCTAAGATGGCTGAGTACATCTTCACAGAAAGAAACGGTATTTACATTATCGACCTTCAAAAGACAGCTAAGAAGTTTGAAGAGGCTTACATGTTCGCTCGTGAGCTTTCTGCAAACGGCGGCAACATCCTTTTCGTTGGTACAAAGAAGCAAGCTACAGACGCTATCCGTGAGGAAGCTCTCCGTTGCGGTATGTACTACGTAAACGTTCGTTGGCTCGGCGGTATGCTCACAAACTTCCAAACAATTAAGAAGAGCATCGCTCGTCTTGCTCAACTCCGCAAGATGCAAGAGGACGGCACATTCGACCTTCTCCCTAAGAAGGAAGTTGCAGGTCTTACAAAGGAAATGGATAACCTCGAAAAGAACCTTGGCGGTATCAAGGATATGAACGGTCTTCCAGATGCAATTTTCATCGTTGACACAAAGAAGGAGCACAATGCAGTTCTCGAAGCAAAGAGACTTGGTATTCCTGTAATCGCTGTTGTTGATACAAACTGCGATCCTGACGATGCTGACTACATCATTCCCGGTAACGACGACGCTATCAGAGCAATTAAGCTTATCTCTGCAGCAATTGCAGACGCTGTTATCGAAGGCAAGCAGGGCGAAACTCCTGTAGAGGCTGAGGAAGCAGCTGAAGAAGCAGCAGTTGACGCTGAATAATTAAAATTACGGAGGTATAAATATTATGGCAGCTATTACCGCAAAAATGGTATCAGACCTCAGAACAAAAACTGGCTGTGGTATGATGGAATGCAAAAAGGCACTTACAGAGGCAAACGGTGACTTCGACGAGGCAATTAAGGTTCTTCGTGAAAAGGGTCTTTCCGTTGCAGCTAAGAAGGCGGACAGAATCGCAGCTGAGGGTGTTGTTGACATTCTCGTTAACGAAAACGGCACATCTGCAGCTATGATCGAAGTAAACGCAGAAACAGACTTCGTTGCTAAGAACGCAACATTCTTGGAGTTTGTACAAAATATTCTTAAGACAATTCTTGCTACAAGACCTGCAAGCGTAGAAGAGCTTCTTGCAAAGCAGTACGTTGATTCCGATATGACTGTTGAAGCAAAGCTTAAGGACATGATCTTCACAATCGGTGAGAACATGAACATCCGTAGATTCTTGATAGTTGACGGTGTTGTTAGCACATACATCCACGGTAAGGGTTCAACAGGCGTTATCGTTAACTTTGAGGTTGACGAAAACGTTAAGAACAACCCTGCATTCGCTGAGGTTGCTAAGAACGTAGCACTCCAGGTTGCAGCTATGCCTGTTCTTTACCTTAACAAGGAATCAGTTCCTGAGAAGGACATTGAGGAAGAAAAATCAATTATTCTTGCTCAGCTTAACAATGATCCTAAGAATGCTAACAAGCCACAACAAATCCTTGAAAAGATGGTTGTTGGTAAGCTTGGTAAGTTCTATGAAAAGAACTGCTTGCTCGAGCAATCCTACATTAAGGACGACAAGATCTCAGTTGGCGCATACGTAAATGCTTCAGCTAAGGAGCTTGGCGGTTCAATCAAGGTTGTTGGCTATAACCTTTACGAAAAGGGCGAGGGTCTCGAAAAGAGAGAAGATGACTTCGCTGCTGAAATCGCAAAGATGGTTAACAAGGCGTAAGCAAATATTAAACCGAGGGCTCGTCCCTCGGTTTTTTGCTTTATATTAGAGAAAAGCCGCCGATTTTTCGGCGGCTGAATTTATTTCTTGAGCATTAAAAAAGCTTTTTATATTCTTCTTCCTTATTTTCTTGCTTTTTAATAAAGCTTCTGATAACTGACACAGCGACTACTGCAAGTGCAAAGACGAGGAGGTAAATAAAAATAAGAATCATCATTTTGTTACCCTTGCCGTATTCACCGATAAAGACGCCTATACCAAAGTATGGGATTGCGTAGAGGAAGAAATTAATAACAACCTTAACCGCATACGGTATCTTGGGAAGATATTTAATAATTGTAGTAAGAATTGCAAGTAATAAAACCGAGGCAATTGTAATTCCGCCCCACAGGTTGCCAAGGATTACAGCGAAAACGTGTACAGAGATGAAAAGATAGGTGAAAAGCGTGGTGGCAAAATATAAAAAGCTGATTTTATGTGTAACGTACGGCTTTTTTAGCTTATATAGTATAATTGAAATAACAATTGCTATTATGTAAGATATTGCCAAAAGCGCGAAATTAACGCCTAAATTGGGCAAGCTTGTTGCATCAAAGCTCCAATAGAGCAAGGCAAAAAACAATGTTGAAAAGAGGCATAAAACTGTAAAAATAATGCTTGAATTGTATATTACCGACTGTAAAAATTTGTTTTTCACAAAAACCACCTCCTTATCTTACTTTAATAAGATACCACAAATTGAAGACATTTTCAAGATGTTTTCTAAAAATTCAAATTATGCATAAAATGTGAATATTTTCACTTGACATTGTATTAACTAAAATATATAATAAATATAACGAATATTTATTAAAAGGAAGCTTTTTTATGTTAGGCAAAAGAAAAGTCAGAAAAAATGTGTTTGAGCTGTTATTCGGCTATGAATTTAACAAAGAGGAATCTCCCGAGGAGTACTATACAAGAGCGTATGACAATTTTGTATGCGAGGACGACGAGGAGGAGACTGTAAAGAACGAATTTTTCGGCGTTTGTGAAAACATCGAGGCTATCGACGCAATAATCATTGATAACCTAAACGGTTGGAAAATTTCGCGTCTTTCAAAGGTGACTGCCTCGATTATTCGCTTGAGCGTTTACGAAATGAAATACCTTGAATTGCCCGCACCGATTTCCATTAACGAAGCGGTTGAGCTTTCAAAGCAATTTGCCGAGGATGGCGCACAGGGCTATATAAACGGCGTTTTGAACGCAATCAGTAAGAAATTATAATGAAAAAGAGAGTTTTTTTAGGCATAGACACGAGTAATTACACAACCTCGCTTGCCATTTGCAGTGAGGACGGTGAGATACTTGAGAATTACAAGGTGCTTTTGCCTGTAAAAGAGGGTGAAAACGGCTTAAGACAGAGTGATGCCGTATTTGCCCATGTGAAAAATTTTCAAATTATATCTTCATATTTAAGAGAAAAGCACGAGGAGTATGAAATTTTAGCGGTTGGGTATTCAAAATATCCGCGCGATGTAGAAAATTCATATATGCCGTGCTTTCTTGTTGGACGCGCACTTGCCGAGGTGATTAGCTCACTTTACGGCCTTGAGCTTTTTGAGTTTTCACATCAAAAGGGGCACGTTGTTGCCGCAATTTACTCATCGAAAGCTGAAATCGACGGCGATTTTATTGCTTTTCACGTTTCCGGCGGAACAACTGAGATTTTGCTTGTTAAGCCAAACGGCGTAGACTATACGATAGAGCTCCTTGGCGGTAGTGACGATTTACACGCGGGACAGGCAATAGACCGTATAGGTGTTAAAATGGGACTTCCGTTCCCAGCAGGCAAGCATATCGAGGTGCTCGCGCTTGAAAATAACACGAAATTGCCGCCCGTGAAAATATCGGTAAACGGCTTTAAATGCAATATGTCAGGCCTTGAAAACCTTGCCTCAAAGCTGTATAGTGAAACCTCAAATAAGGAGCTGACAGCAAGCTACACTCTTGAATTTGTTTATAAAACTATTTCAAAGCTCACAGAAAACCTACGCAAAAAATACCCTAAGCACAAAATTATTTACGCAGGCGGAGTAATGAGCAATACTATTATAAAGGGTAAAATCAGTGATAAATTCGACGAGGTTTATTTTGCAAAGCCCGAGTTTAGCACAGATAATGCATCCGGAGTCGCTTTACTTACCTTAAAGCACTATTTTTCTAAGGAGAAATAATGGAATATATTTTCGACGAGAACGGTAATGTGCTTGAAAGAGAGCCGAAAACCGTTTCGCAAATAAACGAATATATCAAAAACTTAATAGAAGATGAGGTAATGCTTCGTGACGTTTTGGTTTCTGCCGAGATTTCCAATTTCAAAAGGCACTCCTCAGGACACCTTTACTTTACCTTGAAGGACGCCTCGTCCGAAATACGCGCGGTGATGTTCCGCGCACACGCATCGAAGGTGCGCTTCAAGCTTGAAAACGGGCAAAGAGTAATTGTCCGTGCGCGCGTTGGAGTTTACGAGCAGGCAGGCACGTATCAGCTTTACGTATCCTCGATAACCCCTGAGGGAATTGGCGATTTGCATCTTGCTTTCGAGCAGCTTAAATCAAAGCTTTATGAAAAGGGGCTCTTTGATGAGTCACACAAAAAGCCAATACCGAAATTTCCAAAAAGAATTGGAATTATCACCTCGCCAACAGGTGCGGCGGTGCGCGATATTATCAACGTCGCAAGCCGCAGATGCCCACTTTGTGAGCTTGTTTTGTTTCCATCTCTTGTGCAGGGCGAGGATGCACCGATTGATTTAATCGGCGGCATTGAATATTTTAACATAACAAACAGCGTTGACGTTATTATTATCGGGCGCGGTGGCGGCTCTTTTGAGGACTTGTGGGCTTTCAACAATGAAGGTCTTGCATATGCTATTTATAACTCAAAAATTCCCGTGATTTCCGGTGTCGGACACGAAATTGACTATTCAATTTGCGATTTTGTATCCGATGTGCGCGCATCAACACCGTCAGCGGCTGCCGAGCTTGCCACACCGAGCATTTTTGAAATTACCGCATCGTTAAAAACGTTTAAGCAACGCTCACTTGGTGCGATTGAGCTATTTTTGAGCGATTACAGAGCGCGCTTGGAAAATATAAAGCGCTCAAGCGCATTTACAAATCCCGAAAATATAATAAAGCTACCAAAATTAAAGCTTGAAGGTGCAAAATCAAGATTTTTGAGTGTTGCCGAAGCTTCAGTTTACAAAAAAAGAGCGAAATTTACCGAAGCGGTTGCAAAAATCAACGCATTAAATCCGCTTAACATTCTTTCGCGCGGCTTTGCATACGTAACACAGGGCGAAAACGTGATAAAAAGTGCAGATGAGCTTCAAATCGACAGTGAAATTGATATAAAATTCGCAAAGGGAGCTGCAAAAGCAGTTATAAAAACTAAGGAAGGATAAAATTATGCCAAAGAAAGAGCTTTCGTTTGAAAATGCAATGGAGCGCTTAGAGGAAATTGCTTCACAGCTTGAATCGGGTGAGTTTACACTTGACGAGGCGCTTAAATTATATGAAGAGGGAGTAAAGCTTATCGGTGTATGTGAGACAAAGCTTAAAACCGTTGAGGGCTCAGTTAAAATTCTTGTAAATAAAGAGGGAGAGCTGACAGAGGAGGATTTTACTCCAAATGAAAACTGAATTAAACAGCTTGCTGCTTGAGAGCACAAAAATTATTGAGAGCAAGCTAAAGGAATATATGGATGCCGAAAACGGCTACGGACTTAGCGAAATTATGTCGTACAGCCTTTTTGCAGGCGGAAAGCGACTGAGACCCTTTATAGTTTTGGAGTCATTTAAGCTTTTTTCACATTCAAATGACATCGAAAAGGCACTTCCGTATGCCTGTGCGCTTGAGCTTATACAAACGTATTCTTTAATTCACGACGATTTGCCTTGTATGGACAATGACGACTACCGCCGCGGAAAGCTAACCTGTCACAAGGTTTACGGCGAGGATATGGCACTTTTGGCAGGGGATTCACTCCTTACCTATGCGTTTGAGCTTATTGCAAGCAATGACAAGGTTAGTGACAGAAGCGCGCGCTTGGCAACTGCTTGCCTTGCAAAATATGCGGGACACGCAGGTATGGCAGGCGGACAAATGGTTGATTTGAAGAGCGAGGGAAAGATAAATTCCTACGGTGAGCTAAAAAAAATGCATTCACTCAAAACCGCCGCATTAATTAAGTGCGCGTTGGTGCTTGGCTATCTTGCCGCGACTGATACTCCAAGTGAGCAGGTTATTAAGGATTTAGAGCTTTACGGTGAAAACGTTGGTATTGCATTTCAAATTAAGGACGATATTCTTGACGTAACGTCAACCGAAGAAGAGCTTGGCAAGCCGATCGGCTCCGACCAAAAGAACGGAAAAACCACCGTTTTTTCCTTTATGACTATGGACAAGGCGGAAAAAGAGATGAAATTGCTCATAGACGGTGCGATTGATACAATTGAGGGGTATTATTCAGCCGACTCTAAATTTCGCGCTCTTGTCGAGCTTGCAAAATATATGATTGAAAGAACAAAATGAGAGCAGATTTATTTTTATTTACAAACGGACACGTCAAAAGCCGCCAAAAGGCTAAGACACTTATTGAAAACCAATGCGTTTTAATTGACGGCAAGGCGATTTCGAAGCCGTCACACGAGATAGACGAGCAGACAGAGCACAAAATTGAGATAACAGATAACTGCATATACGTTTCGCGCGGTGGACTAAAGCTTGAAGCAATACTTGACTATGCCAAAATCGACGTAAACGGAAAAATTTGCCTTGATATTGGCGCTTCAACCGGCGGCTTTACCGATTGCTTGCTTAAACGTGGCGCAAGTAAGGTTTTTGCGCTTGACTCAGGCTCGAACCAGCTTGATATGGACCTAAAGAATGACTCGCGTGTTGTATCAATTGAAAATTTTAACGCACGAAACGACCTTGTAGAGGTTGTGAGCGACACAATTGACGTAATTACAATTGACGTATCGTTTATTTCACAAACCCTTATAATTCCCTCGGCGTTTAAGACTCTTGGCGAGGACGGAATTTATATTTCGCTTATTAAGCCGCAATTTGAGGTTGGCAAGTCGGGCATTGGCAAGGGCGGAATTGTAAAGGACAAAAAATTCAGAAAATTGGCCGTTTTGCGTGTTATGGAATGTGCAAGGACATATGGTTATCATTGCAATTTCTTAATAAAATCACCTATTTTGGGCGGTGACGGCAACACGGAATATTTAGCTGTGTTTTCTAAAAATGGCGAAAGCATACCAAACGAAAAAATAATAAACATTATAAATAGCTGATGAGGATATTATGAAATCTAAAAGACAGGAAAAAATTCTTGAAATTATTTCAAGCAAAGCAATTGAAACACAGGAGGAGCTTATAAGTGAGCTGAGAATGGCGGGCTATAACGCAACGCAGGCAACAGCTTCAAGAGATATAAGGCAGTTAAAGCTTGTCAAGGTTCTCTCCGAGGGCTCATATAAGTACGTTGCGCCAAAGAATGAAATTCAAAATTCGGGCAGATACAGCCACGCGCTTTTTGCTTCAATTCTTGATATTCAATATGCGCTTAATAACGTAGTTATTAAAACAAATCCCGGGCTTGCTCAGGCGGTAGCGGCAGGAATTGACGCGCTTCACGATTCTGATGTTTTGGGCTCCGTTGCGGGTGACGACTGCATTATTTTGGTTGTTAAATCAGAGGAAGCAAGCGTACGAATTATCGAAAAGATAAGAATAATTGCAAATAAATAATTGAGGATTTATAATGCTTGATTTTTTACATATAGAAAATATTGCCGTTGCAAAATGCCTTGATATTGATTTTGATTCGGGCTTTAGCGTTCTTACAGGCGAAACAGGTGCGGGAAAATCGATTATTATTGATTCTATAAACATCATTCTCGGCGCGAAAACCTCTAAAGAGCTTATTCGCCACGGAGAGACACGCGCACAGGTTTCTGCTTCGTTTTCTAATTTAAGCGAGGGAGTATATAGCTATCTTGACGAGTGCGAAATCCCTTACGACAGGGGCGATTCACTTGTAATTTCCCGTTCATTTTCATTAGACGGAAAGAATATAATCAAAATCAACTCACGTCCTGCAACGCAAGCGCAGCTTAAAGAGCTTGGTGTGCACCTTATCAGTATTCACGGTCAAAACGAAAATCAATCCTTCATAAATAAGTCAAATCACGTTTTGCTGCTTGACGAATACTGTCAAAACGAGGAACTAATTGAAAAGTATTTCGATTACTATCAAAAATTAAATCAAAAGAAGAAGCAAATTGCAGAGCTTTTTGACGAAATAAAGAAAATTGAGGCAAGCGCGGATTTAATTAAGTTTCAAATTAAGGAAATTTCCTCGGCAAAATTAAAGGACGAGGATGAGGAAGAAAAGCTGATTGAGCTAAGAAACAAGCTCAAAAATGCAGAGAAGATACTTAAAAGCTCGGGCGCGGTATATAAGCTTCTTTTCAAAAACGAGAGCGGAATCAGCGCTTCTGTTTTGATTGAAAAGTCAATTGACGCTTTAAACAAAATTTCCGATATTGACCCAAGCATCGATACAATGGTTGAAAAGCTGAAGGGATTTAAGTCAGAGCTTGAGGACATTGCCGAGACTACAAAGGATTTATGCTCGGTTGACTCCTTGGAGAACCCCGAGGCAGAGCTTGATAAAATCGAGGACAGGCTTAACGTTATCAGCCGTATGCAAAAGAAATACGGCCCGACGCTTGCCGACGTGATTAAATTTAAGGCGGAGCTTGAGGGCAAGCTTGTTACCTGGCAGGATTCCGAAAACGCGCTTGAAGCATTAAAAAGCGAATATAAGGCACTTCACGCAGAGGCGTGCGTTGTTGCAGAGGCAATACACGACAGCCGTAAAAACGGCGCAAAGGAGCTTTCACGCGCGGTAAAAGAAACGCTTTTGTATCTTGATATGCCAAAGGTGCAGTTTGAAATTGTGGTAAATGAAATTATGCGTGACGGCACTCCCGTTTTGTCCTCAAACGGATATGATGACGTTGAGTTTATGATTGCCACAAACGCAGGCGATAACCTATCAAAGATGAATAAGATTGTCTCCGGCGGTGAGCTTGCAAGAATTATGCTTGCTATAAAGAGCGTAATTTCGGGCAATAAATCACAAACAATCATTTTTGACGAAATTGACACGGGCGTTTCGGGAAGCACATCACAAAAAATAGGCGTGAAGCTTGCAAAAATCGCAAATTCAATGCAAACTATTTGCGTTACACACTCCGCGCAAATAGCCGCGCTTGCAAAAAATCATCTTTTAATTAAGAAAATTGAAAGCGAAGGCAGAGCAGTTACAACAGTTGTACAGCTTGATACCGAAAAGAGAATAGACGAAATAGCGCGTATAATCGGCGGTATTGACCTTCGCGAGTCACAATACGAGGCGGCAAGGGTATTACTTAACCAAAGAGACGAGCTGCTTAGCGATATTTAATATACAATATTAAGCAATTTGCATATACTGAATAATCAGGAGGTGCAAATAATGCTATTTAACGATATTGCTTCGCTTTGTGATAAAACTAACGTAAAATATGAAATCGGCGCAAAAACCGCCCCTCTTACCTCTATTGGTGTAGGAAAACGCGCAGAGCTTGTTCTGTTTCCACGTACAATGCAGCAGCTTTGTCAAATTCTTGACGCAGTAACTTACAATCATCATAAGCATTATATTTTGGGAAACGGTACAAACTGTTATTTTTGCGATAACTACGACGGAGTAGTGATTGTAACAAGAGAGCTTGACGAAATAACGGTGAACGGAACCGAAATGCGTGCGTTTTGCGGTGCGAGCTTGAAAAAATGCAGTGAGCTTGCGCTTTTCCATTCGCTTGCGGGCTTGGAGTTTGCGCACGGAATCCCGGGTGCAATTGGCGGTGCGCTTTATATGAACGCCTCTGCCTATGGCTCATCAATCGGTGATTTTGTAGAGTCCAGCTTAGTATACGAAAAGAGTAGCGGAAGAATCATTGAGATTTCACGCAAGGAGCATCTTTTCGGTGAAAAGTCAACAGTGTTTTCTAAAACCAATAACTACGTTGTTTTAGAAACGCGGTTGAAGCTTCTGCGCGGTGATTTTGAAAAAATCAAGAACCAAATTAATGACTACGACACGAGAAGGCATCTTTATCAACCGCTTGATAAAATGAGTGCGGGAAGTGCCTTTAAAAAACCGAAGGACACATACGCGTCACTGCTTATTGACAAGGCAGGGCTTAAGGGATTTTCTCTCGGTGATGCCGCAGTATCAACCAAGCACGCAGGATTTATAATTAACAAAAACAGTGCAAGTGCAAGTGAAATTAATGGCTTGATTTTACACATCAAAAGGGAAATTTTTGAAAAATTCGGTGTGTCGTTAGAGGAAGAAATTATATACATAGAGTAGGTATTTTAAATGTCATTTTCGAGAAAAGTAAAGGAAGAAATCGCTGATATCAGCCCAAAAATTAAAAGCTGCTGTCTTTATTCATGCTTATATGGCATGGCTTTTGCATCTAAAGCAGAGGAGCACTTCTTCGTAACAAAAACGACATTTGCCGAAAATGCAAATTTACTCAATGAAAAGTTCAAATTTTTGCTTAAAAAGCATGAGGATGCCTATATAGCGAATAATAGAGAAATCCTTATAAATAAAGGTGTTATCAAATATTTTACAATTGCCGAAATTGCCAAGAGCGTATTTAAGTGCCCGCGATGCCAGGAGCATTTTTTAAGAGGCGTATTTTTAGCTTGCGGAACCGTAAATTCCCCTGAAAAGGGGCACCGATTAGACCTGAATTTTAATGATTTTGTTAACGCTCAGCAGTTTAAAGAATACATTTTAGACAACCGCCTAACATTCAATTTAACTAAACGCGGCGCAAAGACGGTTTTATATCTGAAGCGCAGTGAAGCAATCGAGGATTTTCTTGCGTTGATGGGTGCGACAACGTCTGCCTTTGAGGTAATCAACAGTAAGATAAACAGTGAGGTAAGAAACATCGCAAACCGCGCAACAAATTGCGACTCCGCAAACATAAACAAATCATTAAACGCAACAAAAAAGTATTTAGAGGCGATTAGCTATTTGGACCAAAACGGCTATCTTAACGATTTGCCTGAACACTTGGTTGAGATTGCAAACGCGCGCCTTCAGTTCCCTGATGCATCCATAGCCGAGCTTGGTGCGCGCTTAAGTCCGCCCATATCAAAATCAGGCGTTCACCATCGACTCGAAAACATTTATAAAATATACGAAAATAAATTAAAATAAAGGAAAGAGTATGTCAGATTTCGTTCATCTTCACCTTCACAGCGAATATAGCTTGCTTGACGGAGCGTGCAGAATAAAGGATATTCCCAAAATGGCAAAAAAGCTTGGGCAGAGCGCAGTTGCGCTTACTGACCACGGAAATATGTTTGGTGCCGTTGAGTTTTATAACGCCTGCCGTGCCGAGGGGATTAAGCCAATTATCGGCTGTGAGGTATACGTTGCGCCAAGAAGCCGCCACGAAAGAACGCGTGTGGGCACAGTTTCATATTATCATCTTGTCTTGCTTGTTAAAAACGAGATTGGCTACAAAAACCTTTCATATCTCGTTTCAAGCGGTTACACAGAGGGCTTTTACGTTAAGCCAAGAATTGACCTTGAAATATTAAAGGAGCATAGCGAGGGATTAATTGCCTTGTCGGCATGCCTTGCAGGCTACGTTCCTTCCTCAATAATTGCAGGTGACATTGAGGGTGCGAAGGAGCACATTCGCACAATGCAATCAATATTCGGTAAGGAAAACTACTATCTTGAGCTTCAAAATCACGGAATTAACGACCAAGAGATAGTTAATGAATGCTTATTTGAGCTTTCACGTGAGCTTGACGCGCCGCTTGTTTGCACAAACGACGTTCACTACCTTGAAAAAGAGGATGCCTATATCCAAAACGTGCTTATGTCGGTGCAAATGAACGTAACGGTTAATTCAAAATCCGACAAAATGTTCCCAACAAACGAGTTTTACTTTAAATCCGAGGATGAAATGCGCCAAGCTATCAAAAATTCAAGCGAGGCGATAAGGAATACCGCCAAAATTGCCGAGGAGTGCAATTTTGACTTTGAATTTGGCGTTACAAAGCTACCAAGGTATCCTTTGCCCGATGGCGTTTCATCAAAGGAATATCTTTCATCCTTATCATATAGTGGCTTTGAAAAGAGAAAAAAGCTGAACCAAATTGTCTTTACCGAGGAGCATAGTGAAGAGGTTTATCTTGACAGAATAGAATACGAGCTTTCGGTTATTGACAAAATGGGCTATAACGACTATTTTTTGATAGTTTGGGACTTTATAAACTACGCAAAAAGCCAAGATATACCCGTTGGCCCCGGCAGAGGCTCGGGTGCGGGAAGCTTGGTTGCTTATTTACTTGAAATAACTGACGTTGATTCTATAAAATTCGACTTGCTTTTTGAGCGTTTTTTGAACATTGAAAGAGTTAGTATGCCCGATATAGATACCGACTTTTGCTATGAAAGGCGCGACGAGGTAATTGAATATGTAAAGGAAAAGTACGGCGAGGACCACGTTTCACAAATTGTTACCTTTGGTACAATGGCGGCGAAGGCGGCAATAAAGGACGTTGGCAGAGCCCTTGAAATTCCGTATAACGACGTTGACCTTGTTTCAAAGATGATTCCAAAGCGTTTAAATATAACGCTTGACGAAGCACTTAACGAGTCGGGTGAATTAAAGGCATTATATGAGGGCAACACGAAAATTAAGCAGCTAATCGATACTGCAAGACGCATTGAGGGTATGCCAAGGCACTCCTCAACTCACGCGGCAGGTGTTGTGATAACTGATAAGCCGCTATGCGACTATTTACCGCTTGCAACCAACGGCGGCGCGGTTGTTACTCAATACGATATGGACACGGTTGCCAAGCTCGGACTTTTGAAGTTTGATTTTTTGGCACTCAGATATTTAACTATAATTTCCGATACGGAAAAGCTGATCCAAAAGCATACGCCAGACTTTAAGATTGATTTGATTCCGCTTGACGATAAGAATACGTACAAATTTATCTCATCGGGAAAGACAGAGGGCGTTTTCCAGCTTGAATCGGGCGGAATGAAGCAGACCTTGATGAAGCTTCAGCCCGAGTCAATCGACGATATTATCGCGTGTATTGCGCTTTACCGTCCCGGTCCTATGGATTCAATCCCGACTTATATCGAAAGACGGCACGATAAGAGCAAAATTTCATATAAAACACCGCTTGTTGAGCCTATCTTGAAGTCAACCTACGGCTGTATTGTTTATCAAGAGCAGGTTATGCAAATTTTCAGCAAGGTAGCAAATTATTCCTATGGCAGAGCCGATATTGTACGTCGCGCAATGTCTAAAAAGAAGGTTGATGAGCTGCTTCGCGAAAGAGATATTTTCATAAACGGTGCAATTTCAAACGGCGTTGAAAAGAGCGTTGCAACAGAGCTTTTTGACGAGATGGAGAGCTTTGCAAAATACGCATTTAACAAGTCTCACGCCGCGGCATATGCAGTAATATCATACAGAACGGCTTACTTAAAGTCAAAATACCCAAATGAATATTATGCCTCGCTTATTACGTCCGTGCTTGGCTCTATGGAAAAGGTTTCGGAGTACATTGAGGAATGCTCAAAGCTCGGAATTACGGTTTTGCCGCCCGACGTTAACTATAGCGACGTTAATTTTTCGGTAGAGGATAAATCAATCAGATTTGGCTTGCTTGCGCTCAAAAACGTTGGCAGAAGCTTTATCAGCGCAATTGTAGAGGAAAGACGCCAAAACGGCAAATATCTGGATTTTGACGACTTTTTGTACCGCTTAAAGGGCACAGATATAAACAAAAGACAGCTCGAATCGCTTATCAAGGCGGGTGCCTTTGACTCGTTTGGTAAAACAAGATATCAATTAATGAACGTATTTGAGGGTGCGCTTGACGGCGTGCAGAGAATTTCAAAGTCAACGCAAAACGGTCAGCTTGATATTATGCAGTTTTTCAGCTCCGAGGAAATTGAAAGCACGATGCCGAAAACGGTTTACCCCGACGTCGGTGAGTATCCAATAAAGGATAAGCTGCTTTACGAAAAGGAAATTTTGGGTCTTTGCTTCTCGGGCCATATCTTGGAATCATATAAAAACCACCTAAATGACTTAAAGCCGCGCTCGCTTAATTCAATTTTAAGCCCCGAAGCCGAGATTAAGGAAAGGGAAGCGGTGTCCGTTGCCGGACTTATTACCGCTAAGAGCGTAAAAAAGACAAAAAACGACGAAACAATGGCTTTTGTCAAGATTTCCGACTCCTGTGCTGAGGTTGAAATTGTTGTTTTTCCAAAGACCTTCTTAAAATATTCACAGCATCTGCAGCCAAATAACGTTATTTTCGTTAGCGGTCAGTTAAGCTTAAGTGATGACCAGCCGCCTAAAATCATTTCAAACACAATTGAGACGGTTAAGAACGACGAGGAATACGTCAAGGCTGAAAAAGCAAAGAAAGGCAAGCTATATCTAAAGGTACAGTCAATCGATGCGCCGATTGTTGGCGAAATAATTGACCTTTTGAAGGAATTCAGCGGCGAGAGCGAGATTATTTTTTACGATATGACAACGAAAAAATATATCAAGCCAAACGGCGTTAAAATTTCAATAAATGACAATATTATCTCCGCGCTTAAAATGATTTTGGGCTCTGATTCTGTCGTTTATAAGGATTAATAGTATTCTTCAATAATTTCATAAAGCTCCTCTTTGGTGGATACCAGAATTCCGCTTGACAGGAGCTTTTTGTCATATTCGGGCAATGTGAAAACGTAGGTATCGAGCGTATATATCAGCGCTTCATTTTCAAAAATTCCTATTTTCCCGTTGTATTCCTTAACTGTGTACGTCGTTTTTTCAAGCGCTTCAACACTATCAAATACTTGCTCGCTGTTTTCATAGGTAATTTTTTCGATTTTATTTGAAATTAAAAGGAAATATACCGTCATTACCGCGAAAATCAAGAGAAAAAGAACTATAAAGCCAAGATAATTTTGTATAAATTGCTTTTTATTATTTTCTTGTTCCATATATAAGCACCTCATATAAAGTATTGATATTTATTGTTTGCAAAGAATAATAATATATTCAAAAGAGGTGAAAAAACTTGAAAAATAAAAGGCTAAAGGTATCGTTACTTATAATTTTTTCTGTAATTTTGGTCCTTGTAGCTTCATTTTTAATATACTTTTTTACGTTAAACAAGGAAATTGACCTATCACTTATAAAAAAAGATTCTTCGTCGGTAACGAGAATTTTTTACTTTGATTACGAAAGCCGAAAAGGGCGTATAGGTGAAGCGCGAGAGCTTGAAAACGAATCAATATTTTCGTATAAGTCCGAGTGGACACCGATCTTCGATATGCCAAAAAACTTGGTAAATGCCTTTGTTGCCGTTGAGGACAAACGGTTTTACGACCATTCGGGCGTTGATTTTTTAAGAACGGGCAAGGCGGTTTTCAACTATATTTTCAGTAAAAACAAAACAAGCTTTGGCGGCTCGACAATCACTCAACAGTTAATAAAAAATTTAACAGGTGAGAACGAAACCACGCCGAAAAGGAAAATGCAAGAGATTTTGCGCGCATTAAACCTTGAAACAAGGCTAACAAAGAGTGAAATTTTAGAGGCGTACCTAAACGTGGTATATCTTTCAAATAAATGCTATGGCGTAGGGGCAGGAGCTAAGCTTTATTTTGACAAGGAAATCGACGAGCTTACCTTGAGTGAATGTGCAATGCTTGCTGCTATTGTCAAAAGCCCCTCAAGCTACAATCCGTATAAAAATTACGGAAGAAATCTAAGCCGACGGAACATTGTGCTTAAAGAAATGCTTTCGCAGGGGTATATTACAGATAGCGAATACAACAAAGCGATAAATGAAAGCGCAGAGATTAACGCAAATATAGAAAATGAGATAAAGCAGGGCACATTTTCTTGGTTTACCGAGCTGCTTATCAGCGATGTATCAAAAGATTTGGCAAAAGCAAAGAATATACCAACCGAGCAGGCGCGTGCATTGATTTTAAGGGGCGGCTATAATATTTACGCAACCATTGACCCAAGCGTACAAAATGCGCTTGAAAATGCATACAAAAATAGCACATACTTTGTGACAAAAGCCTCGCCCGAGTCAGCCGCTGTCGCAATTGACCCTTATACCTCCGATATTTTAGGTGTTATCGGCTCAAGTCATAAAAAGGAAGGTAATTTGGTGTTCAACCGTGCGGTAAGTGCAAAGCGTCCGCCAGGCTCGACAATCAAGCCGCTTTCCGTCTATGCGCCGTCTATTGATAAGGATTTAATAACCTATACCACGATTTTTGAGGATTCACCGACAAAGGAGGAAAACGGCACACCATGGCCAAAAAACTCTCCCGACAGATACCGAGGAAATATGCCTGTTTATTATGCGCTTGCGCATTCAGTTAATACGGTTGCGGTCAAAATTTTGAAGAACCTCGGCATAAATGCTTCATTTAATTATTTAGATAAATTCGGAATTTCCTATGATAGACAAAAGGACGCAAATGAGTCCTCACTCGCACTCGGTCAGCTAACCAACGGTGCATCACTGCTTGAAATGACAAATGCATATTCCGCCTTTGTAAACGGTGGCAGTGTGATAACACCAAAAAGCTATTTATACGTTACCGACAACCGCGGAAGCAAAATCCTTGAAAAAGAAAGCAAGAGCACATCGGTTATTTCAAGGGAAACAAGCGAAATAATGCGTCAAATGCTCAAAAACGTAGTGAGCGATGGCACGGCATCGTCACTAAAGTTAAATAATCAAAACGTAGAGGTTGGCGGCAAAACAGGCTCATCAAGTAATTTTGAGGACAGATGGTTCATTGGCTTTACGCCCGATTACGTTCTCGGTGTCTGGACGGGTTACGACACTCCAAAACCGCTTAGCACAGGGCATAACCCGTCAATTTCCATCTTTGGCGACACGGTAAACAACCTCTATGACGAAAGCGAAGAAAGCTATTTTGACGAGTCTGACTCGCTGATTAAGCTTGATATATGCATTGATAGCGGAATGATTTCAAAACGTGCATGTGAAAGAGATGAGCGCGGCTCACGTGTGGTAACTGCATACTACAAGGCAGGAACTGAGCCAAAGGAAAAGTGCAAAAACCATATTTCTTCCTATATTGATACAAAAAGCGGCGAAAGAGCGCATCTTTTTACACCGTTTTTCAGAAAAAAACGCATATATTTCTACCGTGAGAACGAAGCAGAATAAAAGCCAAAATGAATAAATTGAAAATCACCTCATATATTTAAGTGAGGTGATTTTTATTGTTTAAGAAAATCGAATGTTATTTCAGCATCTTATATCAAGAGATAAAGCAAATTAACGTGCGAGGTTGTGCTTGCTTTGGTGTAGCTTTTTTAGTAATAGGCGCACTTTCTTGGATTTTAGGATGCAAAAACGCACATTTATCATCATTTTACATTATGCCGAGGTGCGCGCTACCGTATTTTTATGCGCATATTGGTTGGGCAATTTCATTTTTCTTTGTGGGTGTGATTTTTGGCGGAATTTTGCTTGGCTGTGAAAAATTCAAAAGGAAATATTCTGTAAAAATTGCTTTTTTGCTTGCTTTTATGTATTTCTTCGCTTTATGTGCGCATCCAATATTTTTCGGCAATCTGTCGCCGTTTTTGAGCTTTATTGTTTTGCTTGCGTCCTTGCTTTTTTCCTTGCTTTCGATTATTGCTTCAATAAAGGCTTACAAGCTGTGGACAATTTGCCTTTTTCTGCATTTGGTATGGTTGCTTTATAACTTATACACAACCCTTGCATTCTGTTTCGTAAATTAGAGGTGAATTATGAAAAAAATTTGTTCCTTTCTTTTGATTACTTGCTTTTTGTTTGCAATTTTGACGACTGTATCGTTCGCAAATGAAGGGCAAGCAAGCTTGAATATTAATACAAAAAGTGCGGTTTTAATTGATATGAACACAGGCACGGTGCTATATGAGCATAACAAGGATGTACCGCTGCCGCCTGCATCGGTAACGAAAATTATGACCTTGCTTTTAGTTTTTGAATCAATTGAATGCGGCAAGCTAAGCTACGATCAAATGATAACCGTTAGTGAAAACGCATCATCTATGGGTGGCTCTCAAATTTTCTTGGAGCCGGGTGAACAGATGAGCGTAAATGACTTGCTTAAAAGCGTGATAATTGCTTCAGCTAACGATGCCGCGCTCACTCTTGCCGAGGAGGTTGGCGGTAGTGAGGAGCAGTTTGTTTCGATGATGAACGAAAGGGCAGAAGCCTTGGGAATGAAAAACACGCGCTTTGAAAACGTCACAGGGCTTGATGACACGGTAAGCAATCATTTAACAAGCGCATATGATATAGCACTTATGTCACGCGAGCTGCTTCGGCACGAAAAGGTGATGGAGTACGCAACTGTTTGGATGGACACGGTAAGAAACGGTGAGTTTGGCTTGACAAATACAAATAGACTTATTCGTTTTTACAGGGGCATTACAGGATTAAAAACAGGCTATACAAGTAACGCAGGCTTTTGTGTGAGTGCAAGCGCTAAGCGAGATAATTTGCACTTAATTGCGGTTGTGATGGGGGCAGAAACCTCTCAGGCAAGAAACGACGCGGCAACAAAGCTCTTAAATTACGGCTTTGCAAATTTTGGATTGTACAGCGACAAGGGAAGTGATGCAACCGCTGTGCCGATAAAGAATGGCACACAAGAGGAGATTTTAGTAAAGAAGAATGATTTTGAAAGCTTAGTAAACCGTGGTATGGTTGGAAAAATCACCTGCGATGAGGTAATTTTCGAGAATTTAACCGCACCAATTAAAGTAAATGAAAAGGTTGGTGAGGTGACTTATAAAATTGACGGAAAAGAAGTTGGAAAAGCTGATATATTGGCGTGTGAAACCGTAGAAAAGCTATCACTTTGGGGTTACATAATAAAAATTGTAAAAAATTTATTATAAATAAATAAAAACAGTTGAAATTTAGTGAAAGTTGTTGTATTATAATAAGGAATTATATTATAGGGGTAATTATATTATGGCACTTTCACTTAATGACAAATTTCTAAACGGTTTCATTTCCAAAAACGACATTGAGTCTATTTCAAATCAAGTTTACACCGCACAAAAAACCTTGATGGAGCGCACAGGCGAGGGAAATGATTTCCTTGGCTGGATTGACCTTCCCGAAAACTATGACAAGGAAGAGTTTGCAAGAATTAAAGCTGCGGCAGAAAAAATAAAGAAAAGCTGCGATATTTTTGTTGTTATCGGTATCGGCGGCTCATATCTTGGCGCGAGAGCGGCGATTGAGTTTGTAAAATCACCTTTATATAATAATCTGAAGAAGGACACACCTGATATTTATTTTGCAGGTAACTCGATTAGCCCGTCATCCTTGAATGATCTTCTCAAAATTTGCGAGGGCAAGGACATTTGTGTTAACGTTGTTTCAAAATCGGGCACTACAACCGAGCCTGCAGTTGCTTTCCGAGTTTTCCGCAAGCTCCTTGAGGACAAATACGGCAAGGAAGGCGCAAAGGAAAGAATTTTCTCAACAACCGACAAATCAAAGGGTACGCTTAAAAAGTTCTCCGACGATAACGGTTACGAAACCTTTGTTGTTCCTGACGACGTTGGCGGTCGTTTCTCCGTTTTAACAGCCGTTGGTCTTTTACCGATTGCAGTTGCGGGAATTGATATTGACGAAATGATGAAGGGCGCAAACGATGCACGCCTTAAATACAGCGTTGCCGATATTGAAAAGAATGATTGCTTAAAATACGTTGCTATAAGAAACCTTCTTTATCGTAGCGGTAAGAGCGTTGAAATTTTGTCCACCTATGAGCCTGCAACACAAATGCTTTGCGAATGGTGGAAGCAGCTCTTCGGCGAGAGCGAGGGCAAGGACGGTAAGGGAATTTACCCAAGCTCGGTTGTTTTCTCAACAGACCTTCACTCACTCGGTCAGTTTATCCAAGACGGCTCAAGAATTATGTTTGAGACTGTAATTGATATAAAGAAGGCAAACGACGAGCTTTTAATTCCTTACGACCCTGATAACGTGGATAAGCTTAACTTCCTCTCGGGCAAGGACCTTGATTTTGTTAACCACAAGGCAATGCTCGGCACATTGCTTGCTCACAGCGACGGTAACGTGCCAAACACAGTTATCGAAATTGAGGACAGAAGCGCATACACATTCGGCTATCTTGTATATTTCTTTGAATATGCTTGTGCGGTTTCGGGCTATACTCTTGGTGTAAACCCATTCAATCAGCCCGGTGTTGAAAGCTACAAGAAGAATATGTTCGCTTTGCTTGGCAAGGAAGGCTATGAGGAGCTTCGTCTTGAGCTTGATAAAAGACTTAACTGATTTTAAGAGGGCTTTTGCGCCCTCTTTTATCTATTATTAGCAAAAATTTTGATTTTTTTTGAAAAAATTTAGATATTTTCTACAAAACCTATTGATTTTTCAGAAAACATAGTGTATAATTAAAGTACAAAAGAAAGTTAGATATTGTGGAGGACAATAGCATGATTAAAATTATTATTGGTGTTAAAGGCACAGGTAAAACAAAGACACTGATCGAAATGATTAATTCCGCACTTGACAGCTCCAAGGGTTCAGTTGTTTGCATCGAGAAGGGAGCAAATCTCAGACTCGCGATTAGTCACAAATGTAGGCTCATTGATGCAGATGAATATATGATTAGTGACGCACAATCACTCTATGGATTTATTGCGGGACTCATGGCAAGTAACCACGATATCACGGATCTCTTTATTGATGCAACATTCAGAATTTGCGCAAGAGATCTTGAAGCTTTCGATAAGTTTGTTGTTGAGGCAGATGAGCTCGCGGCAAAGAATGATGTCAATTTGGTAATGACACTTTCAATGCCTGAGGAAAATGCGACTGAAAATATCAAAAAATATCTTTAATTTTGATTAAGTCTGCAAAACAACAAAAATTTAACCTATGAAACTGGAGGGCACGCCGATGTACTGTGATGAAATTAGCGAAACCCAGCAGGTGAATTTTTAAGTTAATAACGGCAGAGTTTATATAACAAAATGGGTAAAATGTGGCCGATGATGATTTAACTTAAAGTATTCGCCGCTAAACTCAAAATTTTCGAATAAAGCAGGTGTTTTCTATGTTTGGATTTCATTTACTTGAAATTTAGATAAAGAGAGGATAAACCAATGTGCTGATTATATATAAACTAAAACAAAAATCTTAATTATGAGGTAACAAACCAATGGCTGATATGTTTTTCTTGAAAATTACGCGTTCAACTAAGACATAAGTGAGGTTCCGTTGCAGTTTATATAGATTTCGATAATTAAAATTGAATATATTAAAGGGAATTCGGATAAAACCGAATTCCCGTTTTTATTTATATTACAAAATATGACAAATTCAATTGTTCAGCATATGATATTAGGGAAGACGAATTTTCGTCTTAATCTTAAATGGAGGTATTTGTCTATGTTGGATAATAGAAATTGTCCTGCGCCCGCATCAAGGGAAAATATCTGTATTGATACTTACAGAGTGCTTGATTCGTGCAGAGATAAGGATTGCTTTGAAAACGTAAAGGTATATCTGACGGATTTTGGCGAGGAAATCATTGAAAGAACCTCGGTTATCCGTGCAAAGTGCGCAAAAATCATAAGCGCTTACATTGATATTAACGACGTTCCTTTCAATCGCGGCTTTTATCAGCTCAATATTCGCATATACGTAAAGCTCACCTTTGAAGCATGCGTATGCCCGGGTAACATTCAAGAGATTGACGGTATTGCCGTTGTTGACAAGAAGGTAATTCTGTTTGGCAGCGAGGGCAACGTTAACGTATTCAAGAGCGAGCTCGGCGATAGTGGCTTCTGTAAGAAGCATTGCGAGATTAACAACTCACAGTCACAGCCAATTGCAGTTTTGGAGGCGGTTGATCCGATAGTGCTTGGTGTAAAGGTTGTTGAGCCTAAGCGCTTTGCTTGCTCCTGCTGTTGCTGTATTGATGATATTCCCGAAAACGTTCTCGGTTGTGTAAGCGGTCCGCTTTGCGACAGAGACAGTAAGTCACTTGTTGTATCGCTCGGCTTCTTCTCGGTAATTAAAATTGAACGTCCTGCCCAGCTCCTTGTTTCAGCGGTTGAATATAACATTCCAGAAAAGGAATGCATCACCGCATCAGAGGATGACCCTTGCACACTCTTCAGAGCCATGAGCTTTCCTGTAAATGAATTTTCACCACCTATTATAAACACCTGTGGCTGTTCAGTTCCTACAAATAAGCCACAGAAGGAGCCTCGTTGCGGCTGCGGTAATTAAAAGAAAGAAAATTCCATACCGAAAAGCTACAAAACACGATAAAAGGAAGAACGACCATAAGCTTTTGCTTTGGTCGTTCTTTGTTGGGTATATAACCCTATTTAGAAGAGAGACTGTTGTTTATCAAGTCAAGATTTAATATATTGCTTGCGTAACTTTTTGCTTCCTCGACATTGTGAGAGACTATAATAACCGTTTTTCCTTCAAGACGCTTAAATATCTCGGGTAAAATGCGCTGGCGCAGTTCGTCGTTTAGCGCTCCAAACGGTTCATCCATTAGGAATAAATCACCGTTGTAGTAAAGTGCACGCGCAAGAGATACACGCATTTTCATTCCCCCCGACAAGGAAGCGGGAAGTGCATCAGCTTCTCCCTCAAGCTCAAGAATTTTAAGCAGGTCATCAACTGTATAAGGTGAGCTCTCAGCAGTAATTTTAATGTTTTCGGCAACCGTGAGGTTAGGAAACAATCTTGGCTCTTGGAAAACACAAGAAATTTTGGTGTATTGCGGTGAAATTTCGCCCTTGAAGCTTTTGTCGAGCCCTGAAATAATTCTCAAAAGAGTGGTTTTTCCCGAGCCGCTTTCACCTAAAATGTAGTTAATTTTGTTTTCCTCAAATTCGATTGAAGCATTTTCAAATACAGCTTTTCTACCAAAGCGTTTAGTTAAATTATTTATTTTCATTTCGCACCTCGTTTGGCAAATAGCGCTTAAAAACCGCTCTGATTATCTTTTTAAGGACAAATTCAAATACGAGATTGATTAAAACAAGCGTAAGTGCCCAGGCAAAAAGCTCCTCGTTGTCGATGTTTTGCTTTGCCAAGGAAATATGAAGTCCCATTGAGTTTTCGGGAGGGCAAAGCGCTTCAGCTGCAATTCCCGCCTTCCATGCAAGACCTACCGCGCTTGTCAGCGCAGAGACAAAATAGGGCATTACTGTCGGTAAATACAGTGATACAATCCGCTTTTTCCTTGGTATTTTGTAAGCCTGGCATACTTCGAGCAGATCCCTGTCGATGTTTTTGATTCCCTCGTAAACATTTGCAAAAACGATGGGAAATACCATCAAAATTGTTATAATCATTGAGGTTAAATCAAAAACCAAAAGATAGAGAATGAACACAAAAACAGTAACAGGGACCGATTTTACCGTTGCCAATAGCGGCTTTATCAGCGAGTTGAGAAAGTTGATTTTTGAGCAAACAATCGCAGATAAAACGCCAAGAGCCGTTGCAATTACGGTCGATGCAATTATTCTCAAAAGTGAAAATACTGTTGATAGATAGAAGCTTGGCTCTAAAAGAAGCTTAAAAAGTCTTATTATAACGTCGTGTGGGTAGGGAAAGAGCGGATTATACGATAGATCCATTCCTTTTATTAAGGAATAAATAAGAACCGCTAAATACCAAATTCCTATCCAAAACAGTGTTACAAGAGTGATTTTTAATGCTTTTTTCATGGATTAACCAAGTAGAAATCGTCAAGCGGCAATTTATCTCCAACGCTCTTTGGTGCAATCTCGAACATAACGGAAATAAATGCTTGCATTGCGGATTTCATTTCTTCACCCTTCATAAACACTACGTTGCATTTCGGAATTGCGTTTTCGGCAACAGTTGCGTTTGCAAAAATGCCGTATTTTACAATTAAAGCAGCGGCATCCTTTGGATTTTCATTCAAATAGTTAATAGATGCTTCATACTCGTTAAGGAACCATTCAACCGCGCCCTTATTCTTTTCAGCGAAGTCCTTTCTGACAACGATACAGCCCTGAACAAGCTTTTCTGAATTCGGGATTTTATCCCATTCAGCAGTGAGATCGAGTGCTACGGAATAGTTGTTATTCGCCTTCTTTGCGCCTGCAATAGCAGCAGTTACAACAGGCTGAGGAAGCACGGCAAGGTCAACCTGACCTGCAACCACGGCCGCTTGAAGCGCGGCAGGGGTCGAATAAGTTGTTGAGTCAATTGTTGCATCAATGCCGTTTGAATCAAGTATATGCTTTGTGATAAAGGTCGGATTTTGCGCGGGAACATAGATTGTTTTGCCGTTTAAATCGTTGATTGAAGAAATTTGGTCATCCTTTTCGATTAAGTAGAGTACGCCAAGTGTGTTAATAGCAAGCACCTGAACCTTACCGCCCGTCTTATTATACACGTTTGCCGCAGCATTGGTTGGAAGCGCCGCCATATCTATTGTGCCTGCAATAAGGCCTGAGATGATGTTCGTCGCATCGGTTTCAACCTTAAATTCGTAATCGTTGGCGGATGCGCCGTTTGCGTCATCCTCCATTAGCTTAGCCGCGCCAAAGCCGGTTGTACCGTTTAACACGGAGATTTTAACGTTTGTTTTTTGTGTTTCGCCACCGTTTGTGTCGCCGTTATTGCCACAGGAGCCAAACACAAGCATTGTGCTGAAAATTGTGAGTGCTACAAGTAAAAGTGATAGAATTTTTTTCATTTTTTATACCTCGTTTAATATTATTTTTTTACCGCTTTTAATTATAATGCCGTCATCTTCAAGCTTATCAAATGATCTATATAAGCTTGCACGGCCTATCGCGAGCATTTTTGAAAGCGTGGAAAGGCTAACCTTGATTTCAACCTCGTTTTTTTCGTTTTTTTCGAGGCTGCAAAGGTAAGTATATAGCTTGTTTTCCGTGTTTTTTGCAGTAAATGCATCAATTTTCGTGTTCAAAAATGAAATTCTCTTGGCAAGAAAGGAAATATAGTTAAGCGCGACGGTTTTGTCGTACTCAATGCATTTTTCTATAAATCCCTTGTTAAATGTGATAACCACACAGCTTGAAGCGGCTATAACCGTAGTGCTGTACGTATGCTTATCGAAAAGAGAAGCCGCACCGTATGAGTCACCCACGCTCAGCTTACGCAAAATCACGTCGTCATCACCCGAGCGAATAATCGCGTTCCCCTTATAAATGAGCCCAATCTTTTCGCCTGTTTTTGAGCTAAGCATAATTTCTTGGGGTGAGTATTCCTCGACCGCTATTCCGTCAAAGGAAAGCATAGCGTCAATTGTATCACCTTCAACATTTTTAAACAAGAAAAGGTTTTCTTTAATAAAATTTTTGTATTTCACAATAGATTTCTCCAAAAGTGTATCATTTGGTACAATTATTGTATCATTTTAATGAAAAAAAGTCAATACATTTTTGCAAAAATCACTTGATTTTTGTTTCTGTATAGTATATATTATATATAATGAGGATTTTGGGAGGATATTATGGCAATTTTAGTTACAGGCGGTACCGGTTATATCGGCTCGCACACAGTTGTTGAATTATTAAATGACGGCAGAGAGGTTGTTATTCTTGACAATCTTTCAAATTCCAAGGAGTGCGTGCTTGACAGAATCGAGACCATTACAGGAAAAAGACCTAAGTTTTATAAGGGTGATATTCTTAATATCGACGATATTGAGAAGGTTTTCACTGAAAACAAAATCGAATCGGTTATTCACTTTGCGGGCTTAAAGGCAGTCGGCGAAAGTGTTGCTATGCCTATTTTGTATTATCATAACAATATCACAGGCACACTTAATCTATGCAAGGTAATGTCATTACATAATTGTAAAAAAATTGTATTCTCATCCTCTGCAACCGTTTACGGCAAGCCGAAAAGCGTGCCGATTAGCGAGGATTTCCCGCTTTCCACAACCAATCCATATGGCGAAACAAAGCTTATGATTGAAAGAATTCTCAGCGATATTTACGTTTCTGATAAAGAGTGGAGCATTTGCATTTTAAGATACTTTAACCCAATCGGTGCGCACGAAAGCGGACTTATGGGTGAGGACCCTAAGGGCAAGCCAAACAATCTTTTGCCTTATGTTGCAAGAGTTGCATTCGGTAAATACCCACACGTTAACGTGTTTGGTAATGACTACGCAACACACGACGGCACGGGCGTGCGTGACTATATTCACGTTGTTGACCTTGCAAACGCGCACTTGAAGGCTATCTACCGCACAAATATCGTTACAGGTGTTGAGCGCTTTAACATCGGAACAGGAAAGGGCTACTCGGTTCTTGATATCATCCACGCGTTTGAAAAGGCAATCGGCAGAGAAATCCCATACGTTATTTGCGAAAGACGCCCGGGAGATATTGACGAATGCTGTGCAAATCCCGAAAAGGCACTTCACGTGCTTGGCTGGGAAGCGAAGTATGATATTGAAAAGATGTGTCTTGACTCTGCAAATTGGCAGAGCAAAAATCCTGACGGATACGGTGAATAAATGATTACTAAGAAATTATTCGGAGAATTAAACGGCAACGAGGTATATGAATATACACTCGAAAATAAAAGCGGCGCAAGCGTTAAAATTTTAACCCTTGGCGGCATTTTAAGAGCTATTAATGTGCCTGACAAAAACGGCGTTTTGGCTGACGTTGTTTGTGGTTATGACGATGTTAATTCATATCTTACCGCAGGTGGATATCAAGGTGCGTTAATCGGTAGATTTGGCAACAGAATCAAGAATTCGCGCTTTGTTCTTGACGGAGAAGAATACGTTCTTTTTAATAACGAAGGGAACAATCATCTCCACGGCGGCAAGGAAGGCTTTGACAAGAAGCTTTGGAGCGCAAACGCTTATGAAAACGGCGATACAATGTATTTGGAGCTTTCATATTTTTCAAAGGATATGGAAGAGGGATACCCGGGAAATTTAGACGTAAAGGTGACTTATTCATTTGATGATGAATGTGCTTTATCGATAAATTATAAGGCAACAACAGATAAAAAGACGGTTTTGAACCTTACAAACCACGCATATTTCAACCTCGGCGGTTATAATTCGGGAAGAATTGAAAATCACACGCTTTGGATTGATGCAAGCAAGGTTTGCGAGGTTGACAGCGAGCTTATTCCGACGGGAAGAGAGCTTTCTGTTGACGGAACACCGTTTGATTTTAGGAGCGAAAAGCTAATTGGCAAGGATATCGAGGCTGACGACGCACTTTTGAAGCTCGGTCAGGGATATGACCACAATTTTGTGTTAAATTCCGATGGTACAATTAAGCTTTCGGCAACCTTAAAGGACACGGTATCGGGCAGAAAAATGGATATGTATACAAATCAGCCCTGCGTTCAAATTTACGCCGCAAACTGCATAAACGAGGACGATGTGCCGTTTAAAAACGGATTTGCGCAAAAAAAGAGATGCGCAGTCTGCTTAGAAACACAGCACGCACCCGATTCACCAAATCAAAAGGGCTTCCCATCCTGTGAGCTTGATGCAAACGAGGTTTACGATTATACAACCGTATATAAATTTTATAACTAAGTGAAAAGTCGCATTTTTTTGCGACTTTTTTCATATAAATTACCATAATACTCGAAAATGTGAGGATTTTATGGCATTTTATTATGATAACACTAAAAGATGTATAAGCTTAGCGAAGTTTATAATTTTGAATAAAGCAACGGTAAGAGAAGCGGCAAAAAAATTCGGAATTAGTAAATCAACGGTACATAAGGATATAACGGAGAAGCTGCTGAGGGAAAATTTGGCACTTTATATTGAGGTTGAAAAAATTTTGCAGCAGAACAAGGCGGAGCGCCATTTGCGCGGCGGCGAGGCAACGAAGCAAAAATATCTTAAGAAAGCGAAATCATTTAATTAAAACCGCCGAGGAACAACCTCGGCTTTTTAACTTTAATCTATTAACTTTATAAATTGCAAATTCCTTCCTTGAGGTATACTCAGAATAGTTCACGGAATTTTTGTCCAAGCAAGGAAATTAACGCAAAATTTATATTGACATTCAAAAGCTGCAAAATAGGGCCCTCTTCCAAGCTACCAAATTTCCCATATACACAATTATACAAAATGCAAATTTTATATAATTGGGAGAATAGGAAAAACGCCTGTATTTATTGGGATTATATTAAATAACGTCAAATTTAGAATTTATCATCTATTTTATTTTTGGTATAATTGTCAGACGTTAAATTACATTTATAGTTTCGCTCCTTGGCTTGTTAGCTCTGTTTCTTTTGAAAATCCGTGTCCTTGAAAACGCAATTATTTTTTGTTCGTGCGATATTCCTTCACAGAAAGAAATTATTTTAAGAATGCTTTTTCTGTTTCTCTCGCTATAGGTACACGATTTTATAATTTCAAAATTGCATATCGCTGAAAACGCAATTATTTTTTTCTTGCACAATGAACTCATCACATAAAAGATTTATTTTAAGAATGATTTCTTACACGTGCTTATTTCGCTAAAATTGTAACAAGAAAAAAATTTCATTCTCCGATGAAAACAAAACGAACTAAAAATTCGCAATTATAAAATAAAATTTATTTTGTATAATTAGCAATTCGGAAGAATGATTATAGTTTAATTTGGCTCCAAGCCTCGATCAGCTTATCAAGTGACCAAGCGGCATTTGCGGGTGAGGTTGACGGCAAGCAAATCGCCTCGCGCCCAATTTCATTTTTGATATATTTGTCATAATGCGCTTTTGCTGTTTTGCCGTTCACAAAAATTTTTTGTATATTTGCGCTCTTAAGTATTTTCGAAATATCGTTTGGGCGCGCGTCTTTTATAGTGCTATCCGAGCTTCCTGTTATCTCACACGAATGGATCACGTCCCAAAGCGCTATTCCGTTGTTTTTGAGCAAAGCCTTCTTTTCTTCTATTGAATTTGGTGCTTTTTCGCCAAAAATCGATGAAATTACCCTCCAAAAGCGATTTTGGCTATGCCCGTAGAAAAACATCTGCTCTCTTGATTTTACCGACGGAAAGCTGCCAAGTATAAGAATTTTCGAGTTTTCTTGATAAAACGGCTCAATCGGGTGAACAATTTTCATTTTACGCACTTCTCTCCTTTTGCGGTTAATTTATGTAAATAATAAATTGAAACTTATAGTTCACGAATCATTTTCACTTTTAAAGGTCTTTTTGTAAGAAATTCAGCGTTTTCATCCATTGTGGTTCTTGGATGTTGATATATATCCTCTCCCACGATAATCGGTTCATCAATTATATACAGATATCCTTTTTCTGTTCCGTTATGACTAATTATGCCATTATCATCATATCCGAGGCGAGATGGCTGATGTGAAAAAGCTTCTGCAAGCTCTTTCCACTGCGTAATGGTACTATTGGCTCTTAATTCAGTAAAAACCTTATTTGAACCGTGATACCATATTCCGTTTGGTGATATCTCTATTTTCATAGTAACGCTCCTTTGATTAAATAATCATCTATTTCTTTTCTTGTTTTGAACACTATAAAGTCCTTGTTTGGATATTTATTATGCAGTTCTATAATTCTCGGCTTGCGTTTTTCATCAAATTCAAGTACACCACGTTCAAAGTCTTATGTATCTATAATTTTCATATTTTCTTTATTAAATTTAAACCAACACTAATAGTTGTTAATAATGATATAAAACAATAGTAATATCATCATATTGGTTTCTTTTGTGTTCTTTAATTGCGTTGTCTTTTGCTGTATCAATGATTTGCTCCACACTTTTAGATAAATTATCCTTATCAATGAGTTTTACAAGTTCATTTGAATTTAAGTAGTCGCTTACACCATCACAACAAATAACTATCATATCTCCTTTATTAAGACTGTATTCTTCTAATGAATATTTAGGAACTACCATAGGCATAAAAGTATCAAACATTGACCACATATGTTCAGGTAATCTGTGAATATATTCTTCTAATTGTTCCTCGGTAAAAATGCCCATTTGAACCAAATTATCATATGTTTTCTTTGTCTTTGATACTCGTTTTATTTTACCTTCTTTAATAAGAAACGCAGGAGAATCACCCATTGAAGCAAATGTCGCAACATTATTGCTAATTACACAGATAACCAATGTACCAAATATGTATTTATTTTGTTTTTGAGAATGCTGAATTAAGTCGTTATTGATTTTCCGAATAATCTTTTCAATATATTCTTTTGGAGATAGGTTTGACTTTGAAAAAGGAAATGCTTCAATATTTTCAACACAACATTTTGACATTATAATCTTTCCGTCAGCTCCAGCACCTGATGCACCATCTGCTAATACAATAGTTGATTTGTCAGATGATATGTAAAATGCATCCCCATTAACTCCACTTGTGCCTACAATGCTTTTACCAAAACATTTTGCCATTTTTTCCCCTCACAC
Source organism: Clostridia bacterium (assembly GCA_017625935.1). Lineage (GTDB taxonomy): Bacteria > Bacillota > Clostridia > Oscillospirales > CAG-272 > RGIG2000. The sequence continues at coordinate 50,944 of JAGALA010000057.1, forward strand.
TATAATAATTTGTTAAGCTCTTTGCATAATTTTGTCTTATAAGCGTTAAGCTCTTCGTTAGTTGGCTTATATTTATCATTCCACATTTCTTCTTTAGGAAGCCACCATACAGGACCTTTTTCGGGTGTGTCGCCTGTATTTCGTGGAAACAAATGCCAATGAAGGTGAGTATCGCCATTACCGAGCAGTTCATAATTCATTTTTTCTGCACCAAAGGCGTTTTGAGTAGCCTCAGCTACAATCGACATTTCCTCTAAATATTTCATTTTGAAATCGTGGTCTAAATGATGAAGCTCCGTCACATGCTTTTTGCATAAAAACAATGCATAACCCTTAAACCGTTGATGGTCACCTAAAACCACATATCCTGTTTCTAACTCTTTAACAAAATAGGGATTTTCATTGTTTTTTATCATTTCAATTCGTTTACAAATTAAACAATCAGCCATTTTATCACCTTCTCGTTAAGATACTATAACAATGACGTTACATATGAGCCAAGTATTTGCCCGTTTTGATTTTTTACCGGTGAAATCGTAAAGTTGTTTTTCTCCCACAGCTTATGTGAAGAAATATTATTTATATCGCAATATGCACGAATTTGATATAATGATTGTTCCTTGGCTAATTCGATGAGCTTTTTTATTAAGCTGCTTGCTATGCCTTGGCGTTGATTTTTTGGCTCAAAGGTTTCTATAACATTTATAAACATTTCGCTTTTATCTATTGGTGCCGGTATTTTTCGAACAAACGCCCAAGCGAAAGCTTCTATATTCTCATTTTCTTCCGCAACAACCAAATATCCATCTTCACCAAGCACTTGCTTTGTATGCGGATATTTGTTAATTATATCTCTTTTATCCTCTTCTGTTCCAATGCGAATATTCATATTTTTTACCCTTACCTATACTTCTTATCATACTTAAAAACTCTATTAGAGTTTTGCTGAAATTTCAAATAGATACTTAAAGCGAGCTTAATTGCTAAAGAAACACCAAGGAAAATAGCGCCTATTTTCAATGATATTATAGAAAAAATCGCTACTAAAACATACATTATTGGAACAAAAATCAAAAACAAAAAATGCATTCGATAATACAATTTGAAATCTTTTACATATGCGGTATGCTTCTCTATGTACTTAAATGTCAATTTGTTGCCAAAGCCTTGTGTTTTATGTATTGAATTAGCACTTTTTCTGTTTCTTTTGGCAAGCAAAAAGCTGAATAAAATTCCTCGCAGATCAATCAACAAATTTACATCTAACAATATCGAAATAATTGATAATACCATTATTGTTTCAAACATTTATGTCTCCTTTAACCATTTTTCAATATTACGAGCGTTTTCATCAGACATGCACCAAATAGCATATTTCTTATTGTTAACGGTTTCAATAATTATTCTTTTTGAAGTTCCCGCCTTGCCACATTCTACTTTCGTTCTAATCGATCTAATATGATTTTTAGCAAAAGCACTGATGCCTGCATAAATCAACCAATTATCCGACAAATATAGAGTCGTTTCAAGATGCTGCGCACTTTTATCGTTGAATTCAATGTTGTACATCGTTTCCTGTTGTATTATCATTTTCTTGAATTTTATAGTGGAAAAATTGGAAAACAAAACACACAAGAAAGATAAAGCAAAAGGCGTAAAAGATACTGCAATATCGTATGATATCACATCATATATTAAGCTCACTATGAATAACGGAATAAAAATGATAATTGAGCAAAACAACGCAAGCAGAAAATTTCGTCTTATGTAAATATTTATGTATTTTCTCACTATCTAACACCACCTCTACTACATTGATTATATCACAATATAAAATGTAATTCAATAATACAAGGTCGATTTTCGAGTAAACAATGAAGCGAGCGCCGAAAAATCAGCACTCGCTTTTTTGTTAGTCTATAACTATTATTGATTCAGGGCAAGGATAGCCCAAATCACGTGGATGTACGCCTTTGCTTATTGCTTCATAAACAAACATCATAGCACCGGGAGAATACGGCATTAAAATCTTCTGTTCAGGAACGCTCTTTAGATGCTTGGGTATTTGCTTTCTGTGAGTTTTATAATAATCAAGCAAGGGCTTCTCAATTCTAACAGCAAATTTTTGAGCTTCTTTCTCACAGATATCCCAAAAAGTCTTTTCTTGCTCGTGGGTAATACAAGCAACCTTCAAGCTCAATTCACCGTTTTTCTCCTCTATAAATCCATTTTCTTTGAGCTTAGGAATTGCTTTTATTATTCTTTCGTCTAAATCAACCGCGCTTGGCGAAATCTTGTTTTTAATTAAGCAAAACAGCTTTAACATATTGCTTTCATTTTCTTGAATAGATGCAAAGCCATCGGGAAATTTGCTTGTACACGGATAAAGCGAGGTTTCATAGTTATAAAAGCATAAATCATACTTATCAAGATAATTTTCAAGCCTTGTCCATCTTTGCCCCGACATTAAATACTCTTCTTTTCCTTTTTTATCCTCTGGTATTTTATAATTATATGGATATACAGTTCCAAATGCTATCCATTTTCCACCGTTTGGTCTATCAGGGAAAATCTGAGGCGGAAGAGTTCTGTCACAAAGTCTAAGTCCTTCACAAGCTATATGAATTAACATATATCTTTCCAAAGGCAGTGAATAAAATTCAGTCTTTTTAAG
>JAGALA010000058.1 GCA_017625935.1 Clostridia bacterium
AACGATATTAAAATAGTTGATACATATATCGACAGGGCTACAACTGGTACAAACGACAATCGTGCTGCATTTCAAAAGATGCTCTCTGACTCGGAAAAGAATCCTATATGGGACATCGTTCTCGTATACGCTCTTGACCGTTTTGGCAGAAACACTATTGATATTGCAGTAAACAAGCAGAGATTACAGAAAAATAACGTAATTCTAATTTCTGCTACTCAAAGAACCTCTGTAAACATAGATGGCTCTAAAAATCTTGATGGAATTATCCTTGAAAGCGTACTGACAGGCTTAGCCGAGTATTATTCGGTTGAACTCAGCCAAAAAGTTAAGCGTGGACGAAGAGAAAGCCGTGAGAAAGGAAATTACACAGGAGGCAGAGTGCCATATGGATACAGAGTTGAAGGCAAAAAGCTTGTAATTGACGAAGAAAGAGCTGGGGTTGTAAGGCTGATATTTGACCTTTACATATCCGGTAAATACGTCAGAGAAATCTTAGAAGAGCTTAACGAAAGGGGTATTGTGTATAACGGAAAACCAATATACCAAACTACTCTTTTTAAAATCCTAAAGCTCAAAAAGTACACAGGAGTGTACGAATTGGATGGTAAAGTCTATACGAAAATCTATCCACAAATAATATCACCAGAACAATTTGAAAGGGTACAAAGAATGATGGCTAAGAATAAAAAGAGAGCTCCCAGCCGTAATGTAGAATTCATGCTAAAGGACAAGGTTTATTGTGGCTTATGCGGTATGAGAATTAACGGAGATAGCGGAACATCCCATACAGGAGCAAAGAAATATTATTACACCTGCTCAAACAAAAAGAGATTTAGAAAATGCGACAAGGCAAGCATTAAAAAGGAAGAGCTTGAAAAAATCGTTATTGATGAAACAGTAAAGCTTTTAAGCGACCCTGAAAACATTTCTAAAATTGCAGATGAGATTATAGCTTTACATAGTCAAATAACAAGGGAGCAAAGTGTGCTTCATTTGTTACAGGATGAACGAGCAAAAATTCAAACAACACTAAATAATGTTATGCGAGCTATTGAGGAAGGTATTTTAACACCTACCACAAAGGCAAGAATGAACGAGCTTGAAAATTCACTTGCTGATATCAATATCAAAATATCGGCTGAAGAAGCTAAGCTTGAAAGAACATTAAAGAAAAGTGATGTTGAGGGCTACATAATAGATGCTCTAAATTCAGATGCAAAAACACTAATTGAAATCTTGGTAGAAAGGGTAACGCTCTACGAGGATAAAATAGAAATTAGCTTTAGATACTCTAAAAACACAAATCCCGATGAAACCTTAACAGAGGTTCATCGGGACTTTCTTTTATGTGGCACTAAAATGAAAATAACCCAAAGATGCTTTACTGCTATCTTTGAGTTAAATAAATGATTATCACCTATAAAAAGTAAAACCAGTCGAAAGGTTCGACTGGTAATACTATGGTGACCCGTACGGGAATCGAACCCATGTTACAGCCGTGAAAGGGCCGTGTCTTAACCGCTTGACCAACGGGCCATATTATGGTGGCGGAAATGGGATTTGAACCTATGACCTGCCGGGTATGAACCGGATGCTCTAGCCTCTGAGCTATTCCGCCATTTAACGCCTTTGTCTTAGCGCTTGCTTATTATATCATAACAATTTATGCTTGTCAATACCTTTTTGAAAATTTTTCTATCATTTTTTATATTATTTTTCCGTTGAATTGCTTACCGTTTTATGATATCATTAAAATAAACGAGCAATGATAGGAAACGCCCACACAGTTGCCAAAAGCCCTAAAATTAACCGAAGGAGAGAAGCAAAAAATGAAATCACCGCTTATTACAATGTCAGCGCTAACAGGAAGGCCGAGCGAAAATGAGATATATCTATATATGAAGGATTTGAAGGATAACGGTATTGATGCGCTTCTTATTTATCCGCGCTCGGGCTGCGAAATAGAGTATTTGAGCGAGGAGTGGTTTTCAGCCATCGGTCATTTTATTTCTGCTGCCGTTAAGCTTGATATGGATATATGGTTATATGACGATTTCAACTGGCCGTCGGGCGATTGCAAGGGCAGAGTGAGCGCAATACCCGAATTTCGCCTAATGTCAATCAACGTCCGCGGAGACGGTGTTGGCACGATAAGTTGCAAATCGCGCCATAACTCAGGAATTTTCGGTGAAAAGTTTTTTCCAAACTTGCTCTCTTGCGATGCGGTTGACCTCTTTATTTCCTTAACGCACGACGAGTATTATAAGCGCTTCGGCACGTATTTCGGTACCGTTATCAAGGGCTTTTTTACCGACGAGCCGTCAATCGGCTACTGCATAACGGAAAATTCTATACCGTATTACCACGGACTAAAAGATGATTACAGGCTCAAATACGGACGCGATTTTGATAACGACGTACAATCGGGTGCGGCGGAGCTTTACAAAAACGCGATGACCCTTGTTTCAAATAAATTCAAGTCAGCTTATCTTGACAAGCTCGCAGGCTGGTGCAAGAGCCGTGGGATTTTACTGACGGGACATCTGATGTGCGATGAATATCCACACGGTGCAGTTTGCCACGCAGGTAATTTTCTTGAAAATTTGAAGTCCTTTTCAAAGCCGGGCATTGACGATATTTTCACAAATCTTTCCGACAAAAACGAAATGCTTCTTTTTGCAACCGCGGAGTATGCAGGGCGCGAAAACGGAGGTATGGCGGAGCTTTTTGCGCTCGGTCCATCGGATATTTCCTATGCTAAGCGCCGCGCTACACTTTTCCTTTGCGCTTGCCACAAAATAGATACCTACTTCCTTGCAATTTCTCATATGGATATATCGGGAAATATGAAGGTTTGTGACTTTTTCAGTGATTTTGACACCCTTCAGCCCGATTTTTCGGGGATGCGCATTTTGGCAATGGATGCAAAAGCAGCCGCTGAGTATGCAAAAAAGGATTTTGACCCCGAGGTGTATATAAAATATCCAACCGATCTTATAATGGAGAATATTACCAAGCATAATGATTATTCTGCGCTGATCGAGGTTATGAATGAGCTAAGCTATCGCGGCGTACAATGGAAGCTCACAAACGGCGAAAATGACAAGCCGTGTATTGAAATTGACATCGAGGGTAAGCTCCTTTACTGCGGACGCGAGGCAAGCATAGAAGAAATAGCCGTATCACTTGACAAAAAGCAAATTACCGACAAAAGCGGTAAGTGCGTTAAGGGCATCTTTTTGCGCAGGTTTAACGATGGCACATTTGTTGCGATAAACCTTTTCGCCCCCGAGGGCAGCTATCTTGTGTGTGGCAAGGAGCTGTATTTCAGTAAGCACGAGGTACACATAAATGCTAAGCAAAACACGGAAGCAACCGAGGAAATAAGCTGCGAATTTTCGGTCGAGCAGAAAAATCCAAGCGTCACCCGTCTAACTTATCTTAACGGCGCAAAAACATCAAAAATTGTCGCAAAGGAGGATGCAACCGTGCGCTTTGCCGTAAGAGCAGATGCAGAATTATATTTAGACGGTAAAAAAATCGCGCCCCTAAAGCCGAGCGAGCATTTTCCGCGTGCCGCACGCAATTATTACGGCGTGAGTGAGGCAATTTTTATCGGAGCAGGTGAGCATACGGTAACAAGCGGTAATGATTTTAAGTATATGCCAAGCGTTCTTGTAATAGGAGAGTACGCTATGCCCGACTTTAGCACTCCCTCAATTCTCCACATAGAAAAGCGCACGGAAAAATATAGGGCAGGGGAGCAGCTTTTCGGCTTTGGCGAGGTATGCTTCCGTACAAAAATATCAGCTCCGTCAAGCGCGAAGGGAATTTTGCTTAGCGGAACTGAGCTATATACTGAGGTATATGTAAACGGTGAAAAAATAGGCGAAAGAATTTGCCCACCGTACAGCTTCTATTTCAAACGGGAGTATATCGGCGAGATAACGCTGGAAATAGTGCAAAAAACGAGCATTTCTCCCGTTTTCGGTAACACAAAATATTGGGATGAAAACGCAAGTGACGCCCAGTGGCGCGGCACTCCCTCAACGTCCGAGCCTCTTGTCGGCTTTGATAAAATTTCTTTTATATTGTGAGAAGCATAATTCATATAAGAGAAAAAGCAAGCACGAACGTGCTTGCTTTGTTTTTATTCTGTTGTGTAGTTATCAAAATAACCTTGAATATAAACGATAGGCGTACCCTTATCGCCTGAGCCCGAGGTCAAGTCGCAAAGAGAACCGATAAGGTCGGTTAAGCGTCTTGGAGTTGTACCCTCTGAAGACATCTTGCCAACAAGGTTGTCGTCCTTTGACTTAATCCTTTCCTTAATTGCATCCTTGAGCGCTTCGCCCGAAAGATTTGCAAAATCGTTGTCCGCAAGATATTTGAGCTTAAGCTCATTCGGAGTACCCTCAAGACCGGAGGTGTAAGCAGGGGAAACAACGGGGTCTGCAAGCTCCCAAATCTTACCAACGGGATCCTTAAACGCGCCGTCGCCGTAAACCATAACCTCAACGAGCTTGCCTGTCGCATCAAGAATGTTCTTTTGAATTGCATCAACGATTGGCTGGCAATCACGTGGGAACAGCTTTACCTGATCCTCTGTTGCCTTGTTAGAGCCGAGAAGACCGTAGTCAGCATTGTAGCCGCTGCCGTTTACAGGAGCATTCATAATCTCGTCAAGACCGAACACTCTTTCTGCGCCTGCCGCCTTAAGAAGTCTCTTTGAGCGAGCGCGAGAGTGAATGTCGCAGGTGATAACGTTCTTTGTGTAATTCAAAACCGCACGTGGGTCGTTTGCGAAAATGATTTCCGCCTCGGCACCGCAGTCGGTAATAAGCTTTTCGTAGTATTCAACGTAGTCAACGCCTGTAAAGGTGTGCTTCTCGTAGCCGAAAAGCTCACGGTATTTTTTAAGGTCAAGCACGTCGCGGTATGGGTCGATGCCCTTTTCGTCAAGCGCGTCAAGTGAAACTAAATGGTTGCCAACCTCGTCTGAGGGGTAGGAAAGCATAAGCACAACCTTTTTTGCACCCATAGCAATGCCGCGCAAGCAGATTGCAAAGCGGTTACGGCTTAAAATAGGAAGAATAACGCCAATATCCTCTCCGCCAAGCTTTGCTCTTACGTCCTCGGCAATATCATTAACTGAAGCGTAGTTACCCTGTGCACGGGCAACAATTGCCTCTGTCATAGCAATAATATCTCTGTTTTGAATTTCAAAGTTAGCATCCTTAGATGCCTCAAGCACAGACTCGGTAACGATTTTAACGATATCATCACCGCTTCTGATAATAGGTGCGCGCACTCCGCGTGAAACTGTACCAATCATACGACTCATAGTCATACTCTCCCAAACTCGCCAAATTCGGCTTTATATAGTAGCACAAAAATAATAATATACGAGGCTCGTCAACGTCGGCTCGCCGGCAGGGACGAACAAGCGTATTACAATTTTGCGGGAAAATCAATGATTTTCCTAACGGTGCCAAAGGCAACGGTGTTAATTTTATTAATGAAATTAACGACACAAAAATTATATACTATCACCTTTTTTTTGTCAAGAGTTTTTTATATTTTTTTGCACTCAAAATTAATTATTTACACAAAACGCACAACTGCGCCTTGAATATTATATATTCATTATGATATAATGCTTTTAACGAACAAAAATGGAGGCAACCGTGAAAAAATATTTGAATTCATATAGCATAATGATGCCGTTTACCGATCATATAGATGAAATCTGCGAGGATATCAAGGAGCAGTACGAGAGTGGCGTTGCCACCTGCGTGCTTTTTAGTATGACTCTTGTGCCTGAGGGAAATCCGCCCGCCGATAAGGTTAGTAAAATGTGTAGCCAATACAGAAAATTCCAAGAAAAACTAAATTCAATGGGGCTGAAATGCGGCATTTTGGTGCAGGCAAGCGTCGGTCACGGCTGGGTGCTTGGCGAAGGCTTTGCTTTCCAAAAGCACACCAATTTTGATGATGGAAAAACGCGTGACTCCGTTTGTCCCTTGGATACAGGCTTTCACGAGTACATCTATAAGGTTATGCAAGCGCTCGCGCGCGAAAATCCCGAGTGCATTATGGTTGACGATGATTTCCGCACCATTTGGTTCAAGGGTGAGGGCTGCGCGTGTCCCTTACATATGGCGCGCTTTAACGAGAGGGCAGGCACGAATTTGAACGACCGTGAGCTGTGGGAAATTGTCAACTCAAAGGATGAAAGAGCAAAGCGCTACACCGATATTTTTATCGAGGTGCAAAGGGACTCCCTCGTGGAAACCGCAAAAATAATGCGCGCAGGCATAGATAGCGTAAATCCCAAAATCCCCGCTTCATACTGCTGCTGCGGAAACAACGCCGAGTTTGCATACGAAATTGCATCCGTGTTAGCGGGCGAGGGCAACCCCGTAACCGTCAGAATAAACAACGGAAACTACACCCCCGCAGGCGCGAGATATTTCAGCCGCGTTTTCCACCGTGCAAGAACTCAAATTGAAAAATTGAAGGGCAAGGTTGACGTCATTCTTGCCGAAACCGATACCTGTCCGCAAAACAGATACAGCACGGGCGCAATGTCGCTCCACACTCACTTCACAGGCACAATTTTGGAGGGCGCAAACGGCGCAAAGCATTGGATTACGCGTCTAATTACCTACGAGCCCGAGAGTGGCAGAGCATACAGAAAAATCCTTAGTAAATATAACGGCTTTTACGAAAAATTGGCGGAAATTCAGCCGACCCTTAAGTGGAAGGGATGCCGCATTTTCACCCCAAGCACCCCCGATTTTACCTACGGCAGGGTGAAGGAGGAGTGGGACGGCTGGAGCTTGTGCGTGCTTGAAAGACTCGGGCTTCCTATGTACTTTTCAAGCGAAATGGGCGGCGCGCTGTGCTTGGAGGGCGACGCTGACTCGCGTATGAGCGATGAGGAAATACTAAAGGCACTTGAGTTCACGGTTTTGCTCGCCTCAGACACCGCAAAGAATCTCGAAGCGCGCGGCTTTTCAAAATATACAGGCGTGAGCGTGCGTGAGTGGCAGGGCAAAACACCCGTCAGGGAGCAGCTTTCAGACGGAGCATTTACCAAGGTTCAAATGAAATCAAAGGAGCTTGTTCCTCTTTTCCCAAGCGTTGAAGTTGATTCATATGCAACCAATACGGTTGACGGCGAAAGCTACGAAAAACTTTTCCCTGCGGTAACCGTTTATAAAAACGAGCTTGGCGGCACGGTAATTACGTTTTCGGGCACCCCTGTGTCTGAATTTAACCTCGTTGAGGCGTTTTCGTTCCTTACATATTCAAGAAAAAAGCAGCTTATAAAGCTGCTCGAAAAAACGGGAAATCTCCCGATTTACTTTCCCGGGGATGAGGAGGTTTATCTAAGGGTTGCCGAGTGTGAAAGCGGAGAATACCTCGCCGCGGTATTCAATATCGGTCTTGACCCAATAGAAGATTTATCCCTCAATTGCCAATTTACCCCGAAGGACGTTAGCATCTTAACCCCAAAGGGGGAAAAGGAAAAAATCCCGTTTACTTTCGAAAACGGAAAGCTCTCGCTTAATATTGAGGCAAAAACTCTTGACCCCGTGGTGCTTTTCATCAAAAAATAACATCCCAAAATGCCTTCTCCTTGAGGTGATTCCCCTGCGAGGGGAAATGTCGCAAAGCGACAAAAGGGTTCCTGTTCTGGAAGAAAAGGGGGACCGCTTCGCGGTGGATGAGGTGTACATATATGCACAAAATAAAACGAAACAAGGCAAATTCATTCATTTCATAGTGTCGCAAAAATTGCACATCTCCCTCTTTACATACGCGCCGATATATGGTATAATTTAGAAAAACCGACAAAAAGGAGTCAGGTATGGAAAAGTCAATTTCAAAGCTGAAAATGCTCAAAATTTGGGAAATTTTAGTGCGCGAAACGGATGAGGAAAATCCGATGACGTCAACGGAGCTTATTTCCCGACTTGAGAAAATGGGAATTTCCTGCGACAGAAGGACACTTTATAAGGACATAGATGCGTTAAACGAAAACGGCTACGAGGTGCTTTGCAACCGTTCAAAAAAGAACGAATATTACGTGCTTGACAGAAAATTTGACGATGCCGAGCTTCATATTTTAATTGACGCGGTGCAGGCGGCATCCTTTGTTACAGAGAACAAAACAAAGGAGCTTGTGAACAAAATCGCAGGTCTTTCGGGCAGCCACCGCGCCGAGATTTTGAAGTCCAATACCGTTGCCTTCAATACGGTTAAAAGCACAAACGAAAAGATTTACTATTCCGTAAACGAGATTATAACGGCAATTAAGGAAAAGAAAAAAATCGAGTTTTACTATTTCGACTACGGCGTTGACGGCAAAAAGGTTTACCGCCGCGAAAAAAAGCTGTATTGGGTCAACCCATATGCAACAATTTTCTCAAACGATTGCTATTATCTTCTTTGCTACGATGACAAGCACGAAAAAATGTCGCATTACCGTATTGACCGCATGGACTCGGTTACTATCTCTCAAAGAGATATAAAAAAGAGAAGCGACCTTGACGATTTCAGCGTGAAAAAGCACAAAAAGCAGGTTTTCAGTATGTTCGCGGGAGATGACGAAAGAGTCACGTTTCAAATCGATAAATGTCTAATTGACGGTATGCACGACAAATTCGGCTCAGGTATCAAAATGAAGGAGCTTGAAAATGGCGAAGCGGAATTTTCCGTTGACGTCCAGCTAAGCCCTGCATTTATCGGCTGGTGCCTCTCCTTCGGCTCAAAATTAAAGGTGACGTACCCAAGCTACGTTGTTGATAAGGTAAAAGAGCAGATTGAAGCCTTGCGCCAATCGTACGAGCAATAAAAATATAAAATCGGAGAAATTAAATGATAAAATTTATATGTTACCCCAAATGCACCACCTGCCAAAAAGCAAAAAAGTGGCTGGATGAAAATATGCTTGAATATGAATTAAGAGATATAAAGCTTGAAAATCCAACGCGCCAAGAGCTTGCACAGTGGTATAAAAAAAGCGGCTTACCGCTTAAAAAATTCTTTAACACAAGCGGCTTGCTCTATAAATCCCTTGACTTAAAAAACAAAATTCCGTCAATGACACAAGACGAAATATTAGATCTTCTTGCAAGCGACGGCATGCTTGTAAAGCGCCCGCTTCTTATAGAAGACGACCTTGTACTCGTCGGCTTTAAGGAAGAGGAATACAAAAAAATATTGCATTAATAAACACACCTCTGCGCCGCTTATCGCAGAGGTGTGTTTTTGCCTTCCCCAGCGGGAAAAGTGGAGCGTTTTATCCTATTAAATTATAGACCACATCCAAAAGTGTTTCGCCAAACACCTTTCCCTTGCAAATTTTCTTAAAAATCCGTTTTGCGCTATTTTTGTCGGGTGTGATTTTCGGTGCGGAAAAAACACTTGTTTTCCTGTCAAGCGCGCTTTCTTCTATAACCGTAATTGTGTATTCGCCATCGTCCCTTGATAATACGTAAATGGCTTTTGTGTGCTTTGATAACCTTGCTTTGACCGTTTCCATAATTTGCCCCTTGATATGATATAAAATTATATCACATAAAAATATCAATAATTCCTTTATTGCCCGTGATGCTTTTGAAATAAGGGTAAAATTGTCAATTTTCACGCGTTTTTTTGAGGTTTTATATACGCTGTATAAAAAACTATTTTGAAATACTTATTGATTTCGCGCGCCCAATATGTTAAAATACCAATGTTAATAAAGAGAACCCCAAAGCTTAACATTTCGCTTTGAGGGCACTCATAATAAAATAAAAGGAAGAACACTATGAAAAAAAGAATTATTTCACTTGCCTTAGTGTCCATTATGGCATTCGTGCTTGTGCTTTCGCTCTCGTCCTGCGGCAAAGAGCCAAAGAGCTTGGGCTACGAGGTGACACACGAGGTTACAATCAAAATTAAGGGCTACGGCACAATAGAGCTTGAGCTTTACGGCAAGGAAGCACCGATAACCGTTGCAAACTTTGTTAAGCTTGCAAACTCGGGCTTTTACGAGGGCTTGACCTTCCACAGAATTATGTCAGACTTTATGATTCAAGGCGGCGGCTTTGACGAGGAGGGCTATGAAATGGATGCCGACTCAATCAAGGGCGAATTCCCGGCAAACGGCGTTGACAACCCAATCCCACACGTGCGCGGCGTAATTTCCATGGCGAGAACAAACGTGATGGACAGCGCATCAAGCCAATTCTTTATTATGCATAAGGACTACCCAAGCCTTAACGGTCAGTATGCCGCATTCGGCATTGTCAGAAAGGGCATTTCGGTAGTTGACGATATCTGCGATAGCGTAAAGCAGGGCTACAACGGCGCAGTTTCCCTTTCAGACAGACCTGTAATTGAGAGCATTACGGTAAAAGAAAAATAAATAATTAAAGTGAGGACGAAAATCCTCACTTTTTTGTGTCGGAAACAGAGCGCAGATTGGAATATTGACATGCAAAAATCAGTGTGATATAATAAAACCAAGAACAAAATATTTCACGGGGGAAGCAATGATGAAAAATAATAAATTTTGTATTTTGGGCGTCGTTGTAATAATGGTAAGTTTTTTGGGCTTGTTTTCTTCTTGTGATGGCTTAAACTCGATTAACTACAATAATGAACAATCAATTGAAGATTGTATAACTTCGAGATATTCGTCAGATGAAATAAACGATTTATTTACAAGCTTGAAAAAAGGAAATGTAGATTTAAGACACATTAAATCAAAATTCAAAATACAGTGTACACGAAAAACATTTCAAGGTTACTATATAGTGTTGCTTAGAGAAGATAATGCAAAATTATTTATATTTTTAAATAATGAATTGCAAATTAACAATTATATCTTGACAAATGAGGTTAAAACATATAATGATTTTACCATTTTAACAGCTGATTGTTTGACTAAAAATCAAGTGTTGGAATCTTATAACAATTGCGTTAATTTAACTTCTTTTTCGGCGGATATAACTACAAAGCACTGTGTGAAAGAAGGAATTGTCATTGTAAAATATGATACCGAAAATGTTGTTAAAAATACAACATTGGTTTCCTATGATGAAATAGAAGAAAATACATACGGAAACAGCTACTTGCCATATATTATAAGTATGGACAGATAAAACAGGTGACGGTTCCTTGTTTCCACTAAGGCTCCTTTGGAGCAAGGGGCTGTCAGCTTTGCTGACTGAGGAATTGTCACAAGAATAAATTAATAAAGCACCTCTGTGTCGCTTGGCACAGAGGTGTGTTTTGTATTTGTATCAATTTAATATCGAATTTATAACAATAATCAGCGAAAAGCCGAAGAGAAATGAAAGCGAGGGCGCAAGAGTTTTTTTGCCTGCGTGCGTTTCGGGAATCATTTCGTCAACGATAACAAAAAGCATGCTTCCCCCCGCAAGTGAGAGCAAAAACGGCAAAACAACGCTTGATACGCTTGCAAACAAATAGCCAACGAGCGTGCCGACAATTTCGGTTGCGCCTGTTAAAAGCGCAATTCCCAAGGTGCGCCGCTTGTTAATTCCCACGGATAGCATAGGTGCAATTATCACCATACCCTCGGGAATGTTTTGAAGCGCAATGGCAAGGGCAACCATCAAAGCGCCGCTTACGTTCTCCGTGCCAAAGCTCACACCTGTTGCAAGCCCCTCGGGCAAATTATGTGCGCCAATGGCAATGACGAAAAGAAGCACGCGGTTTATCTCGTTTTCGTTTGTAGAAATCTCACCCGCCTCAAGCCCTGTCACGCTGTGCAGGTGCGGCACAATTTTGTTGCAAAGCCAAATTAAAACGGCACCCGCGGGCAGTCCCAACACAGTTAAAATAAACGAAAAGCGCCCACTCTCCATTGACGGTATGATAAGCCCCCAAATAGAAGCAGAGAGCATAACTCCTGCGGCAAACGCAAGAATGATATTACTGAATTTTTCAGACGGACCTTTTATTAAAAAGCCGATAAGCGCGCCCAAAATCGTAGAGAGTCCAACACCGATGGCGCACAGAAAGACAATTTCCATAAAAACCTCCATTTTTATATTATGCTATATCGCATTACCTGTTGAAAAAAGTCAAACGGTATGATAAAATAATATAAATGAGGTGAATTATGAAAAACACAACGCTTTGTTACATAGAAAAAAACGGCAGCTACTTAATGATGCTGAGAAATAAAAAGAAAAACGATTTAAACGAGGGCAAGTACGTCGGCATTGGCGGCCATTTCCTTGAAAACGAGGACCCGTACGAATGTATGGTGCGTGAGGCAAAGGAGGAAACAGGACTTGATGTTTTTCCGAAATACCGCGGCATTGTCACCTTTATTTCAAGCGAATATGAGAGTGAGCAGATGCACCTTTTCACCGCAACCGAGTTCTCGGGTGAGCTTATCGACTGCGACGAGGGCGAGCTTGTTTTCGTGCCCAAGGAAAAATTAAAATCACTTCCCACGTGGGAGGGTGACCGCATCTTTTTTGATTTGCTTGATACAAGAGAGGACTTTTTTGCATTAAAGCTTGTTTACGAAGGGGACGTGCTCGTTTCATATTCAATTGACGGAGTAAAAATCAGATGAAAAAAATTATAGTTAGCGCGTGTCTCATCGGCACTCCCTGTCGATATGACGGCAAGAGCAAGCCGTGCGAGGCGGTTATCGCACTTGGTGAAAAATATGAGCTTGTGCCCGTGTGTCCCGAGTGCTTAGGGGGACTTCCAACACCGCGCCTCCCTTGCGAAATAAGGGACGGCAGGGTTTGGCGCATCGACGGCAGGGACTGCACGCACGAATATACCAAGGGCGCGGAAAAATCCCTTGAAATCGCACGGGAAAACGGTGCGGATACGGCAATTTTCAAAGCCAAAAGCCCGTCCTGCGGCAAATATCAAATATATGACGGCACTTACTCGGGCACACTTATCTCGGGACAAGGTGTAGCATCAAAATTATTTATGGAAAACGGTATAAGAGTATTAGACGAGGAGGAGCTTGAAAAATTATGATTATTATAGCAAGTGATTATGACGGAACCTTAAACCACCACGGTGTCAGCGAGGGTGATAAGGAAGCGATAAAAAAATTCAGAGAAGCGGGAAATAAATTCGGTATAGTAACTGGCAGAGACCTTGAAATGGCAACGTGGGTTATCTACGACCTTGAAAAAATCGGTCTTGAAATTGATTTCGTTATTTGCTGCACGGGTGGAATTATTCTCAACTTTGACGGTGAAATAAAGAGCGTTATAAAGCAAAAAACGGGAGAGTACATAAATGAAATTTTAAGCTACGCGCGCACGCTTTCACTTGGCGTGTTCCGTGTCAGCAATGAAATGACCACCTGCTACGCGGACAGGAAAAACCGCATAAAGCAGGACTTTTCCGCAATTAGCGAGATGACACAGGCAAACGCTTGGTTTGAAAAGGAGGAGGATGCCGAAAAGTTCCTTCAGTACGTAAAGAAAAACCACGCAAACGATATAAGCATATTCCGTAACGGCGGCAGCATCGATATGCCCCCGTGCGGCGTTAGCAAGGTTACAGGCATTTACGACTATGCAAAAAATTACGAGGGCGCAAAAATCTACACCGTCGGCGATAATGTAAACGATATTCCAATGCTTAAGGAATTTGAAAGCTATGCCGTTTCAAACGCGCGTGACGAGGCAAAGGCTGCGGCAAAGCACGAATGCGGAAGAATCGAAAATATGATAGAGGAAATAATGAAGGAGAATAAATAATGAACGCAAGAGATAAATTCATTGAGATTTTCAAATCAAAAATTAAGAGAGAGGGCGCTGACAAGCTCCTTGACTTTATATGCTCCCCGTCCTCCGATTTCTTCACCGCGCCTGCAAGCGCAAGATACCACAGTGCCTACGAGGGCGGTCTTTGCGAGCATTCGATAAACGTATACGAATGCTTGGTAAATTACCTTGACCGTGACGTATGCCGCGAAAAATACGGTCTTAATTACAGTGAGGAGTCAATTGCTATCGTTGCGCTCCTTCACGACCTTTGCAAAATGAATATATATAAGGTTAGCTACCGTAACGCCAAAAATGAAGCAGGCGTTTGGGAAAGAGTGCCGTACTACGAGTTTGACGATAATTTACCGTACGGACACGGCGAAAAGAGCGTTTATATGATCTCTCCGTTTATGAAGCTTTCACGCGAGGAGGCGTTTGCAATTCGCTACCATATGGGCTTTTCAAACACCGAAAATCAAATGGCAACAAACAACGTGAGCAAGGCATTTGAGCTTTATCCGCTTGCTTTTGCACTCTCAACCGCCGATATGGAGGCAACCTACTACATAGAAAGCAAGAAAAATAAAAAATAATTCGCAAAAATATTGACAAATGCGCTTTAGTGTGGTAACATAGTAAAAACTAAACAAACCGATGAGAAAGAATAGTAGCGTAAAGGAAGTATCAAAGAGAGGTGCAGGCGGTGAAATTGCACTATATGGGTCTTACGTGAATGGGCTTTTGAGGGCGAGCTGAACTTTGCCTGACGGATTTTCGGTCAGGGATTATTAGGCAAGACGGAGGAGACGCTTCGTAAACAACGTCGGCGTATGGTGGTACGCATTACTGCAGGGTGGCATAATAGGAAAATTATATCCTATCCCGCGTGGGGTAGGATATTTTTGCGTCAAGGTGAAATTCCCGATTGGTAGGGGAGGGGCTTGCTCCTCCCGCTTATAAAAGGGACGTATTATATAAATATAAAGACATAACGAGAGGAGAAAAGAAAATGTCAAACGAAAAAATTCCTTATAAAATATATTTAAGCGAAAGTGAGCTTCCAAAGCAATGGTACAACCTTCGTGCCGATATGGTAAACAAGCCCGCACCGCTTTTAAATCCCGAAACCTTGAAGCCGATCACCAAGGAGGAGCTCTCGGGCGTATTTTGCGACGCGTTAATCGATCAGGAGCTTGACGAGAACACTGCATATTTCGATATTCCCACACCAATTCGCGATTTCTATAAAATGTTCCGTCCCGCACCCCTTATCCGTGCGTACTGCCTTGAGGAGAAGCTCGGCACGCCCGCAAAGATTTACTACAAATTCGAGGGCAACAACACAAGCGGTAGCCATAAGCTCAACTCGGCAATCGCGCAAGCGTATTACGCAAAGGAGCAGGGCTTAAAGGGCGTGACAACCGAAACGGGCGCAGGTCAATGGGGCACAGCGCTTTCAATGGCAAGCGCATATTTCGGACTTGACTGTAAGGTTTATATGGTTAAGGTTTCATATGAGCAAAAGCCCTTCCGCCGTGAGGTAATGCGCACGTACGGTGCAACCGTTACCCCATCTCCTTCAATGGAAACGGAGGTCGGCAGAAAAATCCTTGAAAAGTTCCCGGGCACAACGGGCAGCCTTGGCTGCGCAATTTCCGAGGCGGTTGAAAAGGCATCTAAAACAGAGGGATACCGCTATGTTCTTGGCAGCGTACTCAACCAGGTTGTTCTTCACCAAACGGTAATAGGCCTTGAAACGAAGGCGGCGCTCGATAAATATAACGAAAAGGCAGATATTATAATCGGCTGTGCAGGCGGCGGCTCAAACCTCGGCGGTCTTATTGCTCCGTTTATGCGCGAAAAAATCAAGGGCGAGCGCGACTACCGCATTATCGCCGTTGAGCCCGAATCCTGCCCAAGCTTCACACGCGGTAAGTACGCGTATGACTACTGCGACACAGGTATGATTTGCCCGCTTGCAAAGATGTACACGCTCGGCAGCGGCTTTATCCCCGCGGCAACTCACTCGGGCGGACTACGCTACCACGGTATGAACCCGATTTTATCTCAGCTCTACGATGACGGACTTATGGAGGCAGTAACCGTAAAGCAAACAGAGGTTTTTGCAGCCGCTGAGGAGTTTGCAAGGGTAGAGGGCATTTTGCCCGCACCCGAAAGCTCACACGCTATTAAGGTTGCTATCGACGAGGCGCTTAAGTGCAAGGAAACGGGCGAGGCGAAAACGATAGTATTCGGCTTAACAGGCACGGGCTACTTCGATATGGTTGCTTACGAAAAATTCCACGACGGCAAAATGACAAACTACGCACCGACCGACGAGGAAATAGAGAAGGGACTTGCAAACCTTCCAAAAGTATAATAATAAAAGGGGCTGGCTCATTAAGAATTCAGCAAAATTAAAAGGTCTAACTAAAATATAATTAAAAAGCAGAATTTCGAAACGAAATTCTGCTTTTATTCGTTAAGGGGTCCTCAAACCGAAATATGAGGTTTGGGGTTCTCTTAGTGAGCTGCCCTAAACTACCCCCCGAGGGTTGTCAGATTAAGACCCATTCCCAAAAATCTTAACAGATTTTTACGGGAGCCCTTGGGTCGCAGAAATCGTCGATTTTTTATCCGAGGGGTTCCCCGAACCGAAGTATGAGGTTTGGGGGTTCGCTCTGGGCGTACTGGCGTACGGCAGAGGAAAAATCGGCAATAATAAACCACATAAATGGAGAAAAACGGAGTTTTTCAACCTTATATTAAAAAACGATTAACTATGTGCGTGTGTTCGTTTTGTTTGTGGTTTATGGTTGTGCCTTAATGTGGCACCCACTTCTATTCTGTTTTGCCTGCGGCTTCCTTTGCCAATACCTCTGAAATAGATTCATAGGTCCTTTCAAGCTCGTTTGACTTTGCATTGTCGTAAAGCTCGATTTCAACCAAGGCATACATTACGTTTTCGTAAATATAAATGTCACCGAGGTTCTTTACAAACTCTTCAGCGGTTGAAAGTGCGGTCTTTTCGTCAAGCTTTTGCTGCTCCATATAAAGTGCCTTATAGTAATTTATAAGGTTTTGTCTTTCGTTTTCAAGCTGTGCATCTGTCGGCTTTATGCCAAGGTTCTTTGAAATGGTGTAGTAAATCATTTCCGTTTTCATATTGGACTTGATGTACTCATCGCGTGAATTGAAGCCCTGACCCTTGATGTACTCGTCAAAGGTAATGCCGTAGTATTCCTTGAAGGAAGGCGCGCTCTCCTCGATATCTTTCTTGATTTCGTTGTATTCCGCCTCTGGGTAATCCTTGATGGTTACGTTATCAAAGAGGTAGTCAAACATCTTTTCCTTGATGTATTCCTTCTTAAGATGTCCCTCAAACTCCGTTGTTGTTATGTAGTCGGGGAACACCTTCTTAATGAAGTCGTTGTTATAAATTGGTGCTGTGTAAAGACCGTTTGCGGTAACCTTGAAAAGAGCCTTCTTGTTTTGGTAGTCCTCGTCAATGTAGTCATCGGGGAACGTTGCGTAGAAGGAATGCTCCTCGTAAAGCAAAATGCCGGTAAGACCGTTTTCAAAATCGTTAATTGCAAGCTTTGAGCCAAGGAAGAATGTTGATGAGTCTCCCTTGTCAAACGGAGTTTCCTTGCCGTCCTTGTCAAGGATAATAGAGTCGTCCTCGTCAACGAGGTAAGCCTCGTATTTAACGGTTAAAACGTCACCGGGCTCGGTCACCTTGTTCATTATCTTAACCTCAAAATAGAGGTTTTCGCCTGCGTAGTCTGTGGTGACGTAGTCCTCAAGGTCTCCAACTGCATACTTTCTTGTGATAACGTCCTTAAGGTTTAATTCCGCATTTATAATATCGGTTTCAAGCTTGTAGGGAAGTGGGCTTGAGCCGAGATTTTCGATAAGATAGTTTGGCTTCGAAAGAGCGTCAATTTTGTTGCCCTTTTTCTTTATTACGTCGCCGTTTGAGCTTTCAAGAATCATTTCCTCGTAAACTGTGATATCAACGTAGATATCATCACCGCGAGAAACAACGTATTCAGTTGCGGATTGCACAAGGTATGAGTCGATAGCCGCCTGAAGCGCGTCAAGCTCTACGTCAACAACGTAGTTTTGGAAATCGGGAATAGTTATGTACTTCGACATATCGTAGTCGTATTTCTTTTCAAGCGGCTTTTGCTTAAAGCAGGATGCAAGCGGCAAAACCGTCAAAAGCGTAAGTATTATACAAGCTATGCTAATTATTCTTTTTTTCATTTTTCCTCCGATACGGTGCTGATGGTATCATCAACCCCTTTGTATTTTTTAATTGGTGCATTTTCCTCGTGCCTTTGGCAGAGGTAGTAAACAAGCATATAAACAAGATATTGAAGAATCAAATTGTAAATAAATATCATCGTCTGTTGTAAAACAAGCTCGAAGCCAATAAACATAAAGAAATCCTCAGCATACATATTGCTCGGTCCGCCAATCGAGATTAGGTCGATAACCGTCAAAACAAGCTGCGGTATGGCATTGATGAGATACAATAAAAGGCAGGAAATGAACATCGCCCTTTGAAAAGGATTTTTGAAGCTGACAAGCTTGGAAATGCGTTGCGTGCCCTTCATTGTGCAAAGGAACGTAATAAGCGCGATAAGCGCACACGGAATTAAACGCTCAATTGTAAGTCCGAGCAAGCCAAGGAGCATATCAATTCCGATATTTCCTAAAATATCACCAAATCCAAGCTCGGTATTTGTGTAAATCTGTACCGCCGCCGTTGCACCGATTTGGAAAAGCGCAGAGAAAAGGAAGGAGCCAAGCGCGATAAGTACTGCGGGCCACGCCTTTTTTGCACTGTATCTGCAAAATGCGTAAATCACTATCGCAAAGGCAGTATATTCCGCAACCAAATCAAATGCGGTTCTTATGTAATAAAATGCGTCGCCGACGATATCGTTGTCCGTAAAGAGGTCAACCAAAAACGAACAGGAGATAAAGAAAACCGAGATGCCTGCGGTAACGGCAGCGAGCAAAATTAAAAATTTAATACTTCTTTTACTCATAAATCCTCGCAAAAAATTAATATGATATATTGTAGCATAAATAAATATAAAAATAAAGTGAAATTTCAAAATTTCAGCAAAATTTCACAAAAAGGAGAAAAAATATGGTAAAAAACGAAGAAATGAACCACGCATCGTTGAAAAAATTTTTAAGTGAGCTGTCCTTTTCTCACCCAGTTGTACAGCTGTCGTACATAGGAGAAAGCGTGCTGGGGCGCGAAATTCCGCTTGTGACCTTGGGAGAGCAAAATGCACCGAAAAGCGTTTTGTACGTTGCAACTCACCACGCCTGCGAGAGCATTTGCACCTCGCTCCTCATAAAATTTTTGACGGAGTACGTTTCCCTCTACGAAAAAAACGGCTCGTCATACCAAATTAATATAAACGCGCTTCACAAAATGAGAAAAATTTATATCGTGCCGATGATCAATCCCGACGGCGTAGAATACCGCTTAAACGGAGTAGGGGAGAATAACCCGATAAGAGAGAGGGTAATCGCATATAACGGTGGCGAGGACTTTTCTCTGTGGCAGGCAAATGCGCGCGGCGTTGACCTAAACCATAACTATAATGCTTTTTTTGACGAATACAAGGAGCTTGAAAAGGAGCGAGGAATTACACAGGGACGCACAAAATTCAGCGGGGAGTATCCCGAAAGTGAGCCCGAGACTGCCGCACTGTGCAACCTTATTCGCTATATTCTCCCAACGCTTGAGGGAGTAATCACCTTGCACACGCAGGGTGAGGAAATTTACTACTCATCAAGGGGCAAGCTCCCCAAAAAGTCCGTCCACGTGTCTAAAATTCTGTCAAAAATGACAAGATACAACCTCTGTGAGCCGAGCGATACCGCGTGCTACGGCGGTCTTACCGACTACTTAATCACTACCCACGATATTCCCTCATTTACCGTTGAATGCGGACGCGGCACAAATCCCTTGCCGTATGATATGTTAGGCAAAATATATACCGACGTGCGCGAAATGCTTTTCACTTTTCCGATTTTGTTTTGAAAACCTATTGAAAAATTTTTCCTGTGTGATAAAATATAGTTATATTTTATTTTCTTATCAAGGAAAAGGAGAGAAAAAATTATGGAGCTTAAGGGCAAAAAAATCAACTTCCTCGGTGACTCTATTACCGAAGGACACGGCACAAGTGATTGGGCAACCAAGCCGTATCATCAGCTTTTGAAGGTAAATGTAGGACTTGCGGAGGCAAGAAACTACGGCAAGGGCGGCACAAAAATCGCACGCCTGCCTGTTATAACGGATAATCCATTTGACCAGGATTTCAACCTTCGCGCACTCGATATGGATAAGGACGCCGATATGGTTGTTGTTTTTGGCGGCACAAACGATTACGGCCACGCGACAATTCCGCTTGGCACCTTTGACGACAGCGATATTCACACATTCTATGGAGGAATGCACACGCTTTGCAAGTACTTAATTGAAACGTACGTTGATAAGCCAATTGTCTTTATGACTCCGCTACATAGACTTCAAGAGGGCAAGCTTGACTCCGAGGTATCAAGACCGCTTAAGGATTTCGTAAACGCGCAAAGAGAGGTTTTGGAGTACTATTCAATCCCCGTTTGCGACCTTTTCCGCGAGGGCGGTATGCCGGGCAACGTGTGGGCTTGGTGCGAAAAATATATGCCCGACGGACTCCATCCAAACGACGCGGGACACGTGCTGATTGCGCATAAGCTCCAAAAATTCCTTGAAAACCTTTAATGCGAGGCGCTTATGGAATTAAAGGGAAAGAAAATCAACTTCCTTGGCGACTCAATTACCGAGGGATGTGGCACAAGCTCAAAAGAAAACACCTTTATTGAAATTTTAAGGGAAAAATATCAGCTTGCCGAAGCAAGAAACTACGGCAAGGGAGGCACAAGAATTGCGCGACAAAGCGAAATGAGAGACCCAAACGAGCCGCGCGATCAGGATTTTTTGAAGCGTATGTGGGATATGGACCCCGATGCCGATATTATTGTTGTTTTCGGCGGCACAAATGATTACGGAAACGGTCAAGCACCGCTTGGCACGGTTGACGATACGAGCATTTTCACTTTTTACGGTGCCGTGCGCACCCTTTGCGTCGAGCTTATAAAGAGGTATCCAAGCGCCGCTGTTGTGTTTATCACACCGCTTCACCGCTGGAACGAAAACGGCGGTCTTGGCACGTGGAAGCCCGACGGCGTTGTTCAGCACCCGCTTTGCGACTACGTCAAGGCTATAAAGGAAGCGTGCGAGTGCTATTCCGTACCCGTGCTCGACCTTTTCGGTGCAGGCTCAATGCCCGTTCATATGCAGCCGTGGCAAACCATCTACACAACCGACGGTCTCCATCCGAACGACGAGGGGCATAAGCTCTTGGCAGAGAAGTTAGGTAAATTTTTAGAAAGCTTATAAATTAGTGGGGGGAGAAATTACACTTTTCTCCCCTTAAATTCAATATAGTGAAGATATTCCCTATGAGAAGCACATTTGTAGGGGCAGGCGTCCCCGACTGTCCGTATGTGTATTACAAAAATAATTGTCAAACAAAAAATTCAAAAAAATTAAAAATGGTATTGACGATTTAGGCTCCTTTGTGCAAAGGGAGCTGTCAGCTTTGCTGACTGAGGGATTGAAAGCATAGTAGGAAGATGTTTTGTTGTAATCGGTATTCCTAAATAATTGTCGAACAAAAAATTCAAAAAAATTAAAAAAGGTATTGACAAAGCAAATTTAATGTGATATTATATGAGGGCAAAAAACAAAAAACTATATGCGAGTGTAGTTCAATGGTAGAATTCCAGCCTTCCAAGCTGGTCGCGTGGGTTCGATTCCCATCACTCGCTCCATTTTTTTAATGTACCCGTAGCTCAGCCGGATAGAGCAACTGCCTTCTAAGCAGTAGGTCGGGGGTTCGAATCCCTCCGGGTACGCCAACCACACCACAGTGGTTAGGGGTCATGCCCATAGCGGTATGGCTATATAAACTCTCCCAAAGGAGAGCGTTCTTTGGTGGGTGTAGCTCAGCTGGTTAGAGCGTCAGATTGTGGCTCTGAAGGCCGTGGGTTCGAATCTCATCATCCACCCCAAAAAAGAAAACCGACTTTCGAGTCGGTTTTTCTTTTTTATCCAAGCCAATTGGCTTGGTATGGAATCAATTTGCGAGCAAATTGTATGGAATTGCGATTTTATCGCGCATGGAATCACTCCCTCAGAATGCATACGCACATCCATATTTTACAAAATCACTTGCAAACATATACTTATACATGCTATAATAAAATTGTCAAATCGCTTATCTAATAATTAAGGAGATAAAATGAAAAAACACAAAAAAATAATATTGATAGCGAGTATTATCGTAGTGCTGGTAGCTTTACTTGCAGTATTTATTCCAATATTTATGTTGTTTTTAGATGTTATAAGCGGTTTAGGAATTATAGGAATAAACAAACTCGGGAATATCTTATTTCCTAACCTAAGCGGATATTAATATCGATTCGTTACAAATACTAAAAACAATAACACGAAAAATGTGCTGTTGCTTTCTTATCCATTGCAAAAGCAATGGCATATCATCGTGCATTGGCGTATATTCTTTCGGAGTAATCCATATTTTACAAAATCACTTGCAAACGTATACTTATATATGTTATAATAAAATTGTCAAATCGCTTATCTAATAATTAAGGAGAGAAAAAATGAAGAAAAAGCTTTTAATAATGCTTGCGGTAGTGTCAATGCTTGTTTGCATTTTTGCAATTTCCGTAAGTGCAAAAACGGTTACAACAATTGACGGCAAGGAGGTTACCGTCACAACCTATGACGATGCGCCCGCAAGGACTAATATTACGGTTAGCACAGACGACGTTGTCATTTTTGACGACGGCTTTTGCTGCCCAAGCGCATACGTTTTCAAGGACAACAAAACAAAAATGTGGGACGGCAACGGAAACGGCGCTATAAACGATGCACTTGATTTTTCTTTTGTAAACGGCAAAAGAGAAAAAACCTACACTCTTGCTAATATCACCGAGTTTGATGTTCCCGAGGGAGTTACACATATCGGCGGACGTATGTTCCAAGGCATTACAACAATTAAAAGGGTTACAATCCCAAAAACCGCAAAAACCTTTGGAAATGCACTTTTTCAAGGCTCAACAGGTCTTTTAGAGTGTGAATTTGAGCACATGGCTGACTCCGAAGCGACAAAATTCCCATCATACACCTTCTTCGGCTGCACAAACCTTAAGGCGTTTTCAATGCCTGACTGCTTTACGGAAATATACGATGTTGCAACGTTTTCAAAATGCACGAACATGACTGCGGTTCACCTTTCTGAAAAGCTTGTAAAATGGACAAGCGGCGGTGGCGGAAGCAGAACGGCTACGTTTGATGATTGCTATAATATGTATTTTGTAAACGAAACGTTCACATACGATGATATTCCTGAAAAGCCGGAGGTGTATTATTTCCCTGCAAACCTTGCAAACTCTGATGCAACGGGTGACTTTACGAAGCAAAGCACAATGAGAGATTGTCAAAACCTTAATAACGTTTTGGTATTTGGCACAGGCATTACTTCATTTACAAACGAATATTTGTTCCAGGGCGGCGTTAAAAACACTGTAGTTTTCCTCGGTGATATGCAAACCTTGAAAACAGGTAACTATTGGGGTACAACAACCTTCTATTTTGCAAACCCTGCGGACAAATCTGTTGATGATTTGGAGTACTCATTAATTCCAAATTACAGCGGCGCAAAAACCTTAATTTTCTGTAACGCAGAGGGCAACGCGGATCACCTTTACAAAAAAGAAGTAAATAAGCTTCCAACCTGCACAGAGAACGGCGTGACGGGCTATGAGTGCTTCTGCGGTCTTGCAAGCACTGAGTCAACTGTTGTTCCCGCACTCGGTCACGAGAAAAACGAGCTTCTTAACAAGTATTTTGCATCAGTAAACGGCACACTCGATTATTATAACGATATGATAACGGAGCATAGCTGCACACGTTGCGATGCAATAATCGAAGGCACAGAGGCGGGCACAGCACTCTTTACAAAGAAGGGCTACTCATATTCTGAGAATGACGCAACAACGTTCTCATACACAATCTATGTAAATGCGGATGCAATCAAAGCATACAATGAAGCACTCCTTTACGGTATCGTGGTTAGCGCAAACGCAAACGGCGCACCGATTTCGGTAGTTGACGGCAAGATTTCTCACGACGATAAAACAATCGCAATCGAGTTCCAAAACACAGACGTTACATACTCAATTATCACCGCAAAATTAACGGGTGTTGGCGAGGGCACCGAGCTTCACCTTTCAGCTTACTGCGTTGACAACGGCGCAGTTTCCTACCTCGGACATAGCTCTGTTGACAAAATTGCCGAAACAATTTCACACGAGGCATTGGTGGAGAAGTACCCAAGCGGAAAAGAACAATAAACAATGGAATGTTGCAACAAGCGCAGAACA
>JAGALA010000059.1 GCA_017625935.1 Clostridia bacterium
CAACTGTACCACGGCCAGAGATTGAGAATACGTCCTCAACAGGGAGAAGGAATGGCATATCAGCCTTTCTGTCAGGTGTTGGGATGTAGTTGTCAACAGCGTCCATAAGCTCGAGAATGCAAGCATACTCAGGAGCAGATGTGTCGTTGTTTGTTGAAAGGAGAGTGTTTCTTGCTGAACCACGGATGATCGGAATGTCATCGCCCGGGAATTCATACTCAGAGAGAAGGTCACGAATTTCCATCTCAACGAGGTCGAGAAGCTCAGGGTCGTCAACGTCATCGCACTTGTTGATGAATACGCAAAGTGCAGGAACGCCTACCTGACGAGCGAGAAGGATGTGTTCACGAGTTTGAGCCATAGGGCCGTCTGTACCTGCAACAACGAGGATAGCACCGTCCATCTGAGCAGCACCTGTGATCATGTTCTTTACATAGTCAGCGTGGCCAGGGCAGTCAACGTGAGCGTAGTGACGGTTAGCTGTCTCGTACTCAACGTGACGGGAGTTGATTGTGATACCTCTTGCTCTTTCCTCAGGGCAGTTATCGATTTGGCTGTAGTCCATGAACTCAGCGCCGCCGTTTAAGGAAAGTGTCTTTGTGATTGCTGCTGTAAGTGTTGTCTTACCGTGGTCAACGTGACCGATGGTACCAATGTTTACGTGGGGTTTTGTTCTTTCAAATTTCTGCTTAGCCATTTGAATTTTCCTCCAAAAATTTATTTTTTATTTTTTGTTTTTATGACAAGGTCCTCAAACCGAAATACTCGGTTTGGGGATTCTCTTGGTTAACTAAAAATTAGTTGTTCTTTCCGCGAGCAGCCATAATTTGCTCTTGGATGTTCTTTGGAACCTCAGCAAAGTGGTCAGGCTCCATTGAGTAGTTACCTCTACCCTGAGTTGTGGAACGAAGTGTTGTTGCGTAACCGAACATCTCAGCGAGAGGAACCATAGCGGTGATTTGTTGTGCACCTGCTACAGGGTCCATGGACTGAATTTGTCCACGGCGTGAGTTAAGGCTTCCGATTACATCGCCCATGTAGTCGTCAGGAGTTACAACAACAACCTTAACGATTGGCTCTGTAAGAACAGGGTCTGCCTTTTTCATAGCTTCCTTGAATGCCATTGATGCGGCAATCTTGAACGCCATTTCAGATGAGTCAACCTCGTGGTATGAACCGTCATAAAGTGTAACCTTGTAGTCTACAACGTTGTAGCCAGCAAGTACACCTGTTTGTGCAGCTGCTTGGATACCTGCATCAACGCATGGGATGTATTCCTTTGGAATAGCACCGCCGACAACCTTGTTGATAAATTCGTATCCCTTACCCGGCTCGTTTGGCTCCATAATGATCTTAACGTGACCGTATTGACCCTTACCACCTGACTGACGGGCATACTTATGGTCAACATTTGCTTCTCTACGAATTGTTTCCTTATAAGCAACCTGTGGCTTACCTACATTTGCCTCAACCTTAAATTCACGGAGCAAACGGTCAACGATGATTTCAAGGTGAAGCTCACCCATACCGGCGATGATAGTTTGTCCTGTTTCCTCGTCGGTGTAGGTCTTGAAGGTTGGGTCTTCCTCTGCAAGCTTGGATAGAGCAATGCCCATCTTTTCCTGACCTGCCTTTGTCTTTGGCTCAACGGCAACGCTGATAACCGGCTCAGGGAATTCCATTGATTCAAGGATGATAGGATACTTTTCGTCACAGAAGGTATCACCTGTTGTTGTATTCTTAACGCCTACAACTGCGGCAATATCACCTGCGTAGCAAACATCGATATCTTTTCTGTCATTTGCGTGCATTTGGAGGATACGTCCGAATCTTTCGTTCTTATCCTTGCAGGAGTTATACACGGTTGTTCCTGCTTGTACAGAGCCCGAATATACGCGGAAGAAGCAAAGCTTTCCTACGAATGGGTCTGTCATAATCTTGAATGCAAGTGCTGAGAATGGCTCAGTATCGCTTGCGTGACGCTCGTCAGCTTCGCCTGTATCTGGGTGAATACCCTTAATAGCAGGAATGTCTGTAGGAGCAGGCATATAGTCGATAACTGCATCAAGAAGCTTTTGTACGCCCTTGTTTCTGTATGATGTTCCGCATACAACAGGTACGATTTGGTTTGCAATAACTGCCTTACGGAGTGCAGCCTTAAGCTCTTCGTTTGATGGCTCTTCGCCCTCAAGGTACATCATCATAAGGTCGTCGTCTGTTTCGCAGATGGACTCAACCATATTTGATCTGTATTCCTCTGCCTTTGCCTTAAGCTCTTCGGGAATTTCTTCAACTCTCATATCCTTACCGAGCTCATCGTAGTAAACATCTGCCTTCATTTCAAAAAGGTCGATGATACCGCGGAATGTATCCTCGGAGCCGATTGGCAATTGAATCGGAACTGCGTTTGCGTGCAGACGCTCCTTCATCATTCTTACAACACGGTAGAAGTCTGCACCCATGATGTCCATCTTGTTTACGTATGCCATACGTGGTACGCCATACTCATCAGCCTGTCTCCATACGGTTTCAGACTGCGGTTCTACGCCACCCTTAGCACAGAAAACGGTAACTGAACCGTCAAGAACACGAAGTGAACGTTGAACCTCAACGGTGAAGTCAACGTGACCCGGGGTGTCGATAATGTTGAAACGTGTAGTTGGTTACTGATTTGCTGATCCTGAACAGAAGAATGTTGTAGCATCTGAGCTAATTGTAATACCTCTTTCCTGATCCAGCTCCATCCAGTCCAGCGTTGCAGAACCCTCGTGAGTTTCACCTATCTTATGTGTCTTACCTGTGTAAAACAAAATACGCTCTGTAGTAGTGGTCTTACCTGCGTCGATGTGCGCCATAATACCAATATTACGGGTATTTTCAAGTGAATATTCTCTTGGCATCTGTGTTTTTTCCTTTCAAATAGTACGGGTGACTATTAATATCTGTAATGTGCAAAAGCCTTGTTAGCTTCAGCCATTCTGTGTGTCTCTTCTTTCTTCTTGTAAGCTCCGCCCATGCTGTTCTTAGCATCAAGGATTTCGCCTGCAAGTTTTTCAGCCATTGTCTTTTCGCCACGGTTTCTTGAATAAACTGTTATCCAACGAAGACCGAGTGTTTGTCTTCTTTCTGCTCTTACTTCCATTGGTACTTGGTAGTTAGAACCGCCTACACGGCGAGCCTTAACCTCCAAAACCGGCATTACGTTTTCAAGAGCTGCCACAAACGCGTCAAGACCGTTTTCGCCTGTCTTTTCTTCAACGAGCTTAAATGCATCGTAAACAATCTTTTGAGCTACACCCTTCTTACCATCGAGCATGATGTTGTTGATGAGCTTTGTTACGAGCTTTGAGCCGTAAAGTGGATCCGGCAATACATCTCTTTTGGAAATTTGACCTCTTCTTGGCACTTTTCTTCCCTCCTTCATTAATTATATGATATCATTGGTACTCGAAAGATAATTCTCCCGTCGTGTCCTTTACAAGTGTCTCTGACAAATAAACATTTATTTCAGCTACAAAGTTAGGAACTACGATAAAAATTTCTTTTATGTTACCCTGTGCAAGAATTATTTCTTCTTTGCACGCTTTGCGCCGTACTTAGAACGGCTTTGGTTACGGTTTGCAACACCTTGTGCGTCAAGCGTACCACGAATAATGTGATAACGGCAACCAGGCAAGTCACGAACTCTTCCTCCACGAATAAGAACAACTGAGTGCTCTTGGAGATTGTGTCCGATACCCGGGATGTATGAAGTTACTTCCATACCGTTTGTGAGCTTAACTCTTGCAATCTTACGGAGAGCTGAGTTCGGCTTCTTCGGCGTGGTTGTTGTAACCTTTGTACATACGCCTCTCTTTTGCGGAGCGCTTTGATCGATTGACTTGTTCTTCAAGGTATTAAAGCCTGTTTGAAGAACCGGGGTTACTGACTTATAAGTCTTGTTTGTTCTACCCTGTCTAACGAGCTGATTAAAGGTTGGCATTTCGTTCCTCCTTCTTTATAGAATAAATGTTTATACGTCGAGCACTTGGCACGATGTATTGTGTGTGAGCAAATAGGCGCAACTATGGCTTATTCGCATTCGCACACAGTTGTATTATATCATTAGAAGCCCAAGTTGTCAAGAAATTGATTTCTCGGCACTGAATTTCTACCTTTTGCACAAAATAAGCAGTTTTAACGCAAGCTTTTTTGAGCATTTTCCACTAATTATATATAGATTTCATTCTATTTTCTCAATTAATAATACGTATGCGCGCAAAACGCATCGGCAAAATGCACAAATTTGCATAGCCGATGCGTAATTTTATCAATATTGCTTAGTAAAATCATCCTTCACGGACTTTTTGCGCGAGCGATTAACAATATTAAGAATATCGTCAATATCGGAGTCAACATCGTCCTGATGCGCAGGCGCAGGTCTTTGAGGCGCGGGCTTGATTTGAATATTATCGTTTTCGCCCTCATCGATTTTAACTCTGATAGGAGAAATGTTGATTTCCTCGTTAGTGTCGAACACCTTTACGGGCTTCTTTCTGTCAAAGCCTGTTGCAATAATTGTAACTCTTACGGTGTCCTCAAAGGTTTCATCAACGCTGAAGCCCCAGATGATGTTTGCATTTGATGATGCTGCCTCGGCAACAATGCTTGCCGCCTCATCTGTTTCATCAAGTGCGACGTCTCTGCCTATTGTGAAGTTAAGAAGCACGCCCGTTGCACCCTCGATTGAGGTTTCAAGAAGCGGGCTTGCGATTGCCTTTTTGGTTGCCTCTATGGTTTTGTTTTCGCCGCTTGCCTCACCAATACCCATATGTGCAAGGCCCGCCCCTCTCATAACCGAGCAAATGTCGGCGAAGTCGAGGTTGATATAGCCCGCGAAGTTAATTGTATCGGAGATGCTTTGAACGCCGAATCTTAAAATATCGTCGACAATGCCAAAGGCATTGATGAGTGTGATTTTTTCCTCGGAAATTTCCTTTAATCTTTCATTTGGAATGATAACAAGCGAGTCAACGTACTTTGAAATCTCGGCAATTCCGCGCTCCGCCTGTGCCATTCTCCTTGGGCCCTCAAACTTGAACGGCTTCGTAACAATACCAACCGTCAAAACGCCCATTTCCTTGGCAATTTTCGCAACAATCGGAGCTGCGCCTGTGCCTGTGCCACCGCCCATTCCCGTGGCAATGAACACCATATCCGCGCCCTCGATAGCCGCCTTGATTTCCTCAATGCTTTCCTCTGCTGCCATTGCGCCCTTTTGTGGGTCCGCGCCTGCACCGTTACCCTTTGTCACCTGCTCACCAATGCAAATTTGTTTTGTTGCGGAGCATCTGCCAAGGGCTTGTCTATCCGTGTTTACCGCGATAAACTCAACGCCCTTTATATTTGAAGCAATCATACGGTTAAGTGCGTTATTTCCGCCACCGCCAACGCCAAAAACTCTTATATCAACGCCTGATTGAACATCGTTATCAAGCTCAAAAAAAGCCATAGTTCCTCCCTCTTGTCAGCGCGTAGTTCTGCTGACAATAATAAATGATAATAGTTATACATAATAATCATACAACATTTCAAGCGCGTTTGCAAGTGGTTTTTAAGATTAATTTTATTTATTTGTTGACAAGTTTATTCCAAATATGTATAATATTCTTATCAAATTCTTTTTGGAGGACACCGTGCATAAATTTTCTAAGCTTCGTATTTTAAAAGCGCTATATGCCGTCTTTTCACTTCTCGGCTCATATATTGTGTCAGCTATATTTTCTTCGCTTGTGGTTTTCGACACGCTTGACGGTTTTTTTGGATATTCACTTTTCCCGCTTATAATCGGTGGGGCAGCATCTATTGCCCTTGTGTTTATTTTCAAGCTCCACAGTACATCATTTAGAAACGTGAGCATTAACGAAATTGTAAAGCTCGGCTTGGTTGCATCAATTTTGCTTATTCTAAACGCAATCACGCTTCTTATTGCAAGAGATTTAAGAGCTTGCTGGGGCTGGGCATTAATGCTTTCCGCATTTTTCTTTGTTTCGGCTTCCCTTGCTATTTCAATTTACAGACTTCTTCTCTTTGTAAAATTCAAGGTGAGCAACACAAGAGGTGACGAAAAGCCAAACGTGCTTATCGTTGGTGCAGGCTCGGCAGGAACAATGATTTTGCGTGAAATTCAATCGTCCGACAAAATCAACTACCGTGCCGTTGGTTTCCTTGACGATGCGCCTGCTAAGCTCGGCTCAACGATTTTGGGCGTGCGCGTGCTTGGCACTACTGATGACGTAGAGGAAATTGTGCGCAAGCACGAGGTTAAATTAATTATTATTGCAATCCCCGGTGCGAGCGCAAAGGTATTAAAGGATATCAGTGCAAAATGCGTTAATGCAAAATGCGAGGTTAAAACCTTGCCCGGATTATATCAGCTTGTTGACGGTCAGGTTTCCGTCTCTAAGCTTCGTAACGTTGACGTAAACGACTTACTCGGCAGAGACCCTGTACATACAAATCTTGACGAGGTTGCGGGCTACATCGAGAACAAGGTTGTGCTTGTTACAGGTGGCGGCGGCTCGATAGGCAGCGAGCTTTGCAGACAAATTGCAAACTACAATCCAAAGCAGCTTATTATTCTTGATATTTATGAAAACAACGCATACGATATTGAGCAGGAATTAAAGCGCAAGATGCCAAATCTCAACCTTCTCACCCTTATCGCATCTGTGCGTGACAGCAAAAAAATGGACAACGTATTTTCAACCTACCGTCCTAACATTGTTTTCCACGCGGCGGCGCACAAGCACGTTCCGCTCATGGAGACCTCACCTAACGAGGCGGTTAAAAACAACGTCATCGGCACTTATAAGGTTGTGCGTGCGGCTGACAAATACGGTGTTGAAAAATTCGTTCAAATTTCCACTGACAAAGCGGTTAACCCAACTAATATTATGGGTGCGACAAAGAGAATTTGCGAAATGATTATTCAAGCGTACGCGAAGCGCTCGAAAACCTGCTTTGTTGCGGTGCGCTTTGGCAACGTGCTTGGCTCGAACGGAAGCGTTATTCCTCTTTTCAAAAAGCAAATTGCAGAGGGTGGTCCCATCACTCTTACCCACCCCGATATTATCAGATACTTTATGACAATTCCCGAAGCGGTAAGCTTGGTTTTACAGGCAGGTGCAAGTGCAAACGGCGGTGAGATTTTCGTGCTTGATATGGGTGAGCAGGTTAAGATTTACGACCTCGCGGTTAACCTTATTAAGCTTTCTGGCTACGAGCCGTTTAAGGACATTGATATTAAAATTACGGGACTTCGCCCGGGTGAAAAGCTCTACGAGGAGCGACTTATGGCTGAGGAAGGACTTACCAAAACCGCAAACGATAAAATCAGCATCGGTAAACCGCTTGATATTGACGAGGACAAGCTTTTTGCTACTCTTGATAAGCTTTACAGCGAGGCATACAAGGAAACCGACAAAATGAAGGAGCTTGTTAAAGAGCTTGTACCCACTTACCAAATTGACAAAAGACAGTAAAAACCTATAAATGAAGAGAGAGAACGAAATCGGACTTCCGAATGTTCTCTCTTTTTATGTATTATAATGAAGCAGCAAGAAGATTTTCAAAATAAATATTAATAAATTGTTAAATTTGTTTACAAATATTGAATTTGTTTGAATAATATGTTAAAATAAGTTGTAAATTAAACGTATTTATTCATATTTTATTCACATTAGGAGCTTTCATTATGTATATAGAAATGTTTAATTTTTGGTATTTCTTTTGGATATTCATTCAAATCGGTGCTTTAGTTGGGCTTTATTTTGCGCTCAGAAAAGCGCCGCCGATTGTTCAAAATATAGTTTTGTTTTCGCTTTTGGCACTTGGGCTGATTTTACATTTTTTGAAATTCTTTATTCCGCCGTATGCGGACTATTCAAGCGGAGCGCTTGTTATAACCGACCGCGGCTGGCGCGACTCTTGGTTTGTTAACATCTGCGGTGCAAATATTGCGCTATTCCCTTTTTTCTTCCTTACGAAAAACAAATACCTGAAGGACTATATGTTCTATATAGGAGTTTTGACGGGACTTATAGTTCTTTTATACCCACAGGAGCCTATTGCAAAGGGCGACGCATCTAAGCAGATGGCGGAAATTTGGGATATTTTAAGATTTTACTATCACCATTGGATGATAATGGCGGTGCCGCTGCTTATGGTTTTATTAAAGCGCCACAAGCTTTCCTGGAAAAGGGTTTGGTGCGCGCCCGTCGGACTTTTGCTCTTGATGCTGTTTATCATGCTCAATCAAATTTTCCAAAGTGAGCTTGGGTTTATTCCTTTAAGAAACGGAAATATCATTCCAAATTACAAAAATACATCGTACATTTGGGGACCGCTTAACCAAGACGGCTCATACGACCCGATTGGCAAGTTTCTTTCGTATTTCTGCCCCGACTGCTTCAAGCATTTGCCTGTTGCGTTCTCGGGTAGCGAATACGCGGTGGGCGAATTGAAGTATTGGCCTTGGTTCTGGCTCATATGCCCTGTCTTTATTTTGGTTACACCGCTTTCGTTTGGCTTGTCAATGATTTTTGACGGAAAACAGTTTATAAAAGGCGTTAAATGGCTGTTTGGTTATAAGGCGAGAAAAAAATAACTTACTACGATAAAAGGAGCAACCGCGGTTGCTCCTTTTTGTTATTCTATTCTCGCTTGGAATTTATTTGATTATTGCCTTAGAGCGCACAAAATCAAGCACCCTTTGACCCATCAAATAGCTTACGACAGCTTGCGGCGGGGTCTTTGATTTCAGCTCCTTAACCTTTTCCTCGACTGTGCCCTCGCCGCTCATTTTTTCTGCCTCGGAAGTGTATGCATCCTCTATGTCCTTTGGAGTTGGCATAAGGCTTTCCTTGATTGCAATTTCCTGTAATACAAGAGAGAAAATAATCTCGCGCTTTATATTTGCGCGCACGTTTTCCTTGTAAGCGTCAAGCGAGGGCATACCGCTATACATAAGGAGTGTATCAACGTCAATGCCGTAATTCTTTGCGGCACTCTCAAGGCTCTTCATCTCATTTCCAAGCGCGCCCTCAACCATAGAATCGGGTATGTTTGCATATGAATCCGCGCAAATTTTTTCAAAAAGCTCACCGCTTAATGCGTTTTCTGCCTCGTCCTCTTTTTTCTTTTGAAGCTCGCTCTTTTTAAGCTCTAAGTAATCGGAAACGGTAGCGCACGCGCCACCCGAAATTTCCTTCACGGTTGTATCGTCAAGAACGGGAATTTTTTCCTCTTGAACTGCGTGGAGCTTTATCTTAAATACCGCGTCCTTGCCTGCAAGCTCAGGGGTATATTCATCGGGGAATTTCACGAAAACCTCGGTGTCTTCGCCTGCTACCTTGCCGACAAGCTGCTCCTCAAAGCCTGGGATAAACATACCCGAGCCGAGCTTTAACGAATATTTTTCTGCCTTGCCGCCCTCAAATGCAACACCGTCAACAAAGCCCTCAAAGTCGATAACAACCGTGTCGCCAAGCACACTTGGGGTGCTTTTTGCGATAATCTGCTTTTTGGAGTTTAATTCGGAATTGACAAGCGCATTTACCTCGTCGCTTGTAACGTCTGTCTTTTGCTTTGTAACCTCAACGCCGATATATTTGCCAAGATGGAGCTTAGGCACAATATCAAAGGTAACAACGAGCGTTATTGCCTTTCCGAATTCAAGCTCACCCTTTACCTCAGCAGTCGGATGGCTTATAGGCTGAAGGCGGTTCATTGATGATGCGTTATATTGCACGTCGTGAGCAAGCGCATGAACAACCGCGCGGGATACCTCGTCTTTTCTTTCATCGTATATTTTCGCGGGTTCACCAATCTTTGGCTCCTTGCCTTCGTTTTCCCTTTTATAAATATTTGTAGCTTCGTTTAATATCGCATTTTCTACTGTTTCTTTGTCAATCTCAGCTGTTACAATTGCCTTGTTTTCATTTACGATTTCAATTTTAATATTCATTGTCCTTCTCCTAACAGTTCCTTGGCTCTTTTTATAAGAGTGTCCTTTTCATTTTCAATTTTTTCCTCAATTACTTCGTTTAGAAGCAAATCAAGTGCTTTGCCGATCTCTCTGCCCATAAATCCGAGCAAAATTAGGTCATAGCCGCTGATTTTTAGCGAGGCAAGCGTGAAGCATTCCTCTTTTATAATTTCGTTTGCTATATCTTCTATTTTATCAAGCAACTCGGTGGTTTTATATTCGGGGCTTTTTGCAAGGTCGTCTGCCCTTTTCACCCTCAAAAGCTCGAAAAACGTATCCTTGCCGATGCGGTTTATCCGCTTTTTAATCAAAACCCTGTCGGGCTCGATTGGTGTATCGTGAATTTTTATAAGCTCCAAAACGCGCGCTTTGGTGAAATTGTCGTATTTGTATTTGTCCAAAAACTCCTTGGCAATTTCACAGCTGACCGTTCCGTGACCGTAAAAGTGTCCGACGCCGCTTGAGTCCATTGTGAATTTTGACGGCTTGCCCGTATCGTGCAAGAGCATTGTTAAGCGCAGGTGCGCCTTCGGCTCGATATTTTCAACCGTGCGCACGGTATGCTCCCATACGTCGTAAATATGATATTTTGTGTGCTGTAAAAAACCGTTCATTTGCTTAATTACAGGCAAAATAACCTCGAAAACCTCACGGCAGGAGCGAAGCACACCGCCCACGTTTTTACCAACGAGGAGCTTGCCAAGCTCACAGTTGATTCTCTCACCCGAAATGCTTTTAAGAAGCGGCGCGCACTTAATCATTGCCGCCCTTGTTTTTTCCTCGATCTCGAAGCCGAGGGTAGATGCAAAGCGCATACCGCGCAAGATTCTGAGTGCATCCTCGGTAAATCTTTTTTCGGGTTCACCGACTGCGCGCACAAGCTTGCTTTTAATATCGTCAAGACCGCCGAAAAGGTCTATTATGCCCTCTCTTTCGTTATACACGAGTGCGTTCATTGTAAAGTCACGGCGGCATAGGTCGCTTTTAAGCTCGGTTGTGAACACAACGCTCTCGGGGTGGCGATTGTCCTTATATTCACCCTCTATACGATAGGTTGTAATTTCAATCGGCTCTTTTTCGTATACAAAGGTCAAGGTGCCGTGCTTTATGCCCGTTTCGATAATCCTTTGTCCCCAAAAAGCCTTTTTCATTTGGTTGGGAGTTGCGCTTGTTGTTATATCGTAATCGTGAGCGCGCACGCCCATTACCATATCGCGCACACAGCCGCCAACCAAGTAAGCCTCATATCCGTGCGTGTGCAAAATATCAAGTGCGACCCTTGCGCCCTTACTTATTTCAAGCATATTCTCCCTCCCTTTGTTATTTACACATTTCTAAAAATTGCTCTTTATCTATTATTTTAACGCCGAGTGACTGCGCCTTGGTCAGCTTCGAGCCGGCCGCCTCACCCGCTAAAACATAGCTTGTTTTTGAGGAAACGGATGATGAAACCTTGCCACCGCGTGCTTTAATCATTTCCGCCGCCTCATCTCTTGTCATATTTTCAAGCGTGCCTGTTAAAACGAAGGTCAAGCCCTCAAATTCATTTGAAAGCTCCTTTACCTCCTCGCTTGTTTTAACACCTGCATTTTTTAAGCGCTCAACTATATATTTGGTTTCCGTTCGGCTAAAGAAATCAACAACGCTCTTTGCCATAACGTCACCAAAATCGCCTATTTCCTTTATCTCGTCCTCGGTTGCTGTAAACAGTGCATCTATCGAGCCGAACTTGGACGCAAGCTCACTTGACGCCACCTCGCCGATATGGCGAATACCGAGCGCGAAAATGAGCCTGCCAAGTCCCATTTCCTTCGACGCTTCAACAGAGGCAATAAAGTTTTGTGCGCTCTTTTCGCCCATTCTGTCAAGGCGCGCGATATCGTCTTTTGTAAGATAATATAAATCCGACGGATCGGAAATCAACTGATTTTCAAGAAGTGCCTTAACAAGCTTGCCGCCGACACCCTCAATGTTCATTGCCTTTTTTGATGCAAAGTGAGTGATGTTTCTTTCAAGCTGTGCAGGACAGGACGGATTTGTGCATCTGAGCGCACCTAAGGTAAAGTCCTCGCCGTCGTCAAGAAAATCATCCGCATCGTCATAGGTAAGCGCGCCGCCGCAGGACGGGCACACGCTTGGCATACTGTAAGGCTGCTCGTCCCCTGTGCGTGCTTCCTTAACGCTGCCCACAACCTCGGGAATGATATCACCCGCCTTTTGAACGATAACCGTGTCACCTATGCGAATGTCCTTTTCCTTAATTATATCTATATTGTGCAGCGTTGCGCGCGAAACGACCGTGCCTGCAAGCTTCACAGGCTCTAAAACCGCATTGGGGGTCAAAACTCCCGTTCTGCCGATTTGCACCTCAATATCAAGAAGCTTCGTTTTCTTTTGCTCGGGTGGGAACTTGTATGCAACAGCCCATTTCGGAGTTGACGTGCCCTCGCCAAGCTCACGGCGCTTTTCAAGGGAATTAACCTTAATTACCGTTCCGTCAATATCGTAGTCAAGCGTTGGGCGGCTTTCGCCAAGCTTAATTACTGCATTTACAATTTCGTCCTCATTTCCGCCAACGTACAAAAGCGGAATGGTCTTAAAGCCGAGATTTTTTATTTCGTCTATTGTTTCCTTATGTGTTGCAGCATTGGTCTTTCCCGTTTGGAAATTGAAAACGAAGATGTCAAGCCCGCGCTTTGCGGTTTCCTTGGAGTCAAGGCAACGGAGCGAGCCTGCCGCCGCATTTCTCGGATTTGCCCAGAGGCTTTCACCGTTCTCCTCCTTCTCGCGATTGAGCTTTTCGAAGGATTTGTGCGGCATATATACCTCGCCGCGCACGGTAACCGAAGCATTTGCGTTAAGCGTTAAGGGAACGGAGCGAATGGTTTTTACGTTTGCGGTAACGTCCTCACCAACAGTACCGTCACCGCGCGTTGCACCGACTGTGAGCGCGCCGTTTTCGTATTTTAGCGAAACGGAAAGCCCGTCAATCTTCGGCTCAACGGAAAATTCGGTATCCTCTCCCACCTCGTTTTTTACGCGGCGGATAAAATCGCGCAATTCGTCAAAGCTGAAAACGTCCGTCAAGCTCGCCATTTTAACCTCGTGCTTAACCTTTTCAAATTTATCAAGCGCACGGCCGCCGACTCTGCCTGTCGGCGAGGTAGGGCTATAATACTCGGGGTGTGCTTCCTCAAGCGCCTTTAATTCCTCAAACATCTTGTCATATTCAAAGTCGGAAATTTCGGGCGCGTCATTTTCGTAGTATCTTTTTGAGTGATACGTAATGAGCTTTCTTAAATGCTCTATTCTTTCTTCAATATTCATATATACCTCGTGGGGCTTAATATATTGGCAATACAAAGTTAGTATAACATATTATAAGAAAAAATTCAAGGTTGGAGGCAAGTATTCATCGCATTATTTTTCATTTTTTCGCCCCGTTTGACACGATTTTCTGTAATTTGGTGTCGCATTGTCGCTTACTTGATTTTTATGTCGATTGATTTTCGTTGAAACGGTAATTTTTTCCATTATAATGAATGTACAAGCGAGCTTCTGTGAATTTTACATATCAAAGCAAAGGAGTAAAAAATGAAAAAGGGATTTACAAAATACTTATCTTGTATCATTTTAGTAGTGATTTGCATCGCACTGGCAACCGTCTTTTGCGTTCACGCAAGTGATGCCTTCCGAGGAGCGGACGACAAGGGTGATGACACACAAAGCGATACTCAATCCGAAAGCACGGAAAATGAGACGCCGAAAAATGTAATTTCGATAGGCGGCACGGTGCTTAGTGAATACCTATACGACAGCTCGCTCAGGTGCGAGTGGATAAGCCAAAAAAACGAGGGCGAAAAGACGGTATATTTAGCTGTCGAGCTATATCTTGATACGCCGAACACGATAACCAATGCGCGAGGCGGACGCTTGGTGGTAAACGGAGAGGAAACGGAGCTTTTTGTTGGAACGGTAATAGGAAAAACGAACCAAATTGCCACATACACCGCCACGTACGAGGCGGAAAACGACCTCACAATTGATTTTTCGGCTGAGCTTGATATTGATATAAAATCGGGTGAAGCAACAGTGCCGAAAACTATCACGCTTTCGGGCAGTGCGTTAGTGAGCGAGGAATATGCAAAAATGGAAGAAGCGCACAAGCTTGAAATTGAGCATATTTCGCAGTTCCCTGAGCTTCCGAGCGGTGATGAGGTAACCGCGCTTGCTATGGTCTTGAAAAATCTCGGCTACAAGGTTGACAAGTGCGAGCTTTGCGACCTTTACCTTGACAAGGGGCCTGTCGGCTACACGGATTTTAACAAGGCAAACGTGGGAAATCCACGGGACACATATAATTCCTATGGCTGTCTTCCACCTGTAATTATAAATGCCGCGACTAAATTTATAAGCGCAAACGGCGGCAGCTATACCGCCTATGACTACTCAAAAAGAAGCGTAAACGAGCTTT
This sequence comes from Clostridia bacterium, assembly GCA_017625935.1. Lineage (GTDB taxonomy): Bacteria > Bacillota > Clostridia > Oscillospirales > CAG-272 > RGIG2000. Next base: position 14,502 of record JAGALA010000059.1, read on the forward strand.
ACTACGAGGTAAGTCAAGGCAATTTTCCAATTGTATGGGCGTGCGAGGATTTTGATATTACCCCGTCAATTTCTCGCATTTGGATAGTCGACGGACAAGAGCTTTACCTAAAATCAAACACGGCTTGTATGGTGCTTTGCGGCTACGATTTTGAAAACAATACCGTAACGCTTTCAAGCCCTGCGGGCGGCGAATTTCAAATAGCTATGGATTTGTTTGAGCATCGCTATCTTGAAATGGGAGCTTACGCTGTCGTTATAAAATAATTTTATGATTGTGGAGATTTATTCCAATCCCTCCACCACTGCGTGGTCCCCCTCCCTTTGCACAAGGCAGGCTTGGAACTTACGCTGTCGTAATAAAATAAGGTGTTTGCCCCACCGCGTTTTATTCCTATCCACCATAAAAAACCGACTCCACACGGAGTCGGTTTTTTATGGAATAGTGAAACGAGTGCAGAAGGCACGAGCGCGAAGTCGTCGGCGTACTTTGTACGGTAGTACAAGCGGTC
>JAGALA010000060.1 GCA_017625935.1 Clostridia bacterium
TGGGCGTACTTGTGTACGGAAGACCCATTCCCAAAAAATCTTGACAGATTTTTACGGGAGCCCTTGGGGAGCAAAAATCGGCGATAATAAACCACAATAACGAAGAAAAGCGGAGCTTTTCAACCTTATTTTTCAAACGATACCGTATATAGGTAGCTTTTCTCCTTTTGTGGTTTATGGTTGTGCCTTAATGTGTCACCCCCTTTTTATTTAGAGTTTCATAAACGAATAGATTTTTTCACCCGTTATTTTGATTTGCTCCTCTTGTGAAACGGTTGCTTCTCCGTCGCCCATTTGGTGACCGTACATACCGAAGAATGCGTGGTTGCCGCCCTCAATTATAAACTCGGTTGCATCATTTGGCAGATTTTTCTTGTTTTGCTCGTATTTTTCCCTGTTCATTACACCGTCGTTTTCACCGTAGATTGACAAAACGGAAATGTCCGTGTGCGAAAAATCTGCGGTTGAATACGAGCCAAGCAAAACAAGACCGTCAAATTTCTCTTGATGCTTTTCAAGATACGAGGCTGCCATTGAGCCGCCGAGGGAGTGCCCGCCTATGTACCAGCTTTGAATTTGGGGAAATTTTTCCTTTATACCGTCTGCCGCGTTAATATCAAAAACGGCTAAATTAAACGGCATCTCGACAATTACTGCTAAAATTCCGTTTTTGGCGCACTCAGCCATCAATGGATAGTAAGCATCAACCTCAACCTTGCCGCCTGGGTAAAAAATCAAGCCCGCGCTTGCATTTTGGGGCACGAACGCTGTTGTGCGACGGTTTATTTCATTTATTTCTATATCTGCATTTTCTAAATATTCGTTTATTCTGCCATCCTCGGCGTGTGAAAACGAGCCGAGATATGCAATAAGTAAAACGCCTGCAAGCAAGCATATTTCCAAAACTCCCGCAATTACGGATATTATAATTCTTCTTTTTTCCTTCACTGTCTTACCTCCGTGATGTGTTTTCAAGCATTTTATCACAAAATAGCTGCGTTTTCAACACTTTTTAGTATATTATATATTGACATTAAATAGATATTGTGCTAAAATTGTTTCATATTTTATTCTTTTAACGCACTAAAGTGCACTACTTTTTATTACACGAGGCACACTATGGTTTGGATTGATTACTTAATTATGGGACTTTTTGCGCTTGTCATGATTGGCATAGCGATTTATACAAGAAGCCGTTCAAAATCGGTAAACGACTTTCTTTTGGCGGGCAAGAAGGGCTTAAACGGCTGGATGACCGCATTTGCGTACGGCACTACATATTTCTCGGCGGTTATTTTCGTTGGATATGCGGGAAAATACGGCAGCGCGTTTGGCGTTTCGTCTGTGCTTATCGGTGTTGGCAACGCAATAATCGGCACGCTTATTGCTTGGCTTGTTCTTGCAAAGCGAACAAAAAATATGACGCAACGCTTAAGTGCAAAGACAATGCCCGAGTTTTTTGAAAAGAGATATGGCAGCCGCGCGCTAAAGCTTGTTACGGCGGTTATAATATTCATTTTCTTAATCCCTTATTCCGCATCGGTTTACAGCGGTATAAGCAGTCTTTTTGAAACCGTTTACGGTATCCCCGGCTGGGTTGTGATGATAATTTTAGCACTTATCACCGCTATATACTTATTCTTCGGCGGATATTTTGCAACCGCACTTTCCGACTTCATACAGGGAATTATTATGATTGTCGGCGTTATCATTATGGTTGTGCTTCTTATGAGCCACAAGGAAACGGTCAACTGGAATCTCGGTGAGCTTTTTGCAAACGGTCCGAATCCGTTTTCACCGTCCTCAAACGAGAGCTTTATTTTCGGCGATGCCGTTTCGCTACTGTCCCTCATCGGTCTTACGTCCTTCGGTGTTTGGGCGTTGCCGCAAACAATCCACAAATACTACGCAATTCGCGATAAAAAAGCAATTTTACAGGGCATCATAGTCAGCACGTCATTTGCACTCCTTATCGGCTCTATTGCTTATTTCTCGGGCGCACTCAGCTACTTTTTCCCCGAGTCTATAATCGGCACTAACCCCGACAGATACGTTCCTTTAATGCTGAAAACCGTTATTCCCGTTGGCGTTATGGGAATTATTGCAGTGCTTGTTTTGTCAGCGTCCATGTCAACGCTTTCATCCGTTTCACTCGCGGGTGCATCGGTTATGGCGGTTGACCTTTACAAGGGCGCGGTAAACAAAAAAGCAAGCGATAAGCACGTGAACTGGGTAATGAGAGGACTTTGCCTTGCATTTGTTGTTATCTCCGTTGTCCTTGCTATCTTAAACGAGGAATCAGGCTTCTCTGCTATTGCATATCTTATGGGAATCAGCTGGGGCACGCTTGCAGGCTGCTTTATGGGTCCTTACGTGCTTGGAGTTATTTGGAAAAGAGTTACCGCACCTGCCGTTTGGGCATCGGTTATCAGCTCGCTTACCCTCACCGCATCATTAATAGTTTTACTTGGCTACGGAAAGGGTAACTTTGCTTGCACCTTCGGTGAGGCACTTAAAAACGGAATTTCCTGCTCACCGCTGATCGGTGTGATTTGTATGGCGTTTTCGGTTATTATCACTGTTATTGTTTCGCTTTGCACCAAAAAGCCGAGCGACGAGATACTCTATAACGCCTTTGACAAAAGCTTTGAAGGAGAAATTAAGTAATTATGATTTGGTCAAAAGAAGAAACGCTCCCACGTAAGGAGCTTGAAAAATTACAGCTTGAGCGCTTACAGGAGACGGTGAACCGTGTCTATGAGCGCGTGCCTGCTTACAGAAAGAAAATGGATGACTGCGGAGTTAAGCCCGAGGACATTAAGTCTTTAAAGGACTTAGCGAAATTACCGTTTGTGACAAAGCAGGATATGAGAGACAACTACCCATTCGGGCTTTTTGCGGTGCCGAAGGATAAGCTTGTGAGAATTCACGCATCAAGCGGTACAACAGGAAAGCCAACCGTTGTCGGCTACACTCAGGGTGATCTTGAAACTTGGACAGAATGTGTTTCAAGAATTGCCTGCATGGGCGGTGCAAGCGAGAAGGACGTGGCACAAATTTGCTTTGGCTACGGTATGTTCACGGGCGCACTCGGACTTCACTACGGTCTTGAGAAAATCGGCGCGGCTATTGTCCCCTCATCTACAGGAAACTCACAAAAGCAGATTATGTATATGCAGGACTTTGAAACCTCGCTTTTGGTTGCAACTCCGTCCTATGCTCTGCGTCTTGCGGAGGTTGCGCGCGAAATGGGCGTCGAGCCTGAGCGCGATTTGAGCGTAAAGATTGCATTGGTCGGCAGTGAGCTGTTAACCGACGCTATGCGCGAGGAAATGCATAAGTTCTGGGGCAAGGATATTTTAATCACCACCAACTACGGTATGAGTGAGCTTATGGGACCCGGTGTCTCGGGCGAATGCCTTGAGCACTCTGGCTTACATATAAACGAGGACTACTTTATCCCCGAAATTATCGACCCGAAAACAGGTGAGGTGCTTCCCGAGGGTAGCGAGGGTGAGCTTGTTATCACCTGCATAAAGAAGGAGGGCTTGCCGCTTATCAGATACCGCACGAAGGATATCACACGTCTTTTCTACGAAAAGTGCAAGTGCGGCAGAACCTTCTGCCGTATGGAAAATCTTTCGGGCAGAAGCGACGATATGCTTAAAATTCGCGGTGTTAACGTATTCCCAAGCCAAATTGAGGAGGTTATCCTCTCCGTTTCGGAGCTTGGTCCGCACTATGAAATTATTCTTGAGCGCGAGGGCTACCTTGACAAATTAACGGTTAAGGTTGAGCTTGCACACTCAACAGACTCGTTTAGCGAGCTTGAAAGAATCAAGAAAAACGTACAGGGCAAATTGAAAATAATTCTTGGTCTTGATGCCAAGGTAATGCTTGAATCTCCAAACACGCTTCAGCGTTTTGAGGGCAAAGCAAAAAGAGTTAAGGATTTAAGAGGTATTCAGTAATGGCGAACAAAACTATAATGCTCGGTAACGAGGCAATTGCAAGAGGTGCATACGAGGCAGGTGTTAAGCTTTCAAGCGCATACCCCGGAACTCCAAGCACGGAAATCAGCGAATATTTAGCTAAATACGATGAAGTTTACACAGAATGGGCTCCTAACGAAAAGGTTGCCTGCGAGGTTGCCATCGGCGCATCCTACTCGGGTGTGCGCAGCTTGGCTTGTATGAAGCACGTTGGCTTAAACGTAGCGTCCGACCCACTTTACACCTTTTCATACACAGGCGTAAACGGCGGCTCTGTAATTGTTGTTGCAGATGACCCCGGTCTTGCCTCCTCTCAAAACGAGCAGGACACAAGAATGGTTGCAAGAAGCGCACACGTGCCTGTAATTGAGCCGTCCGACAGCCAAGAGGCAAAGGATTTTATGAAGATTGCTTACGAGATAAGCGAAAAATACGATACTCCCGTTATCTTCCGCACCACAACAAAGCTTGCACACTCTCAAAGCATTGTCGAGCTTTATGACCGTATGGAGGTTAGCGACAAGGAATATTCAAGAAACACCGCAAAATACGTTATGATGCCAGGCTCTGCCATTGGCAGACACTTAGTGGTTGAGGACCGCGAAAAGCGTCTTGCAAAGGATGCCGCTTCACTCTCCATCAACAAAATTGAGATGGGTGACACTAAAATCGGCTTTATCACCTCGGGTATTGCATATCAGTACGTTAAGGAGGCATGCCCTGAGGCAAGCGTTTTGAAGCTCGGTCTTGTTAATCCGCTTTCAAAGGAGCTTATCGCTGATTTTTGCTCACGCGTTGAAACGGTTTATATTTTCGAGGAGCTTGAGCCTGTTATTGAGGAGCAGGTACGCGCTTGGGGCTTTGACGTTAAGGGTAAGGAATTATTCACACGTCAGGGCGAGTACAGCGCAAATCTTTTAAAGCGCGTTATTTACGGAAACGACGATTGCGTATTTGACAAGAAGGATGCGCCTGCGCGTCCGCCTATTCTCTGCCCGGGCTGTCCGCACAGAAGCGTTTATTCCGTGCTTAATAAATTAAAAATCCACGCAAGCGGCGATATTGGCTGCTATACGCTCGGTGCCGTTCCGCCACTCGCGGTTGTTGACACCTGCGTTTGTATGGGTGCCTCCATTTCCGCACTTCACGGTATGGAAAAGGGCAAGGGCAAGGATTACATAAAGAACTGGGTTGCGGTTATCGGTGACTCCACCTTCCTTCACACAGGTATTAACTCGCTTGTAAATATGGTTTACAATAAATCAACCGCAACGGTTATGATTCTTGACAACCGCACAACGGGTATGACGGGACATCAGGACCACGCGGCAACGGGTAAAACCCTGAAGGGCGAGGAAACGTACGCAATTGACCTATCCGAGCTTTGCCGTGCTATCGGTGTTAAAAACGTAATTGAGGTTAACGCCTTTGACGTTAAGGAGCTTGAAAGAATCGTTAAGGAAAGCTGTGCAAGCGACGAGCTTACCGTTATTATAACAAAGGCGCCCTGCGTGCTTCTTAAGGGACAAAAATTCCCGAACGTATGCCGTGCAAATCCCGAGGCGTGCAAAAAGTGCGGTATGTGCTTAAAGATCGGCTGTCCCGCTATCACGAAAAATGCGGACGGCACGATAAAAATTGATGAGACGATGTGCAACGGCTGCGGTCTTTGCAAAAATTACTGCAAATTCGGTGCAATTGAAACGGTGGTAAGATAAGATGACGAAGAATATTATGATTGTAGGTGTGGGCGGACAAGGTACGCTGCTCACGAGTAGAATTATAGGTAAGACTGCACTTGAGGCAGGCTATGACGTAAAGATTTCCGAGGTGCACGGTATGGCACAGCGCGGCGGCAGTGTTGTTACGTTTGTGCGCTACGGTGAAAGAGTTTGTGAGCCCGTTTGTGAAGAGGGTCAGGCGGACGTTATTATCGCGTTTGAAAGGCTTGAAGCACAAAGATACGCTCACTTCCTTAAAAAAGACGGCGTTTTGGTCGTTAACGATTGCAAAATCGAGCCGATGACCGTTGTTATCGGCGCAAAGGAATACCCCAAGGGGATTTTGGAGGACTTGAAGAAGGAGCATACTCTATATTCCATTGACGGACAAAAGATCGCAATTGAGCTTGGAAACTCCAAGGTATTAAACTCCGTTGTTCTCGGCTTTGCCGCGCCTTATATCGGCTTTGACAAGGCTGCTTGGCTTTCTGTTGTTGAAAAAACTGTACCTCAAAAGACAATTGAGATTAACAAAAAAGCCTTTGAGTACGGCTATGATGCACAAAAATAATTTTTGAAATATTTGAGGAGAGAAAAAATGATTTGGAACGAAACAAAGGAATGTATGTCTCGTGATGAGATGACAAACCTACAAAGTGCAAGACTTGTTAAGCTGGTTGACTACGTTTACCACAACGTTGAGTTCTACAGAAAAAAGATGCAAGCCATTGATTTGATGCCGGGCGACATTAAGTCTCTTGAGGACATTACAAAGCTTCCGTTTATGACAAAGGACGACCTTCGCGACAATTATCCCTTTGGACTTTTTGCAGTTCCAAACTCGGAAATTGTAAGAATTCACGCATCAAGCGGCACAACGGGCAAGGCAACGGTTGTCGGCTACACAAGATACGACCTTGACGTTTGGGCTGAATGCGTTGCAAGATGCTTATCTATGGCAGGCGTCGGCAAGGACGATATTATTCAAATTGCTTACGGCTACGGTCTTTTCACAGGCGGTCTCGGTGCGCACGGCGGTGCTGAAAAAATCGGCGCGACCGTTGTTCCAATGAGCACGGGTAACTCAAAGAAGCTCACAACAATGATGGTGGACTTCGGTGCTACCGCCATTGCTTGTACTCCCTCATACCTTTTACATATATCCGAGGTGCTTGAGAACGAGGGCTTGCTTGATAAAATCAAATTGAAGGCGGCAATCTGCGGTGCTGAGCCGTGGACTGAAAAAATGCACCACGAGATTGAAACGAAATTGAATATTAAGGCTTATGATATTTACGGTCTTTCAGAGATTATGGGTCCGGGCGTTGCCTGCGACTGTCAGTATCACAAGGGACTTCACGTTTGTGAGGACCACTTCTATCCCGAAATTTTAGATACCGCTACTCTTAAGCCCGTTGGCGATAACGTAACGGGTGAGCTTGCGTTTACCACTCTTACAAAAGAGGGTATTCCTATGATAAGATACAGAACGAAGGATCTAACGAGCATTGACCGTTCACCCTGCGAATGTGGAAGAACGAGCGCGCGTATTTCAAGATTTAAGGGCAGAGTTGACGATATGCTTATAATAAGAGGCGTTAACGTATTCCCGAGCCAAATTGAGGCGGCGCTTTGCGAGGTTGAGGAGGTAACACCTCACTATATGATGATAGTTGACCGTGTTAACAATCTTGACACCTTAGAGGTTCAGGTTGAGATGGATCCTAAGTTCTATACCGACGAGGTAAGAGCTATTGAGGCACTTACAAAGAAGATTTCACACGTTATTTTGCAAGCACTCGGAATCAACGCTAAGGTTAAGATTGTCGAGCCGCAGACCCTTGTCAGAAGCGAGGGCAAGGCAGTTCACGTTCTTGACAAGCGTAAGCTATATTAATTAAAGGAGAAAAAATATGTTTGCTAAACAATTAACAGTTTTTATTGAAAACCGCTCGGGACGTCTTTCAGAGGTTCTTGGGGTATTAAAAACAAATAATATAAATATCTTATCACTCAGCTTGGCTGATACAACCGAGTTCGGTCTTCTCCGTCTTATCGTTGACAACGCGCCGCTCGGAAAGGAAAAGCTGCAGGAAAACGGCTTCTCCTCCCTTCTTTCGGACGTTTCAATTATAAAGATTCCTCACAAGGCAGGAAGCCTGCAGGCACTTCTTAAAATCATCGACGAAAGCGGCGTAAACATTGAATATATGTACGGTCTTTCAATTGAGTCCGAGGAGGCACACGTGGTTTTGAAGGCAAGCGACACAAAGAAGGTTGACGAGATTTTGACAGCTAACGGAGTTAAGACCCTTACCTGTGAGGAGCTTGCAAAGCTATAAATCAATGATTATCGACTTTCACACGCACATTTTTCCCGATAAAATTGCCGAGAAAACTATTTCCTTTCTTTCAAAAAAGGGCAATATTTTACCGAACACCGACGGAACGGCGGGCGGACTTGTAAGCAGTATGAAAAACGGCGGAATTGATATTTCCGTTGCCCTGCCCGTTGTAACCTCACCGCATCAGTTTGACAGCATAAACCGCTTTGCTGCCGAGGTAAACCGTGAGTACGACGGAATAATTTCCTTTGCGGGAATCCATCCGCTTTGCGACGATATTGAGGGCAAGATGAATTTTATCAAGGAAAGCGGCTTCAAGGGTGTGAAGATACATCCCGATTATCAAGGAGAATTTATCACACACGAGGGTTATATTAAAATTTTAGAGTGTGCGCGAGCAAATGATTTAATTGTTGTTACGCACGCGGGTGTCGATTGCGGCTTTGTCGGTGAGGCGGTCAAATGTCCGCCCGAGCTTGCGCTCAAGGTGATAAACCGAGTGAAGCATTCAAAATTGGTTTTAGCACACCTTGGCGGTTGCGAGATGAGTGGCGAGGTAATAAAGCACCTACTTGACACGGACGTATATTTTGACACGTCGTTTGTATTAAAATCAATACCGAAAAACGACCTTTTAACCATAATAAACGGACACGGGGTCGACAAAATTCTGTTTGCGAGTGACTCTCCGTGGAGTGACGTCGCAGGTGATGCAAGAATCATAAAATCGCTTGGACTCACCCAAGAGGACGAGGAAAAAATCTTATATAAAAATGCGAAGGCGTTGCTTTCGATATAGGTGATACTATGAATTACAATGAAAAAATGTTTGGCCTTGGCAGCAAGCGCTCAATAATCCGTGAGATTTTTGAGTACAGTAAAATGCGCGCACAAGAAATCGGCAAGGAAAACGTGTTCGATTTCAGCTTGGGCAACCCAAGCGTGCCAGCCCCCGCCGAGGTAAACGAATCAATAAAAAAGCTTTTGGAGACGGAAAGCTCCGTTTTGCTTCACGGATACACCTCAGCGCAGGGTGACCTTGGGGTAAGAACATCAATTTCCGACAACATAAACGCGCGCTTTGGCGTGGGAATGGCCCCCAATTTGATTTATATGACCTGCGGTGCTGCCGCTTCTCTTTCCATTTCTCTAAAAGCGGTGTTTGACGAAAAAGGTGGGGAGGAGTGTATAGTTTTTGCTCCTTTCTTCACAGAATACAGAGTATTTATTGAAAACGCAGGCGGCAAAATTGTGGTAAGCCAGCCACTTGAAAAGACCTTCCAGGTTGACATTGACGATTTTGAGAGCAAGATAAACGAAAAAACAAGAGCCGTTATCGTAAACTCTCCAAACAATCCAAGCGGAGTTGTTTATACGGAAGAAACCGTAAAAGCAATTTGCGAGGTACTTAAAAGAAAGAGCGCGGAATACGGCAAGGTTATTTACCTTATCGCAGACGAGCCGTACAGAGAGCTTGTTTACTCGGGTGTTGACGTGCCTTATCTTATGAATTACTACGACAACACGCTTGTTTGCTACTCATACTCAAAGTCGCTTTCCTTGCCGGGTGAGCGTATCGGCTATATTGCTGTTTCTCCGAAAATGCAGGATGCGGTAAATATTTATCTTTGCATTTGCGGTGCGGGCCGCTCCCTTGGCTACGTTTGTGCACCGAGCCTCTTCCAACAGGTAATCAAAAATTGCCTAAATGCTAAGGTGAACATCGAGGCATACCGCGAAAACCGCGATTTGCTTTACGATAATTTAACTAAATACGGCTATGAATGCGTTAAGCCCGACGGTGCGTTCTACCTCTTTGTAAAGGCGCTTGAGGACGATGCATACAAGTTCTACGAGGCGGCAAAGAAGCACGAGATTTTGGTTGTCCCCTGTGATGACTTTGGTGTTTCCGGCTACGTAAGAATTGCTTACTGCACATCAAAGGAAACGGTTCTTGGCGCGTTGCCTGCATTCAAGGCACTTGCTGAAGAGTACAAAAAATAGCGCACCGAATCATACGGGATGTCGGGGACGCCATCCCCCAAAGCAGCTCGCACGCTATTTTGGTTCACTTGTGGGACATTTGGTAAATTAAAAAGCACCGAAAATCGGTGCTTTTTTTATAAAATTGTGCGACACGTGTCTATTTTAGAGGTTATAGTCGGTTAAATATGATTTCGTGTTTTCTACCATTTCGTCAAAGAGCTTTCTTGCATCAGCTATATTGCAGGTAACGAGTGGGTCGGATGCAAACGCATTGAAAATTGCTTCAACATCACGATTCTTAATAGCCTCAGCAACTGCCTCTTGCTCGGTGCAAATCTTAGAAACAAGTGGATAAATTGAATTTGGAATATTGCCTGCCATAACGGGGCGAAGTGAATTCGAGGTGAATACCGCATTTGTTTCAACAACCGCGCCAAGCGGAAGGTTTGGAATTTGACCTACATTTGGAATATTTACGTTTGTAACAAGGTCGCCAAGACCGATAAGAGCACGCATTTGATTTACGCCCTCCTCACCTGTTTTGCAAATTGCAACCTTCTCCTCCCCGCTGACAAGCCTGCGGCTTCTTTCAAGACGGTTTTTAAGGTCCTCTTTTCTCCAAGAAACAGGAGTAAGACCGAACTTCATTTCTTTAACTCTTTCAGGACTTTCAAGATACCACTTGCCCGGGCAAAATTCTGCCAAGTGTCTGTCACCTGCGGCAGAAATGTAGCCAAATCTTTTGAACAAGTCGAAGGTCACCCTTCCCGCACAAGCAAAAAAGTTGTTCATCCAGTTGTTATCGGGCTTCGCAGGAAGTCCGTCAGCGTATTTATCGCAGTATTTATCGTAATATGGGAATAGGTCAATTCCTTTATAGCTTGCACTTGTTAACCATGTAAAGTGGTTCACAGCGACAGGATTTACCTTGATTTCTTCTCTTGTAGCCTTCTTTCCAAGGTATTCCTCAACTACCCAAGTAAGCAGCCTTTGAGTTCCGAAAACCTCGTGACAGCAGCCAAACGCCTTAATTTCGGGGAAGGTTTGGTAAAGCGCTTTCACGCAAAGTGTCATTGGATTTGTGTAGTTAATAACCCAAGCATTCGGGCAGTATTCCTTTATGTAATTTGCAATCACCTCAAACATAGGAATTGTGCGCATTGCTCTTACAATTCCACCAGGGCCTGTTGTATCACCAACGGATTGATAAATACCGTACTTTTCGGGGGTGTGAACGTCACTCTCCATTTCGTCAAATGTGCCTGGGAGTATCGAAATTACAACAAAATCAGCGCCGCTGAGTGCTTCCTTTGGTGTTTTTGATGATTTGTAATTCCACTTTGACTTTGCGCCCTCGCAGTCATTAAATTTATTACCGATAATTTCGTTTGCCTGTGCGGCTTCATAATCGATATCGTAAAGATAAACGTCACCGCTCATATCATCGTTTGAGGCAAGGTCACTCATAAGTCCCCAAGCCCAGCCGCGTGAGCCGCCGCCTATATATGCAATTTTAACGTTTTTGGCTTTTCCGTTTTCAAAAATCATATTGTTGCTCCTTTTGTTATTTTATAACAAAACCATTATATCACACTTTTTCGGTTTTGGACAAAAATTTAGAATATTTTTCAATTTATTTAGTAAAAGGGCTATCTTTTTTTTACGTTTTATATTAAAATATAACTAACCACATTTTTGAGAGGTTTTAATATGAAAAGAACAGAAAAATTTATTCAGTTTGGCGAGGGCGGCTTTTTGCGCGGCTTTGCGGATTGGATGATTCAAAAGCTTAATGATACTACCGATTTTGAGGGCAGCGTTGTTGTCGTTCAGCCGATAAAGGACGGGCTTTGCGATATGCTCACGCAGCAAAACTGTAAATACACCCACCTTGTGCGCGGCGAGGAGGGGTATGAGTCAAGCGTTATCGACGTTATTTCAAGATGCGTAAAGCCGTATGACGATTTCGACAGTTATCTTGCGCTTGCCGAAAACCCCGATTTTAAATACATTATTTCAAACACAACGGAGTCGGGTATTACTTTTGTTGAGAGCGATAAGGAAACGGACACCCCACCCTCATCCTTCCCCGCAAAGCTCACTCTTTTACTAAAGAAAAGATTTGACCTTGGCCTTGGCGGCTTTATTTTCCTGCCCTGTGAGCTAATTGACCGCAACGGCGACAATTTAAAGAAATGCATACTTAAATATAGTGCGCTTTGGGGCTTTGGCGCGGAGTTTGACAGGTGGATTGAAAACGAAAACGTATTTACAAATACGCTCGTTGACCGCATAAACACAGGCTACCCTAAGGGTGAGGAGCTTGAGCTTACGTTTGATGACAAGATGGTAAATACCTCGGAGTTTTTCCACCTTTGGGTTATCGAAACGGACTACGACATTGAAAAAGAGCTTCCATTTAGGGAGGCGGGCTTAAACGTAATTGTAACACCCGATGCGCTTGAAAAATACCGCACAAGAAAGGTGCGTATCCTAAACGGCGCGCACACGTCTTTGGTTCCATACGCCTTGCTTTCGGGCTTTGACACGGTAAAATCCTGTGTTGACAACAAGGAAATGAACGAGTACATACGAAAATGCGTTTTTGACGAGATTATTCCAACGCTTGATTTGCCACGAGATGAGCTTGTTTCGTACGCAAATGACGTCTTGTTGCGTTTCTCTAACCCATATATTAAGCATTACCTTTCCTCAATTGCGCTCAACTCGGTTAGCAAGTTCAAGGTAAGGGTGCTTCCTTCAATCCTTGAATACAAAAAACGCTTTGGCACGTATCCGAAAGCTCTTGTTTTTGCCTTTGGCAAGCTGATTGAGTTTTATAAAACGGATATGACAAATGACGACCCCGCGGTTACTACGTTTATGAAAAATGCAACGCTTGCTGAAATTTTAGCAAACACCTCGCTTTGGGGCGTGGATTTAAGCGAGCTTTTAGGTGAAATCTATGATAATAAACAAGCTTGACAACGTAGAGGTAAGCCTTGAAAACGGTCACAAATATGCTCTTTGTGATATAAAAAAGGGCGAAAATATAATAAAATACGGCAATCCCATAGGACACGCAACCGAGGATATTTTGGCAGGTGCGCACGTTCACACACACAATATGAAAACGAACCTCTCGGGCAGCCTTGAATATAAGTATTCGGGCGGAATGGAGTTTTCATACAGTGAGGGCGAGAGAACCTTCCTTGGCTACGTGCGAGAAAACGGCGACGTGGGAATAAGAAACGAAATTTGGATAATCCCAACGGTTGGCTGTGTAAACAAAATTGCAGAGGAGCTTGCGCGCAGAACAGGCGCTTTTGCATTTACCCATCCGTTTGGCTGCTCCCAGCTTGGTGACGACCAAAAAATGACTCAGCTTATTTTGCGCGGACTTGTCAACCATCCGAATGCAGGCGGCGTTTTGGTGCTTGGACTTGGATGCGAAAACAACAATATCGACGTTTTCAAGAGCGTGCTTGGCGAATATAACGGAAAAAGAGTTAAATTTTTGAGCTGTCAAGACAGCGAAAACGAGCTTGAAAATGGCGCAAAAATAATTGACGAATTAAAGAAATATGTTTCTGAATTTGAAAAAAAGCCCGTACCTGTGTCTAAATTGCGTGTTGGACTCAAGTGCGGAGGCAGTGACGGCTATAGCGGAATTTCGGCAAACCCGTTGCTCGGTCGCTTTAGTGACGCTCTTACCAAAATGGGCGGCTCTGTTATTTTAACCGAGGTGCCTGAAATGTTCGGTGCGGAGCATCTAATTATGGAGCGCGCGGAAAATGAGGACGTATTTGAAAGGTGCGTTGCGCTAATAAACAACTTCAAGGACTATTACGTATCGCACGGACAGGTTGTTTACGAAAATCCTTCCCCGGGAAATAAGGCAGGCGGAATTACAACCTTAGAGGAAAAATCCTTAGGATGTGTGCAAAAATGCGGCTCTTGTGTTGTACGTGACGTGCTTTTCTTAGGCGATACGGTAAAGAAAAACGGTCTTTCCCTGCTTAACGGTCCCGGAAACGATATTGTGGCTATTACAAACCTTACTGCATCGGGCGCGCACCTGATTTTATTCACAACAGGTCGCGGCACGCCTCTTGGCGCGCCCGTACCAACTGTTAAGGTTGCAACAAACGAGTCACTTGCAAAAAGGAAGGGTGGCTGGATTGATTTTGACGCCTCCCCAACACTTGCGGGTGTGGATTTAGACAGCGAATTTTTTGACTACGTTTTGGACGTGGCAAGCGGTAAGGAAACGAAAAACGAGCAAAATAATTACCGTGAAATTTCAATTTTCAAGGACGGAGTTACACTATGAAAAATATAATTAACGAAGATTTTTTACTTAGCACAAAAACCGCAAAGGAGCTTTATGAGATAGCAAAGGAAATGCCTATCATCGACTACCATTGCCATCTTGACCCGAGACTTATCGCAATTGACTACAAATTTGACAATCTCGGTGAGCTTTTGCTCGGCGGTGACCACTACAAATGGCGTATGATGCGTTCCTTTGGCGTTGACGAAAAATACGTAACGGGCGACGCTTCCTTTAAGGAAAAATTCCGCGAGTTTGCAAGAGCGCTTGAGTACGCAATTGGCAATCCGCTTTACCATTGGACACATCTTGAGCTAAAGCATTATTTCGGCATTGACGAATCACTTACATACGAAAACGCGGACGAAATTTACGAAAAATGCACCGCTCTTCTTCGAACCGATGAGTTTTCCTGCCGTAATCTTATAAAAAATTCAAACGTTGAGGTTGTTTGCACAACCGATGACCCGATTGATACGCTTGAATATCACGACCAAATTAAGGAAAGCGGATTTGAGGTAAAGGTGTTGCCTGCGTTCCGTCCTGACAAGGCGGTAAACATCCACAAGAAAACGTTTTTGCCTTACATTGAAAAGGCGGGCGTTAAGAGCTATACAGAATTAAAAGCTTGGCTTTCGAGCCGTCTTGACTTCTTCCACGAAAAGGGCTGCCGCCTTTCCGACCACGGTCTTGACTTTATTCCTTACGCTATCGGCGATGCTTCATCAATTTTCGATAAGGCGCTAAACGGCGAAGCGCTCACAAAGGAAGAAATCGATGCTTATATGACTGATCTTCTCATATTCTTCGGCAAGGAATACGCGCGCCGCGGCTGGTGTATGCAAATTCACGTCGGTGCAATGAGAAACAATAACACGAAAATGTATCAAAGACTCGGTCCCGACACGGGCTACGACAGCATTGCCGAAACCAACCTCGGCGAAAATCTTTCGAGGCTGCTTGATGCCTTGGAGATAGAAAATGCTTTGCCAAAGACAATTCTCTACTCCTTGAATCCAAAGGACAACTACGTGCTCGCAACGCTAATGGGCTGCTTCCAGGGCAGCGGTGTGCGTGGCAAGATTCAGCTCGGCTCGGGCTGGTGGTTTAACGATCAGAAGGACGGTATGCAGGAGCAGCTCCGCGCGCTCGGAAATCTCGGCGTGCTTGGCTCGTTTGTAGGTATGCTTACCGATTCGCGCAGCTTTGTTTCATACACGCGCCACGACTATTTCCGCAGAATCCTTTGCGACTTGATCGGCAAATGGGTTGAAAACGGCGAGTATCCGAATAATAAGGAAATGCTTGAAAAAATTATTAAGGGCATTTCGTATGAGAACGCAAACGAGTATTTCGGATTTTAATTTTATTTACACCTCATCCGTCACCAGAAGGTAACACCTTCCCCTCAAGGGGAAGGCAAAGAAAGGGGCTGTCTCATTAAGAATCCAGTAAAATCAATAGGTTTCGTCCAAATAACGAAAAAAGCAGAATTTCACCGTGAAATTCTGCTTTTTATTTTTAATGAGCTGCCCTAAATTAACCCGAGGGTTGCAGATTAAGAGCAGAAATCGTCGATTTTTAATCGTCGGCGTACTTAGTACGGTAGAGGAAAAATCGGCGATAATAAACCACACAAATGAAGAAAAACGAAGTTTTTCAACCTTATTTCTCTTACGGTTAACGCCTTGTAGTATTTTGCGCTTTTTGTGGTTTATGGTTGTGCCTTAATGTGTCACCCTCTTTGTTTTGCTTGAATTTTTTAATTTACATTTTCTTCCTTGTGTGTGTAGATATCAATATTGAAAAAAATGATTTCAGGCTCCTTTGGCAATTCTGCGCCTAAGTCTGATTTTGGGACGACGATAAGTGCGGGAAATTGGCTATATACACAACAATACATTTTATCAGCATAATATATCTCATAAAGAGCACAGTATATCTTGCCGTCGATTATCTTAATATCGTTAAAAATAATCCATTCAACGCAGTGTCCCGTGCCAACCTTGCCGTAAATAATGTAGTTATTTTCAAATGTTTTGGCTGTTATTTTTGAAATTTCACTATTACGCTCATCTGTCAGGTCGAAAAGCTCCAAAAATTCATCATATGTGGTTATTACGGCTGTATCACTTTTGGGAGCTTTAAATCCCGTGTAATGCTCGTAGCCCTCTGTTTTTTCTACGTTAGCGCTTGATTCATCGTAGTCAATCTCGATTTTTTGCACGCTTTCAAGTCCCGATAACCCATCAAGAAGCTCATTTTCCACCATACTGTACGAGTCAAAATTAGGAAATTCAATTAAAATTTGATTTTCTACGGTGCTAACTAAAGCACTGTGGTTGTCATTGATTATACTCTTGGAAAGCTCAAATGCTTCGCTAACAATGTCTGTGCAGGTTACGGTAACGAGGTATCTAAACGTATTTGGAGCATATTTGATATATTGATTAAGGTTTTCATTATAACCAATACAGCCTGCATATTTGTTTGTTGGGTGGTCGCCCCAAGGATATTCTGTATGCTCGTCAAGATTTATCGTAACCTTTTGGCTTCTTACGTTGACTCCGTCCTCTAAATCGCGTGGGTTATATGCAAACATAGAGGCTATCGGAATTATTTCCTCAGGATATTCCATATCAATATCGGTAAAATCTCCATTTCCGTAATAAGGATATCTTTTTTGGTCAACAACAAGATATATTTCGTCTCCGTTATATTCATCTAAGGGGACGCAGTTACCGGTGCGGTCTACAATTACATATTCTTCGTCAAGGTCGTATTGGCTTTTTACATTTTCTATACTATATCCATAACTTCCTAAATGAATAACCGTTGCGTATTCAAATGAATAGGAAATTAAGTACCCACCGCTTGACAACAAGTGTGTTGCAGGGTAGCTTTCTTGTGTCCAAATGCTTCCTGTATGGACTATTTTAATCATATCTCCTGCTACTATATCAGCCGGCTTTTCAATCCCGTCAATGTGCAAATAACCATCGTCGCAAAGCAGTGTTAATTCACCCAAAACGTGCCAACCGTAATCATAGGTATATTGTAAGGTTGTCGTATTAATCTCGGGCTTGTCATCGGGTGTGGGGTTAGGCTCGGGTGTTGGGTCTGTGGTGCTTCCGCCTTGTGTGTTGTTTTGATTGCTTTCATTTGGCGGTGTGGGATTTTTTGCGCCGCATATGGCACATTCGTTAAGCACGTTTCCGTTTGCATCGGTGTAGATATGCTCGACGTCTTCGCCAACGGAAGCGCAGCACCAATCACAGGTTAGCTGATACTGACATAGCAATTTATCATCCTTTGACCAATGATGCGAGGCTTCTCGTTTTTCACCGCAAATATTGCACTCGCTATCGCATTCATAATCGTAAACGTGTTTGCACTCCGATTTACCGCAGGAAGCAAGCGCCGATAAAATGCAAATAAGTGTAAACACCGATATAACTATTCTTATTTTTTTCATACAAATCCCTCCTTTTTAAGAAATATTTTTCCATTCACTTGTTATGACGGAATTTTTGTATGCTTGGTTACAGGTTTTTTGATTTTTTTGAAAATGCTCAAAAATACAGAGGGGCAGACGCGGTTATCCCTTGCGTCTGCCCGATGAAATCTTCGGTTTTATTTGTGAATTATCCTCTTGGGTTATACGCAAGCATACAGGCAATTGGCAACGGTTGATGGTCTCCATACTCTTGGGCAGCAACTTTTTCTTGATCCTCTACAAGATATAAATCCGTACCCTTATATTCATCAAGACTAACAAAGCGTCCCGTTTTATCGATAATTACATATTCCTTTTCAAAATCGTAATTGCTTCTTATTTTTTGCGCGTCGATTTCATCGCCTGTTAGGTGGATAACCTCGGCATACTTAACCGAGTATGATTTAAGCGTGCCGTTTTTCAAATTCATCATAGACGGATACGATTCCTGCGTTACTATTTCGCCTGTATGTTTAACTACGATAATATCTCCTGCGGTAGCATCGTTAGGTATTGTTACACTGCCAAAGCCGTTGTTCAAATATCCGTTTGCAACAAGCAAGGATGCTATCTTCTCGCCTGTTTCGGCAAGGGTTACATGGTCATACGCATACGTAAGCTGTAATTCTGTTGTTTTTGTGATACCTACGTTTGGCGGAATAATCGGAAGCTCATTCTCCCCCGGAATAATTCCTGTGTCTGTATCATCATTTTTTAAGTCCTTTATTGAAAGCGAGCAGGACGAAAGAGCAAGCGCAATTAAGATTACTGCAAAAAGCAGAGATAGAAATTTTTTCATTTATTCGCTCCTTATGCATCTTTTTATAAAGACGTGGGGTTGTGCATTTGTTATATTTATTCTATCATTTAATTATAGCTTTGTCAATTTATTTAGAAAGGAATTTAATTACGGTATCGTAAATTCTGTCCATTGAGTCAATTTCCATTTCTTCCTTAGGAGTGTGCAAATCGCGCACGTTTGCGCCGACGGAAATTGCGCTAAGCCCCTTTACGCGTGAGGTGATAACGCCGCACTCGAGCCCTGCGTGGATTAAGGTTGGCTCGGTTTTTTTGCCTGTTGCTTCGCTATATGCGCTTTGATATTTCAAAACGAGCGGTGAGGTTGCGTCATCCTGCCAGGAGGGGTAGCCCTCGTGGTGATACGTGCTTGCACCGATTTTATTTGCAAGTTTGTCTAATTCGTCAGTTGATTTTTGAATATCGCACGCGGTATAAGCGCGAGAGGAAAAGCCAACCTTGATTTTTGAGTCCTCTGTGCGTATTCTTGCCAAATTTCTCGAGATTGACGGCATAATCGGTGGTGTGGTTCTGTATGATAAAACAGCATTGGGCAAGGAAAGTATTTCAAGAAGATTTTCCGTGTCCTCTTTTGTAAGTGTATTGTCACACTCAAATTGCTCAAGCGTTACGGTAAGGGACGCGTCTTCCTTTGCCTTCACCTCGCCAAGAGCAAGCTTGCGCGCGGTGTCAAATGCGGCGGTTAAGTCTTGATTTGCAGAAATTACCGCCTCACACTCACGCGGGATTGCGTTGTCCTTATCTCCGCCCGAAATATAGGAAACGGTAAAATCGACCTCGCATTTTATGCTGTTTAAGACCTTGCCCATTAAGATGTGGGCGTTTAAGCGCCCGCGGTCAATATCCTCGCCTGAGTGACCGCCGACAAGCCCTTTTATTGTGATTTTGTGCGAGGGAGTGTCTGTTTTTTGATATTTTACGGGCAGCTCAAGCTCTGTGCGCATTCCACCGCAGCAGCCGATAATTACGGTGTTTTCCTCGGCGGAGTCAAGATTTATCATCTCCTTGGCACTAACGTGGGAGTAGTCAAATTTATTTGCGCCGACAAGCCCAATCTCCTCACTTGAGGTGAAAAGAAATTCAAGCGGTGGACGCGAGATGGAATCATCCTCTAAGATGGCAAGCATAATTGCAACACCAAAGCCGTCGTCTGCGCCTAAGGTGGTGTTGTTGGCTCTTAATATATTGCCCTCTTGAATCAGCTCAATTGCGTCATTTTCAAAGTCGTGCACCTTGCCTATATTTTTTTCGCAAACCATATCGGTATGAGCTTGAAGCATAACGGTGCTTTCGTTTTCTCTGCCGCTTGATGCGCTCTTTTTAATAAACACGTTATTTGCTTCGTCACGTAAGCAATATAGTCCTCTTTTCTTGGCAAGGTCTTCGATATACTCGGCAATTTTTCTCTCGTTACCCGAGCCGCGTGGGATTTTTGAAATTTCTTCAAAATAATAAAACGGTCTTTCGTTCTTAATTCCTGTAATTTTCATTATAATTACCGCCTTTTTGGTTTATATACGGTTTTATTCTATCACTTTCGGGCAAAATTGTAAATAGCTAATTAAAACTATCTCATTTCTCTTGACACCAAAAAAATATTATTATATAATATTTACAATGCGAAATTTATGTAAAGGAGGTCCCTATGAAAAAAATTGACCCTATAGTTTTGAAGGAAACAGGCTTTGTCGCTTTAATTTCCTTTGTTATGTGCGTTTTTATGAATGCGGTTTTTCTTATCGTCGATTATTTTGTTGACGGTGCTTGGTCTTGGCTTGTGCTCCTTGGTACAGTAATTGGCTACGTAGCGGCGGTTGGTAACTTTTTTTTAATGGGACTTACCGTGGTAAAAGCCCTTGGCAAGGAAGGAAAGGACGCCGCTAATTTTATCAAGCTTTCCCAAATGGGACGCTTGCTTGTGCTCTTTTTAATTGCGCTTGGAGCTTACTTAATTGACTTGTTTGCATTTGAGGAGTTCAGCGTTGGGTTTATTATAGCGGTTGTAATTCCTTATACATTTCCAAGAATCGGCGTTATGCTCCGTCCTCTTGCTTCAAAAATCAAGCAAAGGAGGAACAAAGGATGAAAGCAAAAAAATCTGTCGGCTTTATAATTCTTGACGTTTTTTATATCGTAATGGCAATTTTGCCGCTTGCCTTCGGGCTTGTGCTTGATATTTTGACTACGCCAAAATCAGGCGGCGGTGTTACAATTGCAGGCGCGCGCATTTACTACGAGCTTGAGCTTTTTGAGGGAACGAGATTTTTCAACATCATAATTTCCGAGGCACAGGTAAACTCAGTGCTCGTTATTTTGACAATTTTGTTTGCCTGTCTTTTCCTAACCCACGGCTTAAAGGAAAAAATTGAGCTTAAAAGGCAGCATTTAGCCGAGATAATTGTTGAAAAGGTTGATGCGCTGGTTTCGGAGAATATGGGGCGCGATTTTAGCGGCTTCCCGCCGTTTATTATTGCCATTATGGCTCTTTCGGGCCTTTCCAGCCTGCTTGCACTCCTCGGCTTATATCCGCCGACCTCGGACATTAGCATAGTTGGCGGTTGGGCAATTTTGGTCTTTGCGCTAATCACCTATTACAAGTTAAAATGCGGACCTATTTACTACGCAAAGGGATTTTTACAGCCCGTATTCATCTTAGCACCAATTAACATTATCGGTGAATTCGCAACACCTGTTTCAATGGCGTTCCGTCACTACGGAAACATCATGTCAGGCTCGGTAATTTCGGTTCTGATTTCCGCGTTTTTGGCGTGGGCATCAAACCTCGTTTTCGGTGCTATCACAAGCCTGCCGATATTACAGGTCGGCTTGCCTGCTATATTCTCGCTGTATTTCGATATTTTCAGCGGCTGCTTGCAGGCATTTATATTCGCAATGCTCACAATGCTCAATATTTCAACGGCGTTTGATGCCGATGAATATTATAGAAGAAAAAAGAAAAAGCTCGAAAAGAAGCTAAAAAAATAAAAGGAGAATTTTTATGGAACTCGCAATTGGTATTATTTTAGGTTGCTGCGCACTTGGCGCAGGTATTGCAATGATTGCCGGTATCGGCCCCGGTATTGGTGAAGGTAATGCGGTAGCTTCCGCGTGTGAGGCTATCGGACGTCAGCCCGAGAGCAAGGGTGCGGTTACAACAACTATGATT
The DNA here is from genome assembly GCA_017625935.1 of Clostridia bacterium. Lineage (GTDB taxonomy): Bacteria > Bacillota > Clostridia > Oscillospirales > CAG-272 > RGIG2000. Next base: position 21,859 of record JAGALA010000060.1, read on the forward strand.
ATGGGTTGTGCTATTGCAGAGACAACAGGTCTTTACGCGCTTGTTATTGCTATTCTTTTGATTTTCGTTGCTCCAAACACCTTTGTAAACGTTTTGCAAAAGGCAAAAGAGCTTGGCTTATTTTAATAGGTAAAGAAAAGATATGTTCACAGAAGAATCATTAAATATTATTTCTGTCAACTTCTTCTCTATCCTTTTTTCACTTCTCAATCTTGTTATTATTTTCTTAATTGCTAAGTTTTTGCTTTATAAGCCTGTTAAGAAAATGCTCGAAAACCGTCAAAAAACTATTGACGAGAGCTACCGGCGCGCGCGTGATGCCGAAGATGAGGCGAATGCGCACAAGGAAGCATATGAGGAGAAATTACAGGGTGCGAAGGACGAGGCAAATAATATTATAAGCGGTGCGGTTATTACTGCAAAGGCGCGTGAAAAAGAAATTTTAGCAGGCGCAAAGGATGAGGGTGAGCGCATTGTGGCGCAAGCTAAGGAAAGTGCCGAGCTTGAAATTAAAAAGGCGGAAAAGACTATTAAGGACGAAATTGTCGACGTTTCCTATGCACTTACCGAAAAGCTGCTTGAAAGAGAAATCAACGAAAAGGATCACGACAATTTAATTGATTCCTTTATTGACGAAATAGGTGAAGAATAATGGCAGATTTGAGTAAGGAATATACCGCTGCTTTATTTTCATTGGCTATGGAAAACGGTCTGGTTGACGAATTTAAGCAGGAGCTTGGCGAAATAAAGGACTTAATAGACGATGACTATATTCTTGTTTTGTCCTCGCCTGCGCTTAGCCTAAGTATGCGCCTTGATATGATTGATGAAGCGTTTGGCACTATGCACGAATACGTTGTTTCCTTTATGAAGCTGCTTTGCGAAAACGGACAAATATCTATTTTGCCCGAGGCAATAAACGAGTTTTTCCTGCTTTGCCACGAGCTTGAAAACCGCGTGACAGCTAAAATTTACTACGTAAAGGAGCCAAGTGAGGCGCAGAAGGCAAGGCTTGAAGACAAGCTTTCCAAAATGACAGGCAAAAAAATCGACGCGCTGTATATCGAGGATTCAGCCTTGATAGGCGGAATAAAAATTGAGCTTGACGATAGAATTATCGACGGCTCTCTTTCGGCGCGTTTATCAAATATTAAGGGAGTGATTGGTAAATGAGTACACCCCAAGAGATAAGTAACGTAATTAAATTACAAATTGCAAATTATAAAGAGCGCGCAAAAATGCAGGAAACGGGTAAGGTTATCCTCGTTGGCGACGGTATTGCAAGGGTTTACGGCCTTGAGGCCTGCATGGCAGGCGAGCTGCTTGAATTTGACGACGGCAGCTTTGGTATGGCGCAAAACCTTGAAAAGGAAACCGTTTCAGTTGCGGTGCTTTCAAATAAAAACAGCATAAAAGAGGGTTCTCTTGTTAAAAGAACGGGTAAGGTTTTGTCTGTTCCCGTTGGCGAAAAATTCCTTGGCAGAGTTGTAAATGCTCTTGGTGAGCCTATCGACGGCAAGGGACCTATTGAAAACAGCGGTTTCCGTCCTATTGAGTCTGAGGCGCCCGGCATTATTGAAAGAAAGAGCGTTTCCGTGCCGCTTCAGACAGGAATTAAGGCTATTGACAGTATGATTCCTATTGGACGCGGTCAACGTGAGCTTATTATCGGTGACCGTCAAACAGGTAAAACAGAGATTGCAATTGACACAATTATAAACCAAAAGAATACAGGCGTTATCTGTATTTACGTGGCTATCGGTCAAAAGAGCACCTCCGTTGCTCAGCTTGCAAACGAGCTTTCACAAAACGGTGCGATGGATTACACAATTATAGTTTCGGCAACGGCGGCTGAGAGTGCACCGCTTCAGTATATTGCACCGTACAGCGGCTGTGCCATGGCAGAATATTTCAGAGAACAGGGCAAGGACGTGCTTATAATTTACGATGATTTAAGCAAGCACGCGGTAGCTTACCGTGCTCTATCCTTGCTGATAAGACGTCCACCGGGCCGTGAGGCGTACCCAGGTGACGTATTCTATCTGCACTCGCGCTTGCTTGAGCGCGCGGCCTGCGTTGACGAGGCGTACGGTGGCGGCTCAATCACCGCATTGCCCATTATCGAAACACAGGCAGGCGACGTTTCGGCTTACATTCCTACTAACGTAATTTCAATCACAGACGGACAAATTTTCCTTGAGACGGAGCTTTTCCACTCGGGAATTATGCCCGCTATAAACCCGGGTATTTCGGTTAGCCGTGTTGGCGGCTCAGCGCAATTAAAGGGTATGAAAAAGGTTGCGGGCGAGCTTAAGCTGCTCTACTCACAGTACCGTGAGCTTCAAGCATTTGCGCAGTTTGGCTCCGACCTTGACGCTGACACAAAGAAGCGCTTATCACTTGGTGAAAGAATCGTTGCTATTTTGAAGCAAGGCAGAAATGCGCCTGTGCGCGTTGGCTGTCAGGTTGCAATTGTTTATGCAGCCATAAACGGCTATCTTGATAAAACAGAGGTTGCCCGCGTTCCCGAATACGAGGCTGCGCTTTTTGCGCTCCTTGAAAACAACCATACGGGTTGGCTTGAAAGAATAGAAAACGGATACTTTGATAAGGATGATGAGGAAAAGCTGAAATCAATCCTTACGGAAATGCAGGTATAATATGGCGAACACGAAAGCACTTCGTGTGCGCATCAAAAGCGTTAAATCAACCGAGCAATTAACCAAGGCGATGGGGCTTGTTGCGTCCTCGAAAATAAGACGCGCAAATATAAATATGTATAAATCAAGGGAATATCTTGCTTCACTTGAAAAATCCATATCGCTCCTTACCTCCTCGCAAGACGCGCAAAAGAGCCCTTATATGCAAAAACGCGACACGTCCCGCACTAAAATCGTTATTATCGCAGGGGACAGAGGGCTTGCAGGCGGCTATAATGCTAACGTTTTCCGTCTTGCTAAGGAATACGGTGGCGCTGAATTTATTCCTATCGGGAAGCGCGCTTGTGATTTTTATGGCAAGGAAATAAACTCGTCGGAGAAATACTCCTTTGATGAGGCAATGACCTTATCGCGCGAGCTTTGCCGTGAATTTTGCGAGGGTAGCTTTGACCGCTTGGGCATTATATATACAACCTACCATTCGGTAATGTCGCAGGAGGCGAAAATTAAATGGATTTTGCCGCTTTCTCGCAGAGAGGAATCAAGTGACAATGCAGGTATGATTTACGAGCCCGACCATGAAACGGTACTTAATTTAGTTGCCGCGGAATACGTTGCGGGCGTTATTACCTCGCTTGTTCGCGAAAGCTTTGCCTGTGAGGTAAGTGCGCGCCGTATGGCAATGGACTCGGCAGGTAAAAACGCAAAGCAAATGATAAGCGATTTGAGCTTGCAGTACAACCGCGCAAGACAGGGCGCAATTACTCAGGAAATTACCGAAATTGTTGCAGGCTCGGGTCAGTAACCGTCTTTATTACGAAATGGCTTTTGCCACTTCTCTTTTGAAATCTCTTTTTGTGAGGTGAAAATTTTGGAAAACAAAAATATCGGCAAGGTTATACAGGTTATGGGACCTGTTGTTGACGTTGCCTTCAGGGAGGGCGAGCTTCCCGAAATATATAACGCGCTGAAAATTCCCGTAGGGGATAAAACCTTGACCGTTGAGGTTGCACAGCATATCGGTGACAACACCGCAAGAACTATAGCTATGGCCTCAACAGACGGACTTCAAAGAGGTACTGAGGTGGTCGACACGGGCGCGCCGATTTCCGTGCCTGTTGGAAAAGAAACTCTTGGCAGAATCTTTAACGTCCTTGGCGACGCGGTTGACAATATGCCAACGCCCGAAACGAGCGAGCGTTGGAACATACACCGCCCTGCTCCCAAATACGAGGAATTAAAAACAAGTGCGGAAATTTTTGAAACAGGTATTAAGGTTATCGACCTTATTTGCCCCTACGCAAAGGGCGGTAAGATTGGTCTTTTCGGCGGTGCGGGTGTTGGAAAAACGGTTCTTATTATGGAGCTTATTAACAACATTGCCAAGGAGCACGGCGGTATCTCCGTCTTCTCCGGTGTCGGTGAGCGCACACGTGAGGGAAATGACCTTTATAACGAAATGAAGCAGTCGGGCGTTCTTAGCAACACCGCTCTCGTTTACGGACAGATGAACGAGCCACCCGGGGCAAGAATGCGCGTTGCGCTTTCAGGCCTTACTATGGCTGAATATTTCCGTGATAAGGAAAACTCAGACGTACTTCTCTTTATTGACAATATTTTCCGTTTCACGCAGGCGGGCTCAGAGGTTTCTGCCCTACTTGGCCGTATGCCGTCTGCCGTTGGATATCAGCCGACGTTGGCAACGGAAATGGGCGCATTGCAGGAAAGAATCACATCAACAAAGCAGGGCTCCATTACATCAATTCAAGCGGTTTACGTGCCTGCTGACGACTTAACCGACCCAGCGCCGTCAACCACCTTTGCGCACCTTGATGCGACAACGGTTTTGGCAAGAAGCATAGCATCCCAGGGTATTTATCCTGCGGTTGACCCGCTTGAATCAACAAGCCGTATTCTCTCTCCGAGCGTTGTTGGCGAGGAGCACTACTACGTTGCAAAAGAGGTACAAAGAATACTTCAAAGATATAACGAGCTTATGGACATTATCGCGATTATGGGCATGGATGAGCTTTCCGACGACGACAAGCTGCTTGTTTCAAGAGCGAGAAAGATTCAACGCTTCCTCTCGCAGCCGTTTGACGTATCAGAAAAGTTCACGGGTATTCCCGGTACTTACGTGCCGATTGGCGAAACAATCCGCGGCTTTAAGGAAATTATTGAGGGCAAGCACGATGCGCTCCCCGAGAGTGCGTTCCTTTTCGTCGGCACAATCGACGAAGCGGTAGAAAAGGCTAAGAGGTTGTGATATGAAAACCTTTAAGCTAACAATCTCCTCCCCTGACGGAAACATTTTCGAGGGTGAGGTTTACAAGCTTGACGTGCGCGGAGTTGAGGGCGAGCTTGCCATAATGGCAGATCATATTCCGTTTGTCACCGCGGTCAAGAGCGCGCCTTGCGCGATTTGGCTTGATGATGACACGAAAAAGGAAGCCACATGTGACGGCGGACTTTTAACCGTCGGCAAGAATGAAGCTACCTTTATTTCGGGCTCGTTTAAGTTTAATGAATAAAAATCAGACCTTCCCATTTTGGGAGGGTCTTTTGCTTTGAGCAAATGAATTCATACAATTTGCGAGCGTTTTATAAAACCTATCATATAATATTTAATGAAGGCAATCGCCTTCTAAATTTTGAAAGGAATAAAACATGGCTCAATTTACTAATCAAGCGACATTGTCCTACGGCGATAACGTAGCTGTCTCAAACGTAGCTGTTGGCGAAATTTTAGAGGCACTCACCGTTACAAAGACGGCGGTGAACAAAACGTACGGACAAAACGACACTATCACCTATATTGTTAGCTTAGTTAACTCGGGAGCTACCGCCCTTAGTGGCTTAACCATAACGGACAATCTCGGCACTTACCCATTTGGCACAGGCACCTTAACCCCTCTTGTTTATACTGACGGAACAGTAAAATATTATCAAAACGGAGCTTTGGTAGCACCGCCAACCGTAACCGTTGACGAAAGCTCCGTTACCTTTGCGCCGATTACCGTACCCGCAAACGGAAACGCGACGGTTGCTTACGAGGTATCATTAAACGACCTTGCTCCGCTTGCAGACGGCGCGTCAATTACCAACGTGGCAACAGTGAGCGGCAGCGCTCTTACTCCTATTACAGCTACCGAAACTGTTTTTAGTGAGTCAGCACCAAGCATCACTATCACCAAGTCAATAAGCCCTGTTCCCGTTTCTGACGGTGACACGGTAACCTACACCTTCGTAATTCAAAATACAGGTAATTTACCGCTTTCAACAGCCGACGGCGCGGTAATAAGAGATTTATTCAATCCTATTTTGACAAACATCCAAGCAACCTTTAACGGAGAAGCTTGGACAGAGGGCACGGAATACACCTATAACGAGGCGACAGGTCTTTTTGAAAGCACCCCAGGCGCAGTAACGGTTGACGCCGCAACCTACACCCAAGATCCTATCAGCGGTGTTGTAGCCTCCACCCCGGGAACAAGCACGCTTGTTATAACGGGTACAATTTAAGATAACCTCCTAAACAGGATGTCGAGTGCGCCATCCCCTACGGGATTTACAGCTAAACAAGCACAATTATGCATAAAAAGGGGATGTTGCAATAAGCACAGACCAAAAACAGACACATTCTACAAAAAATCAAATTTATTCGTTTATTTTAGTTAGATATAAGGTTGAGAACTTGCAATTTGTTGCAAGTTCTCTTCTTTTTATGTCTGTTTTTTAGACGCGACCACGGGCTCTACCGTACGCCAGTACGCCTACGCTCCCGTGTTCACGCCTTCTGCACTCATTTCACTATCCCCTAAAAA
>JAGALA010000061.1 GCA_017625935.1 Clostridia bacterium
CTTTTCGACCGATACGATATCGTTCCCTATCAGCTTATCTATTGTAATCACATCGCTCATAGAAATCAAAGCAAGTTCTTTCACTTTATGCTTCCAAGGGATGAAAACCAAGCAGTATTGACGATTCACAGAAACAAAAATATCTTTTATTCTACCAAACAAACCCTTGAATTCATTATCTACCATATCGAAATGAGCCAAAAGAATCGCGGGTACTTCTCGATTGTTATATTTAATGAGTATTTTTTTCATATCAACCATTCCTTTCGATATGTTATACTAAACTGTTGTAAAATGCACTTTCGAGTTTTGCTCGAAACTCACATTTACCCCAACTCAAAAATGAGACATTTTTTAATTTTGAACACCGATTTTCGTAGGGGACGGCGCCTTCAACGTCCCGAGAAGCCTAAAATGCGCATTACGAGCTGTCGTGGGCGCCAGCCCCTACGGGTTTTGTGGTTATTTTCGCGAAAGAGAAATGACACTCTCGACGTAGGTCAAGAATACAAAAGGTATATTTTTTACTCGTAAATCCCATCGAAAAGCATTGAGATGCTATTATAGTCAATGCCGCATTTTCTCGTCCAACGGTTGACGGGATAAGCCGCATACCCCCTGTCGCTTAACGGTAACAGCATATCTTTTTCACAAATGTGTCCGGCAGTAACGCCAAACGAGTCGTTTGAATGTAAAATATTAAGATACCCCAGCATATCAATAAACGCTTCGATCTGCTCCATTGTCATTGCTAATAGTCCGGATTGCTTCAATTCTCGGCGTAGTTTTCCTGATGTTGTGTTTTGAGGTGAATTTTCTATGACCTCCATAATTTTTTTGAAATGCTCGTAATCCGCAAAGGAATGAATGGGGTGCGGAAGTGTTTTGTATTCTTCTAAAAATATAATTGCCGTGTTAAAATCAAATTTGAATGGAATTAACGCTTTAAAATAGAAATGCTCCATATCAACGTTGATGTGCCAAAATTGCATCTTTGGCTCTTGGCTGACAGTATGCTGATATTGGCATATTTCGCAACGATTTTCGTTGTATCTGTCCTCAAATTCACCATTTTTGCCGACTACCGAGCCGACGTATTTTTTCTCAAATTCATGATCGGGTAAGTTTTTAATATAGTAATAACAAGCAAGTGCTGTTCTGTATTCGGGCGCATTATGTGCTACACCGTAGAGAAAATCTTTTGCCAATTCTTTAACCGAAAGTGTTGCAATTAACTCTTTTGCATAGCATATTGCCTCATCGTGTGGATAAACAGTTTCGCATAGCTTCATCGTACCTTCACTAACGGCAGGAAGGTACTCGCAGACAGGAGCTGTCCAAAAGTCGCGAAAATCCTTGCGAGCAAAACGCTTTAAGAGCTTGAGTGCGGTAGTCTTATTGCAAGGCACAGTGGGCGAAGTTTGATACGCCTTTATTTCCTCAATATAAGTAGCATTGATTTTGTCAGATTGTGAATTACTTGTTTGCCAAGCTGCAAGCGGCAGAGTAAAATCTTCATCACCGACAGCATTTGCAATGGTTTCAGATATTGCTTCTATAATGTTCTTTTCTTCTTTCAAGGTGATGTTCCTTTCGATATTTTATACTAAACTGTTGTAAAATGCACTTTCGAGTTTTGCTCGAAACTCACATTTACCCCAACTCAAAAATGAGACATTTTTTAATTTTGAACACCGATTTTCGTAGGGGACGGCGCCTTCGACGTCCCGAGAAGCCTAAAATGCGCATTACGGGCTGTCGTGGGCGCCAGCCCCTACGGGTTTTATGGTTATTTTCGCGTCAGACAAACGACACTCTCGACGTGAGAGGTCTTTGGAAACATGTTAAATGGAAACAAAGGCGAAGCAATATGATACTCGCCAAGTAATGATTTTATATCGCGTGCGAGTGTGTCGGCGTTACAGGAAACGTAAACTATGCGCTTTGGCTTTAGGCGAAGGAGCGTTTCAATCATAAAGGTTGAGCAGCCCTTGCGCGGTGGGTCGATTATTGCAACGTCAACCGCCTCATCAAAGTTTTTTGCATCCGTTGCTTCAAAGCTGATGCTTTTTACTCCGTTTAGTTTTGCATTGAATTTTGCATCCTTCACGGCTTCCTCGTTTATTTCTACACCGTAAACGCTCGCGCCCGTTTTGTAGGCGGCTATTATGCCTATTGTGCCTGTACCGCAAAAAAGGTCGGCACATTTGTCCCCTGCGCCAAGATGCGCAAGCCGGATTGCTTTTTCGTATAGCTTTTCGGCACACGCGTGGTTAACCTGGTAAAATGAGCTTGGCGAAATTCTAAATTTCAAGCCGAGCAGCTCATCGTAAATATAGCCATCACCGTATAATGCTTTGAATTTTACCCTTTCAAGCGCAAAATCGCGCTCGTTATATACCGAATATAAAACCGTTCTAACGCTTGGAAATTCCGCTATCAGCTTACCAACGTAGCTCGTTAAATCTACCTTATCAAAAAGTATTGGGCAAACCATCATCTCGCCGTTTTCTTGCGAGCTTTTCCTGATATACAAAGCCCTTAGTGAATTTTTTGGCAAGCACTCCCCTGTAAGCGCGGCGATTTTATCGAAAACATCATCGTTTAGGTGGCAATTACTATGTGGGACAAGCTTGTTTGTTCCGCTTGCCATATAGCCGTATTCTCCGTTTTTATAATGGAAAACGACCTTGTTTCTGTATTTTTCCGCACACGGAGCTTCGATTTTTGCAACCTCAATATCAATTTTGTTCTTTCTGAAAATTGACTTGACGTAGTTTTCTTTTATTCTGTTTTCATTTTCAATATTTGTGTGCAAAAACGCGCATCCGCCGCACATTTCGTAGCAGTCACAGCTTGGATTTTGCCTTGATGGCGACGCGGAAAAATGCTTTTTTACAGTCGCATAGCCGAATTTTTTTGACACATCATCAATTTCAATCTCACATTCCTCACCCGTCAGAGCATTTTTGACAAAAACGACAAAATCGTCAATACGGCAAATACCGTTTCCGAAAATATTCACGTCATCTATCTTGACCCTGTAAAGCTCACCTGTTTTTATCATATTTTTGCTCCTCTCTTGAAAAATGCGCTTTATTATAGTATAATATATTTACTTTAAAATTTCAACAGTTGGAGGATATAATTGAATGTTTTTATGTCCGATTTGTAAAAAGGAGCTAACGCGCGAGGGTAATGCCTTAAGGTGCGAAAGCAATCACTCGTTTGACTACGCCAAAAGCGGCTACATAAATCTACTAAACCCCGGCAAGAAAAACAATGCCAAGGCAGGAGATTCCAAGGAAATGATACGCGCACGTACAAGCTTTTTTGAATGCGGCGCTTACGAAAAAATCAAGGATACACTAACGGAGCTTGTTTTATCGCTCGGCGGAAAGACCGTCGTTGATGCGGGATGTGGCGAGGGGTACTACTCCTTGGGAATAGCAAAAACAAACACAGGGTCAACTGTTTTGGGCTTTGATATGTCAAAATTTGGTTGTGAGCATGGCGCAAAGACAGCACGCGCAAAGGGGCTTGACAATGCGTTTTTCTCGGTTGCAAACATTTTCGATTTTCCGCTTCAAGACAACTATTGCGATATAGTTGTCAGCTTGTTTGCGCCCGTTGCAAGTGAGGAATTTTCAAGAATTCTCAAAAATGGCGGCTATTTAATTGTTGCTTCGGCAGGAATTAATCACTTAGACGGCTTGAAATCCGTTTTGTACGATAGCGTATATCAAAACGAGGAAAAGTTTTTGGAATTTGACTCATTTTCCCTTAACGAAATCAAAAACTTAAAATACAAGACGGTGATTGAGGGAAGCGAGGCTATTGAGGCGCTTTTTACTATGAC
>JAGALA010000006.1 GCA_017625935.1 Clostridia bacterium
CCCCATAGTTCGAAATACCCTTACACGCGCTACCTTACAAAATCGGCTCGAGACAAGCACCCTCACGGCACATTGACAAAACCGCTTAGTGCTGCTTGGTCCCCCATCTGACACGGTTCACAGCCGCCAATTGCGCAAGACTCATCCGTCAACGCTTCTTTTATAAGTGCTGGCCGCACAAGAATACCCCTCAAAATGGGAATTCTCCCCTGCATATAGCGGATTTCAGGTACAGGGCACCGCTACCGCCCCGGATAGTATGACCTTATATCACAACTTGTTTATATTTATAACATAGGTATTATAACATATTATAACACCAAAGTCAATAGCAAAAATTGCATATGTGAAAATTTTGTCGAAGCATTGTGATTTAGACAAAACGGGAGGGTATTTACCTCCCGCATATCTAATATATTCAAAGCTGTCAATAATATGATTAAACATCACAACCCAATATATGTCCGTAGAACAATTTATGCAACATCGTTGCAATTCACGACACGCAGTGTCATATTGAGTAAATTTCGCTTTCGATTTCAAGTAGGCGGTTATATTTAGCCACTCTTTCACCGCGGCAGGGTGCGCCCGCCTTGATAAACTGTGCGCCGACGCCAACGGCAATATCTGCAACTGAGGTGTCGGTTGTTTCACCCGAGCGGTGAGAGAGAATGATCTTGTAGCCGCGCTCCTTTGCCTCGGCAATAACGTCAAGCGCCTCGGTCAGCGTGCCAATTTGATTCGGCTTAATCAAAATCGCGTTGCCTATGCCGCAGCTTGCGTGCTTTTCAAAGATTTTCGGGTTAGTTACAAAGAGGTCGTCACCAACGAGCATAACGCGGCTACCGAGCGATTCGGTTATCATTTTCCAACCGTCCGTATCGTCCTCACCGAGTGGGTCTTCGATTGAAATAATCGGATATTTTGAGATAAGCTGATCCCACCTTGCGATAAGCTCACTGCCGGAAAGAGTCTCACCCGATTTCGGAAGGACGTATTTTTCGCCCTCGTGCCATTCGCTCGATGCCGCGTCAAGCGCGATTTTTACTGTGTCGGTGTCGTAGCCCGCGTGCTTTATCGCCTCAATAATTAGCTCAATTGCCTCGCTCTCGCTTGTAAGGTTAGGCGCAAAGCCGCCCTCGTCACCGACAGAGACGGAAAGCCCCTTTTTGACGAGCAGGCTTTTCAGCGCGTGGTAAACCTCACAGCCACAGCGAATCGCATCGCCAAAGGTATTAAAGCCCACAGGGGCTATCATAAACTCCTGAATATCAAGGTTGTTTGATGCGTGCGCGCCGCCGTTTATGATGTTTAAGAGTGGAATTGGCATTTTTGCGTGAAGCGCACCGCCGATATACTTATAAAGAGGCATTGCACATTGCTTTGCACTTGCGTGGGCAAAGGAAAGAGAAATGCCAAGCGTTGCGTTTGCGCCGAGATTTGACTTGTTTTCCGACTTGTCAAGAGAGCAGATTTTACAGTCAAGCTCACGCTGGGTAAAGCAACAGCCCACAAGCTTCGGCGCAATTACGTCGTTTACGTTTTTGACCGCACCCAAAACGCCCTTGCCGAAGAAGCGGTTTTTGTCACCGTCGCGCTTTTCGTGCGCCTCGTATTTACCTGTTGACGCGCCCGACGGCACAGATGCGGTAGCACAAAACTCACCGCGCAATTTTGTAGTTACCGCAACAGTCGGCATTCCGCGCGAGTCAATAATCTCGCGCGCGTAAATTTCTTTGATTTCTGTTTTCATTTCATCACCTCGTAAAAAGTGTTTCCAAAAATGTGAAATAATATTCAAGCAAACGATTTGAAAATCCGCGCCTTTGCAATAAAATCTAAGAAAAACGGAAAGCGGCGGCTTTCCGTTTTTAAGTTTTATTTATCTTTGTTTTTCTTAATCTTAGAAGCCTTAACGCTTACCTTATGCTCACCGCTATTTGAATCGTTTATATCACTCAGCCCGGAGATATCAATTTCCTCGGTTGTGATACTGTCGAGGTCATCGTCCTCGTTTTCGACCTCTTGCTTGTTTTTAACCTTTGGCACGCTGATTTCGCGCGTCATTTCGTTTTCGTCATAGACGGCGGAGAAGTCCGTGTTGTGAACGTCAATTCCCACGTTGTAGCATTCGACACTCGTTGGCAAATCCTTCTTTTTCAGCTTCGACTCAATCAGACAGTTGAGCATATAAGAAATAACCGCAACGACAGGCACACCGATAAGCATGCCCACAAAGCCGAACACGTGCGAGCAGAAGGTAACTGCCGCGATAACCATAATCGGCGAAAGTCCTGTTGCCTCACCTTGGATATGCGGTGCGATGATATTTCCGTCAATTTGCTGAATTACAAGAATAATCATAGCAAATGCGAAAACACGCCAGAATTTGTCCATTGTATCACCCGGGGTCTGCAGGAAAATGAGAATACCCGACGGGATAGCACCGATAAACGGTCCGTAGAACGGAATAATGTTGGTAACGCCGCAAACAACACCGATAAGGGCGGCATACGGGAACTTGAATATCGTTAAAATAAGTGTAACAACGCATCCGACAAGCACCGCGTCACAAAGTGCGCCGAGAATGTACTTACCGAAGGTGGAGTTTGTGTATTTTACAAAGTGCGAAACCCTCTTGTAGCCGTTTTCGGGAAGAAAAGCAATCAATGCACGCTTTATCTTAGAGATAAGCTCGTTTTTAGAGAGCAAGAAATAGAAGGAGAGAATAAAGCCAACGATAAATGAGAATACGTGGCTGAATGCTCCCTTAACAATATTGGTAACGTACGCAACAACACCATTGATAATAGCGGACATAATCTCGCCTGAAGGGGTGTCCTTGCTAACGTCGGCAATATTGAGCATTTTAAGAATTTTGAAAAGGAACTCGTTTGCGGTGGCGTGCGGATCCTCAACCCCAACGTCCTCAAGAATATCTATTGCATAATTATATAGCTCAGAGGCGTATGAGGTGACGTTGTTTTTAAGCTCCTCCCAGTTTTCGATAATCTCAGGCACAACGGCACGCAACGCAATTGCGATAATAATTGCGAAAATGAGATACGTTGTGATAATAGAGAGCAGATTTCTGATTCTCGGATGGGGCTTTTTGATGTCAACAAACTTGAAAACGTATTTGTGCAGACGCTTATAAATCGGGTTGCATATAAAAGCAAGCACAAAGCCGTAGATAAACGCCGCCATTGCCTTTATAACACCGTTGATTTTAGCGGAAATAGACGGAAAATAAATTATCGCAAAGATAAGAAGAATGAGAGAAGCACCGACGATAAATGCGTAAAGTGCCTTTTTCCAAAGCTTCATATCCTTATTTGCAAAAAGATTTATCATATTTTCCCTCCTTTATATAGTTATAATAAAATCTATGAAAATTATATACTAAAAATCCTATTTCGTCAAGACCTTTGAAAAAATATATTTAAGTCATAGATTATTTATGAGCAGTTTTTTGCTTGGCAGCGCCTATATCAGCCCTGCTTCTTCTGTTCATTAACTCTGAAATAGCAAGCGACGGCTCAATTTTGCCCGATACAACCGCATCTACCGTGCTTATAATAGGCATTTCCACGTTGTATTTCTTGGCAAGGGCAGTAGCGGCGGGCAAGGCGTTTATTCCCTCGACAAGCACCTTCGTTTGCTTTATTGCACCGTCAATTGAAACGCCGCTGCCGATTAATACTCCGAATTGGTTGTTGCGGCTATGCTTGCTCGTGGCGGTTACGATAAGGTCGCCAATGCCGGCAAGACCGTAAAAGGTTTGCTCCTTGCAGCCCATAGCAATGCCGAGGCGGCGGATTTCGACCATTCCTCTTGTAATAAGAGCCGCCCTTGCGTTATCGCCCAAGCCAAGACCCGTGGCAATACCGGATGCGAGCGAGATTATATTTTTCAAGGCTCCGCAAAGCTCAACTCCGCGCACGTCATCGTGCGTATAAACGCGCATATAGCTTGAGGTGAATGCGCTTTGAACCGTCTCAGCCGCATTTACATCCTCACTTGCCGAAACGATAGCGGTAGGAAGATCGCAAATGACCTCCTCAGCGTGTGTCGGACCTGAAAGAACCACCGTCTTAACTGACGGATTTTTGATTTCCTCCGCGAAAATTTCAGTCATTGTATACAGTGTTTCTTCTTCAATTCCCTTGGTTGCGCTTACAGCTATCGTGCCGTCTTGAATATACGGCGCGGCTTTTTGCACTGTGGCTCTGAAAAACAAAGAGGGAACGGCAAATACCAAAATATCCGCGCCTTGGCATACGGTTGATATTTCCTTAGTGTAAATTATTTCACTCGGCAGTAAAACGTCGGGAAAAAGGGGATGAATATGCGTCGATGAAAGAGCATCGATTTCGTTTTCGAGCGATGACCAAACGACCACGTCGTTTCCTGTATTTGAAAGCATTCTCGCAAGGGCAATGCCCCAAGCGCCTGCGCCGAGAATTCCTATTTTATATTTATCTAACATTTCAATTATCCTATATATGCAAATTTTGAAAATCAATACCGATTTTCTATATTATAGCATATTTGGCAGTTTAAGTCAATGATAAAAAAAGATACCCCGCTTTTGCAGGGTATCAATCAATTTAAATTTAATATGTAGAGCAGGGTGTTAGTCTGCTTGGATGCTATAGTTAGGCGCTTCCTTGGTGATATTGATATCGTGCGGATGTGACTCGCGTAAGCCCGCGCCCGAAATCTTAACGAACTGTCCTCTTTCCTTAAGCTCGGGGATTGTCGGTGTGCCGCAATAGCCCATACCTGCGCGAAGACCGCCCATTAACTGATATACGGTGTCTGAAAGCGGACCCTTGTAAGGAACACGGCCCTCAACGCCCTCGGGAACAAGCTTCTTGTTTCCGTCCTGGAAATATCTGTCCTTTGAGCCCTTTTCCATTGAAGCAAGTGAGCCCATACCGCGATATACCTTAAAGCGTCTGCCTTGATAGATTTCTTCATCTCCTGGGCTCTCCTCACAGCCAGCCAAGAGTGAGCCGACCATAATTACGTCACCGCCTGCCGCAATCGCCTTAACGAGGTCGCCGCTATATTTAATACCGCCGTCAGCGATAACGGGAATACCGTACTCCTTAGCTACCTCGTAAACGTCGAAAATAGCTGTGATTTGAGGTACACCGATACCTGCAACGATACGTGTTGTGCAAATTGAACCCGGACCGATACCAACCTTAACGGCATCCGCGCCTGCTTCGATGAGGTCACGTGCTGCCGCGCCTGTTGCGATGTTACCTGCGATAACCTGTGCATTGGGGTAAGCCTCTTTAATCTTTTTAAGACAAAGAGCAATGTTCTTTGAATGTCCGTGTGCGGAGTCAAGCACTAAAAAGTCTGCACCTACTGCCAAAAGCGCACCTGCACGCTCAACCACGTTATCAGTAACGCCGATTGCCGCGCCGCAGAGAAGTCTGCCGAATTCGTCACGAGCTGTATTTGGGTATTTGTTTGCTTTTTCAATATCCTTTGTTGTGATAAGTCCCTTGAGTATAAAGTCGTCATCTACAATTGGGAGCTTTTCAATCTTATGCTTGCAAAGGAGCACCTTTGCTTCCTCAAGGGTACAGCCGTCCTTGATGGTGATAAGGTTGTCCTTAGTCATATAGTCCTTAATCGGTACGTTATAGTCGCTAAGGAAGCGGATATCTCTGTTTGTGATAATGCCAACGAGCTTTTTGCCCTCAACACAAACGGGCACGCCTGAAATACGGTATCTTGCCATAAGCTGATCCGCCTCGGCAACTGTGTTGTCAGGACCAAGATAGAATGGGTCACGGATAACGCCGTTTTCGCTTCTTTTTACCCTTTCAACCTCGCTTGCCTGTCTTTCAATTGACATATTTTTGTGAATAACGCCAACACCGCCCTCACGCGCAATTGCAATAGCAAGCTCAGACTCGGTAACTGTGTCCATAGCCGCACTCATAAGAGGAATATTGAGCTTAATTTTCTTTGTAAGGTGTGTTTCGAGGTTAATCATCTTTGGAACAACCTCGCTCTTAGCAGGGATCAAAAGAACGTCGTCAAACGTGATGCCCTCTTTAGCAAACTTATACTCGTATAAACTTTGTGCCATAAATAACTCCTAAAAACAAATTATTTTAATCATTATAGACCTAAATTTGCGTTTTGTCAACCGAAAAATCGAAAAAAATCAAACTGTTTTACACACAAAAACGCGAAAATTTTTCATTTTTAATGAAATGGCGGCTTGCTCAGCAACCGCGGAGTCGGGAAAAATGCCGAAAACAGACGGGCCGCTGCCACTCATTAAAGCGCCGAGCGCACCGTTTTTCAACATTTCCGCTTTAATCTCGGAAACGGTGTCGTTTATCGGCTCAATTACCGCCTCAAACCTGTTAAAAAGAGAAGTGGAAAGTGCGGAAATATCGCCTTCTTTTAATGAGTCTGCCACCTCGTTTATTTTTCCGTGTGGCTTCGGGCTTGTGCCGAATTTTTCGTCAATTAAGCCAAAGGCATATGGCGTTGAAACTCCCTTGTCCCCGATTGCACAAACCAAATTTATCTCCTGGGCACATTCAATAGGTGCGATTTTTTCGCCTATTCCGCGGCAAACGGCAGTGCCACCCGAGAGGCAAAATGCAACGTCAGCACCAAGTGATGCACCTAAGGAAAGAAGCTCCGTATCCTTTATAGGATAACCAAACGCTTCGTTTAATAAATAGAGAGTCGCGGCACAGTCGGTGCTGCCGCCTGCCATTCCCGCCTCGACGGGAATGTTCTTTTCGATGTGAAATGAGAGCTTTTTCGGCTCAATTTGAGTATCTGAAATCTCTTTTAAATATGAAAGGAATTTCACAGCCGCGCGGTGAACAAGATTTTTCTCATTCAGCGGCACGCACGGTGAATTTGAGGTGATTTCAATTCCGTCCCCCTCGCCAACGGTTAAGGCAATTTCGTCCGAGAGAGAAACAGACTGCATAACGGACTCTATTTCGTGGTAGCCGTTTTTCATTTTGCCAAGCACGTCAAGATAAAGGTTTATCTTTGCGTAAGCTTTGCGCGTGTAGGTTTTATTTTGCATCAAGCCAATTTCCTCCAATTGAAATATCTGCCGTCAGCGGTACGGAAAGCGCTATGGCATTTTCCATTTCCTTTCGTAAAATTTCAAGCGCCCTTTCAGCACAAGACTTGTGCGCCTCGATGATGAGCTCGTCGTGTACCTGTAAAATCAATTTTGCATCAATGCCTGCCTCTTTGAGCGCCTTATCAACATTAATCATAGCTATCTTAATTATATCTGCCGCCGTGCCTTGAATTGGACTGTTCATTGCGGCACGCTCACCGAACGCCTGCACCATTTTGTTCTTTGCGCGCAGCTCGGGAATATAGCGCACTCTGCCAAAGAGCGTTTTTGCGTATCCTGTTTCTCTCGCCTCTGTAATTAAGCGGTGAATGAACGCGTGAATGTCGGGGTAGGTTGCAAAATACGAGTCGATATATGATTTTGCTTCCTTTTTTGAAATACCGAGGTCCTTGCCAAGAGAGAAGTCGCCAATGCCGTAAACAATGCCGAAGTTTACCGCTTTAGCGCGCTTTCTAAGCTCAGGCGTTACCTCACTTGCATCAAGCCCAAAGACCAAAGCGGCGGTTGATGTATGAATGTCCGCGCCCGAATTGAACGCGAAAATCATATTTGCATCGCGCGACATATGGGCAAGCACCTTAAGTTCAATTTGCGAGTAGTCCGCATCTATTAAAACGTAGTCATTACCTTTGGTAATGAAAAATCTGCGCAGCTCCTTGCCAAGCTCCGTGCGTACGGGAATATTTTGCAAATTCGGCTCGGTTGAGGATAGACGGCCTGTTACCGCAACGGTTTGGTTGAAGGTTGTGTGAATTATGCCGTTTTCGTCTGCAACCTTGGAAAGCCCTTGGCAGTATGTGCTGTTTAATTTTGCGACGTGGCGGTATTCCAAAACCGAGGCGACAATTTCGTACTCGGGCGCAAGACCCTCTAAAATATCAGCACTCGTGGAGTAGCCGTTTTTTGTCTTTTTGCCGTGCGGAAGACCGAGCTTGCCAAACAAAATTTCGCCAAGCTGCTTTGGTGAATTTACGTTAAATTCCTCGCCTGCAAGCTCAAAAATCCTTGATTTGTACTTGTCCTCAAGCTCACTAAGATGCTCGGAATATCTCTTTAGTCCGTCAATGTCAACCTTAAAGCCCTCGCACTCCATATCACTAAGCACGTAGGCAAGCGGAATTTCAATATCGGTTAAAATATGGCTCGTTTTGTCCTTGTTTA
>JAGALA010000007.1 GCA_017625935.1 Clostridia bacterium
CGTGGGCGTACTTGTGTACGGAAGACCCATTCCCAAAAAATCTTGACAGATTTTCGCGGGAGCCCTTGGGTAGCAAAAATCGGCGATAATAAACCACAATAACGAAGAAAAGCGGAGCTTTTCAACCTTATTTTTCAAACGATACCGTATATAGGTAGTTTTTCTCTTTTTGTGGTTTTAGGGGTCCTCAAACCGAAGTATGAGGTTTGGGGTTCTCGTTTAAGGTTGTGCCTTAATGTGTCACCCCCTTGTTGACTTTTTCATTTATTTGTTATATAATTAAATTGAAAACGAGCAAGGAGGCTTTTATGGACGAGAATGTTTTAAGTAACGAAACTGCATCTACACCCGTATTTGAGGACACATGTAAAGAAACACAATTAGCAAGGAAAAGGAAAAAGCCGATGCCAACAGGGGCAAAGGTTGCTATAATTGTTGTTTCGATAGTTCTTGTTTTGGCAATTCTTGGCGCGCTGCTTGCTATTGCAATAGTTGGATTTTTTGGTGTGATTATTGCGCTCGTCGTCGTGCTTTCGATGCCCGAAAATGACGGAACGTTTGAATATCGCGTTTATGACGACACGGTAAGCATTTGGGGTCTTGTCGATAATGATTTTACGGGTGCTTTATATATTCCCGAATACATTGATGGCAAGGCGGTTACTGAAATCGACTCATACGCTTTCGAGGAGTGCGATAATATTACCGAGGTTTATATTCCAAATACTGTAAAAAACATTGACTACTGTGCTTTTTACAATTGCAGCTCTCTAACCAGTGTTGAGTTTGGCAGCTCAGTTGAAACAATTGAATACTATGCATTCCGCGGATGCGCAATGCTTGAAAGCGTTGTAATTCCCGATTCCGTAACGAGCATTGGTTCAAGCGCATTTGAATATTGCTACGCACTAAAAAGCGTGAAAATGGGCTCCTCGGTGACTGTCCTTGAAGATTACGCCTTTGCAAGCTGTTACGCGCTTGAAAGTGTTGAGCTTTCGCCGTCGCTTGAATACATCTGTGAGTTTGCATTTGCCGATTGCTATGCTCTTGACCGAATTACAATACCGTATAACGTTAATTTTATCGGCAGAGGCGCTTTCTACCTTTGTGAGCTTAAAGCAATTTATTTTGAAAACGAAACCGCTGATTGGAGGGCATGCCCCTATTATGACAAGGACATAAGCAAGGGTGAAAAGCTTATTTACTCCTATGAATTATCTCCCGAAAACGCCGTTTGGCTTTTAACATCCAAGTATGTTGAATATGAATGGTACTGCTCTGATCAAGCAGAAGAATAGTAAACAAAAAGCACCTCGACCGAGGTGCTTTTCTTTATTAGATTAAGCTTAAAGTGCGTTTAATGCATCCAAAATACCCTGCTTTTGCGCTTCGTATTTTGCGAGCTTTTCCTTTTCGCCGTTGACAACCTTTTCGGGTGCTTTTGCGGTAAATTCGGGGTTAGAAAGCTTCTTTACAAGGCGTTCAATCTCTAAGTTTACCTTGGCAAGGTCACCGTTTAGGCGCGCCTTTTCCTTTTCGGTATCGATCATTTCCGCCATCGGAATGTAGATTGTTGCCGCGTGGGTGATAATCTGAACTGCGCCCTCGCTTGAATAGTCATCTAAGATTTCAACCTCGGAGGCACTTGCCAAGCGCTCAAAGAACTGCGCGGTGTCCTCATTAAAGGAATCGTTATATTTTGTTACGATATAAACCTTTGCTTTTCTTGACGGTGGCACGTTCATCTCGTTTCTGCGCACGCGGATTTTGCGGATAGCACCGATAACGCGCTCCATCTTCTCCTCATCCTCGGAGAAATCAAGCTCGTCCTTTACCTCGGGATAGGTTGAAATCATAATGCTTTCCTTATCCTCAAAGTGTGGCAAGGAGCTGTAAATTTCCTCTGTGATAAATGGCATAAATGGGTGAAGGAGCTTCAAGATTGCTTCAAGCACATAAACTATTACGTTTTGTGAAACCTTATTCTTTTCGCTATCCTTGTTCGAAAGTGTAGTCTTTGAAAGCTCAATATACCAGTCGCAGAACACGTCCCAAATAAAGTCGTAAATCTCACCGAGAGCAATTCCAAGCTCGTAGGAGTCAAGCGAGCTTCTTACGCGTGAAATGAGCTTGTTTAAGCGTGAAAGCACCCATTTATCTTGAAGCGCAAGCTCGTCCGCCTTTGGCATTTCAACCTTTTCAATATCAAGGTTCATCATAACGAAGCGCGCCGCGTTCCAAAGCTTGTTTGCAAAGTTACGTGCGCTTTCAATCTTTTCGTCGCTGAAGCGCATATCGTTTCCGGGGGAGTTGCCGCTTGCAAGCGCAAAGCGGAGTGCGTCCGCGCCGTATTTTTCAATAATGAGAAGTGGGTCAATACCGTTGCCGAGAGATTTTGACATCTTTCTACCCTGTGCGTCACGCACAAGACCGTGAATAAGCACGGTGTCAAACGGCTTTTCGCCCATATATTCAAGTCCGCTAAATATCATTCTTGACACCCAGAAGGTGATGATATCGTAGCCTGTCACGAGTGTGTTTGTCGGATAGAAATATTCAAGGTCCTCTGTCTTATTTGGCCAACCGAGTGTGGAGAATGGCCAAAGAGCCGATGAAAACCAAGTGTCGAGCGTGTCGGGGTCTTGGCGCATTTGCTTGCCGCACTTAGGGCAAACGGCGCTTGATTCCTTTGTTACCACGATTTCGTCGCAGTCATCGCAGTAGAACGCAGGAATTCTGTGTCCCCACCAGAGCTGACGTGAAATACACCAGTCACGGATGTTTTCCATCCAATAGAAATAGTTCTTTTCAAAGCGCTCGGGCACGAACTTGATTTCCTTTTCGCGCACTGCCTTGATTGCGGGCTTTGCAAGCTCCTCCATTTTTACAAACCATTGGAGGGAAACGCGCGGCTCAACGGTTGTGCCGCAACGGTAGCAGGTGCCAACATTGTGTGAGTAGTCCTCTACCTTGATAAGGTAGCCCTGCTCCTTAAGGTCTGCAACTATTGCTTTTCTTGCCTCGTAGCGATCCATACCTGCATATGCGGGGTAGTCCTCGGTGATCTTAGCATCGGGTGTCATAACGTTGATAATTGGCAGGTTATGGCGTTTGCCAACCTCAAAGTCATTCGGGTCGTGCGCGGGGGTGATTTTAACAACGCCCGTGCCGAAGTCCATCTCAACGTATTCGTCAGCGACAACAGGAATTTCGCGTCCTACAAGCGGAATCACAAGTGTTTTGCCGATCATATTCTTATAGCGCTCGTCATTTGGGTTAACCGCAACGGCAGTATCGCCGAGCATTGTTTCGGGACGGGTGGTTGCAAACTCAAGATAGCCCGAGCCGTCCTTGAAGGGATACTTAATGTGCCAGAAATGTCCTGCTTGATCCTCGTATTCAACCTCTGCATCGGAAATTGAGGTTAAGCAATGCGGACACCAGTTAATAATTCTCTCGCCGCGGTAGATAAGTCCCTTATTATAGAGGCGAACAAACACCTCCTTAACCGCATCGGAGCAGCCCTCATCAAGGGTAAAGCGCTCACGTGACCAGTCACAGGATGAGCCGAGCTTTTTGAGCTGAGAAATAATACGTCCGCCGTATTGCTCCTTCCATTCCCAAGCGCGCTTTAAGAAGCCCTCTCTTCCGATATCGTCCTTGGAAATGCCTTCCTTACGCATTGCTTCAACAATCTTTGCCTCGGTGGCAATTGACGCGTGGTCGGTACCAGGGAGCCAAAGGGTACTAAAGCCGCTCATACGCTTATAGCGGATTAAAATATCCTGCAAGGTATTGTCAAGGGCGTGTCCCATATGGAGCTGACCCGTGATGTTCGGTGGCGGAATAACAATTGTGTAGCTTGGCTTTGTTTTGTCGATTATTGGCGTGAAATATTTGTTGTCGCACCAATTTTTGTAAATGCGCTCCTCAAATTCCTGCGGAGCGTATGTCTTTGCTAATTCTTTCATGTTTTCTCCTTTTTTCGGGACGTCGATAGCGCCGTCCCCTACCTTAATTTTTTGGTTTTGCAAGTGAGCAATGCTCGCCACTACAATAAATTGAAATAAAAAAGTCCCGATGTGAAATCACATCAGGACGCATAAGCGCGGTACCACCTGAATTCGCACCGTTGGTGCGCACTCTCGTTCCTTAACGCGGAAAAACGTTGGCGGCTACACAGTATCCCTTCACCGTCACCACTCGAAAGCTACCTTCGCGCACGCTCCCACCGCTTCGCACCCTCCAGCGGCTCTCTTTAGGCAAGCAAAAACGCTACTCCTCTTTGTCACAGTGTTTATTACGCGTATATTGTAACATATATTTTTTTGCTTGTCAAGCAAAATTTAAGCACCGATTGTTGGTTTAAGTTTAGAGTTATGAGGCTCGCTATGCTCGCCGTTATAAATTAGCTACGCAAATGTTATGATATGATTGCCCATCTAACCTATAACTTGGCGAAGCCAATCATAACTATGCGAAGCATATCATAACTTGCCTGTAAGGGGCAATCATAGTTTAGCGTGATACTCCGCTAAGAGTATCACGCTATTGCTCGGTGCTTTGTTTTATGCTTTTTTAGGCGGTTTTATATGCTTGATTCGATGCACCAAAAGTCCCACAAGGAAGAAAACGAATGCGCCCGCAGTCATAGCAAAAATGTATAAAACCATATTTACAAGCCAATTCGTTTTCGCCTCTATTGATTTGAAAACGGCAAGCGGGGTCCCATGATATGGGCTTATGTAGAACATTTTTATATCGTACATACGTAAATCCGTGTTTATCCACTCGGCAATTGAGGACAGGAACAAAAGAATTGCAAACGCCATTACAAAATCGCTGATTTTTTTGCCTGCCCTGCCGCTTGCAATGATATAAAAGCCGATAAAAACGAGCAAAATGTGCCAGATAAATGCGTGGAGCGTCAAGGTAACGTACTCGTGTGAAAGACCGCTCGGCTCAAAGAGTGCAATAAAGCCGCCGAGAAGATTGTAGGTAGCTAAGAAGGTATAAATCCACTCGCTCACTCGCTTGCTTTTGATAAACGGAACTATCAAGCAAAGATACATTGGCACAGAGCAAAGCTGAAACGGGAAAATCCACCATTGGTAGCTGCCCTCACCGATATAAAAGGTATAAAAAAGCTGCTTGTAAACCTCGCACACCGCCAAAAATGCGCCGCACGAGAATATGATAATTTTGTTTGCCCTGTCGCTTGCTTTGCGAAGCAGGAACGCAAAAAGAACACAAAGAAAAAGTCCGCCAATCATAAATGTCAGGTGGAATGCGCCGTACGCCTTCGGCTTTTCCATTCCCCAAGCGGTAAGCTGCATAAGCTCGTACATAGTTTTCTCCTTTAACGTGCGAATTTTGTCGTTTACATTATAGCACCGAGGAAAGAAATAGTCAAGTAATTTGTTTGATTTGGAATATTGGCTTATTTCTTGACTATTCGGTGAAACAGTGATAAAATATAGTTATATTTGTTAGCTAAAAGGAGAGAAGCTATGCCAGGATATGCAAATTACAAAACGCTTTACAAGGAAGAATATAACTGCTTAAGGGATGAGGGCTACGACGTTGATGCGTGCGTGCAGCCAAGCCCCGACGCCGAGGGATTTTTGCCGTTTCCAAACGAGTGCGACTCGTATAGCGAGGGGGACGACAGAGATTTTTGGAAGCGTGCTTACTATAATTTAATCAAGGTGAGAGAAACACCGATAAAAGCTGACTATCCATACGATGAGCCGAATGATTTTGAGGGGATTATTTCGCGCGCGGATGAAGCGCCCGTGCTTGTGCCGCTTTCGAGCGAGGAATACGACAGCCGCTTAAATGGTGCTTTTCTCGGCAGATGCGCCGCAGTTATACTTGGCAAGCCGCTTGAGATGGGAATGAACCGCCTTCAGATAAAGGAATATCTTGAAAGCGTTTCGGAATATCCGCTTAACGACTACGTGTCCGCTTACTCGGCGAAGCTTGACAAGCGATTGCGCGAGGACTGCATTTATTCAACAAAGGGTAACGTAAAATTTGCACAGCCCGATGACGATATTAACTATACTCTGCTTGCGTTATGCTTGGCGGAAACGCATCCCGATGGCTTTAAGAGCGCGGACGTGGGCTGGAACTGGCTTGACAATATTTCATATCATTGGTGCTGGTGCGCCTCACGCCAATCATATTTTAATATGGTTTCGCTTGACGACACGAGGGACATAGATGAGCAAATTAACGAAATTCCATACAAGCTCAATCCTTGGCGCGAATGCATTGACGGTCAGATACGCACCGATTTTTGGGGATATATTCACCCAAGCGATATAAAGGCGGCGGCGCGCGATGCGCATAGAGATTGCGCGTTCAGCTTGACGAAAAACGGAATTTACGGCGGTATGTTTGTGGCAGGTGCAATTGCGGGCGCGATGTCAAAGAATCCGAGCGTTGATTTAATTATAAAGTCAGGTCTTGCCGCAATTCCGAAAAAATCACGTCTTTACGAAACGGTAACGCTTGTGTGCAAGTGGTGGGAAGAAAGCCACGATTGGATAGACGTTTGCGACAAGATTTACGAAAAATACGGTCATTTGCCGTTTGCCGCAACGCTAAACAATATGGCAATGGTGACGCTTGGCATTCTCGCCGGCGAGCTTGACTACACAAAGAGCATCACAGTTGCGACAATGTGCGGCATTGACACGGACTGTAACTCGGGCACGGTTGGCTCAATTGTCGGTGCGGCTGTCGGAACCCAAAATATTCCCGCGCGCTGGTACGAGCCATTAAACGACACGATAAAGAGCACGGTTGCCGCATTTGGCGAGGTGAAAATCTCCGAGGTGATAAGAAGAATTAAGGCACAAAAGGAAAAGGGATATCACGCGTAATGAGCTACACAAAAATTGCAAGGGCTACGCCGTTTGAGGGCGCGCCTAAGATAAATTGCGCTTCACTTTTTGGCGCATCACCTAAAAAATCGATAATATTCAGAATTCCCGTAACAGGCAAGCGCCCTATGAAATACTCGGTGCGAAATTTGCCGAGCACGCTCACGCTCAAGGAAAATATAATCACGGGCACGGTTGAAAATGAGGGCGAGTATAAAATCACTATCGTTTGTGAAAACGAGCTTGGCAAAATCGAGAAGGAAATCACACTTGAAATCAAAGAGGGGGGCGTATTGCTGACTCCTCTGCTCGGCTTTACAAGCTGGAATGCCTTTTCGCATCACGTTAAGCAAGAGGACATTGAAAGAGTGGCGCAAAGATTTGTTGATTTGGGACTTTGCGAATACGGATATTCGTACATAAATACAGACTCCGGCTGGCAGGGTGAATATGGCGGTGAATTTGATGCGGTTATGCCAAACGCGAAGTTCCCCGATATGAAAAAAATGACGGATTTCATCCACTCCCTCGGCTTAAAATGCGGAATTTACTCAACACCTATGCTTACCGCTTGGGGTTGTCCCGATGAGCTTGCTTCAATCCCCGGTTGTACAGTTGGCGTGGCGGACCACCGCTTTGCTTCGACAAACGGTGGCATTGGTGTTGTTCACAAGGAAGGAAACAACGCACGTCAATGGGAGGCGTGGGGGTTTGACTACTTAAAATACGATTGGGCACCGACCGACCCTATAAATGCCGAGCTTATGAGGGTGGAGCTGTCAAAGCTGAGCCGCGATTTCGGCTTTTGTGTAACTGTAAATGCGTTAAAGGAATACGTTGAGTATTGGTCAAAATACTGCAATTCGTATAGATGTAATTCCGATACGCTTGCAAACTACCCCAACCTTTTGGCGGTTTACGATTCATACGAGATGTTTTCAAGATATCTTAACAAGGGACACTTTTTCGACCTTGATATGCTTGATTTCGGTCAATGCGACTTGTGGGTGCTTCACAACGTTTTGAGTGAGGATGAGAAAATAATGCAATACTCTATTCGCGCATTTTTGAATTCACCCATACAGATTAGCTCGAAGCTTGAAAGCCCGAGCGATTTTGAACTTGATATTTATTCAAACGAGGAGATTATTGCTATAAACCAAGATACCAAATACTACCGTCCCGTGCCTGTTTTGAGCGTGAAAAATGAAAAAACACGCGTGGACGTGTACGAAAAGGCGCTTGAAACGGGCGAGCTTGCTTATATGATGCTGAACCTCGGCGAAAACGAAATTGAGCTTTCAATCAGCGGAGAAACAACTCAATTGCGCGATTGTTGGGCAAAGGAAAATATCGCACTTGGTGACGTCTTGAAGCTCAAAATGATGCCACACACTGTAAGGATTTTCACGGTGAGTCAAAAAATCAACGTCGAATTAAAGTAAATGCACAAGACCTTGCATAAATAAAAACGGGAGCGCGTAATTTACGTCAAGCTCCCTTTTTTGCGCGAGTTTTCAAAAAGCAAAATAAAATATAGAAATTTTTTTCAAAAAACTATTGCAAATTGAAAAAACTTGTGATATAATACATAAGCATTTGGCAAACGGCCCGTTGGTCAAGCGGCTAAGACACGGCCCTCTCAAGGCTGAAACATGGGTTCGATTCCCGTACGGGTCACCAACACAAACTTAAATCGAACACTTTCGGGTGTTCGATTTTTGTTTGTGAATGAAGCACACCTGCGGTGTATTAAGACACTTTGTTAATGAAGTCGGCTTCGCCTAATGAAGTCGCTTCGCTAATTGTTTTGTGTGCTTTGCTTCATGCGAACGGAGTGAGTGCTTCATTGTTGCGTAGCAACTACTTCATGTGAGCGTAGCGAATGCTTCATTAAAAGGAGTAAACTATGAAAGACGATAAATTATCGGTGCAGTCTATGGATTTTGCCGTATCAATTATTGAGCTTGTAAAAAGCTTAAAGGAAAAGCGAGAGTCTATAATTTCAAACCAAATCGGCAGAAGCGGTACAAGCATTGGCGCAAACATTCGTGAGGCTCACTATGCGCACGGAAAAGCAGATTTTATCGCAAAGCTTCAAATTGCCCTTAAAGAAGCAAATGAAACAGGCTATTGGCTTGAATTACTTTTCAAAACAAATTATATTGATGAAAATACATATAAATCACTAAACAATGCTTGCACAAGCATTCGTGTAATGTTAATTTCCTCTATAAATACATCAAAGCAAGGCTAAATTCCAGTCTTGCTTTTATTTTGCCCGGCAGAAACAGTTCACGAATTGAAACCTCCCGCTTGTACGGATTGCGCTATTATTTTAATCACTCAGTACATTGACAAGAAAAACCGAACGTGATACAATTATAGTTGTGTAAAACACAGGGAGGAATTGAATATGAGAATTACCATTGGTGGAGATATTTCCATTAAAGACTCTAAAGAGCTGTTTGAACAATGTAAAAGCACAGAGCTGTTTAACGACATCACAAGCTTATTCAAATCATCTGACAGGGCAATTGTAAATTTGGAATGTGCTGTAACCGACAAAAATACTCCTATAAAGAAAATAGGCCCCAATATAAAAGCACCGCTTAATACAGTCAAGGTACTTAAGGACATTGGAGTGACTGATTGTATTCTTTCAAACAACCACATTTTTGATTTTGGCAAGGTAGGTGTTTTGGACACTCTAAACCAGCTTAAAAGCTTTGGAATTAATTATACCGGATTTGGAGATAATGAGCAAAACGCCAGAAAAAATTTAATTATTTCAAATGATAAAATAAAAGTTGCAATCATTGCTGTTTGCGAGCACGAATACTCATATGCTCTTAGCAATCGTATGGGAGCAAGAGCCTACGACCCTTATGATACAAATGACGATATTATGGAAGCAAAAAGAAATAATGACTATGTTATTGTTATTTATCACGGCGGCAAGGAGAATTGCAGATACCCTTCTCCAAGACTTTTAAAGGCGTGTCGTTCAATGGTTAAGCACGGTGCTGATGTAGTTCTTTGTCAGCATAGCCACTGTATTGGTTGTTACGAGGAATATATGGGCGGTCATATCCTTTACGGTCAAGGTAATTTTCATTTTGTTTGGCGCGAAGCCGAGGATGAGGCCGATAACGGCTATATGTGGAATACAGGCTTGCTTGCCCAAATTGATATAGAAAATGATTTAAAAATTAAATTCATCCCCTGTGTGGTTGATAACTTAAGTGTTAGATGTGCCAATATTGATGAGGCTAATCAATTATTGACTGAGCTTGACGTGCGTAGTCAGTCTTTAAAGGATGGCACTTGGTATGATAAGTGGCGTGAATTCGCCATAAGTCAGGAGCGATACCGTGCTTTTCCACAGGAAATGTACGAGGAAATAGCACATTATTTTGATTGCGAAGCTCACACCGATGTCTGTAAAGAAATTTACCAAACCTATAACGCAACCAACGAAAGATGATTAAATCGGTTCCTCATTTTGCTCACCAACGCAAACCTAAATCGAACACTTTCGGGTGTTCGATTTTTGTTTGTGAATGAAGCACACCTTCGGTGTATTAAGACACTTTGTTAATGAAGTCGGCTTCGCTTCATACGAACGGAGTGAGTGCTTCATTGTTGCGTAGCAACTACTTCATGTGAGCGTAGCGAGCGCTTCATTAAAATACAAACCGCACACGCTTTGGCGTGTGCGGTTTTGTTATATTAGTTGCCGTTTTTGAGCTTTAATACGTCGATATATGAAGCGAAGTAGTATTTTTCGCCGTCCTTTGGTGTGCTGATTTGCAGGTAAGTATAGTTGGTTGTGTCATTTTTGCTTGTTCCAACGTATGCGCCCATTGCAAAGACGGTTTCCATTTGAGCCTCGGAGAAGCCGACCATTTTTATTTCAAAAATTGAATAGTTGGTTTCGGTCATTTCAGCGGCGATAATACCGCTAAGTGCTTTGCCGTCTGCATCAAAAAGATCATTTGTGCCTATTGTGTCCTTAAGACCTGCGAAAATACCGTAGGTTAGCTTCTCGCCCGTTACACCCTCGTACGTTGCAATCGCTTCTCTGTTTACCTTAAAGCCGATGTCAATTCCGCTTGCGCCCTCCTCGGCTACCGAATAGCCGCGGTATGTAAAGAGTGCGGGGATTTGATGAACCACCTCGGTCGTTTCGCAAACCTTACATTTGCTGACAACGTCTATTGCTTCGTAATATGACTCAAGAAGTGCGGTTAGCTCTGTATCGCCGTGTACTCCGTTGTTATATACAACGCAATGGCTGTAGCCAACCACCAAATTTACGCCTGTGTACGTGGTGGTAGGATCGTAATCGTTACCGTCAATTACGTTAGCACCTGCAACTCTTGCACAGCCAGCGAAAACGCCCTCATTTTTGCCTGTGTAAATATACATAGCGTTTGCAGGCTGACTACCCGTGAAGGCATCTGCAATTGAGGTAACTGTGTTTGGAATATATACGAGTGCGAGCTTTTCATTACCATAGAATGCATTTTCGCCTATTGTCGTAACCGTATTCGGAATTTTGATATACGTTAATTTTGTTGCACTTTGGAATGTTTTTGAAGCAATTTCGGTAATTTGGCAATTCTCAAAATTCTCTATCCTTGTCATAGCATAGGTTTGTAAAAACGCGCCTGAGCCGATGCTTGTAACGGTTGACGGAATATAAATGCTTGTTAGCGTGCGGCAATCGTTAAACGCGTCGTCGCCAATTGTTTGAAGCTGAGACGTTGGATTGATAGTAAACGAGCCACCGTTCTTTACTGCTGATCTAAATGCCTGTGACTCAATAGTTGTAACGGTATCGGGAAGTGTGAAAACAAGTGTGGCTGCATCTCGGAATGCGTTTGTGCCTATTGTTGTAAGGCTTGTCATTTCAGAGATGTTAACAATTTGCACCTTGCCGCAGCCCCAGAAGGACGAGTCTGGAATTTTTTGAAGATTTTTAGGGAGTGTGACGTTTGTGAGCTTTGAGCAGCTCATAAACATTGACGTGCCGAGCGCGGTGCTATCGCCCTCGAAGATAACGGTGGTGAGTGAGGGGCATTGTCTGAACGCTTCGTTACCAACGCTCTCTACACCGCTTGGAATTGTAACGGTTGTAATAGCTGATGATCTAAACGCGCTTGAGCCTATCGAGGTTACGCCATTTGAAATATTAACCGATACAAGTGAGGTGCAATTATAGAAGGCACTGTTTCCAATGCTTGTAACGATGCTTGGAATTGCAACGCTCGTGAGTGACGTGCATTTTTCAAACATACTTGCGCCGATAAAGGTCAAATTGTCGATTTTAACGTCAGTAAGAGCTGTGCAGCCGTAAAATGCGCCGCTTCCGATTTTATTAAGTGAGCCCTCAAATGTAACGCTTGTCAGGCTTTTACAGTCCTTAATCGTTGAGTTGCCAAAGCTTTTAATTGTAGCGGGAATAGTAATTTCTTCAAGTCCGCAGCCCTCAAAGGTATTGTCGTTTATCGCGGTTGCATTACCGAAATCAAAGGACTTCAGCCCAGTCCAGCCCTTAAAGAACTGAGATCCATAGGAAACGGTTGGGAAGCCCTCCAAGAACCACTTAACCTCCACGCAGTTAACGAATGGAGATGCGGGCTTTTTCATTCTGTTCGGTGCGTTGCCGTTGCAGCCGTGTGTTTTCGCAACGGAAAAGTCAATGCCTGTTGCGGTTGACATATCTACCTCTTCGGTAAATTCAACGTCCGAATAGAATTTGTAGGATTCAAAGTTAATTTGCGGATTGCCTACGGATTCCGCATTTTGAGTATAAACCGTGATATACTCGTCACTGCCCGGGAATCTTGCGCCAAATTCAATATACTGCTCGGGTGTTGCCGCGCTTACTGCGAAAGCAAGCAAGAAAATGAACATTGAAGCAAGCACGAGTGTAAATAAAAGCTTCTTTTTCATAAATCTCTCCTTTTTTAGTTAAATGTTTAACTGTCGCTTCCGTTTACGATCGCAATGATATTGTTAAATGATGTAAATACGTACTTGTCGCCCTCTGCTTTTTCGCCTGTTTGAACAAGTGAGGGAGCCTCGCTACCAAGGACGTACGCGCCGAATGCGAACTCAAGCGCTTTTTGTGCGTCGGTTGTGAAGCCTGTGAGCTTCATTGTCATAATGTCAAACTTGCCCTTTGGCATCTCTATCATATAGCCGCCGTCTGCAATCTTGAAGTTTGCATCAATGATATCGCCGTCGCCAACGAGCTTCTTTGTTACGATAAACAAGCCGTAGCTAAGGCTCTTTCCTGTAAGCTCCTCGTAAGATTTCACTGCATCGTGATTTACCGTAATCTTGATATCAATTCCGCCCTCTCCGTTTTCAGGAGCTGAGTAGCCGTGATTCTTAAAGAGCGCAGGGAGTGCTTCTGTCACCTTATGTGTGCAGCCATCGTTTGTGCAAACTGTAATCTTTGAGCCTGCCATTGAAAAATCAGCATACTCTACTGTGTATGTGGTTTCGGCATTTTCTGAGTGCTTTACAATATTTCTTTCGCATACTGAGCAGTAGCCAACACAAGGATTTGTGCCTGTTATCTCGTGGTTGCCGTTATTATAAATATCACAGTAGCTGCAGTCATAAATGAAATACTTGCCGCTCTTGTCCTCAAGTGCTAAATATTCGTCGTATGAGATTACGTTTGCGTTATTCTCTCCTGCAATAGCAAGGAAGTAGTTATTTCCTGATGCTTCGGTATTGGTAAGCATAGTTTCGAGCTGAGCCTCAGTTCCCGCAAAGAAAACCTTTTCAAGCTTGCTGCAATTAAGAAATGCTTCCTTTCCTACCGATGTGATAGAGCCATTTAGGTAAACGATTTGAAGATTTTTACAATTTTTAAAGGAATAGCTGTAAACCGAGGTAAGAATATCGGGATATACAAATGATGTGGTTGGGTTTTCTTGGAATGCCCATTCGCTAAATCTTGCAGGGTCAAATGTTGTTGGCAAAATAAGACCCGCAATCGGAACCTTAGCAAATATTCCACCGCCTTGGAATTCTTTAAGCCTTGTATTAGATAGGTCAAGAATTTGTCCCTCAAATAAGGAAGTGCATCCGCTAAACTGCTGACCGCCTCTTGATTCTGCAAGCAAGGTTAAATCCTCAACGTTTACATATTTAAGCTTGCCGGAATTTGTGAACGCAGTTTGGAAAAATCCTGTTGTATCAAGTCTTAAATAAAGATATTCAAGATTTGAGCAACCGCTGAATACATGCTTGAAGTTGGTAACGGGCTTGCCAAAATGAGATTCGGCACCTTTGTTTTTAACAACATCATCATCCATCATATTTACGACAACAAGCTTGCTTTTGTCAACATTTGTTCCATCAGTAAAGGTAATTCCAACATTGGTTACCTCATTCCAGGACTCTGTATGCCACCACATTTGTTGATCGTCGGTGCGAATAGATTTCAGCTCACCGTTAGCATCCAAATACCAGGTGAGTGCGTTGCCCTCGTTGTCGAAGAGATTAACGGTAGTTCCGTTATTAAGCGTAACGGTTGCGTCATAGTCAACGGTATTTTCGTTGTGAATGCTATCTGCAAGGACTACAAGCGAAAGTGTCATTGCAAATACAACAACCATTACAAGTGAAATAAGTAGCTTTTTCATATTTTTCTCCTTAAATATATAGTTTACATACTTATTTTACCATATATACAAAAGTATTTCAAGTGTTTTTACATTTTTTGTCAAAAATGACGAAACATAGCTTATAAACACAAAAGCACCCCCGAAGGAGTGCTTTCGCATTATTTTTCTATTCGCTTTCTTTATCGTTTACGTATGCTACGATACCGTTATACGAAGCAAACACGTACTTATCGCCGTCGAGCTTTGTGCCCTCTTGAATGTATGAAGGAGTGCCGCCGTCGATTACGTATGCACCGAATGCAAATTCAGCCGCCTTTTGTTCGTCAGTTGTAAAGCCGAAGAGC
This sequence comes from Clostridia bacterium, assembly GCA_017625935.1. Classification (GTDB taxonomy): domain Bacteria; phylum Bacillota; class Clostridia; order Oscillospirales; family CAG-272; genus RGIG2000. Next base: position 14,887 of record JAGALA010000007.1, read on the forward strand.
TTCATTGTCATAATTGAAAATTCTCTTGATGGCATACCTGCCGCAAACGCGCCGTTATGGACATTACCGTTTTCATCGATAATATCATCATCGCCGAGTAAAGCTTTTGTCACAACGAACAAGCCATACTCAACCTCTCTGCCTGTGAGTGTTTCATATGCTTCGATTGCTTCCTTGTGCATAACTACGGTGATATCAACGCCGCCATCTTCATTTTCACTTAAAGAATAGCCCTTGTTTGTAAAGAGCGCAGGATAGCTTGCCTCGTCCTCATATTTTGAAATTTCATCACAGTACAAGCATTTATATGCTTTTGTACCGAGATTTTCATAACCGTTTGAGAATATAACGTCCTTCAAAATATCGCTCTCGGTGTGATAATCCAAAAGCGGAAGAATCACAATTTCCGTGCCGTATGCCGCATTTTCAAGATCGTTGATTTCTTTGTTGAGTGTTGAGAAGGTTTTGTACGTATTGGTTCTATAGTCCTCGCCGCATTGACAATCGGTCACGTAACCCGCTGTACCATTTGTAACGCATGTGGATTCGGTAATTGTTGAAGCATAGTAAGGATGTGCAATGCCTTGATAAACTGTGTATGCGCAGTTAGGAAGAGTGCTTACACTTGAGAGTGTGTAGAGCTCAACGCCAAGCACGCCTCTGTTTGCAAATGCATTACTATTTATAGAAAGAGTGTCAGTGTGGTGATATATTTTGAGTGGCTCGGTTTGTCCGCCCTTACCCTCTCTATGATCAGATGTGCTCGATGCATTTCCGTTACAGCAGAAAACGTATTGGTCAATATAGATTATGTCCATAAGAACAACCTCTTCAAGCGCGTAAACGCAGTCAAATGGCTTGTTCCAAATCTTTTTGTCAGATATACAGTTTCTACCAAAATAAGCATAGGTAAGGTTTGGTGAGCCGTAGAACGCTGCGCCGCCTGTAAACTCAATATTTGAGTCGTCAGGGAAAATAACCTCGGTAAGTCCTGATGCTCTAAAGCATTCACTGCCAAACGCATACGTGCTACCCGATGACATTTCAAGTGTGGTTATGTTCATTTTGCTCTTGAACGAAGACGAATCAAATGTAACGTCAGCACCTTGAACGTTTGAGGAAATCTTTTCAATAGTTGTTGACTTGATATTCTTGAAAATAACTGTTGCTGCTTCAATTTCGATTTCCTTTAAGCCGGTTATCGAGCTTAAATCCGAAATTTCAATATTTGCGCCGTCGCCGATTATGATTTTTTCAAGAGAGGTATTTGCAAGAGCACTAAAGAATTTGATACCTGCGGGAATTTCAATTCCGACAATTTGGTCAGCAGTAAATTCTGCTGTGTCCTTAAGACCCACAATTTCGCAAACCGCGCTTGCACCAATGCCTACAACGTCAAACTCAACAACGTCACCTGCTAAAAGTGTATAGGTCTTTTTCTCCCCGTCGAAGGAAACAGTTACGGTAATTTCGGTTTTTGTTGGAATGTAAATTGAAATCTCCTTCTTTTGGGTGCCGCACTTTGAGCAATCGTACATGTTTACGCCCGGAGCTTCAAGAGTTGCCTCGCTTGAGCTTTCCTCATTAAGCACCCATTCGTGTACGCAGTCAGCCTCGACAACCTTATACCAAACGACACCGTCGCCGTCGGTCACTGCGCGAAGCATAAGCGTTTCAGGAAGCATAAGTGCGAGATTTTTTGAATCCGCTTCGCTAACTGAATATTCACCGCTTGTAATTTGCGGAATAGCAAATTTGCTTGAAGTAACAAAGCTATCAAGCAATATAGCATCCGGGTTTGTAAGCTTGATTTTTCCTGCTAAATTGATAGTTGCATAAATATCGGATCCTGTCTCATTTGTGAAGCAGAAAGGATCTGATCCGGAGAGCGTTACAACTGCGGAATCATAAATATTTATGGTTGCACCTGTAAGAATACCGCAATAAATTAGGTTTTTAGCCGTTACCGAGCCCGCAATTTGCATATCGGGGCATTTACCGTAGTTAGGGCTTTTCGCAATTCTGACAAAATTGTACGGTGTTGTAAACTCAACGCCCTTACCGATCCAGCAGCGTTGCATCGTATCCCAGTCACCGTAGCTGTGGTGCTCAAATACGATACCTGCCGTTTGACCATCGTTTGTTTTAATTGTTTCGGGTGCGTGGATGAGCTTACCGCCGCCGATTACCGCACAGCCACCGCGGTAGTTGTAAATCGCTTGACTGTTGTGTGTAATGGTAAGCGTGTGACCGTTCAAGTCGTAAACGCTCATTCCCCAGTTACTGTAAAGGTCCTCCGAAATAGTAAGGTCAGCACCGAGACGTAAATAGTTATTTGTTTTTAACGCCAAGAAATCCTCCGCCGTTGTTACCTCAATGCCGTATGCCTCGAAAATCATTGTGCTTTCGGTAAACGTAACGGTAGCGCCCGGCTCGTACATTGTGCCGTCGTGGGTGTACCAGCCGTAGAACACCTTGTCAACAACGGTGCCGTCAGCCAAGGTAACAGTCTGATCTCCTGTTAGCTTGGTATCTCTTAGCGTATACGTACCATCAGCGTTTGGTGTAGCAGTTGCACGAACATTGCCGCCGTGCCAGTTATACGTAACTGTAATGCCATCGTCGGCAAAAACGGTTACTGCAAAGAGTGATGCAAAAACCAAGCATAATGAAATCATTAATGCAAATAAAATAAGTTTTCTTTTCATAATTTTTCTCCTCAAAATGTTATTTACGGTTTTATTATAACATATAAAATTAGCATTTTCAAGTGCTTATTTTATCAAGCTGTTTATCATATCGGCATAGTAGCTGTCGGGGTGATTTTTCACAACGTACGCGTGCGGTCCCTGCGGATCGGGTGTGAAATGATTTTTGCCCGTGTCTACCTCGAGTGATGCCTTGCCGCGTACCGTAGTGTAGCCCGCATTTTCGGGGTCGCCTATGCAAGCGAGCAAAACGAGCATCGGATCCCACGAGGAGCGTCCCTCTCCGTAGCCGTGGTCGTTCATTGCCTTCCATAAGTAGTCCTCGTGGTCAAGATTGCCTCCCGTTATAACCGTATCACCAATCTCCCAGCCGAGGAAAACCATCGGCACAGGACAGTTATCGAAAATGTAGCTTGATGCTTCACGGGTAAGCGGTGTCCAAGCGATGTTAAACTCGCGCCCGCCGTCAATATCCCATCTGCCTGCCATCAGCCAAATTCTCTCTACCTTTTCACGAACTAACTCCATACCCGTTTTAGGTGAAATATCGTCGCCCTCGCTCCTTAAAAGGTCGCCAAGAACCTGTAAAAAGCCGATTTCCATAATCTCAACCTTGCCGCTTGCTTCGGCAATAGCGCGGCGATAAACCCTGACTGCGCTTTCCGCGTCCTTGTTTGAAAGCTCGGGGCAAAGCTTTGCCAGGCGCGGCTGGTAATTTTCCGTCCACGTCCAGCCGTCCGTTTCGTGACTGCGCGTATCAATTCCCACAGGAATGTCCACGCCCTCCAGCTTCAAAAACGCTTTTAAGGAAGCGTACGCATGCTCCTTAACGCAATTTATTCCTATACCGAGAATGTTTATCTCACCCTTTTTCATCGCCCTGCAAGCCACGCGCATTGCAACGCAGTCGTCACAGTCAGCACCCCAGTCTGTTCCAAAAATAAAGCTTCTCATATTTTCTCCTGTCAAAATCAATGAATATATGTTAATATTAACATATTTTGTCTGTAAAATCAACAGTTATCTATTGAAAAAGCACATAATATGTGATAAGATGATATTAATCATTTTTCATAAGCAAGGAGAAAGTTTTATGACCTTTTACGAAAGAGCCCGTGAGCTTGTTTCAAAAATGACAATCGAGGAGAAAATGGCGCAGATGAGATATGACGCGCCTGCCATTGAGCGCCTCGGTGTGCCTGCCTACAACTGGTGGAATGAATGCTTGCACGGTGTTGCCCGTCAGGGCTGTGCAACGGTTTTCCCGCAAGCCATCGGTATGGCGGCGAGCTTTAACACGGAGTTAATGGGCAAGGTGGCAAACGCCATTTCCGACGAAGCGCGCGCAAAATACAACGAGTTTAAGAAATTCGGCTCGACCGAGCAATATCAAGGACTTACATATTGGTCACCTAACATAAATATTTTCAGAGACCCACGTTGGGGACGCGGCCACGAGACCTACGGTGAAGACCCACTTTTGACAGGTAAAATGGGTGTTGCGTTTATCAAGGGGCTTCAGGGTGAGGGCAAGTACAGAAAATTAGATGCGACAATCAAGCACTACGCGGTACACAGCGGTCCCGAGTACGAGCGCCACGGCTTTGATGCGGTTGTTTCAAAGAAGGATTTATATGAAACTTATCTTGCCGCATTCAAGTACTGCATTGACAATGCTAAGCCATCGGCTGTTATGGGCGCATACAACCGCGTTAACGGTGAGGTGTGCTGCGGCTCAAAAACACTCCTTGGCGATATTTTGTTTGGCGAATTTGGCTTTGACGGCTACGTGGTTTCCGACTGTGGCGCAATCCGCGATTTCCACACGGGACACAAGGTGACAAGCACAGAGCCCGAAAGCGTTGCATTGGCGGTAAATAACGGCTGTCACTTAAACTGCGGTGATGCGTACCTTTCGCTTTACGAGGCGTACGAAATGGACTTAATCGACGAGGAAACGATAACTGCGGCGGTAACGAAGCTATTTGAGGCGCGCTTCCGCCTCGGTATGTTTGATAGCGACTGCGAATACGATAAAATCCCCTATGACGTGGTTGAATGTGACGAGCATAGGGCGCTCAATTTAAAAATGGCTGAGGAATCGATAGTGCTTCTTAAAAACAACGGTATTTTACCGCTTGACAGAAGCAAGTATAAAACAATTGCGGTTGTCGGCCCGAACAGCGACAGATACTCAACCTTAATTGGCAACTATAACGGAAATCCGTCAAGGTACACCACTCCCTTGCGCGGTATTCAGGAGGAGTTTTCCGGCAAGGTGCTTTACGCGTGCGGCTGTCATCCGACCGACATCGGCTCAACGATGTGGAGCGGAAACCCGTTTAGGGAGGGCGTGATTGCCGCGCAAAAGGCGGATCTCGTTATTATGTGCATGGGTCTTAACCCCGGAATTGAGGGCGAGGAGGGTGATGCCTACAACGGTGACGTTGCGGGAGATAAAAAAACGATTAGCCTGCCCGAATCTCAAATTGTGCTTTATAATGAAATAATGAAGCTTGGAAAGCCCGTTGTCTTTGTTAACATCAGCGGCAGCTGTGTTGCGCTTGGCGAGCAGGACAAGGACTGCGATGCGGTTATACAATGCTTCTACGGCGGTGCCGAATGTGGCCGCGCGCTTGCAAATATTTTGTTTGGCAAAACCTCGCCGAGCGGACGCCTACCCGTCACGTTTTACAGAAGCGACGAAGACCTGCCTGATTTCCGTGATTACAGTATGGAAAACAGAACGTATAAGTTTTTCAAGGGTGAGCCTGTTTATAAATTCGGTCACGGTCTTACCTACGGTGACGTGAGCGAAAGCTGGCTTGATGAACGCACGGTTGTGGTATCAAACAGGGGCGGTGCTGACACGGACTACTCTGTTTTGAGGTTTAGATACGAACCCAACCCCGAGCTGCTTGATTTCAAGAAGATATTTATCAAGGTTGGCGAGAGTGTAACTGTTAGGTTTTAATTTTTGAGTAGCAAATATTTCAAGATTGTGTAAACAATCATTTCAAGTGCAAAGCACGTTTCAAGACACGTAGTGTCATTTCATTTCAAGGAGAAAATTATGTTTAACGAAGCAAAAATTAACGAAAAGATTATAGATTCACATCTTCATTTAGAGGAGTGGAAAAATGACGAGGTTGGCCATTTTTTGAACGCGTTTGAAAGATACCGCGAGGGAATGAACCTTGACGGCATTAACATCTGTGCGCTCAACAACCACGCGCGCGGTGTTGCAAACAACATTATGATTGCGCTTTACAAGCTTGTAAATAAAGGGACTTACGCACACGGCGCGCTTGACCATATTGTAAAGCCTATCGGCAAAAACCCTGACGGAATGGACCTTGTGACACAGTACCGTGAGCTTATGGAGATAGGCTTTGACGGAATTAAGCTCATTGAGGGTAAGCCAACCGTGCTTAAGCCTATCGGCGGCACGCTTTTATCGCCGTACCTTGATGCGCTGTTTTGCGAAATGGAAAAGGATGGCACGCACATCGTTTTCCACGTAAACGACCCCGACGAGTTTTGGGACGACGAATTAGTCCCCGATTGGGCAAAATCAAACGGCTGGTTCTACGCTGACGGCACGTACCCCGATTTTTGGACGGTTACCAAGGAAATTGAAACAATTCTCGACAAATATCCAAGCCTGAACGTAACCTTTGCGCACTTTTTCTTCTACGCGAAGTACCCCGAGAAGCTCGAAGCGATGTTCAAAAAATATGAAAATATGGCAGTTGACATTACCCCAGGCGGCGAGATGTACTTGGCGTTTGAGAAGAACCACGATTTTTACGTTGATTTCTTTAAGAAATATTCGTCGAGAATTTTGGTTGGCACGGACGCAACATTCCCTTGGGAATCATATACGCACGCTTGGTCCATTGACAAGCTATACAGATTTATCGCGACAAGCGACACCACAATGGCATTTTGCGACCAGAATTTAAGAGGTCTTAATTTGGACGGTGAGGATAAGGAAAATATCCTTTATAAAAACTTTGAGCGCCGCGTGGGAAGAAGCACGCCAAAGGAAATAAACAAAAAAGCGCTCCTTGCCTACTTTGAAAAATACAAGGGTCTTTTGAGTGATGAGGAATTAAGTGAGCTTAGCCCGCTTGTTGACAAATATTTAAGGTAAGAATATGAAAATACCATACATAAAAACCGATTGGCGCGTGCTTTTGCGCCCACAGATAAACGGCAAATATGTAAACGACCATTGTCTTTTCAAGGCACACGACGGAAATTATCATCTTTTCGGCATCACAAGCTTTGAGGGCGGAGCGCCAAATGAAAGATATTTTGTGCACGGAGTAACGCCCTCGCTTGACACGGAAATGACGGAGTGCCACGACCGCGCAATTGACCGCGGCACGCTTGCTTGGGCACCGTGTGTTGTACGCACTGAGGGGGACTATTACTATATGCTTTACGGTCCCTCCCCCACCTCGCTTTCCGTATCCTTTGATTTACACGAATGGTTCAACCATACAGTAACGCTAAATAACGAGCCGCTTTTTTCAGCCCACCGTGATCATTTTGTTTTAAGAATGGATGACGGCTCATACCTTATGTACGTTGTCGGCACGAAGGACAAGCGCAGCTGTGTTTCGCTTTTCAAATCAAGCAATTTGATTGCTTGGGATTTTTGCGGCTATGCATTAACAAGCGGAGAGTGTGCCGAGCTTAACCCACCGTGGGGTGCGATGGAATCCCCGTTTATTGTAAAGCGCGACAGTCTTTACTACCTGTTTATTACATACACAGACTGCTCAAAGGAAAACTATCACAACACACTTGTTTTTGTTTCAAGCGACCCGTATTGCTTTGGTAAATATAACGGAGGTAACGGCGGCGCTGTTCCTGTGACCACCTTGCACGCACACGCACCCGAAATTATAGAGGAAAAAGGAAGATACTATATAACCACATGCGGTTGGCTAAACTACGAAACGCCTAACGAGGGCTGTGTTTCAATAGCCGAGCTCGATTGGAAGGAGATTTAATAATTATGTTTTATATCGGTACTGCTTACTATCCCGAGCTTTGGGACAGAGAGGAAATAAAGAAAGACGTTGAGAGGATGAAGTCCCTTGGGCTTAACACCGTCAGAATAGGTGAATTTGCCTGGAGCACGATGGAAAAAGCCGAGGGAGTGTACGATTTTGAGATTTTTAAGTACGTAATGGACGTTATGTACGAGAACGGAATTTACACGGTTTTGTGTACTCCGTCGTGTACTCCGCCACGTTGGGTTTTCAAAAAGCACCCCGACCTTATGCGCCACAGCTATAACGGCTATAACAGAATTGTGGTAGACGTTCATTCACGCTGTCATCCCTGCAAAACGCACAAGGGAATCCGCGTGCTTAACGCAAAAATCGCGGAGGAAATGTCAAAGGCGCTCGGCAATCACCCCGGTCTTATCGGCTGGCAGATTGACAACGAGGTTTATCCCTACGATTTCGGCTGCTTCTGCGACCGCTGTGCGAGCGAATTCCGCGTTTATCTGAAAAACAAATACAAAACCATCGAAAATTTGAACAAGAAATGGGTAACGAACCGCTGGTCGCTGAATTACGACTCCTTTGACGATATCAATCCGCCCGCGCCAAAATCCTGGGAGCATCCCTCACACTCCGTTGAGTGGTGGAGATTCCAATGTCAGCTTATCAACACATACGTTTGGGAGCAGGCAGAGGCAATCCGCAAGCACTCGTCAGCTCCTATCGGCACGGATATGATGATGGACAATGCGTTCAGCTACAGCATAATGAACAAGGGGCTTGACGTTGTTCAGCACAACCATTACGATAATCAAGACGAGCTATACAAAACATTTTTCAACTATGATTTTTACCGCACGTTAAAGAAAACACCGTTCTGGGTTACTGAAACTCAGCCCGGCTACAACGGCTCGTATGCCGCATATAACGGTTACCGTCCCTGTGGACACAACTACATAAACTCGCTCGCTCCTATTGTACAGGGAGGAGAAATGAACCTTTATTGGCTCTTCCGCAGTCATCCGACAGGACACGAGCTTGGTCACGGCGCGGTATATTCAAGCGCGGGTGTGCCTTCACCGATTGCACCTTCAATCAAGAAATTAGCCCAAACTCTCGACACGTGTGGGGACTTTTTGAAGAAAACGAAGGTGAAATCCAAGCTTGCACTTACCTATTCGTCAACCTCGGTAAAGAACTTTATGTTCGCGCCTATTATAACGAAGCTTGACAACTTTGACCACTCCTTCAGACCGCTTATTATCGACACCTTCTACGATGCGTTCAGACACTACAACGTAGACGTTATTGAAACGGACAAGGATTTGGACGAATATGAAATTATCTTAGCACCGCTGCTTTCCTGCTTTGACGACTGTGGCTTTGGCGAAAGAGTTACAAAATGGGTTGAAAACGGCGGCACGCTTATTGCTGGCCCGCTCAGCGACATTATGACAGACTACGCAGCTAAGCACACGGATAAAACGTATTCAATTCTTGAGGAGCTTGGCGGCATCAAGGTGAAGCACCACTTGCCCGTTGAGCAGGACAATTTCAAGGCAAAATGGACACAGGGTGGGGAATTTTTCGATATTTCTCTCGGCTGTGACGCTTACGACTGTGTTGACTCCGAGTGCCTTGCCACCTACGAGGGCTTTGACCTTGAGGGTATGTGCGCAATTTCAAAGCGTAAGGTTGGAAAGGGTACTGTTATTATTCTCGGTACTGCTCCCGACAAGAAAGCACTTTTGAAATTGATTGACAAAGCTCCTATTGCCGACGCATCACAAAACGTATTTTTAACCAAGCGCGAGGGTGATGAAAACATCATTTGCGCACTTGAAATTGAGGGCAAATGCGGCTACGTTATGCTCGACAAGGAATACTATGATATTCTTGGTAAAAAGACAGTTTCGGGCAAGGTTGAAATCGAGCCTTACGGCGCGCTTTTCTTAAAGGAAATTTAATCTATAAAATTAACAGGGTGAGCTAAAAAAGCTCACCCTGTGGTTGTTTTTTGAGGTGGAGATAGAGCGGCGGGAGACAAGCCCCCGCCCTACAATGATGTATTATTTTACCGAGATGTTTTTGAAGGGGCCGTTGTTCACGCTGTTCATATGCTTGATTTTTCCGCATTTGTTATTTAAATCGATTAAAACTTTTCCATTATATTCTTGCAACACCTGTTTCTCTTGCAGCCTTGACAACCGCCGCGGCAACTATTTTCGATACTCTTTTATCGAGCGCTGACGGAATTATATTTTCCTCATTCAATTCGCTTTCGTCAACTAAATCTGCAAGCGCGTACGATGCAGCCTGCTTCATTTCCTCGTTTATCTCGCTTGCGCGACATTCAAGCGCGCCGCGGAAAATTCCCGGGAATGCAAGGACGTTGTTGATTTGGTTCGGAAAATCGCTCCTGCCCGTGCCGACAATCCTTGCTCCTGCCGCCTTGGCAAGCTCGGGCATAATCTCGGGCGTTGGATTTGCCATCGGGAAAACAATTGCATCGTGTGCCATTGATTTTATCATATCGCACGTTACAATATTCGGCGCGCTGACTCCTATAAAGACGTCAGCCCCGACCATTGCATCGGACAGCGTACCTCTTTTTTGCTGCTTGTTTGTCACCTCGGCAATTTCCATTTGCGCATCGTTTAATTGTAGGTCGCCCTTGCAAACGATGCCGCGTGAGTCAAGCATTGTTATATTTTCAGCACCCATATTTAATAGGTGCTTGCAGATGGCAATTCCTGCCGAGCCTGCGCCGCAAATTACGATTTGAGCCTTATCCATTTGCTTTTTAACTATCTTGAGTGCGTTTATGAGTGCGGCTCCGACAACAACCGCAGTGCCGTGCTGGTCATCGTGAAAAACGGGAATATCGCACACCTCTTTTAAGCGGCGCTCGATTTCAAAGCAACGCGGCGATGAGATGTCCTCAAGGTTAATGCCGCCAAACGAGCCCGAGATAAGCTCAACGGTGCGAACGATTTCGTCCACGTCCTTGCTTTTTACGCATATGGGGAACGCATCAATATCGGCAAACTCCTTAAAGAGCGCGCATTTACCCTCCATAACGGGCATTCCCGCAAGCGGCCCTATATCGCCAAGCCCCAAAACGGCAGTGCCGTCGGTGATAACCGCAACAAGGCTTGAGCGGCGAGTCAGCTCCCATGATTTATTTTCGTCCTTATTTATTTCAAGGCAAGGCTCGGCAACGCCCGGGGTGTAGGCAAGAGATAAATCCTCTCTTGTTTCTATTTTCGCGCGGGAAATTACCTCAATTTTGCCCTGCCATTCGTAATGCTTTTTAAGTGATTCTTCTCTAATATTCATTTTAACTCTCTTTATATCATTTTCTCGGGGTGAAAATACTTATCAAACTCGTCAGCCGTCAAATATCCGAGCGAAATTGCGGCTTCCTTCAAGGTGAGCCCTTCTCTGTGTGCAAGCCCAACCACCTTTGCGCTCTTTTCGTAGCCGATGTGTGGGGTCAAGGCTGTGGCAAGCATAAGTGAATTATTTAGGTTTGCTTTCATTTTTTCACGGTTTGCCTTTATGCCGCTGACACAGTTTTTTGTAAAGGACACGATAGCGTCGGCAAGCAAATTGACGGATTGCAAATAATTGTTTATTATCACAGGCATAAATACGTTTAATTCAAAGTTGCCCTGTGATGCGCCTATGGCTATTGATGCATCATTGCCCATAACCTGTACGGCAACCATTGTTACTGCCTCGCATTGCGTTGGATTAACCTTGCCGGGCATAATTGACGAGCCGGGCTCGTTTTCGGGAATTGTGATTTCGCCAAGACCCAAGCGCGGCCCCGAGGCGAGCCATCTTATATCGTTGGCAATTTTCATAAGGTCGCAGGCGAGCGCCTTTAACGCACCGTGAGAGAAAACAAGCTCGCACTTTGACGTCAGCGCGTGAAATTTGTTCTTCTCGGTTTTGAATTTTATGCCCGTGATGCTTGAAATTTGCTTTGCAACCTCGGTATCAAATCCCTTTGGCGCGTTTATGCCCGTGCCGACTGCGGTTGCGCCGAGGGCAAGATTTTTAAGCGGCTCAAGCGACTCCTCAATAATTTCAAAATCGCGTTCGACAGATGCGCGCCAGCCGCTAATCTCCTGGCTGAACGCGATGGGCGTTGCGTCTTGCAGGTGCGTTCTGCCGCTTTTTATTACCCCCTCGTTTTCCACCTCAAGCGCTTCGAGCGTTTCTATAAGAAGCGTGAGCGCGGGAAAAAGTTTGCCGTAAACTGCGGTAACGGCGGCAATATGCATAGCGGTCGGGAAGGTATCGTTAGAGGACTGCGACATATTTACGTCATCGTTTGGATGAAGGAGCTTTTTGCCCGCACCTTCGTTTACGTAATTCGCGATAACCTCGTTTACGTTCATATTTGACTGCGTGCCGCTGCCTGTTTGATAAACAACCAACGGAAAATGGCTGTATAGCTTACCCTTCAGAATTTCACACGCGGCTTTTTCGATATATTCAAGCTTTTCACTTGTCATACGGTCGGGAACGAGCGTGCGGTTGGCTCTTGCGGCGGCAAGCTTCAATGTGCCGAAGGCATCAATAATTTCCTTTGGCATTTTATCCTCGCCGATTTTGAAGTTTTGGCGGCTCCTTTCGGTTTGCGCGCCCCAATATTTATTTGCAGGGACGGAGATTTCGCCCATAGAATCGTGTTCTGTACGGTACTCCATAATTTACTCCTTAAAGCTTAATATAAATAATTTTAGCATACATATTATATATTTTCAAGTTTAGTGAAAAATTTTTATTTTATATCTTCCAATTTGAGAATAATAATGATATAATATCAACGAGGTGATGGCATGAAGATTACGTTAAATCCCGACGAGGCGGTTGTAAAAACCGTAAAGGAGGGGCTAAAAAACAAGGACGGCTTTTGCCCCTGCAAGCTTGGCAGGCTGCCCGAGAACAAATGTATGTGCGAGGAATTTAAGGCACAAATTAACGACCCCGAATTTGAGGGCTTTTGCCATTGCAAATTGTATTATAAATCGAAATGAGGTGAATTTATGACGGTTAATAAATCTAATTACGAAAAAGAGGTTATCGAGGCAGAGGGTACGGTCATCGTTGACTTTTACGCGGATTGGTGCGGCCCTTGCAAAATGATTGCTCCCGTGCTTGACGAAATTGTGAGCGAGGCAGGCGGAAAAATCAAGCTTTGCAAGGTAAACTGCGACTCTGACGGTGAGCTTGCTATGGGCTTTGGCGTTGCAAGCATTCCAACGCTTATTATTTACAAAAACGGCGAGGTTACTGCGCGCGTTGTTGGTTACCGCACTAAGGATGAAATATTAAAATTACTTTAATATAAATTTATTTTAAGGAGCTAAGAAATGAAAAAGTACACTTGTAAAATTTGCAAAGCGACATTTGAGGTTGAGGACGGAGTAATTGAGCCTGTATGCCCTGTTTGTAAGGCAACGGGTGGAGCTTTGGAGATAGTTAAGGAGGACAAAATGAACAAGTATTCAGGCACTAAGACAGAGAAAAATCTTGAAGCGGCTTTCGCAGGTGAGAGCCAGGCAAGAAATAAGTACACCTACTTTGCTTCGGTTGCAAAGAAGGAGGGCTACGAGCAGATTTCCGCACTTTTCTTAAAGACGGCTGACAACGAAAAGGAACACGCAAAGTTGTGGTTCAAGGAGCTTGGCGGTCTTGGTAACACGAGCGAAAACCTCCTCGCCGCCGCAGAGGGCGAAAACTACGAATGGACGGATATGTACGCTGAGTTTGCACGCGTAGCTGACGAGGAGGGCTTTACCGAGCTTGCCGCTAAATTCCGTTTGGTAGCCGCTATTGAAAAGGAGCATGAGGAAAGATACCGCGCGCTTCTTAAAAACGTGGAAACAAAGCAGGTATTTGAAAAGAGCGAGGTTAAGGTTTGGGAATGCCGCAACTGCGGTCACATCGTCGTTGGCACTAAAGCTCCCGAAATTTGCCCAACCTGCGCACATCCACAGGCATACTTTGAGGTTAGAGAGATTAATTATTAAACACAAAAAGAAGTGGGACTGCTCCCACTTCTTTTTGTGTTTGGCTAATCAATAATTCTGCGTTTTTTGTAGCAAGAAATGTACAACTATTTCCTCTGACATTTCGTGCTCTATAATGCTCTTTGGAATTTCCACGAAATATATCGTTGGCTTTTGGGGCGGTGACGAACTATTTTTCGTAATTATTTTTTCACAGGTTATATATACGTTTTTACCATCGGTATAAAAATCACTAAATCCGATATAGTCATTAATATATGAGTCCGAATAAAATGCCAAAACGTAAATATCTTCGTTTCCAAAATAAAACCACGTCTCATATTTACAATACTGATCGCTAAATTCCTTCAATTCCTCGCTATTCTTTATAATCCAAGCATTTGTTGTGTTTAATTCGCTCGCTCTTTCCGCCAGCACCTCTTCTAATTCAAAGGTATACCAATCTCTGTTTTCGTGTATGATTGTTATTTCTTTAACCGAATCATCAACGGCAAATATTTCTCTTTTAGGCACCGCAATGCAAGCTTGGGTGTTTTTTATATAAGAGCCCTCCGGATACGCTTGGTTTTTATAGTAATAGCAGTCTGATTTAATATAAGCATCCTGCGCCTCGGGAAACACCATATCTCGATAACCTATAAAGGTCGAATAATCATAGGTTTCATAATGCTCATATATGATTACCGCATAATAATCGTTAAAAAACGTCTGTCCTATTTCTTCTGTGGTGATAAACAGCTCGTTGAATTTATCATACGTCTTTATTACCTTATAATAGCAGCCGTACTCCTCGGGGAAATCATCCCCTATGTATCTTCCGTAAATCTGTTCATAATACGGTTGGTTTTGCTGAGTAGCAACATTTATTTGAGGGTCTTCCGTATCTTGCGGATTATCGAGATTTACATTGTCGCCGTTAGTGTTATTACCAATGTCTCTGTTCGTAGTATCGTTTGTGTTGTTGCTCGTTTGGCTTGACGTATCGTTTGTATCACTTTCCGTCGAGCTTGACGGCGTGGCCGTGCATGCGCATATCATCAAAGTGGACAGCAAGATTATTAACAAAACGAGCAAATGTTTTTTCATTATTTTATCCTCCGTTTACGTGATAATGTAATAAAGTCCCGTCGAAAGGTCATAAATCACTCTAAAGGTTGCATCCCACGATGTAACAACCGCTCCATCCTCAGGATTTATTATAAGTATTTGAATAGTTCTTATTTCTATTGTTGTTTTATCCGGTTGAATTATAGAGCTACCGCCTGTAGGGATTGATATTCCGACATATGAAGCATTCTTAGGCGTTACAATCGGTTCCTGAATTTGATAACATACTCTGTCGTAAAAGCCAACCCATTCCAATGAATTTCTAAATCTATAATATACGTTATATTCAACTGTCGCATCAGAATATTCAACTGTTTCTGTTGTTACGGAATGCTTCTCTTGACAAACGAATGAGCAATTGCTACAAGCAACATCGTGTGAAACTCCTCCATTGCAATTTACTGACAACTCTGGCACATCACAATCACAAATCAACAACACTGAAACATAGCATATTTCATTCGTATTTACAGTCGTTTGGTTTCCGTTTTCATCATAGATCGTGTAAGATTCACTCAAATCATTTTCTGTTGGGAATCCGCAATTCACAATATTGATACTATAGTATCCTGACAAAACAAACTCACACTCTAGTATTTCAACATTGTTAAACGGAGACCAAGAAGACGCAATGACGTTTCCATTTGAATTAAGAATTTCGATATCCCAATCGGAAATTATATCAGTTGCCGAAGCCATCATTCCAAAGTCAAATTTTTCAAAAACTAAAGACAGCTTTATTTTTTGATTTTGTGAAAAATAATATTCTCCTATAGTCACAGTTTCACCCTCGGTAAAGGCATAACGCGCTAGACAATTTGTTCCGCTTGTAGCAACTGCTCCCTCTATATTTAGCAAACCCGCCCCCGAACCATATCTGAGGACTGGTGTAGCTGTTACACTTGAAGTACCTGATACATTATACAAGTAAGCATTTTGATTATTTTCAATTATGTCACTTGAAATATTGTCCGAATGCGCAGTAGTCAAAAGAATAGACTTTACAGCATCGGGGTTCCCTATCAAACTGCTATTTTCTTTCATCATCAATGCAATCGTTGCCGCAACCATTGGTGCAGCAAAGCTCGTTCCACTAGTTCTATTCTCTGGGGTTCCAGAAGCATCCAATAAATGTATATCTGTACCATAAGCAGCAATATCGGGTTTGTTTGCTAAATATGTTTCTTGTTCGAAGCAACTTGACGTTCTTAATTGTAATTCTCCATTTTCATTTGTTTGCCAATTCATATTTCCAACGGTAATTACATTATATGCTAAACCCGGAGATGTTACCAGAGACGTCGGATTTTTTTCAGCCTTATAATTACCAGCTGATTTGACTATTGATACTCGATATTGTTCTATAATGCAATCTGCATATCTATCTAACCACGAATAATTACCATAAACTGAACCAAAACTCATATTAATAACCGATACGTTGTTTTCTAAGCACCACGCAATCGCTCTTTGAAATCCTTGATTACAATTATAATTGACATAATATACTGTAGCGTTTGGAGCCAATCCTTTATATTTCACACCATCCGTTCGAGTCGCTTCGTTTCCACATATTATGCTAAGTACCGTTGTTGCATGCTTGCTTATTCCTGTGGTTTTTCCTTCTACAGAATTTACAAAATTATAATTTTCAATCAGCTGCAAATTAGTTTTTCCCGAAAGATGAACGTTCGAATCATCACAATAAACCCCTAATATCGGAGTGTCTTCGATTTTATATTGATCCGGCACCTCTATAACTCCTATCTTTATGCCGGCGGCATCATAGCTTATTCCCTCTTTTTCCGTCATATGATATCCGGTGTTATAGTCAAGATTTTCCGTTTGCTCTAATGTTTCTATTGTATCCAATACATACTTGGGCTCTGTATAGTATCCAATCTCTTTAACTTCACTTAATCTTGCCAATGCGTAAATATATGATTTTTCACATTCTAATTGAACGTATGAAAGCATCTGATCAAAATAAATATTTCTGCATTTTTTTGTGTTTAATCTTTCCTCGAAGCGAGAATTAATAGCACCGTTCAAATACTCTCTTTTATCTCTCCACTGCGATAAAAATTGGGTTTGTTCTGAAATTCCAATAATTTCTTCAAACGGCATTCCAGCTTCAATGCACGTTTGTATTTCGCTTTCCGACATTACAGTTGATATGTTAGCTTTTTTAATCAACATTTGCGCTGTTTCAACATTTGTTGTTGCTTTTCTGCTTGATTCAAGACTTAACTCTTTAGCAAACGCTTCACTTTTATTTAATTTTTCTATTTTCGATGTAATTTGCGACTGAATATAACTTGACTCGGTTTCTGCTGTTATTGTTTCCCCAAGCTCGTTTGAAAGCACCGCATATACAGCTTCATCTCCAAGCTCGTTTAAGAAAATATATATAGGTATATACTCATCATCAGCGGTATCGCTCATAACCTCTTTCAGTTCATCCGTTAGTTTATCCTGCGGATTGGTTACTGTTGAATTTGAATCAAGGGCGGATGCGAAAATTGTCATTTGTGAAAGTAGCATTATAACTACGATAAATATCGCAAAAAATCTTTTCTTCATAATTTTTCTCCTTTTCGGTTTTTGTCATTCTAAGATAAAAAATCGGTGTGTTTCTTAACAAAATAACCCATTGGCTTCTCCTCCGTTTTTACTATTTTGAGATTGTCTCTATAAATAAAGACAATTCAAAATTCATTTTCCCTGCAAATTTTTCGAAATTTTTTCAAACTTTTTTATCCCTTCATATATGTAAACTCAATTTTTGATAAAAAAGTTTTAATTTTAAGAAATTTTTTTAAAATTTTTGAAAACTTAATTGCTTTTCTTATTTACTCACTACTATAAACTGAAAAAATTCAAAAAATTATTCAAATTCGGGGAATTTTTTTCAAAAAAACGGAGTTTCTGCGTTTTGCACAAAAGCACATTTGTGCAAGGAGCTTTTGAAAACAGATTTTTGTGCATTTTGACAGCGGTGTGATTTGTGACTTCAACCTAATTATGAGTTTTTCTTTTCTTAATCCTTTCTTATTATACAAGCAAAAATAGCATATGATCGGTAAAACGCCGTTCATATGCTATCATTTTTATTAAACCGAGGTAATTTTGATAAGCATTTTTGCGCGCTGTATTACCGATTTGTTTCTCTCAATTTTATTATACAGTGCCAAAAATATGCTTGTCAACGATTTGGGAAAAATATCACCTAACTGTCACAATAATTTCATATAACCGTTTTTTTCTTAGGTATATATTTGCCGCTTAGGTAGTAAACGAGGAACACGGCAAAGAGGACCAAATTGTGCAAAATCATACACGCCCAGGCGGATATTAGTCCGTAGGAGCAGATTTGGGTTAGGATAAACGTGCCAAGAATACGCACGCCCCACATACCGACGAGGTTGGTGACAAAGGGCATTTTTGTCTTTCCCATTCCCTGCATCATTCCCTCGATTACTATTGAAATTCCGTAAAACGGCTCGGAAAGCGCAACCATACGAAGAACCGTTGTGCCAAGGGAAATTACCGCCGAGTCGTGCGAGAAGAGCGAAACGAGGTTGGGGGCGAAAACAAAAAGGAGCGAGCCCGACACTACCATAAGCGTAGCCTCGATAAATATAATCATTCTTGAAAGCTGCTTGATTTTTGTCCTGTTATCAGCACCGAGGGCGTTGCCCGAAAGTGTAGCGGATGCACTTTGCATACCGTAGCCCGGGACGTAAAAGGCGGACTCAACCGTATTTGCAACCGTGTGTGCCGCCGTGGCAATTCCGCCGAGGGAATTTATCATTGTGGCAAAAACAACGTAGCCAAGCGAGGTGCCAAAGCGTTGGAGCGCGTTTGGAAACGCCACGCGCAAGCACTCCCTTAATATTTCCTTGTTTGGCTTTATGCTCTGTCCGCGCGGGGAAATTTCCTTATGCTCATACAGCGCGCGAGTGATAAGAATACCGCCAAGGGCAAAGGAAACCGCACTTGCAATAGATGCACCGATAACGCCGAGTCCTGCACCCGGCACGAAAATAAAGATGCCGCAAAAATATATAATTCTCGTTTCAAAAATCAGGAAAAAGTTGAGGAAAATATTAACGATATTTACCAAAACTCCGACACGCATCGGGGTTTTTGTGTCCCCTGCTGAGCGAAGCACCGCACCGAAAATTATGCTTGCGGCACGAAAGAGCATCGGCGTATATAAAATAAAAAAGTAAATTCCCGCGGTTTTTCTAAGGCTCGGCTCAACGCGCATAAGCACAGGCACTATCGGGCTTATGGCAAGTGTAATAACCGTAAAGGCAATACCAACGACCAAAACGGCAAAAACCGCCTGACCGCTTCCCCGTTTTGCTTTTTCGTCATTGCCTGCTCCGCGCGATTGCGAAATAAATGCAAGGAAGCCGACACCGATTGCCGAAACCGTGCTGCCGACAAGCCAATTGACGGTTGTTGTTGAACCGACCGCCGCCGTTGCCGCCGTGCCGAGCAAGCCTACCATTGCGGTATCGACATACTGAACCGCGGTGTGAAGCAGCTGCTCAAGCATCGTTGGCCAAGCAAGGGCAAATATGGCAGGAAAAAGCTTCCAGGGTAAGCGCTTAATAAGCTTAATCATTTTTTCCCTCTTTTAATATAATCTTGCATTTGAAATTTTTGTAATCTTTTATAACTTTTTTTGCATTTTTTGCGATAATTTTGCCTTTTTTGGGATTCTTTATACTGAGAAGGCAAGTTGAAACGGTGGCATTTACCTCGCTTCTTTCAAACGCGAGGTCGCACTCGTGCATTTCGCAGTTTATGAGCTTTAGCCCCTTGGCATAGCAAAGCGGCTGAGTGCCTACAATCACACAGTTTTCAAGCGTGAGATTTTTGGAATACCACCCGAGGTACTCGCCCTTTATATAAGAATTTTTCACGTATACGTTTTCAGCGTGCCAAAATGCATCCTTTGTATCAAGGCGGCAATTTTCAAATTTTGCGTTCTTTACGTACTGAAACGAATATTTGCCCGAAAAGGTAACATCATTCATTTGAATGTTTTTTGACCTTGCCATAAAGTATTCACCCGATAGCTCGGAGCTTTCAACCTTCACCCCTTGGCAGTCCCAGCCGCACTCACTTGATGCGAGCTTGGAGTGCAAAATTAAAACTCTCTTACATTCGCGCATAGCCTTTGGAGAATATAATTCCGTGTTTACAATTTCAACGTCCTGTGAATACCATATGGGTGCGCGTGATGCTTCTTCAAGCCTGCTGTCGATAATTTTCACGCACTTGTCGTGCCAAAACGGATACCTGAGCTTGAAAATGCATCCCTGTGCTACTATATTTTTGCTTTCCTTAAGCGCGCTTTCACCGTCAAGCTCACCCTCAAAGGTGCAATACTTAAGTGTTAAGTTCTCGCTTTCGTAAAGCGCGCGCTCGTTATCAAAGCTTTTGTTTTCGATAATTTTCATATGCCCTCGCTTGGTGTTTTTTAGTCCTATATGATTATAGCATAGTTTATAAATCTTTGCAATAATTCTCTATATTTTGGGTAAATAGGTGATAAAATAAATCAGAAAAATGTCGCTTATGGCGGCAGCTGAGAAGGAGATAAAATGGCGGTTTCAATTACAAAGCAATCAATAACGCTTGCCTTTTTCACACTTTTAGAGAGAAAGCCTTATAAAAAAATTACGGTTTCTGACGTTACCGACGAGGCAGGCGTTAACAGAATGACATTTTACTATCATTTTAAGGACATCGACGATTTGGTAATCAAAAAGGTCGAGGAAACAGTCCTTGATATATGCAAAAAAGCCACACTCTCGGGAGATTGCTCATCGGCTTATTTAGATGCGTTTTTGACCGCGGAGCGTAACGGGGAGCTTGTAAAAAAGATTGTACCCGAGTTCGATATGCGCCGTCTTATTTCATTCCTTTCTCCGCTTGCCCGTAAGATTGCGGAGCATTCCGTAGAGCTGCGCGTGGGTAACAAAATTTCAAGTGAAATGAAGAAAACGGTCATTCACTCCGTCGGGTGCTGTATGGTCGGCACCTTTGTCGAGTGGCTGAGCAGCGATATGAAAGATGACCCACGCAAGCTTGTTGGTGGACAAATTCAGTTTTTGGATGCGGCTTTACTCGCCGTTTCAAATAAATAATCAAATATCAATTTTATAGGAGGTACGTATGAAAAGAATTTTATCAATCACCTTAGTATTAGCAATGCTTTTTTCTTGCTTTATGCTATTCTCCTGTGCTCCGTCTGAAAACGGCGAGGAGAAAGAAAAATCTACAAGAATGACTATCGACTTAAACCCGAGCGTTGAGTTTATGCTTGACGAGGAAAACAAGGTTGTTTCTGTCACCGCGCTTAACGATGACGGCGCAATTTTGATAGCGGGCGAGGTTTTCGTCGGACTCAGTGCTGAGGAGGCGAGCGCGCTTTTCGTGGAGCTTGCCGAAGAAATCGGCTACTTGGTTGACACGGAAGCTTTTGAAAACGAAATTAAGGTTTCAATTTCAGGCGCGACAAAGTACGCAAAGGATTTACGCGACAGCGTTAGCGCAAAAATTAATTCCAAGCTTGATGAGCTTGACGTTGATGCGGCGGTAAAGCAAATTGAAGCAATGGCAGAGGATGAATTAAGGACGCTTATTGCAAAAAGCTCCACCTATACCGAAGAGGAGCTTGAGGGTATGAGCGAGGAGGAGCTATACAATGCTCTTGCCCTATCCCGTACAGAAACCGCGCTTTTGCTCACAGAGGATTTAAGAAACGCTTACCTTGAGGCGAAGGAATATGAAATTGCCTTTGCAGAGCGCGAGGAAACAGCGAAAATCATTGACGGAATCAGCACGCTGCACGCGGCAATGAACACCGCATACAAGGCTGCACTCAATACCTACAAATCAGCTCTTGACGAGATTGAGGCTCAAAGATACGATAAGCTAATCTCGCCCGAATCAAGCTATCAGCAAGCGCTCAACATCTTGCGCGACAAGAAGGCGCTCGTTATCGAAAAGAAGAACGAGCTTGCAGGCTTGGAGCTTGACAGCGCGGAATACGAGGCGAAGCTTGATGAGCTAAACGCGCTTGAAGCGCAGTACAGCGATGCTTACGAAGCGCTCACCGAAATCGGCGAGGCGGTAAACGCGATAATCGATGCGCTCTTGGTTAAGCTGAGAGAGCTTGAAGCAGCACTCGTTGAAATCGAAAGCAGCTTCTCAAGCGATATTAAGTCAACGCTTGAGGCAAAAGCAAGCGAGATTGAGCTTGCGGTAAACGAATCAAAGGACTCCTTCTTTGAGAGCTTTGAGGCAGAGCATGGCGACGACATCAAGGCTATGGAAAATGCACTCATTCAAAGAAAGCAGGAATTAATACAGGCAAATGCAAAAGCGGAATAGCTTACACTACAAATAGGGTGACACATTAAGGCACAACCATAAACCACAAAAAGAGAAAAACTACCTATATACGGTATCGTTTGAAAAATAAGGTTGAAAAGCTCCGCTTTTCTTCGTTATTGTGGTTTATTATCGCCGATTTTTGCTCTACCGTA
>JAGALA010000008.1 GCA_017625935.1 Clostridia bacterium
CGCGCAAAGGTCGAATTCGTCACAGCAAGAGTGTCAGGTCAATATGAGGGCTTAAAGACATCCATCATCAACCGCAAGGAAGGAGTGGTGGACAGCCATACCGTTATGTTCCACGAGGTCATCGGGCTGAAAGGAGCGAGCCGTGACCGTAAGCCTCACGTATGGGATGATAACGGCAAAGCTCAATGGTTTGGCTTTACGCCAACGGAATCCGAATACGAGGCAATTGCCTCCAAGGTCGAAGATTATATCGCTATGTATGCCGACCAAGAGCTGATAGAAAATCACGGCATGAAAATGGGAGGAATGTAACAATGGCGTTAGTATTTTCCAAGGTTACCATTGACAACGATGGCGAAAGCATAGAATTCCTTGTAAGCGGAAGCCCCCGAAACGAAAACGGACTCAAAGGATGGGTGGCATACGAGGATTTTATAAAAACGCACGAAGGCATGACAACGGCTCAAATTCAACCGTACTCATACGGCAGCGCACAGCCCTATAAGGCAACCCCCGAAGAAGTGGCGTATATGGATATGAGATGGAAAAATCAGCCTAACTTTTTGGAAACCCGTTGCACAGCCGGCGTGCCAAGGACAATCAATATAACAGGAGGTGGTGGGCTATGCGTGTCGGGTGAACAGGCAGAAAAAGAAGAAATCACTCAAAAATTATAGGAGGAAAAGCCAATGAATGACTACGAACGCAGGCACAGGCTGTCAATCAAGATCAAGGAACAGTATCCGCCTGGGACGAGAGTTCTACTCAATCAGATGAACGATCCATATCACCCTGTGGAGTCAGGAACGAGAGGAACGGTGATGCACGTTGACGATCAAGCCAATATGCACATGAAATGGGATAACGGCAGAACACTTGCGCTCGATCCCGAACTCGACTCCTTCCGCAAGCTCACAGGAGAGGAAATCGCAGAAGAAAAGCAACCGAGAAAGGTCGTAGATTTCGGTGATGATTGCCAAATCGTACTGCCCGATGAGCCGATAGATTGCTCAAGGCTCGGATATTTCGATACCCTCGAGTATGAGTGTTGGGATCTCGTCAAGAAATATTGCGACCACCTCGGTATCGAGATTTTGCCCGACGAGGACGGCGAAGAAGCTGTCAACTTCTATATAACAAAGCAGCTACAGGACAAAATCCTCGAAGGACTCCAAGAGGTGGGCGTACAATTCAAATTTGAGGAACAAATCGAGGACGAATCGGAAGAAATCGACGATGGAGAAAACCAAGGCTTTGTCCCTAAAATGTAGGAGGTAGCAATGACACAGGACATCTTTATTCCGTCTCCGCTTGCGGAAAAGCTCATAGCCGAAGCGGAACAGCGTGGCGTTACGGTGGAGAAACTCCTCACCAACGCCGTCAAGAATTATATAAACAAGGAGAACGACGATGAGTAACGAAAAGAAAGGCATTACCGTCAAAATCGATGCCGACCTTCATGCTGAGATCAGGCAGTATGTGGAATCCAAAGGCATCACGATGGCACAGTTTATCGAACTTGCAGTAGACAACGAACTGCACCCTAAATTCAATAATAATATGGAGGAAAACAATATGGGAAAAATGAGAACGCTTGCATTTCAGGTAGATGAGGAACTGTTTCAGAAGGTCAAAAAGACGGCGAGAATTACCGAGAGGTGTTCCACCCCGTATCAAGTGAAGCGAGAGAGGAACTCAACAAGAAAGTCCTCGCAGCTTACGAACAGAAGCTAACCGAGGAACAGAGTCAGGAACAGGACGAAACGGAAACGCTTTCCGAGGACGAATCGCAAGCCCCCGTCACGCAGACGATGTAAAAAGGCGCGACAGTTCAAACCCAAACAAAAAAAGGCGAAAATATCTTTTTTATCGCCCCTTCACAGAAAAAAGCACACATTTGTCTACCAAGACAATGTGTGCTTTTTTCAACGAAATTTGCCCTGCGGGCAAGTGAAATAGCTACGCTGTGAAATATTTGCTTCACAAATGTGAAATATTCGCTGATGCGAATGTGGGCAAATTTCATTTCACATTGCGACCAAAGGTGCAATATTTCACATTCGGCATGAGCCGAATATTTCACTTGAAAAAATATTGTATTTATGATATAATGATTTCAGGAAGGCGGTGTTTTTATGTTTCTATTCTCAAAACGCAATCGCATTATCAAGAAAGCTATTGCAAAAACTGTTTCTGCATTTTTTGATAAGACGCCAAAAATATATCAACACTTCTTTTACGGTGCATTTGATCTTGCTCCCGAAAATCTTGTCATCTGGTATTTATTTGAAACCGATGACGATTTAGATAAAGCACAAGAAATCGGTTTGTGCGCAGAACTTGACGCAACTACAATCCGAAATTTGATTTTTTACGGATACCCCGAAGAAGCAGTTGAAAAAATCGATACGAGTTCGAAACCGTATAAGATAGAATTTCGCGGTGAAGCCTCTGAAGACGAGATCAATTATTTAAGAAATGCTTTAAAAAATAGAAAGGCTCACGTTTCTTTTACAACCAAAGAAGATATAGATCGCGAGGCGAAAGGAGATTACCACCTTTATTTCCAATGAGTTTGGTATCAAAATTATAATTATTAGCCAAAAAGGGACACATTTTGTGTCCCTTTATTTTTTGTAAAGCTGTCGAACGACTGTCATTTCACATAAATTCTTACGGTATTTGTTAAAAAGGTATTTAAAAAACCGGCTCTATATGTTATAATCAAGGTAACATCAAATGCTACTTTATGAAAAAGAAATAAATTTCAATCATAAAAAGCATTGTGCAACAAATTAAAGCAAGAGGGACAAATATGAAAAGATTATTCACTGACCATTATAAAAGAAATGTGATTGAGCTGAGTGGGGCTTGGCGTTTTCTTGCCGACCCTGACGCAACAGGTGAAAGCAATAATTGGCAAAAGGGGCTTCCAAGCGGCGAAACGGTTATTGTTCCATCCGTTTGGAACAACGAGCTTGGGCTGCTCAATTACGAGGGCTGCTGCTGGTATGAACGAAAATTTACAACAGCGGGAGGAACGCTTCTTTTTGAATTTGAAAGCGTAATGACTCTTGCTACCGTTTGGCTTGACGGGAACAAAATCGGTGAGCATTACGGTGCCTTCACTCAGTTTGAATTTATTGTAAATGACGTAAGCAGCGGAGAGCATACAATTGTTGTACGCGCGGATAATCGGATTGATGGCCAATCATTCCCTCAAAGATATACTGACTGGTTCAATTACGGCGGAATTGCAAGAGATGCTTACGCACACGAGCTAAGGGGCATTTCAATTCTTACAAATCATATTACTTACGAGCTGTCAAATGATTTGAAATGTGCAACGGTTAACGCAGAGCTTGAGCTGTATAACGCATCTCGCGACACTGTTTCATCTAAAGTATCCGTGAAAATCGGCGACACGTCAATTTACAATGAAAGCATCACCCTTAACGGATATGAAAAAAGGACGGTTATTACTCCTGCCACGGTGATTGAGGACATTGCTCTTTGGGATGTTGACGCGCCAAATCTATATACTGTAATTGCCGCAACCGACACGGACGACCTCATCGATAAAATCGGATATAGAAAAATCGAGGTTAAGGGCGGCGAAATTCTTTTAAATAGCAAGCCTATCGAGCTGCTCGGCATTAACAGACACGAGGAGCATCCCGAATGGGGCTTTGCTTTTCCGCCAAAGCTTATGAAAAAAGACCTTGACTTAATTTGCGATATGGGCTGTAACACCATCCGCGGCTCTCACTACCCTAATTCCAAAATTTTTGTTGATATGCTTGACGAGCGCGGAATTTTATTCTGGAGCGAAATTCCTATGTGGGGCTGCGGCTTTAGCGAGCGGTCACTTCAAGACCCCGTTATTTTCGAGCGAGGCTATTCTATGCATAAGGAAATGGTCAAGTGCTACTATAACCACCCGTCAATTATCATTTGGGGCATGCACAATGAAATTGCAACATACTCCGAGTGCACCTATCCGATTTCAAAGGCGTGGAGCGAATATCTGCGAGAAAACGGCGGAAACCGCCTTATTACACACGCATCCAACCATCCGCTTCTTGACAATGATATGGACCTTGATGATATTATTTGTATAAATATTTATCACGGCTGGTATACCTATCGCGGCTATGACGGCAAGCTTTCCGACTGGGATAAGATGATTGAAGAATTCAGAGCCCGTCGATTGGAAAAGGGCTGGGAGGGCAAGCCTGTAATTATGAGTGAGTTTGGTGCTGCCGCCTTATCAGGCTTCCATTCGCATTTTGATACTGTGCGTTGGAGCGAGGAATATCAAAGAGATTTGCTTGAATACACGCTTGAGCTGTTTCATAAAACAGATTATATCAAGGGAACTTATATTTGGCAGTTTTGCAATATAAGAACGTCTCATGCTATGGACATTAACCGTGTAAGATACTTCAACAACAAGGGCGTTCTCGACGAATACCGCAATCCAAAATCATCTTATTTCAAAATTAAAGAGCTATATCACCGTTATTCGGGAAAATAATATCACCCTTGCTTGCGGGAAAATTGCTTTCAGCTTGATTTTCGTCGCACAGAAAAACGACAGGCTTCGACCTGTCGTTTTTTCCTTTTAGATCCTGACCGTTCAAGGTCAAGATAAGCTACCACCATTACATTATATGTCGGTTTTTGTCGATTAGGTACATACCATTCTGCCGGTCTTATGCAATAAATAATTTAATGTACGTATCCGAAACAATCATTTGAATTGTTGTCATATTTGACAGAGCTATTTTTTATAACAATTTTGCAATATGTCAAGAAAGACCACAAAAGTTGTCACAAAAGACTACAAAATCTGAAGAATATGTGCTATAATGGTACCATCAACACAATGGAGGATAAAGATATGTCAAACTTAAAAAACAACATTGATCACTACATGAAGCTGAAAGGGATTCGAATGTATAGCCATTTGCTAACCGATATTGCACATGAGCTCGGAATAAAAGGTCAACAGGCGTATGAATTTGCAGACAGAGAAAAATCAAACTTTTCAAAAATGCTAAAAGGCGAAAGAACGCTTAAATATGAATTCATCATACCTCTTGAAAAAATATTTGGTGTTTCTTTAGCAAGATTGTTAGATGAAAATTCATTCAAGTTGCCAGCTGAAAAAGACAATGTTCCGTTTAACAAGGGCTTTAGATATTACGCATATATGGATGATGCCAGATTGTATAAAGAAGAATTTGACTTATTGCTGGCAAAAGATGGGACGCCCATTATTTCGCAAACAGATGAATTTGGGAAAACCTTTCTTGATTACGTTGTTGAGTATCGTGCCGTCAATGGTGTTCGTTATCTCCATGACGAGTACGGAATCAAGTTAAAATGGCATCATAATCACTTTGATTTTAACAAGAGTAATGGTGTAACTTGGGTCAATTTCGACAATGCTATAGAATTTGCACGTCTTGTTGCAAGTATGAATGACGTTGATTTGTTTAATGACATTTATGACTCTTATAATATGTTTTTTACAAACGGACATTATGGTGGAAATAGCGGGTTTTATTGCAATAATGATTATTTAGAGATAATATTGGATAATGACGACTTGTTTAATTCAATCTTTGAAATAAAACAGTATCAAATAAGATTAAGCAGGTTAGAAAAAAGAAAAAAGCAAGTTGATTACGTTACGTATTATTCTATCAATCCAATAATCAACAATTGCTTAAGACATTCTTTAAAAAATTTAGATAAATATAAAAATAGGGCTATTGACATATTAAATTTCGCTATCAACCACAACAAAAAAATATCAAACGAAGCTCCTTTGGACGATTATTATATTTGTAACGAGCTCGGAGGAGTTAAAAGATTTAAAAATGAAAACTATTATGATGTTGGGATTTTTGTTGATGTGGATACAAACGACGGCGAGATTAAAGCTTTAGTTGATAAATTGCTTAAATTTAATAAACGGTGTTAATGAAAGGAGTTATTTATGTTTAAAAAGCGCTTAACAACAGATGAACAAAACGAAAGAGAGTATTTGCAATCCCTTTCAGAAAAAGAATTATTAATAGAAATTCTTCTTCAATTAAATGAGCTCAATAGGCAAAGCAGAAAAATAAAACGCAATCAAATACTTTGGGGAAATTAGTTTAATGACTCCGACAAAGCCGCAATTTCCAAAAGGGATTGCGGTTTTTGTTTTGTTCACCTTTCTATTCAACCTCAAAGCTCATAATCTCAATTGCTATCCTCGCTCCGAGCCGAAACGCATACGCAAATATCTCACGCTCGTTTATATCCGCAAGGTCGGCGTAGCAATCATCGAAGCTTTCGAGCAGCTCCTTCTGCTTTTCCGTCAGCGTTGCCTGCAAGTTGTCGTGATGGTTGGCAATGCACCTCATTATCTCCTTGGCTTCTTTTGTTTTTTCTCGGCAATCTGTGTTTGGGCAAATGTTTCCGTACCACATTTCTTCAAGCACTCTTTTCATTGTAATTCTCCTCTATTTATAATTTATATAAAACGATTTTATCACATTTTGAGATAAAAGTCAATATCTCAAAGTGAGATGTGATATTATTTTTTTATAAACACTTAAGGAGCGAATATATGCGTATCAGAGATTTAAGAGAGGATAACAATTTAACACAAGCGGATGTTGCCAAATATCTGCACGTTAAGCAAAACACATACTCACAGTACGAAAATGAACAGAGGCAATTGCCGCTGACGTGCTTAATTGCGCTTGCTAAATTTTACAAAACATCAACGGATTATATTTTAGGCTTGACAGACAAAAGAAATCCGTATTCTTGATAAGATACAGAGGGACTAATATGGAAATTAAAAATTGGAAAATGGATATAGGCGCGCACGTGGGGCTTAAGTGCCAATCACCTGCTGATATGTACAGTGTGCTTGAGCGTCACGGAATAATCAGCGACCCATACTATGGAGTAAATGAGACGTCGCTTTTTGATTTTTCACGTATGGATTGCCGCTTTTACACCTCGTTTGAATTAAGCAAGGACGAGCTTGCGCGTGAGCATATTATGCTTTCATTTTACGGGCTTGACACGATTTGCGATATATATTTAAACGGAGAAAAGCTCGGAAGTGTGAAAAATATGCACCGAATGTACGAGTACGATATAAAGGCGGCCGCAAAGAAAGAAAACTCGCTCGTGCTTGAATTTTCCTCACCGGTGGAATATTTCTACAAAATGGAAAATGCGCATCACCTTTATATGGACGAAAACTCCACCAAGGGGGCATCTCACTTAAGAAAGGCGTTTTATATGTCGGGCTGGGACTGGGCGCCGAGGCTACCTAATATGGGAATTTTCCGTCCCGTCACGGTTGAGTGCTACGATTTTGACAAAATCGGTGACGTTGAAATATTGCAATATCACGAAAACGGCGAGGTAACGGTTGAGATAAGCGTACTGACAAAGCACGCAAGCGCTTTGGACGGTGACCTACATTTGGTGGTGGAAATAGACGATCAAAAAGTCGATTTGGTTGGGGGACGTGGACAAGTTACGGTAAAAAATCCGCGCCTTTGGTGGCCAAACGGCTACGGCGAGCAATATCTATATGACCTTGAAATTTCACTTTACAAGGGTGAAACGCTACTCGATGCTGTTAATAAGAAAATAGGACTGCGCGAGATTAAGCTTTGCCGTGAAAACGACGAGTGGGGACAGGAATTTTGCTTCTCGGTAAACGGTGTTAAGATTTTTGCTATGGGCGCAAACTACGTGCCTATGGACTCGCTCCGTTCAAGAATGACGCCCGAAAGAACCGAGCGTTTAATCAAGGATTGCATTTTTGCCAACTTTAACTGCGTGCGAGTTTGGGGCGGCGCGTTCTATCCCGACGATTATTTCTACGATTATTGCGACAAATACGGTCTTTTAATTTGGCAGGATTTTATGATGGCTTGCGCAAACGTATGGCTGCGCGATGAGTGGAAGCACGAATTTACAGAGGAAGCAATTTACAACATAAAGCGCATTCGTCATCACGCCTCGCTTGGTTTGCTTTGCGGAAACAACGAAATGGAGGAGGCGGTTTGCAATTGGCCATGCGCCGACGGGGGCGATCCGCTTGTAAGACAGGATTACTTAACGCTTTATGAGGAAATTTTGCCCACCCTGTGTCTAAAATACGCACCTCAGCTTCCATATACACCGTCAAGTCCGACCTCGGGAGGCGGCTTTGACTGCCCTAACGATTTTACGCGAGGGGACGTTCATTTTTGGGATGTTTGGAACGGCGGCTGCGGCTTTGAGGAATACAGGAAGCACAAATTCCGCTTCTGCTCAGAATACGGCTTTGAGAGCCTGCCGTCTATTAAAACAATTGACGCGTTTTGCCCGCCTGATGAGCGCAACCTGCTTTCCTACACTATGGAAATGCATCAAAAGCACTATCACGGAAATGAGAAAATTTTGCGCTTTATCGCCGAGCAATATAGAATGCCATGCACACTTGAGCAAGCGGTATATGCCTCACAGCTAAATCAAGCGACGGCAATGAAATACGGCGTTGAGCATTTCCGCAGATGCCGCGGCTACACAATGGGCTCCGTTTATTGGCAGTTAAACGACTGCTGGCCTGTTGCGTCCTGGTCAAGCGTTGACTACCTCGGTGAATACAAGGCGCTTCACTATTTTGCACGGCGCTTCTATGCTCCGCTTTCGGTTGCACTTTTCCTTGAAAACGGCAAGGCGACAGTTAACGTTGCGAACGAGAGAATGAGCATCTTTGAGGGCTACGTTTTGGCAGGTGTTGCCAAAAACGACCTGACCCGTGTCTATAATACGCGCTTTGACTTCACCGTTGGTGCGCTTTCTTCAAGTGACGTTGGGGAGCTTTCCGTGGGCGAGCACGAGGGGCGAAACACATTTGTTTTTGCCGAGTTATATAACAAAGACGGCGAGCTGATTGCAAGCACCACCGAGCTTTTTGTGAAGCCGAAGCACTTTAAATATCTCGATCCGAAAATTGAGGTTAGCGCAAAAAAGGACGGAAAGACGGTCTATCTCACGCTTGTATCAAGAAGCTTTGCAAAGTCGGTTGCGGTTTCCTTCCAAAGCTGCAATTTAAAGCTGAGTGATAACTATTTTGACCTGTTTTCAGACACTCCACGGACAATTTCCGTAAATACGGAGCTTAGCGCGAGCGAGGTGCTTGACGATATTTCCATTATGTCGGTTTACGATATCGGCAGATAAGAGGTGCCTCAAATGACAAAAAAACAATTTGAAAAAACGGTTTTTGATGCTTTTGGCATTTCGCCTGACTACCCGTTTGACGAGGATTTTGAAACAGCCGTTTTTCGCCACACGGACACAAAAAAGTGGTTTGCGATAATGATGAAAATTCCAAAAGCAAGGCTTTTTTTCGCGAATGACGGATGCAATGACCTAAAATGCAAATCGGTGGGAGATAAACCCCCGCCCTACGGATGTGATGAAACCATTTGGGTTGTAAATCTAAAATGTGACCCCGAAATCATCGAGTCGCTTGCGGGGGTTGAACGCGGCATTTTCCGCGCTTACCATATGAACAAAACTCACTGGCTCAGCGTTGTGCCCGAGATGTGCGACGACGATATGATTTTTTGGCTGGTTGAAAAAAGCTATAAATTAACTAAAAAGGTGAAAAAGTAATAGTACTGATTATTAAAGTACCGCTTCTGTTCTCCTCAAGGCGATAAAATCTACCATAATACCAAAAACGAGGACTTTCGTCCTCGTTTTCTTTATTTATTGTTGTATTTTGCCTGCGCGCGGCTATACATATCAAGTATTTTTGCCATCAAATCAGGGTCAGGCTCGAAGAATTTTTTCTTGTCGAGGTGGGTTTTTAGGTACTCAATGCGGTTCTTTTTATTATTGCGCTTTTTGTGCGATTTTAAGTAATTTTGACAGTCCTCGTCAAATTTTTTCTGATATTCCCAAGCTGCGTCGGAGAAATAGAGGCGGCTGTGTCCCTTGTTTTCGTAAAGGACGAAGCTCACGCGCTCATCGCCCTCAAACTCCTTTAGGTATTTATCGTAGCCGTATTCCTTTGGCACAACCTTATCGTCCCTGCTATGCACTATCATTATAAGCGCGTCGGTCTTTTTTATGCCATCGATTGTTGAAAGCTTCGTTGTTTTCTTGCCGAATTTAATATCCTCGTATAATTCAACGTAGGTCATAAGCCCGTCAGCAAACGTGCCAAAGACCTTTCCGCTATAATTGTGCATCAAGTCCTCGCTCTCGTTAAAGCCTGCAACCATAACTGCGGCGGAGACGTCGGGATGCAGATTTAACACGTTGCCAACCGAAAAAGCACCCCAGGAGTGTCCGAAAAGCATAATGGGCAAGCCCTGATACTCAGGAATTCCCTTCGCGTGCTTAAGTGCCGCATCAAGCGAAATTACACCCTGCGGAAGCCCCTTTACTGTTTTTCCCTCGCTGTTATCGTTGCCGTGTACGTCATACGTAAAAACGTAGTAGCCGTTTGAGGTGAAAAAGTCAACAAACGGCATATAGCTATTGTGTCCGCCGTGACCAAGGCCGTGGGAAATGACAACAACGCCTTTTTTTGCGCCATCGGTATCCTTTGAATACTTATAGCCTGCAATTTTGGTTTTCTTTTTTTCAAAAAAGTCACTACGCTCGAGCTTTAGCCCCTCGTAGTCGCTGAGCTTAAATTCAAGGTACTTTTTGGTTTTGTGGCGTCTTGAATAAATGCCCTCGTAAATCAAAACCGTGGAAAGCGGCATAATCTCGGGCGGTATGCCGAGAAGCAAGCAAATGCCCGAAAGCACCGCCGCCTTGGTTATTCTCTTTCTTTTTCTTTTTTTCTTATCCTTTTCGTCAGTTGACTTCATCGTCGCACCTCCCTCAGTCGGTCATTTATAATTTAATTCTATCATATATATTATTAAAAAACAACGATTTTGTGAAGAAAATGTTTGAGTTTTGTCTGAAAATGCGACACTCCCCCACGCCTTTTATGAAAAAAGAGCTACGCAATTTAGCATAGCTCTCTATTTTTATTATTTGTTCTCTGCGCTTGTCGCAGTCTTTTCCTTGCTCTTTTTTCCAAAGAGATAGAATTTTTTCTCCGTGCCTGTAAGCAGGCGCTTGATGTTTTCCCAATGGCGAACAACCATTAAGCCAACTGCAAGGAAGTACGTCACTACTATTGCAATTTCAACACCGCGCCAAGCGCCGTTTGATGCTTCGATAATCTCGAAAATAAGCAAGATTATCGGGCAAATGATAAGTGAAATTGATGCAAGTGACATATAATTTACTGTGAACAAAAGCAGCATAAAAATTGCAAGTCCGATAAGACCTATTCTCCAGTCGATAAACCAAACGAGCGACATATTTACAAGGAAGCCCTTGCCGCCCTTGAATTTATACCAAGCGGGGAATGAGTGGCCGATGACACAGAAAAGTCCTGTGTATGCAGCGCCGAGCTTGAAAAGGTCGTCTTGTCTGTCAGTAAACGTTGCAAACTGACGGAACAAGATAGCAAAGATTGCAATAACAACTGCGCCCTTGAGCAAGTCGAATAGCAAAACCCACCAAGCCCACTTGTGTCCAAAATTTCTTTTGAAGTTCGTAAAGCCGGCGTTTCCGCTACCGCAGGTTCTGATATCCTTTTTATAAACAAGCTTTGAAATTAATATTGCAGGGTTGATGCCGCACACGAGGTAACCGCAAACGGCAGCTGCAATAAACAAGAAAATGTCCATATTTCTCCTTATTCAGCTATTATTATATAGCTGTAAACGTGCTGACCGCCCTCTAAAACAAAGGTTTCAGTCCTTGGGTATTTTGAATTAACGTATGCTTCAAGCTCTGCCGCTTCCTCGTCGGTTGAGTCCTCACCGCGAATGATAATGCAAATCTCGTGGCTGTCAAGCTCAATCTTGTCGGTAGCCGCCTTTGCCGCCTCTAAGCGGTTTTCGGAGCAGGAAAGAATATTCTTGCCAACGAAGCCTATATAGTCATCGGTCTTTACGTTAACGCCGTCAAACTCAGCATCGCGCACGCATTTTGAAACCTCAGCGGTGATAACACCCTGCATTGCTTCCTCACAGGCTGATGCAATTTCCTCAAGGTCACCGCTCTCGGAGTCGAGCATTGAAAGC
Organism: Clostridia bacterium; assembly: GCA_017625935.1. Lineage (GTDB taxonomy): Bacteria > Bacillota > Clostridia > Oscillospirales > CAG-272 > RGIG2000. Next base: position 12,180 of record JAGALA010000008.1, read on the forward strand.
GCCGCATAGCCATCGCCTATGGTTTTTGAGTTTACAACGCGTACCTCTGCTTTTTTGTAAAGTGAGGCTGCTTGGTTTGCCGCCAAAATAATATTTGAGTTGTTCGGGAAAACAAGAATCTTCCTTGCGTGTGCTTCGTCAAATGCGCGAAGGAAATCCTCGGTTGAGGGGTTCATGCTCTGTCCGCCGTCAACTATTACGTCAACGCTCATATCAATAAACGCTTCCTTAACGCCCTCTCCGTTTGCAACCGCAACAACAGCAAGCTCGCTAAGCTCCTTTTCAACGTGCGTTTCAATAGCGTCATCGTCCTTGTCGCTCGGAAGCTCGGTGTTGTTGTGCTGAAGCGACATATTTTCAATTTTAATCTTCAAAAATTCACCGTAGCTCTGACAGAAGGAAAGCACCTTGTCGGGAGTCATTGTATGAACGTGAATTTTCACAATAGAGCCGTTTTTAACGGCAACAATTGAGTCACCAATTGTTTCAAGATAGCTAATAATAGTGCCAACGTCAAAGGTGTCGATTACGCACTTTGCGTTTTGCAGGCGCAAAAGAAGCTCTGTGCAGTAGCCAAACTCCAAAACGCTGTTTTCGTCAAACGCGTCAAGGTCAAGCTCTGCGCTTGCTTCTGTGACTTGCTTTCTTTGCTCAAAGCTCTCGCCGTCAAGCGCGCGCTTCATACCCTTGATAATGTAGATAAGGCCTGCTCCGCCCGAGTCAACAACGCCAGCCTTTTTAAGCACGGGAAGCAAGTCGGGTGTGTGAAGAAGGGACTCCTCAGCCGCCTTTATAAAGAGGTCAAGAAATTCAACGGGGGTTTTAGCACCCGCATCGGCCGCAACCTGCGTTGCCTCTCTCATAACCGTTAAAATTGTACCCTCTGTTGGCTTGAATACAGATTTATATGCGGATTCAACACCGCTTTTGAAAGCAACAACCAGCGCATCAACATCCGCTTCATGCACGCCCTCAAGTCCTCTTGCAATTCCCGCAAAGAACTGTGAAAGGATAACTCCCGAGTTTCCTCTTGCATTTAGGAGCATTGCCTCGGCAATCTTTTCGGATTCCTTTGCAATATCTGCTTCTGCCGTAGGGGCTTGTGCGCCACCCTCGATGGTTTGGAGCATATTGGTGCCTGTGTCACCGTCGGGAATAGGAAAAACGTTTAAGTCGTCAACCTCGCCCGAGTGTGAGCCAAGCACGGATGCGCCGCCCGCTATCATTTGCGAATATATATTACCGTCAATTGTTTTCTTATCCATTATTTACTTTCCTCTGCACTAAACGTTACGTCCTTACCAAAGGCGCAAAGACATACTGTGTCTGGTCCTACCGTGCCGCCGATGATTGGTCCGATATAGCTTACGTAGATATCCTTGCAAGGAATTGCTTCCTTAACCATGTTCTTAAGAAGCTCTACCTCCTCCTTACTACAGTCAGCGTGTGCAAGAAATACGGTTTGCTCCTCTGCATTTAAGATGTTTTCCTTTAAGAGGTTAACGATTTCCTGGAAGGAGTTTTGTCTGCCCTTTACCTTTTTGTAGCCTGTTTGGTAGCCGTTTACGTCGTTGATAAGAATCGGCTTAACACCGAGAAGGTTGCCGAAGAATGCTGTTGCACCCTTTACTCTGCCTGCCTTGTGCATTGTTTTAAGTGAGTGAACGGTTGCAAATTGAAGAACCTTCTTGCGGTTTGCCATAACCCATTCGTAAATTTCATCAGCACCCTTGCCTGCCTCTGCCATCTTAGCTGCCTCGATAACGAGTGCGCCAAGCGGAACGCAGGAGTTGAGTGAGTCGATGCAAAGAATCTTAGCACCCTCATATTTTGCCATAAGCTCGTCGCGTACAACGTATGAGGTATTAACCGAGCTTGATTGCTTTGATGAGCAGGAGATTGATACGATATCGTAGCCTGCCTCTATGTACTTTGTGAAGATTTGTGTATATTCGTCGTGCGGAACCTGTGCGGTTGTTACACGCTCGCCTGCACGCATTACGTTATAAAGCTCGTGAATTTGCTCCTCACTCCATGTGAGAATTGCTTCCTTTTCAGTGCCACTGTAGGTGTAACGCATTTTTGCGTAGTCAATGTTGTACTTTTCAAGAAGCTCGCCTGTTAAGTCTGCGCATGAGTCTGTGATGATTTTTACCGGTTTCATAATTAAATTACCCCTTTAAAAATTATTTTACTTGTTTTTTGTGAGTCGGAAGGATTACTGTAAAGGTTGTCTCTCCATCCTCGCTCCTTACATTGATTTTGCCGTTGTGCAGAGTGACTATCTTTTTAACGATAGCAAGCCCAACGCCATTGCCCTTTGCGGCGTGAGATTCATCCGTTTGATAGAACTTGTTGAATATCTTGTCTATCTTGTCCTTCGGAATTTCATCGCCTGAATTTTTTATCGCAACCGAGATGTGTGACGTATCCTCGAAAATCTCCACGGAAACGACACCGCCCTCGGGTGAGAACTTAATTGCGTTGTCAAGCAAATTGATAAATACCTGCTTCATTAATTCCTCGTTGGCTTTGATTTCGTACTCGTCAAAGTCGAGTGAAAGCTCGATATTTTTGCTTGACCATTGGTTTTCAAGAAGCAAAACGCAGGTGCGGATTTGCTCCGAGATATTATAAGTATTAACGTCGGTTAGAATCGTTTGGTTTTCTACCTTAGTTAAATTTAATACGTTTGTTGCCATATTTGCAAGACGCATAGATTCCGTTTCTATTGCAAGCAAGTATGCTTTTTTCTCCTCCTCGCTAAGATCCCCCTTGTTAACGAGCTTAGCAAGACCCGCAATTGAAACGATGGGAGTTTTGAACTCGTGCGAGAAGTTGTTTATAAAGTCGGCACGAAGCATTTCCGTGTTGTCAAGCTCCTCGGCAAGCTCGTTAAAGCTTTCCTCAAGCTCCTTAAACGTGCGGTTTTTCGAAAGAAAGCCGTCAAAATGAAGGCGCGCCTTAAAGTCCCCTGAGGAGAGGCGGTTCATTTGGTTAATAAAGTTATTAACCGGCTTTAATGGAAAGCCGCCCAGAAAAACGATAAAGATAAAAAGCAGAATTATCGTGATTACGATGAAAACGAGAATTGTGAGCATAATCTCAAGGAGCTGCTCCGTATCCTCAAAGCCGAGCTGCACAAGCGCCCAAACACCGAGCGTTGCAAGTGCAAACGAGGCAAGCAAAAACGCAATAACCACCGCAGAGAGCGAAAGGTTAAGCGAATAGCGCTGAAATTTAAAGCGCTTGAAGGTGCTTAGCTTGTTAGAGTTTCTTTTTTTCATACAAGCCTTACCGCCTTATAGCCAAGACCGCGGACGGATTCGATAGAAAACTCTTCCCAGCCCTCAAATCTTTTACGCAAGCGGCCGATATGCACCGTAACCGTTTCCCAGCCTGTATCGCTGTCCTGTCCCCAGATTTCATCCATCAGTTGAATACGCGTAAATATCTTACCGGGATAGGAAAGCAGCTTATAAAGGAGCATAAACTCCTTTTGAGGAAGCTCCTGCACCTCGCCGTCACGCGTAACGGTGAGCGAATCGTAATCTATAACCACCCTGCCGATTTCAATCTTATGCTCATTTGCTATCTTGGCACGGCGAAGAAGCGCCCTTATTCTATAAAGCATTTCCTCGTCATCGATAGGCTTTGTCATATAATCGTCCGTTCCCACAATAAAGCCCCTGTGCTTATCAATAGGCAGCTGCTTTGCGGAAACCATCAAAATAGGCAGATTGTTATTTGAATCGCGAAGCGTTTTGGTAAATTCATATCCATCCATTTTAGGCATCATAATATCTAAAACGACAAGGTCAATATGCTCCTTGTCCATAACCTCGAGCGCGTGCAGTCCGTCATTGGCGCACGAAACGGTATATCCGTTCTTTTCAAGCACCGCTGAAAGAAACATTCTCGTATTTTTATCGTCATCAACAACAAGAATATGAATCATCTCTCCACCCCCTTGCACATTATATAGTGGTAAACTAAACTGAAAATAAACAATATAACGGATTTTGTTATATATAATATAGGCAAAACCGCGTTTTTTTGGTAAAATTGCACAATTTTCAGGAGTTTTTTGCGTTTTGAAGCGCATTCGTCTCACTGTTTGCGTTCGGCGCGTCCTGTGCGCGCGTTATCTTTTTCTTAATAATGAAGAAAATCAAAACGTAAAGCATAGCAAGCAGTGCGCACACAACGCCTATTACCGAAACCACCTGCTGTGCGTATATTTTAATACCGAAAAATACGTTTCCGTTTGCTTGAATTTTATCAACAAGCAAAGCGACTACCGTGGTTGTCAAAAATCCGACAACACCAGAAATTGCCTGAGTAACCGCCAACGCGCCGACGCGCTGTCTCGGCGGTGCGTAATCGTAGCACAGATTTATAAGCGCGCTGTTTATTCCGCCCATTGAAGCACCGTACAAAATATAGTGAAGCATAAACGTCACCTTGCCGTTTTCGGGCGTTGCAAAAACGATGCAGAGGAAGGAAAGGGTGGCTATAACGAATGCAACGGTTATCGTTTTTGCAAAGGATTTTTTATCCGCCATTATACCGAAGATAACCGAGGCGACAATTCTTGAAACGGCGGAAACCGCACTCAAAAGCGCAAGATACGTTGCCGCAAAATTAAGCTCGCTTGCGTTTTCCATATACGAGCCGTAAAAGGGCTTGGAGGAGCAGGAGGCGATGTTCCAAAGCACGAAAACAACGGAAACCATAATAACTCCCTTGTTTTTAAAGGTGGAGAAAAACTCCCTTGCCACGCCCTCGCTTTTTTGCATCTGCTCCTTCTCCATCGATAAAAGCATTGTCAGAGTATGGAAAATCATAAGAACGAAAACAGTAATTGCAATTACGATAAACGCGCCTGTGTGGTTGCCCTTTTCCTGAAGCGCATCGACTATAGCACCCATAACGAAGGAAAAGACTATACCCATAACAAGAGAGATAATTTCCTTTTTCGCGGTGAATTTTCCCCTCTGCTTGTCGTCAATCAGCGACATAAACCAATTGATTTTTTGCGGATGCGCTATATAGTAAAGCAGGTACGCAGATAAAATTCCAACAATGAAAATTACCTTCTTCGCACCTCCGCTTACATTAAAGACGGGGATTATATATAAAAGCATAAAAAGAAGCTGGTTTGAAACGCTCAGGGTAATAACCAGAGGCTTTGCGCGGCCGCGGCGGAAAAGCATTGCGATAAGCTGAAAGACACAGCCAAGGGAGATAACCGCGGATATGATAGCGCGCACAGGGTCGGAGAGGTTAATGCCGTTTGCGCCCGTCAGACGCGGCAAAAAAGATTCCGCAAATAAAATAGAAATTAAGTATTCAAGCCCCGCCTCGATAATATACATTGCGCGGCTTCTTTTATATGATTTTTCCACAAAAATCACTTCCTTCGGTCGTTTTTGATTTATCTTTTCAAAACAGATACATTCTATCACACGCATCCTTAAAATGCAAGTGTTATTTTATTGCGCGTGCAGGCGTGCGCACAAGGAAATTCTTAGTCGATATATGAATTATTTATTGACAAAAGCCCAAGCGCGTGATACAATGTTTTCATAAATAAAAGGAGGGCGAAATATGATTCTCACGATTGATATCGGCAACTCAAATATTATTTTCGGCGGTTTTTCAGAAAACGATTTGAAGTTCGTTGCGCGTATGGCAACCGACACCAAAAGAACGAGCGACGAGTACGCAAGCAATATTTTGAGTATTCTTGCCCTTCACAGCGTGCAAAAGAAGGAAATTAAGGGTGCGATAATTTCGTCCGTTGTGCCGCCGCTAAACCGTGTTATTAAAAAGGCGGTGCGCTTAATTTACGGTGTTGAGCCACTCTTGGTAGGCCCGGGAATTAAAACGGGCATCGGTATTCAATGCGACAACCCGTCATCCGTTGGTGCTGACATTATTTGTGCGTGCGTTGCCGCGCACAACCTTTACGGCTCACCCTCGCTAATCGTTGATATCGGCACGGCAACAAAGATGTCCGTTGTAAACGACAAGGGCGCGTTCATCGGCGTTTCCATCATCCCGGGTGTTATGATGGGGCTTAATGCTCTTTCCGAGCATACGGCACAGCTCCCGAAGATTGACCTTTCCGCACCGCCTGCCGTTATCGGCAAAAACACAATTGACTGTATGAAAAGCGGTGTTATTTTCGGCAATGCGAGCCTAATTGACGGAATGATTGACAGAATTTCGGAGGAATACGGTGAAAAATTAAAGGTTTACGTAACTGGCGGTCTTGCCTCAACCGTAATTCCGCATTGCAAGCACGAAATGACGCTTGACAGGCACCTTGTGCTTAAGGGCTTGAACATTTTATATAACAAAAACAATTAACCACGTTTGTTGCTTGCATTAGCAAGTGATAATATAAATTATGCGTTGCACCTTTATGGGCGACAGCAAGGAGGATTTATGAAAACAAACAAACAAACAGGCGAGCAAACTAAAAAGCTTGTGCTTACAGCATTGCTCACAGCTATTGTTGCACTTCTTTCCTATTTTGGCGGATTTATCAAAATCGGCGGACTTGCTTCAATCTCACTCACATTAATTCCCGTTGTGCTTGGCGCATCGCTTTGCGGGCCTTGGGTTGGAACGTTCCTTGGATTTATTTCGGGTCTGTTCTTCCTTTTCAATCCCGCAGACAGCTCATTTTGGCTGAACATCAGTCCGCTGGGCACTATATTTACGGTTTTACTCAAGGGTGCCTTATGCGGTCTTTGCGCGGGACTTGTATATATGCTGCTTGAAAAGGTAAACAGATATTTCGCGGTTATAGTCAGCGCTATCGTATGCCCCGTTGTCAACACAGGAATTTTCTTAATCGGCTGCCGCCTTTTCTTTTGGGACACGGTTGTTCAAGGTGCGGCGGACGAGGGCAAGAGCATTATAGCATACCTACTTGTTGCATTTGTCGGTCTTAACTTTGTTTTTGAGCTGATTGTAAATATAATTCTCAGCCCTGCGATTTTAAGAATAATTAATATACGAAAAAGAATGAACTAAATAAAAAAGCAGAATTTCACCGTGAAATTCTGCTTTTTATTTTATATTCCTATAAAAGCTCCGTTTTTAATTAGCTCTTTTTGTAAAGCACGAATGTCGATGTCCATTGTTGCTTTTTTCTTTCTGTGTGCCTGTGCGATAGCTGTGCCGCCCGCCTCACCTATACAGGTGACAATTGGCATAATTCTTATTGACGCTTGCGCCTCGTGGTCACACGAGATGCATCTGCCAACGGCTAAAATGTTTTTTGTGCCCTTGGGAATTAACGCGCGATACGGTATTGTAAAATACTCTCCCTTTTTAAAATAGTGATGGCTTGTGCCGCTACCCTCGGGGTTGTGTATATCAATATCATAGTTTGAAACAGCTATGGAATCATCAAATTTCGTACACTCCACCGCGTCTTTTCCTGTCAGCACGTATTCTCCGATGATTTTTCTGCTTTCCCTTACGCCTATTTCGCTACCCGTTTGCAAGACGTAGCTTTTCTCGAGTCCGAGCGCGTGCTTCTTCATAAAATCATAAAGCTCAAAGACCTGCTCGCGTGCGATAATCTCCGCTTCGCTCTTTTCGCGTGCGCTTGTCGGATTTTTCTTTACCACCCTTGTGGTGTTAAAGTGCAAAACATCGTCCCTTGTTGTGTTGAAAACAAGGATATTTTCGCGCGGATTTGAGATTTCTTTCCTTGCTTGCGCCAATTTGTATTCTATCTGAAGTGAGTCAAGGGAGCTATAAAACTCATCCTTGGAAACACCGCCTAAGCGGAATGAGAGCGTCATCGGCTGACAAAGCGAGTCACCCTCTCTGCCGAGCTGATACGGAAGACTAAGAAGATACGACAGCTGTGCATCTCCCGTTGCATCAATGAAATAGTCAGCTTCTATATTGATATTGCCCTCCACCGTTGCAAGCGTTACGCTCGAAACAACTCCGTCCTTGATTTTTGCATCTATCAAGGTTGCGTGGAAAAGAATATCCACTCCTGCCTCGGTTGATATTCTATTTAGTATAAGCTTTAGCTTTTCCGTATCGAAGCTACCGTAGCTTATACCGTTTTGGCGCTCAAGCTCCTCTCTGATTTCAAGGAAAATTCCGCGGCAAAGCTCCGTTTTTTCTCCGTTAAGCTCTGTCACAGTTGGCATAAAGGGCGTAACCAGTGCGCCCGCGCCTGCCCCACCTAAGCAGTTTGATTTTTCGACGAGCAAAACCTTAAGCCCCGCACGAGAAGCCGATACCGCCGCGCTAAAGCCCGAAAAGCCACCGCCAACTACAATTAAATCATATCTTTCCATAATCACCTTAAATTCAAGCTCATTTTAGATTTTTATTTGGTTTATTTTTGAAATTGCATCGCTTGGGTTATTGGTTGTTACTAATTTTGCACCGTTTTTAATGCACGCCTCAAGTGCGTCCTTTTGGGTTATCGACGCGCCGACCCACGGCTCAATTCCGCGCGAAATTAAGTAATCAAAGTTTTCCTTGTTTTTGATTTGGAAAATGCAAGCGCAGTATAGATACTCATCGGGGTTTATTTTTACGTTGCCCATTTCCCAGTATGGGTAAAAGCCGTGAAGCATATATTTTTTGCCGTACTTTTTATAGACGTATTCAAGCACCGCGGCATCAAAGCTGTTAATTAAAATGCGCTCACCCATACCGTATTTTTCGATAAGCTCAAGCACCTTTTCTATACACAGGGCGGCACGTTTTTCATTTTCCGCGGTGAAATATTCCTTAATTTCGATATTCAAGGTCAGATCCTTGTCACACGCGAAAATAAGAAGCTCCTCAAGGGTTGGGATGCGCTCGGGTGAGATTTCATTTCCCGCGTTTAACTCTCTTAATTCGCTAAACGATTTTTCCGACACCTTGCCGCGTGCGTTTGTTGTGCGGTCAACTCTTTCGTCGTGTATCAAAACGAGCTCCAAATCCGTGCTTAAGCGCACGTCGGTTTCTATCATATCAGCGCCCGCCTTGTATGCAGCCTCAAAGGCGGTCATTGTATTTTCAAAATAATTATACGAGTCGCCTCTGTGCCCCGCTACGGACATTATTCTTTTGTGATTTATCATTTTTGTCCCTTTTCCTTTAATGATTAATTACGCGACACCCATATGAGTGTCGCGTAAAGATGAAAATTATTCCTCAACGTTTTCAATTGCGTCCGAGCTGATTAGGTACGCCTTGGTATCTACGCCCTTGCCGAAGTATGCAACTGTATCACCAATTACGGCATATGCACAGCAGTAAATTTCCGTTGTCTTGTTTTCGTCGGAAATGCCTGTGAGCTTCATATTGAAGATAGAATAGATATTTTCCGTGAGATTTGCCGAGATAACGCCTTCTGCAAGTGTGCCGTCGGTATTAACGAGCAAGCCTGTGCTTGAAACATCCTTCTTTGCTGCAAGCAAGCCGTAGCTAACCTTCTCACCCGTTGCTATCTCGTATTTTTCAATTTCCGCACGGTTTACTGAAATACCGTAGGTAAAGGATGAGCCGTCAAGTGCTTTTGCGTAGCCCTTGTTTGTAAAGAGCGCGCCTGCGATAACCTCTGTTGTCTTTTTGCCGCAGTCTTGACAGGTTGAATATGCGCAGTAGTCGCTTAGGTACTCATCACCCACAAAGCCATACTCAACATCATAATCGTGCTGTCCTGCGTGGAATGCATCGCACACGTTGTAGTCAGTTATTATGTATTGTCCTGCATAATTGTCGGGGTTTTTAGAATACTCTGCCCACGTCACTATTTTATTATTATTGTACGCAGTTACAATATAGTTATGATCCGTTGCGCCCGTTGTCCAATCCTCATTTACAAAATTAGCAATTGAGGTGTCAAGCTGCGCCTTGGTTCCCACAAAGAAAAACTTTGCGTTGTAGCAGCCGTCAAATGCATATGAAACTCTATAATTTACATCCGGCTTGGTTGCGTAAAAGCTTGCAGGGAGGTAAATTTCTTGAAGCGCGGTTGCCGTATGTGTAAGAGATTGATGGACGGTTGTAATTTTGCCGTCACGGCTAACGTTTTCAAAATATTGGAAGCTTTCACCAAAACGGATAACTCTAAGAGATGAGCATGATCTAAAAAGATTTTGGTTGACGGATACAAGCGATGCGGGGAACTGTATTTCCTCAATACCTGATCCTATAAAAGCAAATGAGCAAATACGGGTAAGCTGGCTGTTTTCTGCAAACGTTACTGTTTTAAGTGATTTTGTGTTGCAGAACGGTGCACCATTTCTATCATCAATAGAATCTATGAACGTTACAGCCGCTGGAATATTAACAACCTTGATGTTTCTTGCCTCATGGCAAAGCTTATGAGGAATCATTGTAACGGGAGTCTCGTCATCAATTTCACCAACGATTACAGGTGTTTCCTGGAACAAGCTTTCAGGAAGCGCTGTCAAGGTGTTTGGCAGATATGCAAACAAAATATTATTTTGAGCGCGAGTGTTATATGCACCGAATGCAGGAATTTTTAAAATTCCCGCGTTGTCGGGATAATTAACGCTCAGCGTATTTTTGTTTGTAACCGGGCTTGTAAAGGAAAACTCTCCGTTTTCATTGAGGCTGCCTGCCTCACCAAGCGTGATTTTGCTTGCAACGGTATAAACTGTGTCGCTACCAACGGTTGATTTGTTTGTAAAATACCAGGTAAGCTCGTTTCCGTCTGCATCTGTTTTGGGGAATGAGCCCGTATAGCTATCGAAATCGTAATCACCGTTTTCGTCAACATAACGGAAAAGCTCGGCGCCGTTTTCTGTTTTATAAACAGTCGCCGCACTCACAGAAATGGCAAAAATGCACGCAAGCATTGCCACAAGCGTAAGCGCTAAAATGAGTTTCTTTTTCATAATATCTCTCCTAATATTATATTTACAGTAAAATTTTAGCATAAGTATAATAATTTGTCAAGAGAGAAAACTAAGGTAAAAAAGAGGAGATGTTGCGAATTTTCGCAACATCTCTACCTTAATGACGTAGTCATTTCACGCTTGCAAAGCAAGCATTTCACATCACGGAGTGATATTTCACAAATCCGTGTATGCGGATTTATTTCATTGCAAGCACCGCTTGCCTATCCGCCAAGGTATGCTTTTTTAACCATCTCACTCTCGCTAAGCTCCTTGCCCGTGCCGCTTAGAACGATTTTTCCGTTTTCAAGCACGTATGCGCGGTCCGAAATTGCAAGTGATTTACCTGCGTTTTGCTCAACCAAAAGAATTGTTGTGCCATCCTTGTTGATTTCCTTTATGATGTCGAAAACCTGGTCAACAAGAAGTGGAGAAAGACCCATCGACGGCTCGTCAAGCATTAAAAGCTTCGGACGGCTCATAAGCGCGCGTCCCATAGCCAGCATCTGCTGCTCACCGCCCGAGAGCGTGCCTGCAACCTGGTTTTTTCTTTCTGCAAGACGGGGAAAGCGCTCGTAAACTCTTTCTATGTCTGCTTTGAAGTCTGCCTTTTTGTTTTTAACGGAGTAAGCACCCATCAAAAGATTTTCGTAAACAGTCAGCTCCTGGAAAACACGTCTGCCCTCGGGCACCTGTGTCATACCGAGATGCACAACCTTGTGGCACGGAATTTTCGTTATATCCTGTCCGTTGAAGGTAACCTTGCCCGATTTTTTGGGAATAAGACCCACGGTGCTTTGCATTGTCGTTGTCTTGCCTGCGCCGTTTGCGCCGATGAGCGTTACAATCTCGCCTTCGTTAACCTCAAAGGAAATGCCCTTGATAGCACGGATAACGCCGTAGCTTACCTCTAAATTTTGTACCTCTAAGAGTGCCATAATTAACCTCCGATGTACGCCTTGATAACCTCAGGGTTATTAAGCGCTTCCTTTGTGTCGCCCTCGGCAAGAACTGTACCGAAGTTTAATACGGTTATTTGGTCGCAAAGACCCGATACGAATTTCATATCATGCTCGATAAGCAAAATTGTCATATCGAAGTTTTCGCAAATATACTTAATTGTGTTAACGAGGTCCTCGGTTTCATTCGGGTTCATGCCCGCCGCAGGCTCGTCAAGCAAAAGGAGCTTTGGATTGGTTGCAAGCGCACGCGCAATTTCAAGCTTTCTTTGCTTACCGTACGGCAGATTGCACGCGAGGTTGTTTCTCTCATCAAGCAAGCCAAAGATATCAAGCAGCTCCTTTGCGCGCTTACGCATCTTCCTTTCAGCGATAAAATGGCGCGGCAGACGGAAGATAGACTCAAAAAGCGTGCATTTGTATTCTGGCTGATTGGAAAGACCGACCATTACGTTACGCACAACCGTCATATTGTTGAAAAGACGAATGTTTTGGAAGGTTCTGGCAAAGCCCTTACGGTTGATTTTTTCTTGGGAAAGACCCGTTAAGTCCTCACCGTTTAGATAGAAGGAGCCCGTTGTCGGCTGATAAACGCCCGTGAGCAGGTTGAAAACCGTTGTTTTTCCCGCGCCGTTTGGGCCGATAAGACCGTAAACCTGATTTTTCTTAATCTTTAGGTTAACGTCCTGAACCGCCTTAAGACCGCCGAAGGAAATGCCAAGGTTTCTTGTTTCAAGCACGTATTCGCTCTCTATATTCTCTCTTTTATGTGGAACGTGCTTCGGTGCTTTAATTTTCTTTGCCATTATCGCTACCTCCTCTCTCGTCTATATCAGCGCTGTTTTCGCCTGTATAGTCAATTACAACGTCGGTAGACAAAACCTCGTTCATCTCAATCTTTGTCGGCACAACGTCCCATCTTGCCGCATCGCTTGCAACACTTGACGGATTCGGCTTGCGCTTAAAGATTTTATTAAATAGCTTGCCAACAAGGTTTTTAAGGTTGAGCTTTTCACGCAGATTTTTAAGTGCAGGTGCGTTATTGTAGATAATAACGAGGATAAGAATTACCGCGTAGAAAAGGTCCTTGTAAATTGCATTGTCGCCTGTGAGCTTTTTGCTAAGGAACTCGTTCAATATGGTAATGAGCGAAGCGGAAATTATGGAGCCGTTTATGCTTCCCATACCGCCAAGAACAACCATAATGAGAATTTCAATTGAGTAGTTATAGCCGAAGGATGAAGCGCTGACAGGCTTGTTTGCGTAGCTGAAGAGCACGCCTGCCATACCTGCAAATGCGGCGGAAATAACGAAAACCATAAGCTTATGCTTCGTTACGTCAATGCCCATTGCCTTCGCCGCGATTTCGTTATCGCGAATAGCTGTTATTGCTCTGCCCGTTTTGCTCTTTAGGATATTTTGAATAACGAAAAGCGTAAACAAAATGAGCAAGAAGCCGATAATTACAAGAATATACATCTTCTTTTTCGGGAAGGACGGGCTTTGTAAGCCAAGCGCGCCGCCGAAATCAAGAAGCTCAAGAATTTTTGCAAAGAAATTCTTTATAAATTCGGGGAGCTTTGTTGCGTTGATTTTATTAATTGCGTTATCGTACGAGGAGTTAATGAAAACAACTCTTACAATCTCGCCAAAGGCAAGAGTAACGATAGCAAGATAGTCACCGCGCAGGCGGAGTGCGGCAAAGCCGACAACCACGCCGCAGACAGCGGCACATACAGCGCCAAGGACGAGTGATAAAATCAAAATAAAGATATTGGTGCTATTTGCCCCGAGCGCGTTTACAAGAATAGTTGAAAGCTTGCCTCCGAGGAACGCGCCGACAGCCATAAAGCCCGCGTGTCCGAGTGAAAGCTCACCGAGGAAGCCAACGACGAAGTTTAGCGAAACCGCCAAGATAACCGCAACGGTAATCTTTTGGAAAAGGAGCGCGGTTGAATCCTTCATCGGCGTTGCGAGTGCAAAAATCGTGAACACAAGCATTACCGCTAAAATAACCGTATAGTTGAGGTAATTCTTGGAGAATTTTTGCGCACCCGTGCCGACCTTTTTCATAACCGAGAAAAATTTTTCCTTCTTATTCATTATACCTTCTCCCTTCTCTTCTTTCCGAGAATGCCTGTCGGCTTAACGAGAAGAACGATAATAAGAATTGCAAATTCAATTGCGTCAACGTAGTCGCGAAGCGGTGTTGCGGCAAAAATTGCCTCAATAAAGCCAAGGACAACGCCGCCGACCATAGCACCGGGGATTGAGCCGATACCGCCGATAACGGCAGCCGCAAACGCCTTGATACCGGGCATTGCGCCGAAGGTTGAGTCAACCGACTGCGACTTAAAGAGCAGGAACACGCCCGCAAGCGCCGCAAGCGCCGAGCCGATAATGAACGTAACGGTGATAACAGAGTTTACGTTTATGCCCATAAGCTGAGCCGCACCTCTGTCCTCGGAAACGGCAACCATCGCGCGTCCCATCTTCGTATATTTAACAAAGAGTGTAAGCCCTGCCATAACGGCAACGGAAATAAGAATTGTAAGGAGCGTCAAAACGCTGATGTGAAGCGAGCCAAGCCTAATCTCTCCAAGGTTCAAGGTGAGTCCCTTAGGCTCGGAGCCGATGAAAATCTGCGCCGCTGACTGAAGCAGCTTACTAACGCCGATAGCGGTAATCAAAACTGCCAAGGGGGAAGCACCGCGAAGAGGTCTATACGCCGCTTTTTCTACAATTATTCCGACAAGCACGCAAAGAACAAGCGCAGAAATGATACCAACCGTCGGGCTTGTTGTGAACAAAAGCACAACGGTATAAGCGCCAACCATTATGATATCGCCGTGAGCAAAGTTAAGCATCTTGGCAATACCGTAAACCATAGTATAGCCAAGGGCAATCATTGCGTATATGCCGCCTATGCTAAGACCGTTAATAATGATAGTTAATAAATCCATTGTTTTTTCCTTATTTTTATAAAATAGCCACCCTGTGTCTGTTTTTCAGCCCAAAGCGGCGTTTTTAAGCAAAGACATAATTAAGACAATTTGCCGACGCCAAAAGCGTCGGCAAATAATTATAAGCTAAAATCAGCCGTTTGCGCCAGCTTCCTTAACTACATACTTAACAGCTTCCTTATCAACTGTTCCGTCCGCATTCCAAGTAATTGTGGACTTGTTTTCGCCCTCGCACTTACCTGTAACGCCGTTGAACACGAAGCCGCCCTTGAACTGTGCAAGCAAGATCTCGGACATATCCTGAGCTGACATTGTAGCTGTGATTTCCTCACCTGACTTTTCAAGTGCTGCTACCATTGCGTATACGCAGTCATATGCTGCTGCGCCGAATTGGTTGAGTGGCTCGTTCGGATATGCTTCCTTGTATGCCTTGATGTAATCAGCAGCAGGACCCTCGGTTGCTGTTGAATCGAAGTGTGAAAGGTATGAAACCTCTTGTGGAATTGTGTCAATTGCAAAGCCGTCTACTGCGTCAATGCCGTCAAAGCCGTCGCAGCCGAAGTAAACTGCGTCTGCCTTAACGATGTTTGCGCCCTGCTTCATAAATTGTGAAGCGGGTGTGTAGTAAATTGGCATAAAGATTACGTCGCAATCCTTAAGCATTGAAATTTGTGAGTCGAAAAGTGATGTGTCGCCTGTGAAGGACGCCTCTTCAATCTTACCGAATGAAGCATCGAGGTTCTTAACGAAGTTGTTCTTAATACCAACAGAATAGTCGTCGTCTGCCTTGTAGAATATGCCAATCTTCTTGCCTGCATAGTTCTCGTTAAAGAGCTTTGCTGAAGCTGTACCTTGGTTGGAGTCTGTAAAGCACATTTGGAAGCCGCCGTCAGCATATGGGATATCATCACCGGATGCAGATGGAGTTAAGTAGAAAATACCGTCCTCTGTTGCGTAGTCCTTGAACTGGATACCGGGCTTTGTTGTTACTGTGCCGAGGAAGAGCTGGCAGCCGCCCTCGTAAAGTGTTGTGTAGGTTGTTGAAACGAGTGTTGCATCGTGCTTATCGTCAGCAGCAACAAGCTCAAGCATAACGCCGTTTACGCCGCCCTTTGCATTGATTTCATCAATAGCAAGCTGAGCAGAATTTTTAACTGCGATACCGTACATAGCAGCACCGCCTGTGAGTGGGCCGGACACGCCAACCTTGATTTTTGTGTTGTTTTCAGCATAGTTAACCTCATTGTTTCCGCAAGAAGCGAGAACGGCAACCATACCGAAACAGAGTACGATTGTCATTACAATCGCAAATACTCTTTTAAGTTTCATTTTAGTTTCCTCCAAAAATATAAATATTATTCTTATCATATAATTTTTTCTTTATAAAGTCAATACCTTTTTGAAAAAAATTATAAAAAATGTGTAAACTTTTCGCACAAGTGTTTTTCGGTCGCGCACAAATAGTAGAAAATGCACTTATCGGGGGACAAGTGCATTTTTTTGACTATAAATTATAATATTTTTCAAACTCTGCAGGATGCGGAATTTTTGAAAGCTCGGAGCATTCCGCCCTCTTTGCTTTGATGAAATTGTCGATAAGCTCGCGTGGGAAAACGCCGCCTGCGGTGAGGTAATCGTTGTCCCTTTCAAGTGCGTCAAGTGCCTCGGGGAGTGAGGTGGGCAAATGTGTGAGCTTTGCTTTTTCCTCATCGCTCAGGTGATAAAGATTGCAGTCATACGGACCCCAGCCGTTTGCGTGCGGGTCAATTTTGTTCTTAATTCCGTCAAGACCTGCCATCAAAATAGATGCGTAGCAGAAATACGGGTTGCAGGTTGCGTCGGGGTTTCTAAGCTCGAAGCGGCGCTTGTTCGGCGTCTTTGCGTATGCGGGAATACGGATTACCGCACTGCGGTTAGAGGTTGCGTATCCAACCGTAACAGGTGCTTCAAAGCCGGGCACTAAGCGCTTAAAGGAGTTGGTGCTTGGATTGGTTAAAGCGCAAAGCGAGTCAATATGCTTCAAAAGTCCGCCCATAAAGTAATGCGCCTCACGGCTAAGATGTGCGTAGCCGCTATCGTCCGAGAACACGGGCTCGCCGTCCTTCAAAAGAAGCATATGAACGTGCATACCGCTGCCCGCCTCGCCGTAAATCGGCTTTGGCATAAAGGTTGCGCTCATTCCGTGCTTTAAGGCTGTGTTGTGAATAATATATTTTATCATCATTGTTTTATCTGCCATATCTGACATTTTGCCAAGCTGCGGCTCAATCTCGAACTGACCCGATGCGGCAACCTCGGGGTGGTGATAGTTGATTTCGATGCCCATTTCCTTCATAAGCAAACACATTTCACTGCGGCACTCGTAGGAAACGTCAAACGGCTTTGCAATATGGTAGTTCTTTTGCTTTGGAACGACAACGCCCTGACCCTGCGTGGCGGAATTCCAATAGGACTGTTTTGCATCAACGCTTGCGCTGATGCTTTTTCCGCTAACCTCCCAGCCTGCTCTGTCAAAGAGATAGAACTCAAACTCGGGCAAAATGAGCATTGTATCGGCAATGCCAAGCTCCTTCATATAGTTTTCCGCCGCCAAAACTATGTTTCTCGGGTACTGCGGAAGCGGACGGTTTTCGGGTGAGTCGATAATCATTGCGTTACCCGTCATTGAAAGCGTTGGGATTTCGCAAAACGGGTCGATAACCGCGGTATCGGGGTCGGGAATGAACACCATATCGCTCTTTTCAACAACTGCGTAGCCGTAATTCGAGGCATCAAAGCCGATGCCGCTTTTCACCGTATCCTCGGAAAAGTTTTCAGCCAAAATGGTAACGTGCCTGTACTGACCGTTTATGTCAACCATCTTGAAGTCAACCATCTTGATTCCGTTTTCCTTTATCATATTCAAAACGTCATTAACTGTTTTTGCCATTTTTCTTCCTCCGCTTTAAGCATCATATATATTTATTATACCAAATCATCCCTGTTTAGTCAATAAAAATGCATCAAATATCGCTTTGCTCCACTCGGTATCACACGGACGTAATATAAAAAAGCACCCGAGGGTGCTTTTTCTGTTAAATCACATTTCCTAAAACAACGTAGGATTGTTTAGAACCTGCCATTGAAAACGGCGGGAGACAAGCCCCCGCCCTACAAATTAATCAACGCGTAGCGTTGTATATCATCAATGCAACTCATTGCATATCATCACATCTCGATGTGTATATCATCAACCGTAGGTTGCATATTCCCGTCCGCATTGTCAGGTACGCACCGATGAAACGGGGCGTCGAGGACGTCGCTAATCGGGGCGTCGAGGACGTCGCCCCCTACGGTTAAATCAACGCATAGCGTTGTATATCATCAATGCAACGCATTGCATATCATCACACGAAGTGTGCATATCACCACGCATTTGCGTGTATATCATCAATGCGTGCATTGCATAATTCACTCTTGCCACCCCTTGCAAACGTCCACCCACGCGGTATAGCAATTAAAGGTTATTTTTTAGGCTTCCCCTTGAGGGGAGGCTCCGCCGTCTGGCGGTGGTGAGGTGTTTATATGCTTTAAAATATCAGCACACACTCCCTCAAACCGTCTGTTAAAATCATAATTCGAATATCTTAGCACCTTAATACCAAGACCTCTTAAATATTCATCGCGCTCTTTATCCTTTTCTCTCGCTTGCTCGTCATAATGCTGCGAGCCGTCAAGCTCTATAACAATTTTTGCGCTTGCACAGTAAAAGTCAACAACGTAATTGCCAATAACCTTTTGACGATTGACCGTAATGGGAAGCTCCTTCAAAAAATCATACCAAAGATGCTTTTCCTCTTTGGTCATCTGCTTGCGCAGTGCTTTTGAGATGCTTGTTAAATTTTTATTTGCAATTTCATTCATTTTAACACCTCATCCACCATAAATGGTCCCCCTTCCCTTGCAGGGCAGCAACCCTTTTGTCGCTTTGCGACATTTCCCCTCGCAGGGGAATCACCTCAAGGGGAAGGCTTTTTCTTCAATGCAACGTATTGCATAATTCACTCTTGCCACCCTTTGCAAACGTCAACCCACGCAGTATAGCGTGAATACATTTCAAGCTCGGGGATGGTCATTTCGATAGCACTGTTCGAGCTGCCGCACGCGGGAAAAACGGTTTCATTTGCCTTCCCCTTTGTTTGGAGGGGAAGGGGGACCGCTTCGCGGTGGATGAGGTGTAGTCGATGTTCCTTAGTTTTCTTGCCATCCCTTGCAAACGTCCACCCACGCAGTATAGCGTGAATATCTTTCA